>NZ_JBVICQ010000006.1:0-563989 GCF_055572815.1 Streptomyces sp. NPDC030296
AAACGCCCGGTTACATTCCGAACCCGGAAGCTAAGCCTCACAGCGCCGATGGTACTGCAGGGGGGACCCTGTGGGAGAGTAGGACGCCGCCGAACAATCATTGATAGAGCTGGTCCCCGAATTTCGGTTCGGGGACCAGCTCTTTTTTGTTGTGCGTCACTTGGCGTTCACATTGCGCGACGAGGATCCGCGCTATGGGTACCGTTGGAATGCTCAAGGCCGCAGGTGTCGGCGTCGGTGACGAGGTGGTCGTGCCGGCGTTCGGGAACCACGAGGTCGCCCAGGCCGTGAGCCTGACAGGGGCAGTGCCGGTCTTCGCGGACATAGACCCGCTGTCGTACTGCCTGGACGCGGCGGCCGTCGAGGCCGCGGTGACCACGCGGACCGTGGCGGTCGTCGCAGTGCACCGCTTCGGGCGGTCGGCGGACATCGCGACACTGCACCAAGTAGGGCGACGACACGGCCTGTTGGTGCTGGAACAAGGCGAGTCCGAGACGCCGTACAGCGAGGTCGGAGTGCGCAGGGAACGCGCCGCGTACCTCAGCACCAAGCTGAAAGGCGTACGAACCCCGGTCGGATGCGACGGGCACACCTTCCAGCAGTACGTCGTACGGGTGCCGGGCAACGGGCGCCCGGACCGGGACGCGTTCGCACGAGCCATCAAGGCCAAGGGAGTTGCATGCAGCGTGCCGGTGAAGACGCCGGTGCACCGCATGCCTGAGTTCCGGCGGGACATATGCCTCCCCGAGACCGAACGAGCCGCCGACGAGACGCTCGCGCTGCCCATCGGCGGGGACATGTCGCGGCGCGAACTCCACCGGCTGGTGTCCGCCTGCAACGCACTCGGCGGACTGCTGCAGCCAGCGTTCTGAGAACGGTCGCCGGGCGCACGAGCTTGGTTTGGGAGCACGGCTCTGTTCGGGGTATGATCTATTCCGTTGCCGCGAGGGAAACCTCGAAAGCGACAAGCCCCTATAGCTCAGTCGGCAGAGCGTCTCCATGGTAAGGAGAAGGTCAACGGTTCGATTCCGTTTGGGGGCTCAGCCAAAAGGCCCCGCCCATCCGGGCGGGGCCTTTCTCATGCCCTTTTCCGGTCGCCGCCCGCTCAGTCCTTGGGCAGGCCCGGAACACGCATCGCCAGGATGGCCATGTCGTCCGACGGGGCGTCCGAAGCGAACCGCTCGACCGCGCGCATCACACGGGCCGCGACAGCGCCGGCCGTGAGACCCGTACAGGTCGTGAGGACCTCCGTCAGACCGTCGTCGCCCAACATGCGGGTGCCCTCACGGCGTTCGGTGACGCCGTCCGTGACACAGAGGAGCACGTCCCCGGGATCGAGGGTGACCGTCTGCTCGTACAGCTCCAGGTCCTCCATGACGCCGAGGAGCGGCTGCGGTTCGGCAGCCGGCTCGACCGTGCCGTCCTGGCGCAGGCGGAGCGGGAGCGGATGCCCGGCGCAGACGACCTTCAGGACGGCGCTGCCGTCCTCCTGAGGCCACAACTCGCCGTACAGGAGGGTCAGGAAGCGGCTGCGGGCGCCCTCGTCGATGATGGCGGAGTTCAAGCGCTCCAGAACGGCCGGGCCGCCGTAGCCCTCGCGGGCCAGCAGACGCAGGGCGTGACGGGCCAGGCCCGTGACCGCGGCGGCCTCCGGGCCCGTACCGCAGACGTCGCCGATGGCGAAGCCGTACGCGCCGTCGCGGATCGGGAAGAGGTCGTAGAAGTCGCCGCCCACCTCGTTGCCCTCGCCGGCCGCGCGGTAGATGACCTCGACCTCGACGCCCTCGATGTCCGGGAGCTCCGGCGGGAGGAGGCTGCGCTGGAGGGACTGGCTGATGGCCATGCGCTCCGAGTACAGGCGGGCGTTGTCCAGGGCCAGCGCGGCCCTGCGGGACAGGTCCTCCGCGAGTTCCAGGATCTCCTGGCGGAAGTGCTCGTCCGTCGGCTTGCCGAGCGTGAGCATGCCGATGACGCGATTGCGGGCCACCAGGGGCAGGACGACCGTCTCCCCGCCCACCGCCGAGGCCGTCGCCAGGGTCGTGCCGATGCCCGAGCTGACCGTGGCCGGTTCGCCGAGGCCCAGGCTGCGCATCGAGGTGCGCAGAGCCGCGCGGTGGGCCGCCTCCGCGGGTGCCGTCCAGACACGGGCGCCCGGAGTCGGGATCGGCTCGGGCGGCGCGATCTTGGACAGGAGGGCCTTGAGGCCGTCGATGAGGTCCTCGTCCTCGTGGAGCACGTACGAGAGGTACGGGTCGGACGCCTGGTCGGCGATCGTGTACACCGCGCACCAGGTGGCGAGGGTCGGGATCGTCATCTGCGCCATCAGGGCCAGCGTCTGATCACGGTCCAGGGTGCCCGCGAGGAGGTCGGAGGCCTCGACGAGGAACGACAGGGAGCCGCGGCGCAGACGCTCCAGCTCACCCAGGCGGGCCGACTCGACGGCGAGAGCGATGCGGTCGGCGGCGAACTGGAGGCGCAGGGCCTCCTCGTTGGAGTAGCGGCTCGCGGCCTCCGCGGCGACGCCGAGGGAACCGGTGAGGCGGCCCTCGACCTTCAGCGGGACCGTGACGACCGAGCGCATGCCCGTGCCGCTGAGCAGGGGGACCGCGCCGGGGACGGCCGCGAGATCGTCATGGACGGCCGGCATGCGGGCCGAGCCGTAGCGGCCGGGGCCGGCCTCCACGGGGACGCGTGCGAAGCGCTGGCGGGCCGAGGGAAGGCCGGTGGAGGCCCGTACCTCAAGCTCGGTCTCGTCGTCGGTGGCGAGGAGCAGGAACGCGGAGTCCCCGTCGAGCATGTCGCGGGCGCGCTCCACCGTGCGCTGCAGGAGGCCGTCGAGGTCGTCCGGGGCGGGGGAGCCGATGAAGACCTCGAAGGGGTCCGTGGCCTGGCCGCCCTCGCCGGAGCCGCTTGAGTCGCCGGTGGGGACGCGGAGCGGGGTCTGCAGGACGGCGCGCTCGTGGTCCCGTACGAGAAGGCAGACCGTGGACGGTTCGCCGGCCGTGTCGCGCACCCGGAGGTGGGAGGCGTACACCGGGGTCACCCGGCCCCCCGCGTCGCGGATGCCGTAACTGCCCTCCCAGCGGGAGAGTTGCAGGGCCTCCGCGACCCCGGTGCTGGTGCCGGGGGTGTGCGGCCAGGCGGCGAGGTCGGTGAGCGGCTTGCCGATGACCTGGTCCGGGGCGTAGCCGAACAGTTCCTCCGCGTCCTCGTTCCACGCGTTGATCGCGCCCGTGCGGTCGATCTGGACGACGGCGACGCGGACCCGGCCGTCGGCGAGGGGCAGCAGGTCGGGGGGGAGTGACGGGCCCGCGGTGCGGGTGCCCACGGGGCGGTCGGGGAGGTCGAGTTGGAACCAGACCTGCTTGTGGGTGGGGGTGTACTCCACGCCCCAGCGGCCGGCCATCGCAGCGCACAGCTGGAGGCCGCGGCCCCCCTCGCGGTCGGGGCTGCCCATGTTGACGGGGCTGGACTGGAGGGGGATCTCCCGCTCGGGGTACCTGTCGGCGACCTCGATGCGTACCCCGTCCTCCGAGCGCAGGCACAGCACGTCGGCGGAGGTGCCCGCGTGGACGACCGCGTTGGTGACCAGTTCGCTGGTGAGGACCACGGCGTCGTCGACGATGTCGGCGAAACCCCAGCCCTGGAGGGTGTCGCGGACGAACGAGCGGGCCGTCGCGACGGATCGCGAGACGGGGTCGAAACTGGCGGCCGCGCGCGCGGTGATCACAGATCTCCTTGTCCGGTTCTCGTCGTGCGAGGACCCACGACCGACCTCCTGCCGAGGCAGAGGCTGATCATCCGTCGGCCTGGGTTCCTGGGGGGCTTCCCCAGGATGCAGTCCGGTGGTCATGGTGCGGCCGCCCCTCCGATGCCTGCCCGCTCGTGCTCGTGCGCCACCGCCCAGGCCGGACGGGACCGGCATGGCTGGACAGCCGCATGCAAGGTTACTTACCTTCGCCGTCCATGCGGATGCCGGTCGTCTGTGATTCCGCCCGGAAGGTGTGCGGACCGTGTGCGAAGCTGCCGAACTGTTATGGCCTGGTTCAGCCATGGTGAAACACTGGGCAGGATTCCAGGAGAAGGCCGGGTCGGACCGCGTTCTGCCAGGTACCGGGGAGTGGTGTCCGGCTCACCGAGCAGACGTACCCGCGTACGAAAGTAGTACGAGTGGTACGAGCAGTGCGATGCGGCCCAGTGGGGCGCAGTAGATCCAGCAGGAACGGTCGACCCTTGCGGGAGGGACACAGTGGAGTCTGGCGCAGCGACGCGAGGCACTAAGGCGCGCGCGAAAGGCGGACAGTCCCTGAACCAGCAGCGCAAACCGCGCGGCGGGACCACCACCGTGGACACGGCTGCCCTGAATCGGCTGTTGACGGCGCTGGAGGCCATGCGGGACGGCAACTTCCGCAAGCGGCTCACCGTCTCGGGTGACGGTGTCATGGCCGAGATCGCCGCCGTGTTCAACGAGGTGGCGGACCGCAATCTGCATCTGACCGGCGAGTTGTCGCGGGTGCGGCGGATGGTCGGCCGTGAGGGAAAGCTCACCGAGCGGCTGGAGACGGGCGCGACCGAGGGGTCGTGGGCGGCCGCGATCGACGCGTCGAACGCCCTGGTCGACGATCTCGTACGGCCGGTCTCCGAGGTCAGCCGGGTGTTGTCGGCCGTCGCCGAGGGTGACCTGTCGCCGCGGATGGAGCTGCGGACGCACGCCCCGGACGGGAGCGGGCATCCGCTGCGCGGGGAGTTCCTGAAGGTCGGGCGGACCGTCAACAACCTGGTCGACCAGCTGTCGACGTTCACCGACGAGGTCACCCGGGTGGCCAGCGAGGTGGGCACCGAGGGCAAGCTGGGCGGGCAGGCCCGGGTGCGCGGGATGTCCGGTTCGTGGAAGGATCTGACCGAGTCCGTCAACACCATGGCGTACCGGCTCACCGCGCAGGTGAGGGACATCGCGCTGGTGACGACCGCGGTCGCCAAGGGTGATCTGTCCCGGAAGGTCACGGTTCACGTCGCCGGCGAGATGTTGGAGCTGAAGGAGACCGTCAACACGATGGTCGACCAGCTCTCCGCGTTCTCCTCCGAGGTGACGCGAGTCGCCCGTGAGGTGGGCACGGAGGGCCAGCTCGGCGGTCAGGCCGAGGTGCCGGGTGTGGCCGGAGTGTGGAAAGAACTCACCGATTCGGTGAACACCATGGCCGGCAACCTGACGGCGCAGGTGCGGGGGATCGCTCAGGTCACGACCGCCGTCGCCAACGGTGACCTGTCGCAGAAGGTGACCGTCCCGGCACGCGGTGAGGTCGCCAAGCTCGCCGAGACGATCAACCAGATGACCGAGACGCTGCGGATCTTCGCCGACGAGGTCACCCGTGTGGCGAACGAGGTGGGTGCCGAGGGGCGTCTCGGCGGTCAGGCGCAGGTGCCGGGTGCGGCGGGTACGTGGAAGGACCTCACCGATTCGGTGAACACGGTCTTCCGGAACCTGACGATCCAGGTGCGGGACATCGCGGCCGTGACGACCGCCGTGGCCAACGGCGACCTCTCGCAGAAGGTCACCGTCGACGTGGCCGGCGAGATGCTGGAGCTGAAGAACACCGTCAACGGGATGGTCGACCAACTGTCCTACTTCGGTGCCGAGGTCACCCGCGTGGCCAACGAGGTGGGGGCCGAGGGCCGCCTCGGTGGTCAGGCGAAGGTGCCGGGCGCGGCCGGTACGTGGAAGGACCTCACGGACTCCGTCAACACGGCGTTCCGGAATCTCACCGGACAGGTGAGGAACATCGCGGCGGTGACCACGGCCGTGGCCAACGGCGACCTCTCACAGAAGGTCACCGTCGATGTCGCGGGCGAGATGCTCGAACTGAAGAACACCGTGAACACGATGGTCGACCAGCTGTCGTCGTTCGCCGACCAGGTGACCCGCATGGCCCGTGACGTGGGCACGGAGGGCCGCCTCGGCGGTCAGGCCCGCGTGGACGGCGTGTCGGGCACCTGGAAGGAGCTCACCGACTCCGTCAACTCGATGGCCGGCAACCTCACCTCACAGGTGCGTAACATCGCGCAGGTGACGACGGCCGTCGCCCGCGGTGACCTCTCGCAGAAGATCGACGTCGACGCGCGCGGCGAGATCCTGGAGCTGAAGAACACCATCAACACGATGGTCGACCAGCTGTCGTCCTTCGCCGACCAGGTGACCCGGGTCGCCCGTGACGTGGGCACCGAGGGCCGTCTCGGCGGGCAGGCGCACGTGCCGGGCGTCGCCGGTGTGTGGCGCGACCTCACCGAGTCCGTGAACGGCATGGCCGGCAACCTGACCGGACAGGTCCGCAACATCGCGCAGGTCGCCACGGCGGTCGCCCGCGGTGACCTCTCCCAGAAGATCACCGTGGACGCGCGCGGCGAGATCCTGGAGCTGAAGAACACGCTGAACACGATGGTGGACCAGCTGTCGTCGTTCGCGGAGGAGGTCACCAGGGTCGCCCGCGAGGTGGGCACCGAGGGCCAGCTCGGCGGTCAGGCGGAGGTGCAGGGCGTCTCCGGCACCTGGAAGGACCTCACCCAGTCGGTGAACTTCATGGCGAACAACCTGACCATCCAGGTGCGCCAGATCGCCGAGGTCACCACCGCGGTCGCCAAGGGCGACCTGTCGAAGAAGATCACCGTGGACGCCAAGGGCGAGATCCTCGAACTCGTCACCACGGTGAACACGATGGTCGACCAGCTGTCGTCCTTCGCCGAGCAGGTGACCCGGGTGGCCCGCGAGGTGGGCACCGAGGGCATCCTCGGCGGCCAGGCGCACGTGCCGGGCGTCACCGGCATCTGGAAGGACCTCAGCGGCAATGTGAACCTGATGGCCAAGAACCTGACCATGCAGGTGCGGAACATCTCCCAGGTGGCCGCGGCCGTCGCCAACGGCGACCTCACCCGTACGGTGACGATCGAGGCGCGCGGCGAGGTCGCGCAGCTCGCCGACACCTTCAACAGCATGGTCAAGACGCTGAGCTCCTTCGCGGACCAGGTGACCAAGGTGGCCCGGGAGGTGGGCACGGACGGCATCCTCGGCGGCCAGGCGCACGTACCGGGTGTGGCTGGCACCTGGAAGGACCTCACCGAGTCCGTGAACTCGATGGCGTCCAACCTCACCGGGCAGGTCCGCAACATCGCGATGGTCACGACCGCCATCGCCAAGGGCGATCTCACCAAGAAGATCGACATCGACGCGCGCGGCGAGATCCTGGAGCTGAAGACCACCATCAACACGATGGTCGACCAGCTGTCGTCCTTCGCCGAGGAGGTCACCCGGGTGGCCCGCGAGGTGGGCACCGAGGGGCAGCTGGGCGGTCTGGCGCGGGTGCGGGACGTCGACGGCACCTGGCGGGACCTCACCGAGTCGGTGAACGAGATGGCCGGGAATCTCACCCGGCAGGTGCGCGCCATCGCACGCGTGGCGACCGCGGTGACCCGAGGCGACCTGAATCTCAAGATCGACGTGGACGCGTCGGGCGAGATCAAGGAGCTGCAGGACTACATCAACAAGATGATCGCCAACCTGCGCGACACCACGATCGCCAATCAGGAGCAGGACTGGCTCAAGGGCAACCTGGCCCGCATCTCCGCCCTGATGCAGGGCCGCCGGGACCTGGACGACGTGGCCTCGCTGATCATGAGCGAGCTGACCCCGGTGGTGTCCGCGCAGCACGGGGCGTTCTTCCTGGCGATGCCGCTGGTCGACGGCAAGGACCTGGGCCCGGACAACGAGGACCAGTACGAGCTGCGGATGCTCGGCTCGTACGGCTACTCGATGGGCTCCATGCCGACGTCGTTCCGGCCGGGGGAGGCGCTGGTCGGGACGGCCGCGCAGGAGAAGCGCACCATCCTGGTGGAGAACGCGCCGAGCGGTTATCTGAAGATCTCCTCCGGGCTCGGTGAGGCGCCCCCGGCACAGGTCATCGTGCTTCCGGTGCTCTTCGAGGGGACCGTGCTCGGGGTGATCGAGCTGGCGTCGTTCACGCCGTTCACGCAGATCCAGAAGGACTTCCTCAACCAGATCGCAGAGATGATCGCGACGAGCGTCAACACCATCTCCGTCAACACCAAGACGGAGGTCCTGCTGAAGCAGTCGCAGGAGCTGACCGAGCAACTGCGGGAGCGGTCGGACGAGTTGGAGAACCGGCAGAAGGCCCTCCAGGCGTCCAACGCCGAACTGGAGGAGAAGGCCGAGCTGCTGGCCCGGCAGAACCGCGACATCGAGGTCAAGAACACCGAGATCGAGGAGGCGCGGCAGGTCCTGGAGGAGCGGGCCGAGCAGCTCGCCGTCTCGATGCGCTACAAGAGCGAGTTCCTGGCGAACATGTCGCACGAGCTGCGTACCCCGCTCAACTCGCTGCTGATCCTCGCCAAGCTGCTCGCGGACAACGCCGAGTCGAACCTGACGCCCAAGCAGGTCGAGTTCGCCGAGACGATCCACGGGGCGGGCTCCGACCTGCTCCAGCTGATCAACGACATCCTGGACCTGTCGAAGGTCGAGGCGGGCAAGATGGACGTCTCGCCGACCCGGATCGCGCTCGTGCAGCTCGTCGACTACGTGGAGGCCACCTTCCGGCCGCTGACCGCCGAGAAGGGCCTGGACTTCTCCGTACGCGTCTCGCCGGAGCTGCCGGCCACGCTGCACACGGACGAACAGCGGCTGCTGCAGGTGCTGCGGAACCTCTTGTCGAACGCGGTGAAGTTCACCGACTCCGGGGCCGTGGAGCTGGTCATCCGGCCGGCCGGCGCGGATGTGCCGGTGGCCATCAGGGAGCAGCTGTTGGAGGCGGGCTCGCTGAGCGACCCGGACGCCGACATGATCGCGTTCTCGGTGACCGACACCGGGATCGGTATCGCGGCCAGCAAGATGCGGGTGATCTTCGAGGCGTTCAAGCAGGCCGACGGCACCACGAGCCGCAAGTACGGCGGTACGGGTCTGGGGCTGTCGATCTCGCGGGAGATCGCCCGGCTGCTGGGCGGCGAGATCCACGCCCAGAGCGAGCCCGGACGCGGCTCCACGTTCACCCTCTACCTGCCGCTGCACCCGAGCGAACTGCCTCCGCAGGGCTACGCGAGCAACACCCCGTCCTCGCTGGAGGCCGGGGAGCTGCTGGCCTCCGAGGCCGAGCTGAGCGAGCCCACTGAGACACCGGCCGAGGTGAAGTCGTACCAGGAGACGCAGAACGGGGCCGCCGCGCTGTTCAGGCGCCGCCGCAGGGCCGTGCCGGCCGGTCCGTCGTCCGGGTTGCCCGGACAGGGCAACGGGCAGGCACAGGAGAACTGGGCGCAGGAGGCGCCGCAGGCGCGCCGTGCGGCCCGGTTCGACGGCGAGAAGGTGCTGATCGTCGACGACGACATCCGCAACGTCTTCGCGCTCACCAGCGTCCTGGAGCAGCACGGCCTGTCGGTGCTGTACGCGGAGAACGGCCGTGAGGGCATCGAGGTCCTGGAGCAGCACGACGACGTGACAGTCGTCCTGATGGACATCATGATGCCCGAGATGGACGGGTACGCGACGACCACGGCGATCCGCCGGATGCCCCAGTTCGCCGGGCTGCCGATCATCGCGCTGACGGCCAAGGCGATGAAGGGCGACCGGGAGAAGGCGCTCGATTCGGGAGCCTCGGACTATGTGACCAAGCCGGTCGATCCGGATCATCTGCTGGCGGTGATGGAGCAATGGATGCGGAGCGAGTGACGGGGCGGAAGGCATGCGGTCACAACCGGATGAGCGGGAAGCGCAGTTGCTGACTGAGTGTGGCCGAGGCCGTGTAGAAGCGCGGGATTCGGGGAACCTTCTGGTCCCCCGCCGCGTTTCTGCTACGAGCACAGTGACATCACGGTGACAGGGTGTGGCGACGGGCGGGGTGCGGCTACGATGACCGGCACAAGGACGGGCGGCGCAAGGGAGTCGTCCCCTGAGGTGACACCCGGCGGTGTCACCTCGGATCCTGAGGACAGGGGAGGCCCCAAGCCGGGGCGAGGAGGGCGGGCCATGGTGCAGAAGGCCAAGATCCTCCTGGTCGATGACCGGCCGGAGAATCTGTTGGCGCTGGAGGCCATCCTCTCCGCGCTCGATCAGACGCTGGTGCGGGCATCGTCCGGGGAGGAAGCGCTCAAGGCGCTGCTGACGGACGACTTCGCGGTCATTCTGCTGGACGTCCAGATGCCGGGCATGGACGGATTCGAGACGGCCGCGCACATCAAGCGGCGTGAGCGGACACGGGACATCCCGATCATCTTCCTCACCGCCATCAACCACGGCCCGCATCACACCTTCCGGGGGTATGCGGCGGGCGCGGTCGACTACATCTCCAAGCCGTTCGACCCATGGGTGCTGCGGGCGAAGGTCTCCGTGTTCGTCGAGCTGTACATGAAGAACTGCCAGCTCAGGGAGCAGGCGGCACTGCTGCGACTCCAGTTGGAGGGCGGCGGCAAGGGTGCGGCGGGCGGCTCGAAGGAGCCTTCCGGCGGCATCCTCGCCGAACTCTCCGCGCGCCTCGCGGCCGTGGAGGAGCAGGCGGAGGCCCTCTCCAAACAGCTCGACGACGACTCGGCGGACGCGGCGGCGGTGGCCACCGCGGCCCATCTCGAACGCAAACTCACCGGGCTGCGCAGGGCGCTGGACGCGCTGGAGCCGGGCACGGGCGGACCCGCCTCGGTCCCCTCGCAGAACTGAGCGGAGCCCAGCCGGAGAAGCGCACGGGTCCATGTCGCGGAAGTGGCCGGGACCCGGCCGGAGTTGTGCCTGGGCGGGGCGAGCACCGTGCCTGGGCGGCGCGAGAACCGTGCCTGACGGCAGCGGCAGCCGTGTTCTGACGGCCCCAGTAGCTGTGCCTGAGCCTTGGGTGGCTGTGCCTGACGGCGTCGGCACTGAGGAGCCGTCAGGGGCCGTCAGCTTCGGGGCGCCGGACACGCGACACGAACGGGTGAAGCAGTAGGCACACGTGTCGGCTGTGGCCTCCACCGGTAACCTCACACTCATGGCCTCACGTCAGTCCGCTGCGAAGAAGTCGCCCGCGAAGAAGGCGGCCGCTCCGACGAAGGCTCCGGCGAAGAAGGCCCCCGCGAAGAAAGCCGCCGCCAAGAAGGCACCCGCCAAGAAGGCGGCGGCGAAGAAGACGGCCCCTCCGAAGCCGGCGCCCAATCCGACCGGGGGCGTGTACAGGCTCGTACGCGCCGTCTGGCTCGGTGCCGCGCACGCCGTCGGCGCCGTCTTCCGCGGCATAGGGCAGGGCGCGAAGAACCTCGACCCGGCGCACCGCAAGGACGGCGTCGCGCTGCTGCTGCTCGCCCTCGCCCTGATCGTCGCCGCCGGCACCTGGTCCCATCTGCGCGGCCCCGTCGGCGACCTCGTCGAGATGCTCGTGACCGGTGCCTTCGGCCGGCTCGACCTGCTCGTGCCGATACTGCTCGCGATCATCGCCGTACGGTTCATCCGGCACCCCGAGAAGCCCGACGCCAACGGCCGCATCGTCATCGGTCTGTCCGCGCTCGTCATCGGTGTGCTCGGACAGGTCCACATCGCCTGCGGGTCGCCCGCCCGCAGCGCCGGGATGCAGCCCATAAGGGACGCCGGCGGGCTCATCGGCTGGGGCACGGCCACCCCGCTGACGTACACCATGGGCGAGGCGCTCGCCGTGGCCATGCTCGTGCTGCTCACCGTCTTCGGGCTCCTCGTCGTCACCGCGACCCCGGTCAACGCGATCCCGCAGCGGCTGCGGCTCCTCGGGCAGAAGCTGGGCATCGTCGCGGCCGACGTGGACGAGGCGTACGGCGACGACGCGCGCTACGACGAGCAGTGGCGCGAAGCGCTGCCCGGGCGCCCCCGCCGCGGTGGGTCCGCCCCCCAGGAGTACGACCCCGACGGCGCCGAGCAGGAGGCCCTCTCCAGGCGCCGCCCCCGGCGTTCCGCCGTGCGCCAGCCCGACCCGGACCGGCCGATGGACGCCGTGGACGTGGCCGCCGCGGCCGCCGCCGCCCTCGACGGGGCCGTGCTCCACGGGATGCCGCCCTCGCCGGTGGTCGCCGACCTCACCCACGGGGTGAGCGCCGGGGACCGCGAGGACACCACGCCCGTACCCGCCGCGCGCACGAAGACGCCCAACCAGGACCCCCCGGCCGCCAGGACGGCCAAGGCCCCGCAGCAGGAATCCCTGGTGCCGGACCTCACCAAGAAGGCCCCCGACGAGCCGCGTGACCTGCCGGCGCGCGCCGAGCAGCTCCAGCTCTCCGGCGACATCACCTACGCGCTGCCCTCGCTCGACCTGCTGGAACGGGGCGGCCCCGGCAAGACCCGCAGCGCCGCCAACGACGCCGTCGTCGCCTCGCTCACTAACGTCTTCACCGAGTTCAAGGTCGACGCCTCCGTCACCGGCTTCACACGCGGGCCGACGGTCACGCGCTACGAGGTCGAGCTGGGCCCCGCCGTGAAGGTCGAGCGGATCACCGCGCTGACCAAGAACATCGCGTACGCCGTCGCCAGCCCGGACGTAAGGATCATCAGCCCGATCCCCGGCAAGTCGGCGGTCGGCATCGAGATCCCCAACACCGACCGCGAGATGGTCAACCTCGGCGACGTCCTGCGTCTCGCGGACGCGGCCGAGGACGACCACCCGATGCTGGTGGCGCTCGGCAAGGACGTCGAGGGCGGCTATGTGATGGCCAACCTCGCGAAGATGCCGCATGTGCTCGTCGCGGGCGCGACCGGCTCCGGCAAGTCGTCGTGCATCAACTGCCTCATCACGTCGATCATGGTGCGCGCGACCCCCGAGGACGTGCGCATGGTCCTCGTCGACCCCAAGCGCGTCGAGCTGACCGCGTACGAGGGCATCCCGCACCTCATCACGCCGATCATCACCAACCCCAAGCGGGCCGCCGAGGCGCTCCAGTGGGTCGTGCGCGAGATGGACCTGCGCTACGACGACCTCGCGGCGTTCGGCTACCGGCACATCGACGACTTCAACGAGGCCATCAGGAACGGCAAGGTCAAGCTGCCCGAGGGCAGTGAGCGCGAACTCCAGCCCTACCCGTACCTGCTGGTCATCGTGGACGAGCTGGCCGACCTGATGATGGTCGCGCCGAGGGACGTGGAGGACGCGATCGTCCGCATCACCCAGCTCGCCCGTGCGGCGGGCATCCATCTGGTGCTCGCCACGCAGCGGCCGTCGGTCGACGTCGTCACCGGTCTCATCAAGGCCAACGTGCCGTCACGGCTAGCGTTCGCCACCTCGTCGCTCGCCGACTCGCGCGTCATCCTCGACCAGCCGGGCGCCGAGAAGCTCATCGGCAAGGGTGACGGGCTGTTCCTCCCGATGGGTGCGAACAAACCCACCCGAATGCAGGGCGCATTCGTGACCGAGGACGAGGTCGCGGCGGTCGTCCAGCACTGCAAGGACCAGATGGCGCCCGTCTTCCGCGACGACGTCACCGTGGGCACCAAGCAGAAGAAGGAGATCGACGAGGAGATCGGCGACGACCTCGACCTGCTGTGCCAGGCGGCCGAACTCGTCGTCTCCACGCAGTTCGGCTCGACCTCCATGCTCCAGCGCAAGCTGCGCGTCGGCTTCGCCAAGGCCGGGCGGCTGATGGACCTCATGGAGTCGCGGGGCGTCGTGGGACCGAGCGAGGGCTCCAAGGCGCGTGACGTTCTCGTGAAACCCGACGAGCTGGACGGAGTGCTGGCGGTGATCCGGGGGGAAACTGGGGAGTAGGGGCGGTGAGGGACGGCCTCCGGTCGGGTGGAACTCGCAGGGAGCACGGGTGGACCTACGACTTTCGGGTATTCGAACGTGACCCAGCCGTAAGGAATCCGTGAGCAACCGTTTCCCTTCGGCGTACGTCAAGTTGGAGGAAGGGAAAGCCACGTGCCTCACCCTCACCACCAGCAGGATGACCGGCCATTCTGATGGCGTACAAAGACCCACCGCCCGGTTGCCCCACCCTTTCGTACCCCCCCTAGACTGAACTTCCAGCACAGGTGGCTACACGCTCGAAAGGCGCCCCCGTGTCCATCGGCAACTCCCCTGACGGCAACTTCCCCGAAGACGAGCGTCCGTTCGAAGACGACCGAGACGAACGCGCGGCGGAACGCCCCTCGATCGGCCATGCCCTCCGGCAGGCGCGCATCGACGCCGGGCTGACCGTCGACGACGTCAGTAACGCCACCCGGGTCCGCATCGCCATCGTGCACGCGATCGAGCGGGACGACTTCGCCCCTTGCGGCGGCGACGTCTACGCGCGCGGTCACATCCGCTCCGTCGCGCGTGCGGTGCGCATCGACCCCGCCCCGCTGCTCGCCCAGTACGACGAGGCGCACGGCGGGCGTCCCGCACCGACCCCGGCGGCCCCCCTGTTCGAGGCGGAACGCATCCGCCCCGAGCGCCGCGGACCCAACTGGACCGCAGCCATGGTCGCCGCGATCGTCGCGGTGATCGGCTTCGTCGGCTTCACCGCGTTCGACGGCGGACAGGACGACGACGCCTCCAGCCAGGCCGTCGAGGGCTCCACGCCGACCGCCGGCAAGTCCCCCTCGCCCACGCCCAAGGCCGACAAGCCCGAGGCCGACCCCAAGCCGGAGCCGTCCGACAGCGCCATCGCGGCCGCGCCCCGTGACAAGGTCACCGTCCGGGTCACCGCGTCCAACGGCCGCAGCTGGATCTCCGCCAAGGACCACAGCGGCCAGCTGCTGTGGGACGGTCTCCTCCAGCAGGGCCAGTCCAAGACCTTCCAGGACAGCTCCAAGATCGATCTCGTCCTCGGTGACGCCGGGGCCGTCCAGCTCTACGTCAACGGCAAGAAGATCAAGGACGAGTTCCGTCCCGGCCAGGTCGAACGCCTGACGTACACGAAGGGCGACCCGGAGGTCGGCTGACCGGGAGGCCCGCCGCGCAGGGGTCGTGAGGCCCACGGCGCGGGGCGGGCGATCCGCACAGAAGACGCACAGGGAAACGCACGCACGGGGTTGGCCACGATCGGCCAACCCCGTCGACGTGGGCTGTCAGTGGGACGAAGTAGTCTTGAGCCCATGCCTGAACGCCGTACCGTCGCACTCGTCACTCTTGGCTGCGCCCGCAACGAGGTGGACTCGGAGGAGCTCGCAGGCCGTTTGGAGGCGGACGGCTGGGAGCTCGTCGAGGACGCCGAGGACGCGGATGTCGCGGTCGTCAACACCTGTGGCTTCGTCGAAGCCGCCAAGAAGGACTCCGTCGACGCCCTCCTGGAGGCCAACGACCTCAAGGGCCACGGCAGAACCCAGGCCGTCGTGGCGGTCGGCTGCATGGCCGAGCGGTACGGCAAGGAGTTGGCGGAGGCCCTGCCCGAGGCCGACGGCGTGCTCGGCTTCGACGACTACGCGAACATCTCCGACCGCCTCCAGACCATCCTGAGCGGCGGCGTCCACGCCTCGCACACCCCGCGCGACCGCCGCAAGCTGCTGCCGATCAGCCCGGCCGAGCGCCAGGACTCGGCGGCCGAGGTCGCGCTCCCCGGGCACGCCCCCGCCGATCTTCCGGACGGACTGGCCCCGGCCTCCGGCCCGCGCGCTCCCCTGCGCCGCCGGCTCGACGGGTCGCCCGTCGCCTCCGTGAAGCTCGCCTCCGGCTGCGACCGCCGCTGCTCCTTCTGCGCCATCCCGTCCTTCCGCGGCTCCTTCATCTCCCGCCGCCCCTCGGACGTGCTCAACGAGACCCGCTGGCTCGCCGAGCAGGGCGTCAAGGAGATCATGCTGGTCTCCGAGAACAACACCTCGTACGGCAAGGACCTCGGCGACATCCGGCTGCTGGAGTCGCTGCTGCCCGAGCTCGCCGAGGTCGACGGCATCGAGCGGGTGCGCGTCAGCTATCTCCAGCCCGCCGAGATGCGGCCCGGCCTCATCGACGTGCTCACCTCGACCCCCAAGGTCGTGCCGTACTTCGACCTCTCCTTCCAGCACTCCGCGCCCGCCGTGCTGCGCTCGATGCGCCGCTTCGGCGACACCGACCGCTTCCTGGAACTGCTCGACACCATCCGCGGCAAGGCCCCCGAGGCCGGTGTCCGGTCCAACTTCATCGTCGGTTTCCCCGGCGAGACCGAGGCCGACCTCGCGGAGCTGGAGCGCTTCCTGAACGGTGCGCGGCTGGACGCCATCGGTGTCTTCGGATACTCCGACGAGGAAGGCACCGAAGCGGCCACCTACGACAACAAGCTCGACGAGGACGTCGTCGCCGAGCGCCTCGCGCGCGTCTCCCGGCTGGCCGAGGAGCTGGTCTCGCAGCGCGCCGAGGAGCGCGTCGGACAGACGGTCCGCGTCCTGGTCGAGTCGGTCGACGGCGACGAGGGCGCCTACGGCCGCGCCGCCCACCAGGCGCCCGAGACGGACGGCCAGGTGCTGTTCACGAACGGCGAGAACCTGACGGTCGGCCTTATGGTCGACGCGAAGGTGGTCGGCACCGAAGGCGTCGACCTGGTGGCCGAGGCGCTTCCGGGCTCCCTCGCGTGTACTGAGGAGGCGGCCAGATGACGGGTGTCCCGGCATCCGCGGCGGGCGGCTCCCACGGCGCCAAGAGCGCCACGAGTGCCCCCGGCGCTCCCGGCGCCCCGAGCGGCCCCGGAGACGCCAGGCCCGTGCGTGGCGGGAAGCTCGGCGCTGCCGCCGTCAACCAGGCCAGCCTCTGGAACATCGCGAACATCCTGACCATGGTCCGCCTGGTCCTCGTCCCCGGCTTCGTCGTGCTGATGCTCATGGACGGCGGATACGACCCCGTGTGGCGTGCCTGGGCCTGGGCCGCCTTCGCCGTCGCCATGATCACCGACATCTTCGACGGCCATCTGGCCCGGACCTACAACCTCGTCACCGACTTCGGGAAGATCGCCGACCCCATCGCCGACAAGGCGATCATGGGCTCGGCGCTGATCTGCCTGTCGTACCTCGGTGATCTGCCCTGGTGGGTGACGGCCGTCATCCTCGGCCGGGAACTCGGCATCACCCTGCTGCGTTTCGTCGTCATCCGGTACGGGGTGATCCCGGCGAGCCGCGGCGGCAAGCTGAAGACCCTGGCCCAGGGCACCGCCGTCGGGATGTACGTCCTGGTGCTGGAGGGTCCCCTGGCCACCCTGAGGTTCTGGGTGATGGCCGTGGCGGTCATTCTCACCGTCGTCACCGGACTCGACTATGTGAGACAGGCCATTGTGTTGCGCCGACGCGGAATCGCCGAGCGCCAGGCCGCGGCGGAGGGCGCGGAACGGTGACGTCCACAGCCGCTGACGTGCTGCGACTACTGAAGGTGAGGGGCGAGACGCTCGCCGTCGCTGAATCGCTCACCGGCGGTCTGGTCGCGGCCGCGATCACGGACGTCCCCGGCGCCTCCCAGGCCTTCCGGGGCTCGGTCACCGCGTACGCGACCGAGGTGAAGCACCAGTTGCTGGGTGTCGACGCCACCCTCCTGGACCAGCGCGGAGCGGTGGATCCGCAGGTCGCGGCCCAGATGGCGGACGGTGTCCGCAAGGCGCTCGGCGCCGACTGGGGAATTTCGACCACCGGGGTAGCGGGCCCGGACCCACAGGACGGGCAGCCCGTCGGCACGGTCCATGTCGCTGTCGCCGGCCCCCTCGGCGCGGATTCCGGCGCATTCGATGGCGGGAAAGTGGCGTCGTTGAGGTTGAACGGCGGCCGGGCGGAAATTCGTATGGAGAGTGTACGGAGCGTGCTCGGACTCCTCCTCCAGGAGCTCGTGGGCGAACAGACCGGGAATGAGCGGGCACAGGATACGGAACAGAACGGGGGGACTTGATGTTTGCAGCCCTGAGTGAACACAACAGCGCTCCCCGCACGGCCGCAGCGCGAGGCGGTACGGTGGGGCGTGAAGGATGCGGCTACACGGTCCGAGGAGGGAGCCACCGATGATTCTGCTCCGTCGCCTGCTGGGTGACGTGCTGCGTCGGCAGCGCCAGCGCCAGGGCCGTACTCTGCGCGAAGTCTCCTCGTCCGCCCGAGTCTCACTCGGCTATCTCTCCGAGGTGGAGCGGGGGCAGAAGGAGGCTTCCTCCGAGCTGCTCTCCGCCATTTGCGACGCGCTGGACGTACGGATGTCCGAGCTCATGCGGGAAGTGAGTGACGAGCTCGCCCTTGCCGAGCTGGCCCAGTCCGCAGCGGCCACCGAGCCGGTGCCAGCACCAGTGCGTCGACCCATGCTCAACTCCGTGTCGGTGGCTGGTGTGCCACCGGAGCGGGTCACGATCAAGGCGCCCACCGAAGCGGTGGACGTCGTGGCGGCGTGACGGCCGCACGTGTATGCGTGAGGTTCGGCGCACGCCGCTGAAGTAGCACGAGAAGCGCGATGGAAGCCCCGGGCGGGGCCTCCAGGGAGACCTGGGGGTGCCGGCCGGGGCTTTTGCGTGGGGTGAGCTGAGCGGGTTGGGGTTCCCGTTTGCCGGGGTGGGGGTGTGCGGTCATGGTGGAAGGGCGGGCTCGGGGGCGTGCGCGCGAGAAGTTCGTGCGCCACGCACACCGTCGTCAGGGGCGTAGGGCCGGCCAGGTCGTACGTCCGTACGTCACATCGAGAACCGGAGCGCGCCGATGTACGTCGTCAAGAGCCCGCTGTCCGACGCCGACCTCAAGATCGTCTCCGAGGCGCTGCAAGGCGCCCTGGTCGATCTCGTGGACCTGTCCCTCGTGGCCAAGCAGATCCACTGGAACGTCGTCGGGCCCCGCTTCCGTTCGGTCCATCTGCAGCTCGACGAGGTCGTGGATAGCGCGCGACTGCACTCCGACACCGTTGCCGAGCGAGCGGCCACGCTCGGCGTCTCGCCGGACGGGCGCGCCGCGACGGTGGCCGGGAGCAGCGGCATCGGCAAGGTGCCCGACGGCTGGGTCAAGGACACGGACGCCGTGGGCACGCTGGTGGACGCCCTCAGCGCGGTGATCACCCGGATGCGGACTCGGGTGGAGAGCACCGCGGAGGCGGATCCGGTGAGCCAGGACATCTTCATCGAGATCACGGCGGATCTCGAGAAGCACCATTGGATGTTCCAAGCGGAGAACGGATAGCACCTGGCTGTGGCTGTGGCTGTGGCTGTGGCTGTGGCTGTGGCTGTGGGGGGCGTCGTGCCGGGGTGGGTGCGGTGCGGTCCTGCGGGGTCGGGTGCTGCGGCTTGGGACGCTGTCAGGGGCAGTGCCACAGTCGCGGCTACGGCCTGGGCGGGCGCCGGTGGGTGCGCCGGGTGCGTGTCCGGAGCGGTGTGAGACTGCGGGGCGCACCGGGCGGCGTGTGGGTGCCGTCCCCGTGAGTGAGTCGTGCGTCCCTGTGCCGGTGATGCGCCCTCCCCGGCCGCGTCGAGGGCCGTCTAGCGTCGTTCTGGTGAGGCCCGAAGGCCTGGAGGTGGCGGCTATGCGGATAGTGCGCTGGGGGGCGACTCTGGGGCTCGGTGCGCTGTGGTGGTGGGGAGTGCTGCGACTCGCTGTCGCGCCGGATGCCGGCGCGGTGGAGGGGGCGGTCGTGGCCGGGGGGTGGGGGCTGAGTCTCCTGCCCGTGCATTGCGTGCCGAAGGGTGCGGGGGAGAGGTGGGAGCGGACGGCGCGGGGAGCGGACGGTGCGGGGCGCGGGGCGGAGGGACGTGGGGGGCGCGTGGCGGCGCCTTGGGGGCTTCTCAGGGTCACCACGGCATGGCGACGCCGCCGTTCGGGCGGATGATCTGGCCCGTGGTGAATGACGAGGCGTCGGAGGCGAGGTGCAGTACGGCGTGCGCGATGTCGTCGGGCTCTCCGACCCGGCCCAGCGGTGACAGACGGGCCATGAACGACTCGGTCCGCGCCTGTGCCTCGCTGTCGTGGCGGTCGGTCATGGGGGTACGGGTCCACCCGGGCGCCACCGCGTTGACCCGGATGCCGTGCGGGCCGACCTCGGTGGCCAGGGTCTTCGTCAGCTGGACCACGGCGGCTTTGGTCACGCCGTAGCAGAGAAGCCCGGGGCCACCGGTGTCCACCGCGCCGGAGGCCATGGTGACGATGCTGCCCCGCGTCCCACCGGCGATCATGTGGCGGGCCGCTTCCTGGCATGCGTACAGCACACCCTTGAAGTTGACCCTCCACACCCGGTCGAGGTCCTCGTCCCGAGTCTCCAGCACGGGGCTGCTGTGCATGATCCCGGCGATCGCCGCCATCACATGGAGGCCGCCCTCGCAGGCAGCCACCGCCTGCGTGAGTTGGGCGCGGTCGGTGACGTCGATGTGGTGGATGTGGGCGGTGCCGCCCGCCTCCTGGATCAACGCGGCCGTCTCGTGCAGGCCCTGCACGTCGAGGTCCGCGCAGTGCACGGTCGCCCCGGCCTCGGCGAGCAGAACGGCCGAGGCGCGGCCGATGCCACCGGCGGCTCCCGTGACGAACGCGGTGCGGCCGGACAGGTCGTACGCCTTGATGGGCATGCGGTGACCGTACGAGCGTTTCTGACGGGTCGTCAATTGGTTGTCAGCTCGGGGTACGGCGCTGGGGGCGCGGGCGGGTCGCTCTGGGTGTGCCCGGTGCCGGGGCCGGGCCCTGTTGGCAGGTGGGGCACCAGTAGGTGGGGCGTTCGCGGGAGCCGTCGCCCTGGTCACCGGCCCGGATGGGGGTGTTGCAGCGCAGACAGGGGCGTGGGGCCCGGCCGTACACGAACAGGTCGTGGAGGCGGAGGCCGGTGGTGCTGCGGATCGGGCGGTCACGGTTGGCTTCGAGGAGCTTCTTGGCGAGGGCCGGAAGCAGGGCGGCGCGGTCCTGCGGGAGTGCGCCGACGGGGAGCCATGGGGTGACGCGGAGCAGGAAGCAGAGCTCGCTCTTGTAGACGTTGCCGATGCCGGCGAGATTGCGCTGGTCGAGGAGGGCCTCGCCGAGGGGGCGCGCGGGGTCGCTCTGGAGATTGGCGAGGGCCAGGTCGGGGTCCCAGTCGGGGCCGAGCAGGTCGGGGCCGAGGTGACCGACGGCTCGCTGTTCGTCGGTGGTGCGCAGTAGTTCCAGGACGGGGAGGCGGTAGCCGACGGCCGTGCGGTCGAGGGTGCCCAGGATGGCGCGGATCTGGTGCGCCGGGCCGCCGGTCCAGCGCTCGGCGGTTCCGTACACCTTCCAGGAGCCGTCCATCCGCAGGTGCGAGTGCAGCGTGAGACCGCCCTCGACGCGGGTCAGCAGGTGCTTGCCCCGGGGGGTGACGTCGAGGACGGTACGGCCGGTGAGGTCGGCCGTCGCGTACTTCGGCACGCGCAGGTCGGAGCGGTACAGCACCTTGCCGGCGAGGGCGGCGTGCAGCCGTTTCGCCGTCTGCCAGACGGTGTCACCTTCGGGCATGGGTCAAGGGTGGCATGCGGGAGGGGGTGGGGGCGTGGCGTGGCGGCTCAGGCGCGGATGCGCAGGCCGCGGGGGGTGGCGATGAAGCCTGCTCCTTCCAGGAGGGGGCCGTGGGGGGAGGTGAGGGCGGAGGTGCCGTTCACGCGTTCCACGGTGACCGTGCCGAGGGAGCCGGCGCGGGCGGCGGTGGCCAGGGCCTCGGCTGCCGGGCGGAGGCGTGGGTCGTCCTGGGGTCTGGCGTCCGGGTCGGCGGGCCAGGCCAGGAGGGTCTTGCCGCCGCGTTCCATGTAGAGGGTGAGCTCGCCGTCGACGAGGACGACCAGCGAGCCCGCCTTGCGGCCCGGCTTGTGCCCGGCCTCGGTGGGCGGGTCGGGCCAGGAGAGGGCGGCCCCGTAGGCGTTCGCGGGGTCGGCGGCGGCCAGGACAACCGCTCGGTTGGAGGGAGCGGTGCGAGTGCGGTTCGGTGGGCCGTTCAGGCCGTTCAGGCCGTTCAGGCCGTTCCGGCCTTGGGCACCCGTAGGCCGCTGGAGGTCGTAGCCGCCGTAACCGCTGCGACCGCTCGTGCCGCCGTAGCCGTCATGGCCGTCGGGCGAGGGGAAACCGGAGGACGAGTTCAGGGGTGACGTGGGTCCGGAGGGGGCCGTCCCGGCGGGGGGCGTCGCGGTCCCGTCCGTGGCGGGGAAGGCGTCGTCGGTCAGCCAGTCGGGGAGGTCCAGGTCGCCGGGGCTGGTGGGGGAGCCGGGTGCCGGGGCAGGGGCCCGGGCGTGGCCGTTCGGGCCCATACCCGGGGCGGCCTCGCCTCTCTCGCGGGCGTTGGCCACCGCACGCAGGCGGTCCACCGCGCCGTCCATGGCGAACTGGGCCGCGCCGAGTCCCTCGACCACGTAGCCGCGGCGGGCCTGGCCGCTCTCCTCGAACACGGACAGGACGCGGTACGCCGCCGAGAAGCCGCCCTCGACGCCCTCGGCGGAGACGGCACCCCGGGTGACCACGCCGTGCCGGTCGAGAAGGGTGCGGGCGAGGGCGTGGGCGCGGACGGTGGCGTCGGGTTCGTGGGCGGGGAGCAGGGACCAGCGGCCCGCGACCGTGGGCGGCCCCGTACGGGACTGGGTGCGTGCCGCGGCGGTCAGGGAGCCGTAGCGGCCGCGCGGGACGGCGCGCTTGGCCCGGTGGGCCGTGGAACCCGCTGTGCGGCCCGACCCGAGCAGGGAGCGCATGGGGGTGAGCGTGTCGTTGGTGAGGCGGCCCGACCAGGCCAGGTCCCAGATGGCATCGGCCAGTTGGGGATCGGTGGCGTCGGGATGGGTCGTGGCGCGGACCTGGTCGGCGATCTGACGGAAGAACAGGCCGTAGCCGCCGGACAGGGCGTCCAGGACGGACTGGTGGAGTGCGGTCAGCTCCAGCGGGTGCGGGGGCGGGAGGAGCAGCGGGGCCGTGTCCGCCAGGTACAGCGACACCCAGCCGTCCTTGCCGGGGAGGGCACCGGCGCCCGCCCACACGACCTCTCCGGCGGCCGTCAACTCGTCGAGCATCGCGGGAGTGTACTGGGCGACCCGGGACGGCAGGACCAGCTTCTCCAGCGCGGACGCGGGCACGGAGGCGCCCTGCAGCTGTTCGATCGCCCGCACCAGGCCGTCGATGCCGCGCAGCCCGTGTCCCTGGCCGACGTGCTGCCACTGGGGCAGGAACTGGGCCAGCGCGGCGGGTGGCACCGGCTCCAGCTCGTGTCGCAGCGCGGCGAGAGAACGGCGGCGCAGCCGGCGCAGTACGGCCGCGTCGCACCATTCCTGGCCGATGCCCGCCGGGTGGAACTCGCCCTGCACGACCCGGCCGTTCGCGGCTAGCCGGTGCAGGGCGCCCTCGGTGACGGCCACACCGAGGCCGAAGCGGGCGGCCGCCGTGGCCGATGTGAACGGGCCATGGGTGCGCGCGTACCGGGCGAGGAGGTCGCCGAGCGGGTCCTTGACCGGTTCGGTGAACGCCTCCGGCACGCCGACGGGCAGAGCCGTGCCGAGCGCGTCCCGCAAGCGGCCCGCGTCCTCGATCGCGGCCCAGTGGTCGGTGCCCGCGATCCGGACCCGGATGGCGCGCCGGGCCCCGGCCAGCTCCCGCGCCCACTGCGGCTCGGCCCCCCGCTGCGCCAACTCGCCGTCCTGCAGCGGCCCGAGCAGACGAAGCAGGTCCGCGACGCCCTCCACGTCCTTGACCCGCCGGTCCTCCGTGAGCCACTGCAGCTCCTGCTCCAGCTCGGTCAGCACCTCGGCGTCGAGCAGCTCGCGCAGCTCCGCCTGGCCCAGCAGCTCCGCCAGCAGTCGCGAGTCCAGCGACAGGGCGGCGGCGCGGCGCTCGGCGAGCGGTGAGTCGCCCTCGTACAGGAACTGGGCCACGTAGCCGAAGAGGAGCGAGCGGGCGAACGGCGACGGCTCCGGGGTGGTGACCTCGACCAGGCGGACCTTGCGGGACTCGATGTCACCCATCAGCTCGGCGAGGCCCGGCACGTCGAACACGTCCTGGAGGCATTCGCGGACCGCTTCCAGGACGATCGGGAACGAGCCGAACTCGCTCGCCACCTGGAGTAGTTGGGCTGCCCGCTGCCGCTGCTGCCACAGCGGGGTGCGCCTGCCGGGGTTGCGGCGGGGCAGCAGGAGCGCGCGGGCGGCGCACTCGCGGAAGCGGGACGCGAACAGGGCCGAGCCGCCCACCTGGTCGGTGACGATCTGGTCGACCTCGCCCTTGTCGAAGGCGACGTCCGCCGCGCCGACCGGCGCCTGCTCGGCGTCGTACTCCGTGCCGGCCTTCGTGGGCTCCATGTCGAGGAGGTCCAGGCCCATGAGGTCGGCGTCCGGCAGCCGCAGCACGATGCCGTCGTCGGCGTGCATGACCTGGGCGTCCATGCCGTACCGCTCGGACAGACGGGCCCCGAGGGCGAGCGCCCACGGGGCGTGGACCTGGGCGCCGAAGGGCGAGTGGACGACGACCCGCCAGTCGCCCAGCTCGTCCCGGAAGCGCTCGACGACGATCGTGCGGTCGTCCGGGACATGGCCGCAGGCCTCGCGTTGCTCGGCGAGGTAGGAAAGGACGTTGTCCGCGGCCCAGGCGTCGAGGCCGGCGGCCAGCATGCGCAGTCGGGCGTCCTCCTGGGACAGTGAGCCCACCTCGCGCAGGAACGCGCCCACCGCGCGGCCCAGTTCGAGCGGGCGGCCCAGCTGGTCGCCCTTCCAGAACGGCAGACGGCCCGGAACGCCCGGTGCGGGGGAGACCAGAACCCGGTCGCGTGTGATGTCCTCGATACGCCACGAACTGGTGCCCAGTGTGAAGACGTCCCCGACACGCGACTCGTACACCATCTCCTCGTCCAGCTCCCCTACCCGGCCGCCGCCCTTCTTGGGGTCGGAGCCGGCGAGGAAGACCCCGAAGAGGCCGCGGTCCGGGATGGTGCCCCCGGAGGTGACCGCGAGGCGCTGGGCGCCGGGGCGGCCGGTCACGGTGCCGGTGACCCGGTCCCACACCACGCGCGGGCGCAGTTCCGCGAAGGCGTCGGACGGATAGCGGCCGGCGAGCATGTCGAGGACCGCCGTGAACGCCGACTCGGGGAGCGAGGCGAAGGGCGCGGCCCGCCGGACCACGGCGAGGAGGTCGTCGACCTGCCAGGTGTCCATCGACGTCATGGCGACGAGCTGCTGCGCCAGCACGTCCAAGGGATTGCCCGGAATCCTCAGGGACTCGATGGAACCGGTGCGCATCCGCTCCGTGACCACGGCCGCCTGCACCAGGTCACCGCGGTACTTCGGGAAGACCACGCCCGTGGAGACCGCTCCCACCTGATGTCCCGCGCGTCCCACACGCTGCAGCCCGGACGCGACCGACGGGGGCGACTCCACCTGGACCACGAGGTCCACGGCACCCATGTCGATGCCCAGTTCCAGACTGGACGTGGCGACCACGGCCGGCAGCCGGCCCGCCTTGAGGTCCTCCTCGACCAGGGCACGCTGCTCCTTGGAGACCGAGCCGTGGTGGGCGCGGGCGAGGACCGGGGGAGCTCCCTGAGCCGCACCCGATCCGCCCATCAGCTCTGCCGGTGCGTGGTGTTCGTCCAAGGGCTCGCCGGTGGCCCGCTCGTACGCGATCTCGTTCAGCCGGTTGCACAAGCGCTCGGCGAGACGGCGAGAGTTGGCGAACACGATCGTGGAGCGGTGTGCCTGCACCAGGTCGGCGATCCGCTCCTCGACATGGGGCCAGATCGACGGGCGTTCCGCCCCCTCGTTTCCCTCGGCGACCGGGGAGCCGCCCAGCTCGCCCAGATCCTCCACCGGGACGACCACGGAGAGGTCGAACTCCTTGCCGGACGCGGGCTGGACGATCTCCACCCGGCGGCGCGGGGAGAGATAGCGCGCCACCTCGTCGACGGGGCGCACGGTGGCGGACAGGCCGATACGGCGCGCGGGCTTCGGCAACAACTCGTCGAGCCGCTCCAGGGACAGCGCGAGATGCGCGCCGCGCTTGGTGCCCGCGACCGCGTGCACCTCGTCGAGGATCACCGTCTCCACGCCCGTCAGCGCGTCGCGCGTGGCCGACGTCAGCATGAGGAACAGCGATTCGGGGGTGGTGATGAGGATGTCGGGCGGACGTGTGGCCAGGGCACGGCGCTCGGCGGCCGGGGTGTCGCCCGAGCGGATGCCCACCTTCACCTCGGGCTCGGGCAGGCCCAGGCGGACGGACTCCTGGCGGATACCGGTCAGCGGACTGCGCAGATTCCGCTCGACGTCCACCGCGAGGGCCTTCAGCGGTGACACGTACAGCACCCGGCAGCGCTTCCTCGGGTCCGCCGGGGGCGGGGTCGATGTCAGCTGGTCCAACGCGGCGAGGAACGCGGCCAGGGTCTTGCCGGAGCCGGTCGGGGCCACCACCAGCACGTCCGAGCCCTCGCCGATGGCCCGCCACGCCCCGGCCTGGGCCGCGGTGGGCGCGGAGAAGGCCCCCGTGAACCAGCCGCGGGTCGCGGGGGAGAAGCCGTCGAGGGCTCGATCTGCGGAGCTGACCATGCCCCCATCCTGCACCCGCCCACTGACAATGGCCGTGACCTGCGCAGACGACAGCCCGGTCTCCCTTGCGAGCGAGCCGAGCCATCCCCTCCCGTCCGACCTGCACATGTCGGCAGGGGTCGGTGGTCGCAGGACGCATTATGTAGGCATGGCGGGTTCGACGGAGCGGGCACGGCACTGGCGGTACGAGGCACTGCCCGGTGTCGACCTGCTGCGGGCCAGATACGTCCAGAAGAGGTTCGTTCGGCACACCCACGAGAACTTCGTGATCGCCGCCATCGCCGACGGTGTCGAGGTCTTCCATCACGGCGACGCCGACCAGTACGCGGGCCCGGGCACGCTGGCCCTGGTCAACCCCGACACCCCCCACACGGGCCGAGCGGGCGGACCCGAGGGCTGGCGGTACGGCGCGGTCTACCCGTCGCCGGAGGTCGTGGCCGAGATCGCCGCCGAGACCACGATGATCCGCGGCACCCCCGGCTTCATCAGCCCCGTGCTCCACGATCCCTACGCCGTCGGTCTGGTCCACCAGGTGCTGCGGGCCGCCGACGAGGGCAACGCGCTCGCCGCCGACACCCTGCTCCGCGTCGCCGTGACCCGGCTGCTGCGCCTCAACGGAGGCCCGCTGCCCCGGCGTACCGCCCGCGCTGCTGGTTCCTCGGCGGCGGCACGCGCGCGTGCGGTGCTCCAGGAGCGGATGGCCGACCCGCCCACCCTGGAGCGACTCGCCGCGGACCTCGGCACCAGCCCCTTCGCCCTCCTGCGGGCCTTCCGCACCGCCTACGGCATGCCTCCGCACGCCTGGCTGACCGACGCCCGCGTCCGCCGGGCCAGGGCCCTGCTCGACGCGGGCACGGCCCCCGCCGAGGCGGCCGTCGCCGTCGGCTTCACGGACCAGCCACACCTCAACCGCCACTTCAGCCGGATCGTGGGCGTACCCCCGGGCGCGTACCAGCGGGAACGCAGAGGCGACCCCGACGACCTGCGGGCACGCTACGGCGGTAGGGAACACGAAGGCAGCAGGGAACACGAGGGCGACAGGGGCACCGGGCACGACAGGAGCACCGGGCACGACAGGAGCACCGGGCACGACAGGGAGACACAGGGCGGCGGACGCGGGCGCAAGAACGTACAAGATTCTTAGGTGCTGGTAGTCCTACCGTCCGAGGTGTGGCAGAACAGACAGCTTTCGCAGGCACGCACGACACAGGGGGCGTCAAGCCTGATCGGGCCGTCGTCCGGGACGCCCTGGCGGTCGGGGTCGCCGTCGGACTGTCCGGCTTCGCCTTCGGGGTGACCTCGGCCGGCAGCGGGCTCAGCCTGCCGCAGACCTGCGCGTTGAGCCTCCTGGTGTTCACCGGTGCTTCCCAGTTCGCCCTGGTGGGCGCGCTCGCGGCCGGCGGCAATCCGTTCACGGCGGCGGCCGGGGCCTTCTTCCTGGGGGTGCGCAACGCGTTCTACGGGCTGCGTCTGTCACAGCTGCTGGCCCTCCCGCGCGCGGTGCGGCCGTTCGCCGCGCAGTGGGTGATCGACGAGACCACGGTCGTCGCGCTCGCCCAGCCCACGCGCCGGGCCGCCCGGATCGGCTTCACCGTCACCGGGCTGAGCCTCTATCTGCTGTGGAACCTCACCACGCTCCTCGGCGCGCTTGGCGCGGAGGCCATCGGCGACACCGAGGCGTGGGGGCTCGACGCGGCCGGGCCGGCCGTCTTCCTGGCGCTCCTCGCGCCCATGCTCAACACCACCAGGGAACGGGCCGTGGCCGGCATCGCGGTCCTCCTCGGCCTGGGGCTGCTGCCCGTCCTGCCCGCAGGGGTGCCGGTGCTCGTGGCCGCGGCAGCCGCTCCCCTCGCCCTCTGGATGGAAGGGCGCCGCAAGAACGGCGAGCGGGAGACCGGCGACCGCGCGGTGAACGACTCGCACGACTCCCACGACCCACGGCGCGACCAGTGCGGCCCGCAGGAGGAGGACCGATGAACGTCTGGATCGCGATCGCCGTGACCGCCGTCGGATGCTACGCCGTCAAGCTCATCGGTCTGCTGGTCCCTGAGGGCGTCCTGGAACGCCCCCTCGTCCGACGCCTGGCCGCTCTGCTCCCCGTAGCGCTGCTCGCCGCCCTCACGGCGCAGCAGACCTTCGCCGACGGGCGTGCGCTCGTGCTGGACGCCAGGGCGGCGGGAGTCGCCGCGGCCGCCGTCGCGCTCCTCCTGCGCGCGCCCTTCCTGCTGGTCGTGGCAGCGGCGGTGATCGTGACCGCGGGGGTGCGGGCGATCACGGGCTGAGACAGCGGTACGCCTACGCGTGCGCGCGTGTGGCGCTGTCGCTGCGATCTCCTCCGCCGCCCCTTCCTCAGCCGATCGACCGCCCGTACGCGCGCAGCGTGCGCAGTGCCTCGATCGTCACGATCGGGCGGCTCTCCAGGGCGCTTCCCGGGGCCCACTGGCGCCAGCGGATCGGCCACCCGCCGTCGTCGCGCTGCTCGCTCTCCAGGAAGTCGAGTGAACGGGACATCTCCTCGTCGGTGAACCACGCGCGTGCGAGCGACTCCGGCGTACGCGCGAAGTCGAACGGGAAGTGGTGCTCACCCGGTGCGTAACCGGACGCCACGGGATGCTCCTCCAGCCGCCCGGGATCCAGCGCGGCCAGCCGCTGTTCGCGCACCAGCCGGCCGAGCCGGTCGGCGGCCGCCTGCGCGCGCGGACGGTCGGGCACGGAGTCCAGGAACGCCACGGCGGCCTGGACCTCGTACGGGTGCGACTTCTCCAGCGTCTCGACCGCGTGCCAGCAGAAGTCGGTCGCCCGGAACAGCCACGCGTGCCACACCTGGTTGCGGTGCAGCAAGCCCACGACGGGCCCGGTGGCCAGCAGCTCACTGGGTGGGTCGTCGGTGATCGGCACGAACGGGGCCGCCGGATATCCGCGTTGACCGGGATGCACGGCGGGCAGGGCGCCGTCCGGGTTCGACACCGACGTCAGATAGCGGCACACGCGTTCCACCCGCTGTCCGGCACACCGCCCGATCGAGTCCAGCACCCGCAACGCGTGTCCGGTGTGCAGGGGCTGGCTCACCGGCCCGCGCAGATCCGGTTCGAGCGCGTGCCCGTACCCTTCGTCGGCGGTGCGGTAGGCGGCCAGCGCGGCCTCCACCGCGTCGGCGCTCCCGTCCAGGAAGTGGTACGCGAAGCGGCGCTGCTCCAGTACCCGCGCGGTCAGCCAGACGAACTGCTCGGCGCGGGCGAGCGGGGTGTGCGCCGGGGGCGATGAGGGGCGTGGGGATGCTCCGGTTTCGGCCATGCGTCAGACCGTAGGGCGGAAAGCGGTATCGGCAGGCCGTCCCCGCCCGGCCCACCCCCTGGGGCGGGATACTGGAGTCATGCGGTTGACGGTCTTCTGGCAGCGGATGGCGGAACACTTCGGTGAGGGGTACGCCGAAACCTTCGCGCGCGATCATGTGATGTCCGAACTCGGTGGACGGACGGTGCACGAGGCGCTGGACGCCGGCTGGGAGGCCAAGGACGTGTGGCGCGTGGTGTGCACGACGATGGGCGTTCCGGCCGAGAACCGCTGAAAGGCTTCCATATCGGTAGCGAGGTCGTCGCCTCAGGGCCCGAAGGTGCAGGGGGCGGGGGCCGATTGTCGGTGGTGTGGGCGAGACTTGGTCCGTGGCCCCCTCAGACGAGACCGCGCAGGTCGAGCCCCAGGCATCCCCCTCCGGTACGGCGCCGCCCACCGGGCCCCCGGTCGGCACCAGGCCGAGTTCGGGCATGCCGCGTTGGCTGCCGCGTGCCATGGTGCTCGCGCTCTCGCTGGTCGCCGTCTTCCAACTGGGCAGTTGGGCGTTCCACCAGCTCATCGGGTTGCTGGTCAACATCCTCATCGCGTTCTTCCTGGCCCTCGCGATCGAGCCCGCGGTCAGCTGGATGGCCTCGAAGGGGCTGCGCAGGGGCTTCGCCACCTTCCTCGTCTTCCTGCTCACACTGATCGCGGTCGCGGGCTTCGTCACCCTCCTCGGCTCGATGCTCGCCGGCCAGATCATCAAGATGGTCGAGGACTTCCCGGCCTACCTCGACTCGGTCATCAGCTGGATCAACACCACCTTCCACACCGAGCTGAGGCGCGTCGACATCCAGGAGGGACTGCTCCGCTCGGACTGGCTGAAGAGGTACGTCCAGAACAGCGCCACCGGCGTCCTGGACGTCTCCGCGCAGGTCCTCGGTGGCCTCTTCCAGCTGCTGACGATCGGCCTGTTCTCGTTCTACTTCGCGGCCGACGGCCCCCGGCTGCGGCGCGCGCTGTGCTCCGTGCTGCCGCCCGCCAAGCAGGCCGAGGTGCTGCGCGCGTGGGAGATCGCCGTCGACAAGACCGGCGGCTACCTGTACTCCCGCGGCCTGATGGCCATGATCTCCGGCATAGCCCATTACGTCCTGCTGGAGTACCTGAACGTGCCGTACGCCCCCGCCCTCGCGGTCTGGGTCGGCCTGGTCTCCCAGTTCATTCCCACCATCGGCACCTACCTCGCGGGCGCCCTGCCGATGCTGATCGCCTTCACGGTCAACCCCTGGTACGCGCTGTGGGTCCTGGTCTTCGTGGTCATCTACCAGCAGTTCGAGAACTACGTGCTGCAGCCCAAGCTGACCGCCAAGACCGTGGACATCCACCCGGCCGTCGCCTTCGGATCGGTCGTCGCGGGCACCGCGCTCCTCGGCGCCGTCGGCGCGCTCATCGCGATCCCCGCCATCGCCACCCTCCAGGCGTTCCTCGGGGCGTACGTGAAGCGGTACGCCGTCACGGACGACCCGCGCGTCCACGGCCACCGCAGACGCGGCTCCGGCAACCTCCTCGCCCGTCTCCGGAACCGTCCGCGCACGGAGCGGGACGAGGACGGCTCCGGGAACGACGTCCTCACGCGCGTGCGTGAGCGGCTGGAGCACAAGTGGGGCACGAAGCGACCGTCGGACGACGCCACGCAGGAGGAGACCGGGCCTCAGGAGGGGGACGGTCCTCAGGGCGAGGACGGTCCCGAGGGCGAGGACGGTCCCCAGGGGGGAGACGGTCCCCGGGCGGAGGACGGTTCGCAGGGGCCGGGCCGTGACACGGGTCCCGAGGGAAGCTCCGGATCAGAAGGCGGCACTCCGCGGGACTGACGCCCGGCGGCATGACTCCGCCCCCCTTCGCGGGTGCGGCGACCAGCTCCGGTGCCCGGCCATCGCCATCGTCGACGAGCTGAATCGCCGCTTCCGTAAGTCCCCGGGGGTCGCGTGGTGCGCTTGACACCAAATTCGAACATCCATTCTTATGGGGGCTCCGGCGAGCCTCTCGACGGGAAGTTCGACAGGGTTTGTGTGGAGAAGTACCCGAGTTATCCACAGGCCGGGCGGGCGTCGGGGCCCATTGTCAGTGGCAGGCGTTAGCGTCTTTCACGTGAAGCGATCGACTCAAGCAAATCGGGTGGAACCCATGGCAGGAACCGACCGCGAGAAGGCGCTCGACGCCGCGCTCGCACAGATTGAACGACAATTCGGCAAGGGCGCGGTCATGCGCATGGGCGAGCGGTCGAAGGAGCCCATCGAGGTCATCCCGACCGGGTCGACCGCGCTGGACGTGGCCCTCGGTGTCGGCGGCCTGCCGCGTGGCCGAGTGGTGGAGATCTACGGCCCCGAGTCCTCCGGTAAGACGACCCTGACCCTCCACGCGGTGGCGAACGCCCAGAAGGCCGGCGGCCAGGTCGCGTTCGTGGACGCCGAGCACGCCCTCGACCCCGAGTACGCGAAGAAGCTCGGAGTCGACATCGACAACCTGATCCTGTCGCAGCCGGACAACGGCGAGCAGGCCCTGGAGATCGTGGACATGCTCGTCCGCTCCGGCGCCCTCGACCTCATCGTCATCGACTCCGTCGCCGCGCTCGTCCCGCGCGCGGAGATCGAGGGCGAGATGGGCGACAGCCACGTGGGTCTGCAGGCCCGACTGATGAGCCAGGCCCTCCGGAAGATCACCAGCGCGCTCAACCAGTCCAAGACCACCGCCATCTTCATCAACCAGCTCCGCGAGAAGATCGGCGTGATGTTCGGCTCGCCGGAGACCACGACCGGTGGCCGCGCGCTGAAGTTCTACGCCTCGGTGCGTATCGACATCCGCCGCATCGAGACCCTGAAGGACGGCACGGAGGCGGTCGGCAACCGCACCCGCTGCAAGGTCGTCAAGAACAAGGTCGCGCCGCCCTTCAAGCAGGCCGAGTTCGACATCCTCTACGGCCAGGGCATCAGCCGCGAGGGCGGTCTGATCGACATGGGTGTGGAGCACGGCTTCGTCCGCAAGGCCGGCGCCTGGTACACGTACGAGGGCGACCAGCTCGGCCAGGGCAAGGAGAACGCCCGCAACTTCCTCAAGGACAACCCCGACCTTGCCAACGAGATCGAGAAGAAGATCAAGGAGAAGCTGGGCGTCGGCGTACGACCCGAGGAACCCACCGCCGAACCGAGTGCGGACGCCGCGGCCGCCGCCGCACCCGCCGACGACGCGAAGACGGTGCCGGCCCCCGCTGCCAAGACCGCCAAGACCAAGGCCGCGGCGGCCAAGAGCTAGTCCGTGACACGCAGAACGGACTGGGGCGAGTACGCATACCCCAGTGCCCCTGAGAGCCGGGGGCGCGGGGGTACCGGGGGATCCGCCGCAGAGGAGTTCGGACCGTACGCCGGCGACGCCGACGGGGAACATGTCGCCGACCCGCCGGAGGATGGTGGGCCCTCCGGTGGGGGCGCGCCGCGCGGTGGCCGTGGACGTGGTGGCGGAAGCCGTGGCGGCGGTGTCTCACCGGGCGGCGCGGCCGGTGAGACACGTGGTCGACGAGGCCGCGGGGGGCGACGACGCGGCTTCGGGGAGTCGGCCGGCGATCCGTATGACGACGGGGGGCCACAGGACGGGGGTTCGTCTTTCTCGTCGAGGGCCGAGAAAGGGGAGTCCTCAGGGGACCCGGCTGAGCGGGCACGGGCGATCTGCCTGCGCCTGCTCACCGGGACCCCGCGGACCCGCAAGCAACTCGCCGACGCCCTGCGCAAGCGGGAGATCCCCGACGACGTGGCGGACGAGGTGCTGTCACGGTTCGAGGAGGTCGGGCTGATCAACGACAGCGCGTTCGCGGACGCCTGGGTGGAGTCCCGCCACCACGGCCGGGGCCTGGCCCGGCGGGCCCTCGCCCGGGAACTGCGTACCAAAGGCGTCGACTCCGCCCTCATCGACGACGCCGTCGCCCAGCTCGACTCCGACCAGGAGGAGGCCACCGCGCGCGAGCTCGTGGCCCGCAAGATGCGCTCCACCCGAGGCCTCGACCGTGACAAACGCCTCCGCCGCCTGGCGGGCATGCTCGCCCGCAAGGGCTACCCCGAGGGGATGGCCCTGCGGGTGGTCCGACAGGCGCTGGAGGAGGAGGGCGAGGACACGGAGGGGCTGGAGGAGGGGTACTGAGCGAAGGCGGTCAGTGATCGCTCAGTACCTCTGGGAGTGGGCGCTCACTGCCAGTCCTCCGGGCGTTCGACGTGCTCGAGGCGCAGCACCTGGCCCGTGCGGCTGTAGCGGCGGATGCGGGGCAGGGGCGGATAGTAGGCGTGCACCGAGATGGAGTGCTCCTCGGCGGACTCGTTCAGCACCTCGTGCACATGGTGGCGGCCGAAGGAACGACCCTGGCCGCTGGGCAACCGGCGTTCACGGTCGACACCGTCGGTGAGTTCGAGGGTCTTCCAGCCGTCGGTGGGCAGCCGCGCGGCGAGGGAGTACTCCTTCAGCTCCCCCGCGGCTGTGACGAACGCGCCCACCGAGTCGGCGTGGTCGTGCCAGCCGGTTCCGGAGCCGGGCGGCCACCCGATGAGCCACGCCTCGCTGCCGCCGGGCCCTTCGAGCCGCACCCAGGTGCGCCCTTCGGGGTCGAGCGGAAGCGAGGCGACCAGCTCGGCGTCGGCAGCCGTCCGGCGCGCGAAGTCGAGCAGCTCGGACTGAGTGGGAGCGGAAGAACCCGAAGCAGGGGCGGCCACGGGGGTGGAGGCCACGGAAGCGGAAGTCGCGGAGGACGCGGAGGCGGAGGGCGAGGAGGAAGAGACAGCGGGAGACACAGACACGGGGACCGTCCTGGCGAATGGTTCGCGGGAGCGCACGTCGGCACAACGGCGGCGCGTGCGGGGAAGAGGGATGCGAATCAGCAGGACGGCCGACACACGCAGCCCGCGTAGCGGACGAGGTCCATGTGGACCCTCCGCCACAGGCGCGTAGAGGTGTCGATCACGGTCCGGAGTACACCACGACCGGCCGGACCGGTCAACCGACCGTCACTATGTGGACACACAGAGACGGTCGTCGCGAGAAGCGGCCGGACACGAGCCTGCACCGGCGCACCGGCGCACCAGGGCACCGGCAATGGCGCAAGCGGCGCAACGGCTCAGTGTGATGCCGCGGTCGCCTCGGTGGACTCGGGCTGCTGCTTCGCCCCGCCCAGGGCCGCCTCCGCCGCCGCGTACAGATCGGCCGGGCGCACGCCGTTCAGGGCCGTGACGAGGTGGCCGTCGGGCCGTACGAGGAGCACGGTGTGGGCGGCCGCGCCCGGGTAGCTCTCGGCCACCAGTAGCTCGGCGGAGTGCGGCAGGGCGGACACCGCCGCCGCGAGCCGCGGCATGATCCCCGCGCTCACCCAGTGCTTGCGCTCCCACACCCCGGTACCCGGCGCGATCAGCACCACCAGCAGCGCTCCCCGCCCGAGCCGGTCGCGCAGCGGTACGAACGTGCCGTCCTCGGCGGTCACCTGGACGTCGACGACCTGGGCACCCGGAAGCGTGTCGATCGGCGCCTCGGAAGCGGTGTGCGGAGCCATGAGCGGCGAGTCGGTGTACGCCCCCGGCGCACCCAGCGGGCCGCGCCCCAGGTGTCCGTCGGCGAGCAGCGCGTCGTGGCCCCGGCCCGAACCGGGGACGTAGGAACGCAGCCCCTTGCCGCCGCGCACCAGGGGCAACGCCTGGTCGGCTGCGCGCAGCCGGGCGGCGACGACCGCGCGGCGCTCCGCCTGGTAGCTGTTGAGGAGTGCCTCGTGCGGGCCGTGGTGCCAGGCCAGCGCCAGTTTCCAGGCGAGGTTGTCGGCGTCGCGCAGCCCTTCGTCGAGGCCCTGGGTACCGAGCGCGCCGAGCAGATGGGCGGCGTCCCCGGCGAGGAAGACCCGGCCGACCCGCCACCGCCGGGCGAGCCGGTGGTGAACGGTGTGCACACCGGTGTCCAACAGGTCGTACGGGGGTGTTGCGCCCCCCGACCAGCCCGCGAGGGTCTCCCGGACGCGGGTCACGAGGAGTTCGGGGGTGACGAGGTCCTTGCCCGGCGGCAACAGCCAGTCCAGCCGCCAGGCTCCGTCGTCGAGCGGCCGGGCGGTCACCTCACCGCCGGAGGGACCTGACGTCCGCCACGGCGGCATCCGGTGCAGCAACGCTTCCCCTGGCCAGGGGAGTTCCACGCGCAGTGCCGCCACGGCGTGCCGCTCCACGGCCGTGCGGCCCGGGAAGCGGATGTCCTGGAGCTTGCGCACGGTGGAACGGGGCCCGTCGCACCCCACCAGATAACTGCCTCGCCACCACGTGCTCCTGGGGCCGCGAGTGTGGGCCGTGACCCCGGACGCCTCCTGCTCGATGGCGTCCACACGGCTTTCCACGGCGACCTTGACGAGCCGTTCCCCGGCGATCGCGTCGCGCAGCGCGGTGGTCAGGACGTGCTGCGGGATGTGGAGCGGGGGGAGGCCGACGGAGCCCTCGACGGTGTCCTCGGCGGCGTTGCGGGGGCCCCTCACCGCGTCCCGGGCGGAGCCTTCCGCCTCGTCGGGGTCGATCTCCCCGAACCGGACCTGACGCACCGTCTGCTTGCGCCGCATGGACCGCCATCCGGTCCAGCGACATCCCCCTTCCGTGAAGGGGACGCCGGACAATCGTTCCAGCAGAGCGGCCGTGTCCTCCTGCAGCACGACCGTCCGAGCGAGCCGCTGCTCGTCCTTGCCCGGCCCCTCGTCGAGGACCACGGACGGCACTTCCTGACGCGCCAACGCCAGCGCGAGCGCAAGCCCCACGGGCCCCGCCCCGACAATGATCACCGGGTCCACGGCGCGGCGCCCCCTGCCCGCAGCGGCGTCCCGGAGGACGTAGGTGAACAAGAAGTTGGAGCAGGGTGCACGATCACAGAACGTATGCAACCCATTGCCGGTGCTTGCGTCAAGTGACGGCGACGGTGGCGGCCCAAGCCCGATGACGATGTATGGAGGCAGGGACCCATGGCGGGGCTGTCGAAGGGGCGGCACTACGCGGACCGGGGCTGATCACGCGAGCGCCGCCGGTCAGGCGGGGGACGGGACGACCCCGGCCTGCCAGGCGATGCGGGCGGCCTGGATGCGGCTGGTCGCGTGGAGTTTGCCGCACAGGGCGCGCACGTGGTCCTTCACCGTGTCGGGGCTGATGTGGAGTGTCTCGGCGATGGCACGGTTCGGAAGACCGTCGCCGATCAGGGCGAGGACCTCAAGTTCGCGCGGGCTGAGACTGCCGAGGCGTTCCGTGTCCGTGCCTGGGCAGTGCGGAGAGAGGGGACGTCCGTTGATGACCGCGTCGGCGAGCTCAGGGGAGAGCGCGCGGCTGCCTTCCACGACGGCGGCGAGGGCCCATGCGAGATTTCTGGCCGCGGAGCGGTGCAGCAGGACGCCCGCGGCGCCGTGGCAGAGGAGGGTGCGGGCGTCCGTCTCCGAGACACGTTCGCCGATGACCAGGACCAATGGGGGTCGTGCCAGCCGGGCGAGGGACCTCAGCAGCAGGAGTGAGGACTGACCGCAGGTGTCCCCACTGACCAGGAGATCGGGGCGGGTGACGCGCACGAGTGCCGTCGCCTGGTCGACCCTTCCCTCGCACACGACACTGCTGCGGAGCCCGTGTGCCGTCTCCGGGGGCAGGGCCTGAAGCATCCCGCGCAGACCCGCGCGCGCGAGTGATCTGTCGTTGATGATTCCCACCCGTAGCATCCGGTCCCCGTTGTGGTCGTCACGAGCGTGGTGGCACCTGAGCAGCCGTCGGCGAGCGGTCGGCATTCGCCGCGGCTTCGGGCCCGATCCTCCGGCTCTCGCGAGACCGCGTCAATCGACCTTTGGGGAGGGTGCGCGCCGCGACAGGCGCCCGCACACCTCGGCCGTCCCCTTCCCTGTCAATCCCCTTTCGAGGGGTGACCTTTCGGGCTTCCCCCTTGCCGGGGAGATTCCCTCGCACTCGTCCGGGCCACAGTGATGGCCGTACACACCGTCCTGGATGAGAAGGGAACGACATGACGGGGAACAGGACGAGCAGCAGAGCGGGGCGTGCGGTCGCCGCAGCTGCCTGCGCACTGGCGATGGGCGTCATGGCGGCGCCCGCCGCGGAGGCGGCACCTCTCGCGGAGCCGGCCGCGGCGGTCAAGGCCAAGTGCGGAGCTCCGGAACTGAAGGCGTGGTACGACTCGGACCAGTTCGGCACCTACCTCAAGGTGTGGTTCAAGACGGCGAAGGGCTGCAAGAAGGGCCGGAAGATCGCCAACTTCAGCGGCGACATCTACTGCACCACCACCAAGAAGCGCGTCTACCGGGTCAACGTGGCGAGCAAGAAGGCGCCGTACTCGACTGTCATCAAGGGGATGCCGCCGAAGAACAAGTGCAAGCAGTTCTGGGCCACGTCGACCATCGTCTACAGCGACGCCAAGAGGACGCCCTTCAAGGACACCTGGCGCTGGAACTGGGGCGACTACCCCGCCTGAGGCGCGCAATCCACCACGACCACACGACGGTTCAGGCGAGAGGCTTCTGAAGGGAGCCACAGATGTACAGCAAGGGCATGGGCGGAGCGGTGCGCCGTGGCGCCATGGTGATGGGGACGGCGGTGCTTGCTTCCGCGCTGGCCGTTCCGGCGGCGACCGCCGACGGTCCCACCGAGAAGTACCTGGGCAAGCGCCAGGGCAAGATCAAGATCATCGTCTACCCGTACACCTGGGTCGACAAGCAGTACCGCAGCACTTCCCTCAAGAACCTGCGGAAGCATTCGATCCGTATCACGTACAAGAAGTGTGCCTGGTGGAAGGCGCGTGCCTCCGTCAAGTGGGGGAAGAACGTCGACACGGTCGAGACCACCGTGAAGGGCTGCAACAAGTCCGTCGTGCTGTCGCCCATGGGCAACCTGAAGGCGAACGTCACTCTGACCATTCACCAGCTCAACGCGGACGGAGCCTCCGGGAGCACGTCCATCAAGCCCATCGGCTGAAACGACACGGAGCGGTCCTCGGTCCTTCCCCGCGGGGAAGGACCGAGGACCGCTCCGTTCTCGGCTGCGCGGACCGCTCACTCGAACGCGGCTACGGACCCGTCTGCTTGTCGGTGGTCGGCTCCGGCCCCACCGTCTCCAACTCGTCGAGCTGGGCGGCGCCCACCACGGCACCGGTGGATCGCTTGCCGCCGCGGATCCTGCGCTCCAGCCAGCTGGCGAAACTGGTGAGCAGGAAGTTCAGCAGGATGTACAACACGGCGACGACGATGAAGGTGGGGATGACGTTCGCGTAGAACCCACTCATCGTCCGCACGGAGCGGAGGAGCTCCGCGTAGCCGATCAAGGCGCCACCCAGGGCGGTGTCCTTCACGATGACGACGAGCTGGCTGACGATCGCCGGCAGCATCGCGGTCACGGCCTGCGGCAGCAGGATGTTCGTCATCGTCTGGCCCTTGCGCAGGCCGATGGCCTGAGCCGCCTCGGTCTGCCCCCTCGGGAGGGACAGGATGCCTGCCCGCACCACCTCGGCGAGCACCGAGGCGTTGTAGAGGACCAGGCCGGTGACCACCGCGTACAGCGGGCGGATGTCGCTGCTGACGTCGGTGAACGACGCGTAGAGCTCGTTCGCGAAGAGCATCAGGATCAGGACGGGGATGGCGCGGAAGAACTCCACCACCACACCGGCCGGGACCCGGATCCACTTGTGGTCGGAGAGCCGTGCGATACCGAAGAGCGCCCCGAGCGGAAGTGCGATGACGAGAGCCAGCCCCGCAGCCTTCAGCGTGTTGCCGAGCGCGGGAAGCAGATAGGTTTCCCAGGCCTCGGAGGTGGTGAACGGCTTCCACTTGGCCCAATCGAACTGGCCCTTGTCGACCATGACGGAGATCAACCACCAGGCGACCAGGGCCATGACGGCCACGAACGCCACGGTGTAGACGACGTTGCGCTTCTTGGCCTTGGGACCGGGGGCGTCGTACAGAACGGAAGTCATCGCTTCACCGCCACTCGCTTGGCCACCCATCCGAGGATCAGACCGGTCGGCAGGGTGAGGATCACGAAGCCGACCGCGAAGATCGCGGAGATGAGGAGCAACTCGGCTTCGTTCTCGATCATTTCCTTCATCAGGTAGGCCGCCTCGCCCACGCCGATCACCGCGGCGACGGTGGTGTTCTTGGTCAGTGCGATCAGTACGTTGGTCAGAGGTGCGACGACCGAACGGAACGCCTGGGGGAGCACGATCAGGGTGAGGACCTGGGTGAACGACAGGCCGATGGCGCGAGCCGCCTCCGCCTGGCCGACGGGCACGGTGTTGATGCCGGAGCGCAACGCTTCACAGACGAAGGCCGCGTGGTACGCGATCAGGCCGAGGATGGCCAATCGGAACACCCTCGTCTTGACGTCGTCAGGCGCACCCATGGAGACACCGAACGTGTCGGCCAGACCCAGAGAGGTGAAGAGGATGATGACGGTGAGCGGGATGTTCCGCACCACGTTCACGTAGGCGGTGCCGAAGCCCCGCATCAGAGGGACGGGGCTGACCCGCATCGCGGCCAGCATGGTGCCCCAGACAAGGGAGCCGATGGCCGAGAACACGGTGAGCTGCACCGTCACCCAGAAGGCACCCAACAGACTCGGGCTGTCATAGTCAGAAAGAAAGTCGAACACGATCTCCCGCGCTTCCGCGTGTGTCGTTGGCGGGACGCGCCGCCCCAGGTGGGGCGGCGCGTCGCCGAGCCGGTGGCCCCCCGTCAGGGAACCGTCAGCTCTTCTCGGTGATGGCCGGGGCGGGCTCGTTCTTGTAGTTGGCCGGGCCGAAGTGCTCCTTGACGGACTTCTCCCAGGCACCGTCCTTGACCATCTTCTCCAGCGCGGCGTTGATCTTGCCCTGGAGTTCCGTGTCGCCCTTCTTGATGCCGATGCCGTAGTTCTCGTCGCTCAGGCTGAGCCCGGCGAGCTTGAACTTGCCCTTGTACTGCTCCTGGGCCGCGTAGCCGGCGAGGATCGAGTCGTCCGTGGTGAGCGCGTCGACGGCGCCGCTCTCCAGGCCGCTCAGGCACTCCGAGTAGCCGCCGTACTCCTGCAGCTGCGCCTTCGGAGCGATCTTGTTCTTGACGTTCTGCGCCGAGGTGGAACCGGTGACCGAGCAGAGCTTCTTGCCGTTCAGGTCCTCGCCCTTGGTGATGTTGTCATCAGCCCGGATGAGGAGGTCCTGGTGGGCGAGGAAGTACGGGCCGGCGAAGGAGACCTTCTCCTTGCGCTCGGGCGTGATCGAGTACGTGGCGACGATGAAGTCCACGTCACCGCGGCGGAGCAGGTTCTCGCGCTCCGCGCTCGGCGCTTCCTTGAACTCGATGTCACCCTCGTCGTAGCCGAGTTCCTTGGCCACGTACTTGGCGACATCGACATCGAAGCCCGCGTAACCGTCCGGGGTCTCCTGACCGAGGCCCGGCTGGTCGACCTTGATGCCGATGGTGACCTTGCCGTTGCCGTCCCCACCGCTGCCGTTGTCGTCCTTGTCGCCGCCACCGCAGGCCGTGGCGGTCAGGGCGAGGACGATCGCGGCGGAGGCGGCGGCGCTTGCCTTGCGAAGCTTCATGGTGAACATCCTTTGACTGGTGAAGATGCGGACCGTCATGGGTGCGGGTGCCTGTGGCCGGGACCGGCCTCGTCGGGCGGTCAGTGGTGCAGGATCTTGGAAAGGAAGTCCTTGGCCCGGTCGCTGCGGGGGTTGCTGAAGAACTGGTCCGGCACAGCCTCTTCGACGATGCGGCCGTCGGCCATGAACACCACCCGGTTGGCGGCCGAACGGGCGAAGCCCATCTCGTGGGTGACCACGACCATGGTCATGCCGTCGCGGGCGAGCTGCTGCATGACCTCCAGGACCTCGTTGATCATCTCGGGGTCGAGGGCCGAGGTCGGCTCGTCGAACAGCATGACCTTCGGGTCCATCGCCAGCGCCCGGGCGATCGCGACACGCTGCTGCTGACCACCGGAGAGCTGCGCGGGGTACTTGTCCGCCTGCGTGCCGACACCGACCCGGTCGAGCAGGCTCCGGGCCTTCTCCTCGGCCTGCTTCTTGTCGGTCTTGCGGACCTTGAGCTGTCCCAGCATCACGTTCTCGAGCACGGTCTTGTGCGCGAAGAGATTGAACGACTGGAACACCATGCCGACGTCGGCCCGCAGTCGCGCGAGCGCCTTGCCCTCGGCGGGCAGCGGCTTGCCGTCGATCAGAATGTCGCCGGAGTCGATCGACTCCAGCCGGTTGATGGTGCGGCACAGGGTGGACTTACCGGACCCGGAGGGTCCGATCACCACGACGACCTCGCCCCTGGTGATCGTCAGATCGATGTCCTGGAGTACGTGCAACGCGCCGAAGTGCTTGTTGACGCTCTTCAGGACGACCAGGTCGTCGGCCGCGGGCACCGCGTCCTTGACCACCGAAACTTCGGTCATCGCTTTCTGGCTCCGTCCTCCTCGGTTTCGGAGGACAGTAGTGACCGGCGACGACCAGCGTCATTACATCTGAGGGGAAATTGAGCATAACGATCTGGTAGCAGTCGGACACTGCGCGTAGCGGACCCGCGCGGGGGCGTTTCGGCTGGGTAACGGAACCCTCGCGGAACCTGTACGGCCTTGACGGCGTCCTCAGTCATCGGTGTCACTGCCCAGGTGGGCGGGCCTCAGCGGCCGGGTCCCCGCTTGCCCTCACGTCATGCCCCTGAGTGGGCGGAACTCGACGCCGGCCGAGGTGCGCGTAAGGTGTGCCAGCCGAGACCGTATGTACGACCGAACGTACGCCCGACAAACGCTTGCCCGATCGAACCGGAGGGGGCCGGAATGAGGCTGCTCCTCGTCGAGGACGACAACCATGTCGCGGCCGCGCTGTCCGCGGTCCTGGCCAGGCACGGCTTCGACGTCACCCATGCCCGCAGCGGCGAGGAGGCCCTCCAGGCACTCGTCCCGGAAGGCGCCGGCTTCGGCGTCGTCCTGCTCGACCTCGGCCTGCCCGACCAGGACGGCTACGAGGTCTGCGGCAAGATACGCAAGCGCACCAGCATCCCCGTGATCATGGTGACCGCCCGCTCCGACGTGCGCTCCCGCATCCACGGCCTCAACCTCGGGGCCGACGACTACGTGGTCAAGCCGTACGACACCGGCGAGCTGCTCGCGCGGATCCACGCCGTCGCCCGGCGCCGGGTCCCCGACGAGTCCACGACCTCCGGCGACACCGGGCTGCGCCTCGGACCCGTGCTCATCGAGCTGCCCACCCGGCAGGTCAGCGTGGACGGCGCGGTCGTCCAGCTGACCCGCAAGGAGTTCGATCTCCTCGCGTTGCTGGCCCAGCGCCCGGGTGTCGTGTTCCGCCGGGAACAGATCATCAGCGAGGTGTGGCGGACCAGCTGGGAGGGGACCGGACGCACCCTCGAAGTACACGTCGCCTCGCTGCGGTCGAAGCTGCGCATGCCCGCCCTGATCGAGACCGTGCGCGGGGTCGGCTACCGGCTGGTGCCCCCGACGCCGTAGCGTTCCCGCGTGCGCACTCGTCTTCTTCCGCTGCTCATCGTCCTGATGGCCGCCGTGCTGCTGGCCCTCGGCATCCCGTTGGCGGTGAGCCTGGCGGCGGCGCGCCAACAGGAGGTCGTCGTCGACCGCATCGACGACACCGCGCGCTTCGCGGCCCTCGCGCAGTTCGTCACCGAGTCCCCGACCCGGTCCCGGACGGACGACATCTCGGGCGACGGCCGCCGGGACACCCTCCAGCGGGAGCTGGAGCAGTACCACAGTGTGTACGGCATCAAGGCCGGCGTCTTCTACCGCGACCGCAACCGGCGCCCCATGGCCAACGCCCCCCTCGGCTGGGGCGTGCCCGCGGCCGGCGAGGGGAAGGAGGCGTTCGACGAGGCGCTGCTGGGGCGGCGGCCACACGACCCGGAGCAGGTGTGGCCGTGGCAGCGCGGCCGTCTCGTGGTCGCCTCGCCGGTCATCCACGACGGTGACGTCGTCGCCGTCGTCGTCACCGACTCGCCCACCGGCCAGATGCGCTCCAAGATCCTGCGCGGCTGGCTGATCATCGGCGCCGGCGAGATCGCCGCGATGCTCCTCGCCCTCGGCGCCGCCCTGCGGTTGACGGGCTGGGTCCTCAAGCCCGTGCGCGTCCTCGACACCACCACCCACGCCATCGCCTCCGGACGGCTGAAGTCACGGGTCGCCGTCGCCAGTGGACCGCCCGAACTCAGGCGCCTCGCACGGTCGTTCAACGAGATGGCCGACAACGTCGAGGACGTCCTGGAGCAGCAGCGCGCCTTCGTCGCCGACGCCTCGCACCAACTGCGCAACCCGCTCGCCGCGCTGCTGCTGCGCATCGACCTGCTGGCCCTGGAACTGCCCGAGGGCAACGAGGAGATCGCCTCCGTCCGCACCGAGGGCAAGCGCCTCGCGCAGGTCCTCGACGATCTGCTCGACCTCGCGCTCGCCGAGCACGCCGAGTCCGATCTCCGGCTCACCGACGTGGGGGAGCTGACCGCCGAGCGCGTCGCCTCCTGGTCGCCGCTCGCCGAGGACAAGGGCGTGACCCTGGTCGGCACCTGCCCGGCCACCACGGCCTGGGTCGACCCGGTCGCCCTGTCCAGCGCCCTGGACGCGGTGATCGACAACGCGCTCAAGTTCACGCCCGCCGGGGAGCGCGTCGAGGTCGAGGTCGCCCCGAACGGACCGGACTGCACGGTCGTCGTCACCGACGGCGGCCCCGGCCTCAGCGACGAGGAGCTGGAGCGTGTCGGCGACCGCTTCTGGCGCAGCACCGCGCACCAGAACATCAAGGGCTCGGGCCTCGGGCTCTCCATCTCCCGGGCCCTGATAGCCGCGGGCGGCGGCTCCATCGCGTACGCCCACCACAAGCCGCACGGCCTCAGGGTGACGGTGACGGTGCCGAGGACCCGCCCGCAGAACTGACCGGCTCGCAGAACTGACCGGCTCGCAGAACTGACCGGCCCGCAGAACTGATCGGCTCCCAGAGCTGCCGACCCCCGGAACTGCCGGCCCGCAGCCGACCGGCGGCTACGGCTTGACGGACTGGTAGTACTGTTGCGCGCCCTTGTGCAGCGGCAGCGGATCGGTGTAGATCGCGGTGCGCAGGTCCACCAGCTGGGCCGCGTGGACCTTCTTGCCGATCCTGTCCCGGCTCTTGATGACCATGCGGGTCAGCCACTGGGTCAGCCGGGGGTCCATGTCCTCGCGGGTGATCAGCAGGTTCGCCACGGTGATCGTGGGCACGGTGGAGCCCCTGAGGATGGTCGGGTAGGCGTCGGCCGGCATCACGGAAGCGCGGTAGTGGCTGTAGACGGAGCCCTGTTCGTGCAGCTTCGCCACGAGGTCGCTCTCGATCGGCACGAAGCGGAAGTCGTAATGGTACTTCTCCGCCAGGTCGGTGATGCCCTTCGTGGGCAGCCCGCCCGACCAGAAGAAGGCATCGATCCTGCCCTCGCGCAGGGCGTCGGGGCCCGTGCGGATGGTGTCGCTGCGCGCGTCGATGTCCTTGTCGATGTTCAGCCCGTCGGCGGAGAGCACACGCCCCGCTATCAGCCGCACCCCCGAGCCCTGGGGCCCGACGGCGACCCGCTTGCCCTTCAGATCGGCGACCCGCTGGACGGGCGAGGTGGCGGGAACGATCAGCTGCACATAGTCGTCGTACAGCCGTGCGAGGCCGCGCAGCTTGTCGGCACCGGGCTTTCCCTGGTCCACATAGGTCTGCACGGCGTCGGCGGCGGCGATGGCGAAGTCGCTCTCTCCGGCGGCGACGCGGGTGACGTTCGTCTGGGATCCGTTGCTGTCCTCCAGGTCGATCCTCAGGTCGGGCATGTCCCCGCCGACCGAGTCCCGCAGCAGCTTGCCGTACTCCTGGTAGACGCCCTGCGGGGCTCCCGTACTGAGGGTGATCGTCCCGCTCGGGGGCGTCTCGCGCGGCCAGAGCCACCACGCGAGCAGCCCGAGGACCACCAACGAGGCCGCCGAGCCCAGTAGCGCGCGACGCCCGCCGATGCGGGGGAATACCTGGACCATGCGCGAGATCCTGCCAGGTCACCGGACGGGCGGCCAGGATCGGGACCATCCGGTGCGAGCTCGTGACACGGGGTGATGCGAGCGCGCCCCCGAGGGCCGCCTCCCGCGGGCCGCCCAGCCCCGTGGCACCGGGGCCGGGCGTCGTTACGGCGCCGCCGGTGCCGGACCCGCCGGGCGGGGGACCGGCACCTGTCGCGGACGAGGAGTGTGTCAGCGGCGCGCGGCGGCCACCGACGTGCGGAGTCGGTCCAGCTCCTGGTACATGACCGCGCCCGGGCACTCGGTCGCCATCCAGTCCCGGTGCCCGCTGATCTCCGGGACCTCCTTCTTCACGCCGTTGACCGGGTTCGTGTACGTCACCCGGGCCTGCGGGTCCACGCCGTGCAGCCGGACCAGCACGCGGACCAGGCGGGTGAGCGCCTCCCGGGCCGGTTCCTTCGGGCCCTGCTCGGTGAAGGTGCCGAGCAGGGCGATGCCGAGGTTCCCGGAGTTGAAGCCGCCGACGTGGAAGGCGGTCACCACCTTGCCGTCCTTGTCGTGGGCGGGCATCCCGTCATCACCGGAGTAGCGGCCCTCGTAGATGCGCCCCTCCTCGTCGATGAGGAAGTGGTAGCCGATGTCGCCCCAGTCGTTGGTGACCGCGTGCAGCTGGTAGATCGCGCGGACGGTGGCGGCCGGGTCCGGGTCGTCGTTGGCCATGGCCGTGTGGTGCACGGTGATGGTCTGGAACGGGTAGAACGCGGTCGGTGAGTTCTCCGTGCCGTCCGCCTTGAACCGCAGCTTCTCGTCGGCGCCCCACGCGGCGCGCGAGAGGTACTCGACACCGCGGACCCGGGTCGGGTCGGTCGGCACCCGTACCTTCCGGCGCGGGCCGTGCCGGGTGTCGAGCGCGAGCGAGCGCAGGCCGATGGCGCCGTCGGGCGCCTTCAGTTCGTAGCCGGCGGCCTGGTCGGCGGCGATCAGTACGCCGCCGCCGTTGGCCACGGAGCAGCCGCCGTCGCCGAGCGGCTTCCAGGCGCCCTGGCCGCCGTCGGCGTCCCGGAGCCGGATGCCGCCGCCGGTGGTCTCGTCGGTGCCGCCCCAGGCGACACCGATGTAGCCGATTGGGAAGGCGGCCTCCACGGGCGCCTCACCGCTGGCGGCCTCGGCGCGGGTCCGGGGGAAGGTCTCGGTCGTCGTGCCGCCGCCCGCGTCGCCGGAGCCGGCCGCGGCGGGTTCGGAGTCGTCGGTCGTGGCCATCACCGTCGGTGTGATCACGGCACCGGCGGCGACCGCGCCGGCGGCGCCGAGCACGGTGCGGCGGGCCACGCGGGAGGTGGCCCGGTGGGAGGCGGAGGTGGGGGGAACGCTCACGTTCGGTCCTCAATCGTTCAGGGGGGCACTTGAAGACTCAACGAAGCGTACGGAACCGGGTCACCGCCGCCGACACCAGCCCCCGGCTACTGACGTGGCATCAGATGGTGATGCGCACAAGGGTTTTGGGGCATCAGGACCGTACGAGCCGGACGCGCATGACCAACCGCCGATGGCGGCCCAGGTACCGGACGTGCGGAGGCGCCGGCCGGTGGTCGATAGGGTCGGTGGATGAGTTCCTCTCCCGCCCGTCTCGTCCGTGAGTTCCATCGCGCCTTCGGACTCGACGCCCGTACCGAACCGGCCGAGGTCTCACCCGAGCTGGCCGCCCACCGCGGCGAACTGCTGGCGGAGGAGGCGGCCGAGGTCGCCGAGGTGGCGGTCGGCGGCCCGCTCGACCGGCTGGCGCACGAACTCGCCGACGTCGTGTACGTGGCGTACGGCACCGCCCTCGTCCACGGCATCGACCTCGACGCGGTGATCGCCGAGATCCACCGCTCCAACATGACCAAGCTGGGCCCCGACGGCCGCGTCTCCCGCCGCGCGGACGGCAAGGTCCTCAAGGGCGACCACTACCGGGCGCCCGACATCGCCGCCGTCCTGCGTGAGCAGGGCTGGACCGGCTGAGACGGGCGTGCACGGGGTGAGGGGCCGGGCGTACTCCGCGGAGCGCCTACCCTGGTGACATGACCAGCAGCGACCGGAGCCAGGCAGTGGGCGTCAAGACATACGAAGTACGCACCTACGGGTGCCAGATGAACGTCCACGACTCCGAGCGCCTGTCCGGTCTCCTGGAGGAGGCCGGCTACGTGCGCGCGCCCGAGGACGCCGGCGAGGGCAACGCCGACGTCGTCGTCTTCAACACCTGCGCCGTACGCGAGAACGCCGACAACCGCCTCTACGGCAACCTCGGCCGCCTCGCCCCCATGAAGGCGTCCCGGCCCGGCATGCAGATCGCCGTCGGCGGCTGTCTCGCGCAGAAGGACCGCGACACCATCGTCAAGAAGGCGCCCTGGGTGGACGTCGTCTTCGGCACGCACAACATCGGCAAGCTGCCGGTCCTGCTGGAGCGCGCCCGGATCCAGGACGAGGCGCAGGTCGAGATCGCCGAGTCCCTGGAGGCGTTCCCCTCCACCCTGCCCACCCGCCGCGAGAGCGCCTACGCCGCGTGGGTCTCGATCTCCGTCGGCTGCAACAACACCTGCACCTTCTGCATCGTCCCGGCGCTGCGCGGCAAGGAGAAGGACCGCCGCACCGGCGACATCCTCGCCGAGATCGAGGCGCTGGTCGGCGAGGGCGTCTCCGAGATCACCCTCCTCGGCCAGAACGTCAACGCGTACGGCTCCGACATCGGCGACCGTGAGGCGTTCAGCAAGCTGCTGCGGGCCTGCGGGACGATCGAGGGACTGGAGCGCGTCCGGTTCACCTCGCCGCACCCCCGTGACTTCACCGACGACGTCATCGCCGCCATGGCCGAGACGCCGAACGTGATGCCGCAGCTGCACATGCCGCTCCAGTCCGGATCGGACACCGTCCTCAAGGCGATGCGCCGCTCGTACCGCCAGGAGCGCTACCTGGGGATCATCGAGAAGGTCCGCGCCGCCATCCCGCACGCGGCCATCACCACCGACATCATCGTGGGCTTCCCCGGCGAGACCGAGGAGGACTTCGAGCAGACGCTGCACGTGGTGCGCGAGGCCCGCTTCGCACAGGCGTTCACCTTCCAGTACTCCAAGCGCCCCGGCACCCCCGCGGCGACCATGGAGGACCAGATCCCCAAGGAGGTCGTGCAGAAGCGCTACGAGCGTCTCGTCGCCCTCCAGGAGGAGATCTCCTGGGAGGAGAACAAGAAGCAGGTCGGTCGCACCCTGGAGCTGATGGTCGCCGAGGGCGAGGGCCGCAAGGACGGCGCCACCCGCCGGCTGTCCGGCCGCGCCCCCGACAACCGCCTCGTCCACTTCACCAAGCCGGACCAGGAGGTGCGCCCCGGTGACGTCGTGACCGTCGAGATCACGTACGCCGCCCCGCACCACCTCCTCGCCGAGGGTGCCGTCCTCGATGTGCGCCGGACGCGCGCCGGCGACGCCTGGGAGAAGCGGAACGCCGCCCCCGAGGCCAAGCCGGCGGGGGTGCTGCTCGGCCTGCCGAAGATCGGCGTCCCGGAGCCGCTGCCGGTGGCGACGACCGGTGGGTGTGGGGGGCACTGACACCCGCTGTCCGTGCGGTTCACGGACGGTGCCCGTACCGGCTCGGCTTCGGCCCTGATCGTGGTTCCCGGGCTGACGGTCGGGGAGGGCGCCTCGCGCCGTTCCCCGCGCCCCCTGGCGGCGGCCCGCGCATCCGGGGGTGGTGACGGTTACCCTGCGGATCATGCTTGTCGCCGCCGCTGTCTGTCCCTGTCCTCCGCTGCTCGTGCCCGAGGTGGCCGCGGGGGCCGCGCCCGAGCTGGACCGTGCGCGGGAGGCCTGCGCGGACGCGCTCGGGGTGCTCGCGGCGGCCCGGCCCGGACGCCTGGTGGTCGTCGGGCCCGCCGAGCGGGACGGCCGGTACCCGCAGGGCGCGCGTGGTTCGTTCCGCGGGTTCGGCGTGGATCTCGACGTCCGGCTCGGACAGGAAACGGCCGAGGAGGCGTCGCAGGGTGAGCTGCCGGCGTCCCTCGCGGTGGCCGCCTGGCTGCTCGACCGCGCCGAGCGGTCCGTCCCCGTCGAAGGCGTCGCCGTGGCGGAACCCCTCGCCGCCGAGCGGTGCATCTCTCTCGGACGGGACATCGCCGGGGCGGCCGAGCGCGTGGCCCTGCTGGTGATGGGCGACGCCAGCGCGTGCCGCACCCTCAAGGCGCCGGGGTACCTGGACGAGCGTGCCGCCGGCTTCGACGCGGCGGTCGCCCGCGCCCTCGCCACGGTCGACATCGCCGCCCTCGAGACACTGGACGCCGGGCTCGCCGGGGAGCTGCTGGTCTCCGGCCGCGCCCCCTGGCAGGTGCTCGCCGGCGCCGCCGAGGAGGCGGACCTGAGCGGCAGCCTGCTGTACGACGACGCGCCCTACGGAGTGGGCTACCTGGTGGCGACCTGGTCGTGACACGGCGGACGGCCGGGAGCGAGGTGCTCCGCGGCCGTCCGCCTGGTGGCGACCTGGTCGTGACACGGCGGACGGCCGGGAGCGAGGTGCTCCGCGGCCGTCCGTCGATGTGAAGGTGGTCAGGAAGTCGGAGGCGGTGGTGGCGTGGCCCCGCCGGCCGGAGGCGGTGGTGGCGTGGCCCCGCCGGCCGGAGGCGGGGGCTGGGTGCCGCCGCCTTCTTCCTTGTGCGCGAGTCGGTCCATGGCGTGCTTCGCCTTGCCCGTGCCCGACTGGATCTTGTGGCTGTACTTGCCCTTGGTCTTCGTGTCGACCGCGTGCGCGGCCTTGTCGAGACCGTGATGGATCTTGCCCTCGTGCTTCTGCGCGAGGTGCGAGACCTTCTCCTTGGCCGGGGAGAGTCTGGTTTTCATGTTGTGCAGAAGACCCATGGTTCACCTTCCCGCGCGGATCATCACTTGCGGGCGCCCTCACTGGCCTCGTTGTCGGCGGCCTTCTCGGCGGTCTGCTGCTGGGGGATCTCGACGTCGTCCGCCGCGTCGACCACCTCCGCCACGGCGTCCTTCGCCTCGTCCTCGGTGTCGGCTTCCGGCTGGGCGGCCTCAGCAGATCCCTTCGCCTCGTCCGACTCTTCCGTCCCGGTCCCGGTGGTCACCGCGGGGGTCGCCTCGACGGCCTCCTCCGAGCCCTTCGCCTTGCGACGGAACAGCGAAAAAACGCCCATATCAACCTCAATGCTACTCATGCGGGTCGAATCCCGCGCCTTCCCGGAGCGTCCGATTGCGTCAACCGGGTCGCCGGTACTCGAAACCGGCGCTCAGAACACGCAACACGCAACGACCCCGCCCGCCTCGCGTCACGTAGCTCGTTCGAGATGAGGCCCCGAGGTTTGCGAGACTGGGGCAGTGAGTAGCGCAGTTCCCGCCCCGCGGGTCATCGCCGTCGTCGGCCCGACCGCGGCGGGCAAGTCCGATCTGGGTGTCTTTCTGGCCCAACGCCTCGGCGGCGAGGTCGTCAACGCCGATTCCATGCAGCTCTACCGGGGGATGGACATCGGCACCGCGAAGCTGACCCCCGAGGAGCGCGACGGAGTCCCGCACCATCTCCTCGACATCTGGGACGTCACGGTCACCGCCAGCGTCGCCGAGTACCAGCGGCTCGCCAGGGCCCGTATCGACGCGCTCCTCGCCGAGGGACGCTGGCCCATCCTGGTGGGCGGCTCCGGCCTGTACGTCCGGGGCGCCGTCGACAACCTGGAGTTCCCCGGCACGGATCCCGAGGTCAGGGCCCGCCTGGAGGAGGAGCTGACCCTGCGGGGCTCCGGCGCCCTGCACGCGCGGCTCGCCGCCGCGGACCCCGAGGCCGCCCACGCCATCCTGCCCAGCAACGGCCGCCGTATCGTCCGGGCCCTCGAGGTGATCGAGATCACCGGAAAGCCCTTCACCGCCAACCTGCCGGGCCACGACTCGGTCTACGACACCGTGCAGATCGGTGTCGACGTGGCCCGCCCCGAACTCGACGAGCGCATCGCGGCCCGCGTCGACCGCATGTGGGACGCCGGACTGGTCGACGAAGTGCGCGCACTGGAGGCGCAGGGGTTGCGCGAGGGGCGTACGGCGTCGCGGGCGCTCGGCTACCAGCAGGTCCTCGCGGCCCTCGCCGGACAGTGCACCATGGACGAGGCGCGTGCCGAGACGGTCCGTGCCACCAAGCGCTTCGCGCGCCGTCAGGATTCATGGTTCAGGCGCGACCCGCGGGTGCATTGGCTCAAGGGGGGTGTCGCGGACCGGACGGAACTCCCCCAGCTCGCACTGGCGTTGATCGAACGACCGGTCACAGCCTGATCACGTCATGGCATCGGGTCGCCCCGGCGGTCATCCCGGCCTCCGGGAGCGTGCCATCATCGAGCTTCGATCGACCAAGTGGAGTCCGAGTTGGGAGGGCGCGTGGCGATGGAGGCCGGCCCTCGCGACACCGCACAAGGCGCGGAGCACGGTACCGCGGACGACGCGGACCAGCTGGTTACCGAGGGGTACGCACTGGACCTCGACAGCGGTCCGCTGAGCCCCGACGGGCCGGACGACCAGACTCCGGACGGCGTGACCGACGACGGACCGGAACCGGACGAGATGTCCGCACCGGAGGTCGAGGTCGAGCTGCGCCCCCAGCGCAGGCTCCGTCTGTGGCAGCTCGCCCCCATCGTGGGCCTCGGCGCGGTCGGCTCCCTGATGTTCGCCTTCCCGCTCGCCTTCGAGTTCGGCGACGGCGGTGCCGTGGTCGCCATGCTCGGTCTGCTGATCTGCTCCACCGCCGGCGGCTGGGGCATGATGGCCGCACGCCGTGTGGGTTACACGTGGCCCGGTCTGCCCGCGCGGGGCTCCGGACGCCGCCCGGACTGGCGGGTCGTCCTCGGGTACGCCCTGGTGCTGGCCGCCGTGGTCGTCCTGGCCGTCTGGCGCGTGGCCCGGCTGCGCTAGGGCGCGTCGGCGTACGGGTGCCCCGTGAGCCGGTGCCCGGAGGGCACGGCCCCTCCACCCCGTACGATCGAGGAATGAGCACGCGGATCGCCTTCCTCAAGGGGCACGGGACCGAGAACGACTTCGTGATCGTCCCCGACCCCGAGAACCTCATCGACCTCACTCCCGCCGCCGTCGCCGCGCTCTGCGACCGCCGCGCGGGGATCGGGGGCGACGGCGTGCTGCACGTCGTACGGTCGGCCGCGCACCCGGAGGCCACGGGCATGGCCGCCGAGGCCGAGTGGTTCATGGACTACCGCAACGGCGACGGATCGATCGCCGAGATGTGCGGGAACGGCGTCCGGGTCTTCGCCCGCTACCTCCAGCACGCCGGCCACGTCACCGAGGGCGACCTCGCCGTCGCCACGCGCGGGGGCGTCAAGCGCGTCCACATCGCCAAGGACGGCGACGTCACCGTCGGCATGGGCACGGCACGCCTCCCCGAGGGGGACGTCACGGTGAGCGTCGGCGACCGCAGCTGGCCCGCGCGCAACGTGAACATGGGCAACCCGCACGCCGTGGCCTTCGTCGACGACCTCTCCGACGCCGGCGACCTGTACGCCCCGCCCCCGTTCAGCCCGGCCGCCGCCTACCCGGACGGGGTCAACGTCGAGTTCGTCGTCGACCGGGGCCCGCGCCATGTGGCGATGCGCGTCCACGAGCGCGGCTCCGGCGAGACCCGGTCGTGCGGCACGGGCGCGTGCGCCGTCGCCGTGGCCACCGCCCGCCGGGACGGCACCGACCCGGCCGCGACGGGCACCCCGGTCACGTACACGGTCGACGTGCCCGGCGGAACCCTCGTCATCACCGAACGGCCCGACGGCGAGATCGAGATGACCGGCCCCGCCGTGATCGTCGCCGAAGGCGAACTCGACGCCAACTGGCTCGAAAACGCCGTGCGTTGAGTCATGTGAGGCTCGACACAGTGGTATGCGGGTCCCGGATGCCGCAGGTGTGCGAGCCGACCCCCTGCTCAGGGGCGCGAATCCCAGGCAGGGCCGGGGTCGCGTGGCTCGAAACCGCAAACACCGGAACCTTCGCTCTAATGGGTGATCCGTTTCACGCTCGCCGAGAGGCGGTCAGGTGGGCGTGATGGGCTCGGTAGCATCAAGCACCGGCACGGACGGGGGAACGACAGGATCCCTGAGCCGCCGCACGCCATGGGGCACCCGTCCGCCGGTCCACGCAGCCGGAGGTGCCCATGAGCGCGGAGGCCACGAACCCCGCCGTATCGCCCGCCCCTGCGCCGCCCGCAGCGCACCGCAGGAAGGGCCGGCCTCGTATCGACCTGCGCCGTCTGGGCCGTGCCGCACTGCTGGGGCCGGCCGCCCGTGACCGGTTGCCCGACGCCATCAGCCATGTCGCCGAGGCCCACCGCGCCCACCACCCCGACGCCGATCTCGAACCGCTGCGCCGGGCGTACGTCCTCGCCGAGTCCTCGCACCGCGGCCAGATGCGCAAGAGCGGCGAGCCGTACATCACCCACCCGCTCGCCGTGACACTGATCCTCGCCGAACTCGGCGCGGAGACCACGACCCTGACGGCCTCCCTGCTCCACGACACCGTCGAGGACACGGACGTGACGCTCGATCAGGTGCGCGAGCAGTTCGGCGAGGAGGTGCGCTACCTCGTCGACGGCGTCACCAAGTTGGAGAAGGTCGACTACGGCGCCGCCGCCGAGTCCGAGACCTTCCGCAAGATGCTCGTCGCCACCGGCAACGACGTCCGTGTGATGTCGATCAAACTCGCCGACCGGCTGCACAACATGCGCACCCTCGGCGTGATGCGCCCCGAGAAGCAGGAACGCATCGCCAAGGTCACCCGTGACGTGCTGATCCCGCTCGCCGAACGCCTCGGCGTCCAGGCCCTCAAGACCGAACTGGAGGACCTCGTCTTCGCGATCCTCCACCCCGAGGAGTACGCCCACACCCGCGAACTGATCGCGGACAACGCCGCCCGGGAGAGCGACCCGCTCGCCGAGATCGCCGAAGAGGTGCGCGGGGTCCTGCGCGAGGCCGGCATCCAGGCCGAAGTCCTCATCCGGCCCCGTCACTTCGTCTCCCTGCACCGGGTCTCGCGAAAACGCGGCCAGCTGCGCGGCACCGACTTCGGACGGCTCCTCGTCCTCGTCAACGAGGACGCCGACTGCTACGCCGTCCTCGGTGAACTGCACACCTGTCTCACCCCGGTGGTCTCGGAGTTCAAGGACTTCATCGCCGTACCGAAGTTCAACCTCTACCAGTCGCTGCACACGGCCGTCGCCCGCGGCGACGGGCAGGTCGCCGAAGTCCTCATCCGCACCCACCAGATGCACAAGGTCGCCGAGGCCGGAGTCGTCGCGCTCGGCAACCCCTACGCCGCACCCGCCGAGGACCAGACCGACGGTGACCGGGCCGACGGCGACGGCGAGCGCGTCGACCCCACCCGTCCCGGCTGGCTCTCCCGCCTCCTCGACTGGCAGCAGGCCGCTCCCGACGCCGACATGTTCTGGTCCACTCTGCGCGAGGACCTCGCCCAGGACCGCGAGATCACCGTCTTCCGGCCCGACGGCGGCACCCTGGGCCTCCCGGAGGGCGCCAGTTGCGTGGACGCCGCCTACGCCCAGTACGGCGAGGACGCGCACGCCTGCATCGGCGCCCGCGTCAACGGTCGTCTGGCGACGCTGAGCACGGTGCTGAGGGACGGCGACACCGTCCAGCTCCTCATGGGCCAGGACCCCGCCTCCGAGCCCTCCAGGGAGTGGCTGGAGCACGCCCACACCCCCGCCGCCCGCATCGCCATCCAGCGCTGGCTCGCCACCCACCCCTCGTCCGCCGCCGACGAGCCGCACGCCCTCGACGCCGAACGCAAGGACGGGGCGCCCGCCCCCCGCCCCGCCCACGACGAGCCCACCACGCCCTCGGACACCGCGAACGCCGTGGTCGTCGCCGACCAGCCCGACGCGAACGTCCGCCTCGCCGGCTGCTGCACCCCCGTACCGCCCGACGAGGTCACCGGCTTCGCCGTCCGCGGGGGAGTGGTGACCGTGCACCGGGTCGAGTGCGCCGCCGTGACACGCATGAAGGGCCTGGGGCGCGCGGAGATCGCCGTGCACTGGGGGGACACCACCGAGTTCCGGGTCACCCTCGTCGCCGAGTCGTTCCAGCGGCCCCACCTCCTCGCCGACCTCACCGAGGCCATCGCGCTGGAGGGCGTCGCCATCGTCTCCGCCACCGTCGAACCCCCGACCCAGCAGCGCGTCCGGCACACGTACACGGTGCAGCTCCCGGACGCCGCCCTCCTCCCGAACCTGATGCGCGCCATGCGCGACGTGGCGGGCGTCTACGACGTGGCCCGGCCCCAGCACCAGGCGGCCGCCCAGTAGCCACCTGCGGGCCGGGCGGCTCGGCGGACCGCCGTTTTGGCCGCTCGTTCGGGTGGTACGGCTACGCGTCGGATCGCCGGGCCGCTCGTTCGGGTGGGACGGCTGCGAGTCGGCGACGCGGACAGGGAGCGCGCTGGTAGCGGTGGCCCATGCCGCTCACCCCACGCCTCAGGGCCCGCCGTACCAAGGCGCTGCTCACCTCCGCCGTCTCCGTCTGCCTGATCGCCGCGAGCGCCCCCTCGCCCGCCGTCCCGCTCGGCGTCGGCGACCGCCTCTTCCCGCACCTCGGCAACCCCGGCTACGACGTGCAGTCGTACGACCTCGCCTTCACATACCCGGGCGACAACCTCAAGCCCCTGACGGCCGTCACCGCGATCGACGCCCGCACGACCTCCCCCCTGGAGCGGGTCAACCTCGACTTCACACACGGCAAGGTCAGTTCCGTCGAGGTCGACGGGGCGCCCGCCACCTTCACCACCGCGGGCGAGGACCTGGTGATCACCCCCCGGCAGCCGCTCCCCGCGGGCAGCCGGACACGCATCACCGTGCGGCACACCAGTGACCCCGTGTACACCGGGGACGAGGAGGGTGGCTGGGTGCGGACCGTCGACGGGCTCGCCATGGCCAATCAGGCCGACGCCGCCCACGTGGTGTTCCCCTGCAACGACCATCCCTCCGACAAGGCCATGTTCACCGTCCGCGTCACCGTGCCCGACGGCTACACGGCCGTCTCCAACGGTCTGGACGCCGGGACGCGCCGCGGCCCCCGCACCACCACCTGGACGTACCGCACCGAACACCCCATGGCCACCGAGCTGGCCCAGGTGTCCATCGGCCGCTCCGCCGTCGTGCGCCGCTCCGGACCGGGCGGTCTGCCCGTCCGCGACGTGGTCCCCGCCAAGGACCGCGAGCGGCTCGAACCGTGGCTGCGGAAGACCCCGGCCCAGATCGCGTGGATGGAGCGCAAGGTCGGCCGCTACCCCTTCGAGACGTATGGGGTGCTCATCGCCGAGGCGCAGACCGGGTTCGAACTGGAGACGCAGACCCTCTCCCTGTTCGAGAGGGAGCTGTTCGTCCGCCCCGAGTACCCGAAGTGGTACGTCGAGTCGATCATGGTGCACGAGCTGGCCCACCAGTGGTTCGGCAACAGCGTCAGCCCCCGCACCTGGTCCGACCTGTGGCTCAACGAGGGGCACGCCACCTGGTACGAGGCCCTCTACGCCGAGGAGACGGCCGGCCGCCCCATGGAGACCCGGATGAAGGCCGCCTACAGCGCCTCCGACCGCTGGCGGGCCGCCGGTGGCCCGCCGGCGGCCCCCAAGGCGCCCGAGGCCGGCGACAAGATCGACATCTTCCGGCCGAACGTCTACGACGGGGCCGCGCTCGTCCTGTACGCCCTGCGCGAGGAGATCGGCCGCCCCGCCTTCGAACGGCTCCAGCGCGAGTGGGTCACCGTCCACCGCGACGGCGTCGCCTCCACCGCCGACTTCCAGCGGCTCGCGAACCGGATCGCCGGACGCGACCTCGACGCCTTCTTCCAGGGCTGGCTCCACGGCGAGCGGACCCCTCCCATGCCGGGGCACCCGGACTGGGAGGCGGCCCCCGCCGGGGCCTCGGCCAAGCGGAAGACGGGAGAATAACCCGCGTGACGAGACGAGGCGTGCCGTGCGACCATCGTCGAGTCGGCGACGCGGCCCACACCCGGTCAGCCGTGGACCGGCCCCTGGGGGCTGGTCCGGGGTCGGCCGAGACCGTGTCCGGGAATCTCCGGGCATGCCCGGGCGTTGTCGCCATGGACGGACCGAGATCCGTCACCCCTTCGGTACCCCCATCGACGTAAGGATCCAATGACCTCCTCTTCATCCCCTTCCCAGGCCGCACAGCGCGCCTTCGCGCAGAACAATCCCGAGGGTCTTCGGGCCGATGCCCTGATGGAAGAGGACGTCGCCTGGAGCTTCGAGATCGACGGCGAGCGGGACGGCGACCAGTTCGACCGCTCCGAGCGCGCGGCACTACGCCGCGTCGCGGGCCTCTCCACCGAACTCGAGGACGTCACCGAGGTCGAGTACCGCCAGCTCCGCCTGGAGCGAGTCGTGCTCGTCGGCGTCTGGACCACGGGAACCTCGCAGGACGCGGAGAACTCCCTGGCCGAGCTGGCCGCCCTCGCGGAGACGGCGGGCGCGCTCGTGCTCGACGGAGTGATCCAGCGCCGCGACAAGCCGGACGCGGCCACCTACATCGGTTCCGGCAAGGCCGGCGAGCTGCGGGACATCGTCCTCGAATCGGGCGCCGACACTGTCATCTGCGACGGTGAGCTGAGCCCGGGGCAGCTCATCCACCTCGAAGACGTCGTCAAGGTCAAGGTCATCGACCGTACGGCCCTGATCCTCGACATCTTCGCCCAGCACGCCAAGTCCCGAGAGGGCAAGGCCCAGGTCGCGCTCGCGCAGATGCAGTACATGCTGCCGCGACTGCGCGGCTGGGGTCAGTCGCTGTCCCGGCAGATGGGCGGCGGCAAGGGCGGCGGCCTCGCCACCCGTGGTCCCGGTGAGACCAAGATCGAGACGGACCGGCGACGGATCCGCGAGAAGATGGCGAAGATGCGCCGGGAGATCGCGGAGATGAAGACCGGCCGCGAGATCAAGCGCCAGGAGCGCAGGCGGAACAAGGTTCCGTCGGTCGCCATCGCCGGCTACACCAACGCGGGCAAGTCCTCCCTGCTCAACCGGCTCACCGGCGCGGGCGTCCTGGTCGAGAACGCCCTGTTCGCGACCCTCGACCCGACCGTGCGCCGGGCCGAGACCCCGAGCGGGCGGCTGTACACGCTGGCGGACACCGTCGGCTTCGTACGGCATCTGCCGCACCACCTCGTCGAGGCGTTCCGCTCCACGATGGAGGAGGTCGGCGACTCCGACCTGATCCTCCACGTGGTCGACGGTTCCCACCCGGCGCCGGAGGAGCAGCTGGCCGCCGTGCGCGAGGTCATCCGTGACGTGGGCGCGACGAACGTCCCCGAGATCGTGGTGATCAACAAGGCGGACGCGGCCGACCCGCTGACGCTGCAGCGCCTGCTGCGGATCGAGAAGCGCTCCATCGCGGTCTCGGCCCGCTCCGGCCAGGGCATCGAGGAACTGCTCGCCCTGATCGACAACGAACTGCCTCGTCCGTCGGTCGAGATCGAGGCGCTCGTGCCGTACACGCACGGCAAGCTCGTCGCCCGCGCCCACACCGAGGGCGAGGTGATCTCCGAGGAGCACACCCCGGAGGGCACCCTGCTCAAGGCCCGGGTGCACGAGGAACTGGCGGCGGACCTGGCACCGTACGTACCGGCGCCGACGGCCTGACCCGTCACGCGAAGGAAGGCCCGTCCCTCCCCCGAGGGGCGGGCCTTCGACGACGGCTCACCGGGCGGACATCGCTCACTGATCGCCGTACGACATGCTCAGGTCGTCGTACAGCGCCTTGGCACTCTTGCCCAGTTGGGGTCCGGCCAGCCAGGTGTTGTCGGCCGGGCCGATCGACGTGTTCGAGACGAGCCGGGGCGCGCCGTCGACCATCCGGAACCAGCCGCCGCCCGACGAACCGCCCGTCATCGTGCAGCCGATGCGGTACATCGTCGGCAGCGACGCGCCGAGGGAGAGCCGCCCGGGCCTGTCGACGCAACGGAACATGGTCAGGCCGTTGTACGGCGGTGCCGCCGGATAGCCCCAGGCGCCGAGCGAGTCGATCGCGGACGCGGCGGGCGCCGAGAAGTCCACGTCCAGCGCAGAACCGACGGTCTCCTCCAGCGACTTGGAGCCCGCCTCCGGCTTCACATGCAGGACCGCGTAGTCGTACGCCGCGCCGGCGCCGCCCTCCTGTGAGCCGCCCGCGATCCACTCGTCCGAGGTCGCGGCCCAGTCCGCCCACCACTGGCCGAACGGAGCGACCTCCTCCGCAGGAGCGCCCGCGGCCAGCTCCTCCTCGGACCTGCCGAAGTCGTTGTAGGCCGGGACGAAGACGATGTTGCGGTACCAGCCGCCGCCGCTTCCCGCGTGCACACAGTGGCCGGCGGTCCACACCAGGTTGGACCTCCCCGGACGGTTCTCGTCCGAGACGACCGTGCCCGAACAGACCATCGCGCCTTCGGGCGAGTCGAAGAAGATCTTGCCGACGGGACCGGCGTTCACGTGGTACGGCGTCTTCTCGGCCACGGCCTCGACCGGTGCCGGAGGCGGGTCACTGACGCTCTGGTCGACGGAGGCGTCCTGCGAGGAGACCGTCTTCGCCGGGTCCTCGGCCTCGCGCATCCGCTCCGCGTCCCACAGGTCCTCGATCACCGGGTTGAAGAACTCCTCGGCCTCACCGAGCCACTGCTCCTCGTCCCAGTCCTTCCAGCCGCCGTCCTCCCAGTCGTCGACGTCGACGCCGTGCTCCTCGAGCCGGTCGGCGATGTCATCGGGGACACCGTCACCGTCACCGTCCCTGTCGGCGGTGCGGGACGCGACGACGTCGGGTTTGTCGCTCGTGCCCCCGTCGGCCGAGCCGCAGGCGGTCGCAGTCAGCGCGAGCACCGCGATCAGTCCGGTGGCGGCGAGGAGGGACTGCCGCCGATATGAGAAGCGCATGGTTCTCGACCCCCGTCGGAACTGCTCCTTGTGTCACGCCCACTATGCGGGGGCGCTGGGGGACGAGCGCAGAGCGCGCGGCCGAAATTTCCGCGCGCCTCCTCCACAACACGTCGGCGGCTGCCTTCCGACAGCCGCCGCACCGTCGTCGCACACGGTCGTCACCGCGTGCCCGACATCACCGCTGGGCGAACTTCTCGCTCACCGCGTCGTAGATGCCCTGAGCCTCCTCGCCCAGCCGGGGGCCGGCCAGCCAACCCGCGCTCACCGGGCCGATGGAGGTGTTGGACACCAGCGCCGGCCTGCCGTCGGAGCCGGTCGCCACCCAGCCGCCGCCCGACGAACCGCCGGTCATGGTGCAGCCGATGCGGTACATCGTCGGGTCGGACTCGACGAGCGAGAGCCGCCCCGGCTTGTCCGTGCACTGGTACATCGCCTCGCCGTCGTACGGGGCGCCCGCCGGGTAGCCCGTCGCGGTGATGCTGTCCACCTGCGGCACGGCCGGCGCGTCGAAGTCCACCGGCAGCGCGGAACCGACCGTCTCCTCCAGGGACTTGCCGCCGTTGTCGTCCTCCGGCGTCACATGGATGACCGCGAAGTCGTACGGCGCTCCGTCGCCGCCCTTCTGGCCGCCCTGCTCGATCCACTGGTCCGAGGTCTGCGCCCAGTCACCCCACCACATGCCGTACGGGGCGACCTGGTCCTTGGTGGCCGTCCGCATCTGCGCCGCCGACAGACCGCTGTCGTTGTAGGAGGGGACGAAGGCGATGTTGCGGTACCAGCCGCCCGACTTGCCGGCGTGCACACAGTGCCCGGCCGTCCACACGAGGTTGGACCTGCCCGGATTGGCCGGGTCCTTCACCACCGTCGCCGAGCAGACCATCGTGCCCTCGGGCGCGTCGAAGAAGACCTTGCCCGCCGCCGGCGCGTTCGCGTGGTACTTCGTCGCCACCGCCTCCGCCTGGACGGCCTGGGGGGTCGGGTCGGTGACGCCCTGGTCGCCGGTGAGGTCGCTCTCGTCGACCTCCTTCTCCGGCTCCTCGGCGTCGCGCATCCGGCCCGGGTCCCACAGGTCCTTGATGATCGGGTTGACGTAGTCCTCGGCCTCGCGCAGCCAGTCGTCCTTGTCCCAGTTCTTCCAGGCCCCGCCCCGCCACTTGTCGAGGTCGATCCCGTGCTCCTTGAGCTTTTCCTTGATGTTGTCCGGGATCCGGATCTTGCCGTCGCCGCCGTTGCCCTGGGCGGACGACGACGCCTCGGCGTTCGCCGTGGTGTCCCCCGAGCCGCAGGCGGTGGCGGTGAGCGACAGGGCTGTGGCGAGACCCACCGCTGCCAGGACGGGGGAGGTTCTGCGGCGCGCGCTCCTTCCACGACGAGCGGCGAAGAGCGGGCGTATGGGTCGCATGGTCTGAACTCCCCTGGGGCGTTGAAGAACTCTGTGCTGCCGAAGCGGTGCGCGTACGGCCCTGCCGCACGACCGCCGCCTCTTCGTACGGCTCCGACACGACTCGCGCTCGGCCCGTACGTCTGCTTCTTCGTACGTGGTCGCCGTACGCGCGGCTTGGTACGGATCCGCCGAGCCGGGCGTCCCTCCGGAACGGCACCACACACTATGCGGTCCCTGTGGGGGACATCCGATGGAACGGCAACGGTTCCGTCACGGCAAGGATCTTCGCCTCACCCGCTTCCGAGTGCGTGCCGCGTCGTTGGTACGGGCGGGGACCCGCCGGTGCTCGGTGACCCCTGCCAACTCGCCTCTGAGCAGCGGGAGGAAGTGTAGTCGTGGCGGTGACCGAGTCTGCGGTGGCACCTGTGGGGAGCGGGTCCGAAGGGGCGCGCGCGGGACACGAGGACGAACGGGTGCCCGCGCGGCGGGAGTACGAGGGGGCGCGCTCGGCGCACGAGGGGATCCTGCGGCGGCAGGCGGCGCGCGAGTCTGCGGCGCGCACCTATGCGCGTGCTCTGCCGATCGTGCCGGTGCGGGCTCGAGGGCTGACCATCGAGGGCGCGGACGGCCGCCGCTATCTCGACTGTCTGTCCGGCGCCGGCACCCTCGCTCTCGGGCACAACCACCCGGTCGTCCTCGAAGCGATCCGCAAGGTCCTCGACTCAGGCGCCCCACTGCACGTCCTCGATCTGGCCACCCCCGTCAAGGACGCCTTCACCACCGAACTGTTCCGCTCCCTCCCTCCCGGCCTCGCGGACCGCGCCCGCGTGCAGTTCTGCGGGCCCGCCGGCACGGACGCGGTGGAGGCCGCGTTCAAGCTGGTGCGGGCGGCGACCGGCCGCACCGGGATGCTCGCCTTCACCGGCGCCTACCACGGCATGACCGCCGGGGCGCTCGAAGCGTCCGGGGGCGCCGGTGAGGTACGGGTCGCCCGCCTGCCCTATCCCCAGGACTACCGCTGCCCGTTCGGCATCGGCGGCGAACGCGGCGCCGAACTCGCCGCACGCTGGACGGAGTCCGTCCTCGACGACGCCAAGTCCGGTGTTCCGTCGCCCGCCGGGATGATCCTCGAACCCGTCCAGGGCGAGGGCGGTGTCATCCCGGCGCCGGACGGGTGGCTGCGACGGATGCGCGAGATCACGGCCGCGCGGTCCATCCCGCTGATCGCTGACGAGGTCCAGACGGGTGTGGGGCGCACGGGTCGCTTCTGGGCGGTCGAACACAGCGGGGTCGTCCCCGACGTCATGGTCCTCTCCAAGGCCATCGGCGGCAGCCTTCCCCTGGCCGTCGTGGTCTACCGCGACGACCTCGACGTGTGGCAGCCCGGCGCCCACGCGGGCACCTTCCGCGGCAACCAGCTCGCCATGGCCGCGGGAACCGCCACCCTCGCCTACGTCCGGCAGAACGGCCTCGCCGAGCGCGCCGCGACCCTGGGCGCCCGGATGCTCGCCCGCCTTCGCCTGCTCACCGAGGAGTTCGCGTGCGTCGGCGATGTACGGGGGCGGGGGCTGATGATCGGCATCGAGTTGGTCAACCCCGAGGCGGCCCTCCCCCCGGGCGCCACCGGCCCGCACCCTCCCGCCCCGTCCATCGCCACCGCGGTCCAGCGCGAGTGCCTCCGCCGCGGTCTGATCGTCGAACTGGGCGGCCGCCACGCGGGCGTCGTACGCCTCCTCCCTCCTCTGACGCTCACCGACGAACAGGCCGACGCCGTACTCGACCGCCTCACGGACGCGATCGCCTCCGTGGCCAGCGCAGCGGCGCGAGGGCCGGGAGCGGTACGTCACGAGGCGGCCGTGAACCCGGGGCGCGCGCCCGGGGGCTGAGCGTGCGGACGGGTCGGACAACCGGGTGGCTCGGACAACCGGCCGGTGCGGTCACCCCCACGCCACCCCAGCAGCCCTCTCAGCAGCCGGCCCGCCCAGGCCCCGAGGACTTCCGCCCCGGCCTCGTCCCCGCCACGCGCGCACCCCTCGGGCGACCCGCACCTCCCGCCGCCGCACGACCGCGCGACCATCCCGCACGGAGCACCGCAACGGCTCACGCGGAGCACCGCACGAACACCCCGCACGACCGCCTCGCGCGGGACCACCGCACGACCACCCCCGCCCGGACCACCACATCCAGGAATTCCCTTGACCGCGACCCCCGCCTCCGAAGGCCGCACCGACGCCTCCGAGGACCACGCCCCCGCCCCACGGGCGCCCCTCACCCCGGCCGAGCCCGACACCGTGCCGACAGACGCGCCCTCCCGACACCGGGCCACCAGCCCCGAGCCCCTCCCCACCGGCGAGCTTCTCGACCACCTCGACCCGCACAGCGCGGCCCAGACCGCGGCCGTCGAGAACCTGCTGCGCTGCTGGGTACGCGAACACGACCTCACCCGCCCCGACGACGCCACCCTCCGCATCCCCCTCCCCGCCACCGGTACGGCCCTCCTCGTCCCCGTTCACTACTGGTCCCCGACCGGCTGGCACCGCTTCGGCTTCCCCCGCCTCGCCGACGCCCCCGAGACGGCACCGCCCGCCGACGCGGTGACGGTGGCGGCGTTGCTTTCCAGAGAGGAGGAGGCAGGTGGCCCACCGGCTCCGCACAGCCGGCCCGTTCCGCATGACCAAGCGGCGCCGCAGAGCCAGTCGGCAGCGCACGACCATCCGGCCCCACTCGGTCAACCGGCCCCGCACGACCAGTCGGTCCTCCTCGGCCAGTCGGGCCCGCTCGACTCACTCGACCTCGTCGGTCGGGTCGCCGACTCCGTCCGGCGCGTCGCGGGGTTCATCGCCGAACGGCGGGTCCGGCCGGATGACGGGCCGGATCTGTTCCTCGCCGCTGAGCAGGCCCTCGTCCTCGGGCACCCGCTGCACCCCACCCCGAAGAGTCGGGAAGGGCTGTCCGAGGCGGAGGCGCGGCTCTACTCACCCGAGTCGCGTGGCTCCTTCCCCTTGCACTGGCTGGCTGTCGCACCCTCCGTTCTGTCGACCGACTCGGCGTGGACGGAGCGTGGCCGAGTCGTCCCGGCCGAGCGACTGAGCGCACGGCTGGCTGGCCCCGGCCTTCCGCTGCCCGACGGCTACGCCGCCCTGCCCGTCCACCCCTGGCAAATGCGCGAGGTCCGACACCACCCGACCGTCGCCGCCCTCCTCGACGCCGGACTGCTGCTCGACCTCGGCCCCCACGGCTCGCCGTGGCACCCCACCTCCTCCGTCCGTACCGTCCACCGCACCGCCGCCCCCGCGATGCTGAAGCTGTCGCTGGGGCTGCGGATCACCAACTCCCGTCGGGAGAACCTCCGCAAGGAACTCCACCGGGGCGTCGAGGTCCACCGCCTGCTGCGCACCGGTCTGGCCAAGGAGTGGCAAGCCGCCCACCCGGGGTTCGACATCGTGCGCGACCCGGCCTGGCTTGCGGTCACCGCGCCGGGCGGTGACCCCGTGCCCGGCCTGGACGTGGTGATCCGGCACAACCCGTTCGGCCCGGCGGACGACGCGTGCTGTGTGGCGGGGCTCGTGTCACCGAGGCCGTACAGGGACCGAGCGCCAGTGGGCGGGACACTCGCGGACGGGCCGCTGGCGAGCGGGCAGCACGCGCACCGGCCGTATGCGGACGAGCCACCTGTGGCCGGGCCGCAAGCGGAGGGGCCGTTCGCCGAAGGCCCGCACCCGGATGGCGCGCACCAGGCAACCCGCATCCCCGGACAGCGGGCCTCCCTCCGCGGCCGGGCACCGCATCACCTCGCGGACCCGCAGGCGGCCGGTCACGCCGACCGTCTTCCGGAGGGCCCCGCCATGCGGTCCCGGCTCGCCGAAGTCGTCACCCGCATCGCCGGGCGCACAGGGCGCCCCCGAGGTGCCGTCGCCGCCGAGTGGTTCCTGCGCTACCTGGAGCAGGTCGTGCGGCCCGTGCTGTGGCTGGACAGCGAGGCCGGGATCGCCCTCGAAGCCCACCAGCAGAACACCGTTGTCCTGCTGGACTCCGACGGCTGGCCCCAGGGCGGGCGGTACCGCGACAACCAGGGCTACTACTTCCGCGAGTCCCGTCGTGCGGACCTCGACGCCCGACTGCCCGGCATCGGCGAGCACAGCGACACCTTCGTCTCCGACGAGGTCACCGACGAACGGTTCGTCTACTACCTCGGCATCAACAACGTGCTCGGTCTCATCGGTGCGTTCGGCTCGCAAGGCCTCGCCGACGAGCGACTGCTGCTCGCCGCCTTCCGCCGTTTCCTCACCGATGTCGCCACCGGCCCCGCCCGGTTGGACACCACCCTGCCGGCCCTGCTGCTCGACTCACCCGTCCTGCGCTGCAAGGCCAACCTGCTGACCCGGCTGAACGGCCTCGACGAACTCGTCGGCCCGGTCGACAGCCAGTCCGTCTACGTCACCATCGCCAACCCCCTCCACCGCTGACCCGGCCACTGTCGACTCCCTTCACGTCCCGAGGAACATGACCCACCCCATCCACTGAGAGGAGCGTCGCGTGCCTCCCACCGATGCGAGCGCCACATCCGGCACCGACTCGGGCACCACCCGGGCCCCCAGCAACGAGGACACACTCGAACTGCGCCTGCCCGACGACCTGGCCGCGTTCCTCGCCGAGGACGCCGACCCGGACGGTGGGCACACCGACCCGGGCGGGGCGGCACTCTCGGACACAGGGGAACTGCTGGATCACCTCGCCGAGTGGCGACCCGCGGTCACCCCCGTCGGCACGCTGCGCCTCCTCCCCGTCCGCCCAGGACGGGACCTCCCGCTGATCACCCGCTGGATGAACGACTCCGCCGTGGCCTCGTCCTGGAAGCTCGCCGGACCCGAGGAGGTGACCGCGAACCACCTCCGGGCCCAGCTCGACGGTGACGGTCGCAGCGTGCCCTGCCTCGGTGTGCTGGACGGCACCCCGATGAGCTACTGGGAGATCTACCGGGCGGACCTCGACCCCATCGCCCGCCATTACCCCGCGCGCCCCCACGACACAGGCGTCCACCTCCTCATCGGTCCGGTGGCCGACCGCGGGAGGGGTCTCGGCTCCGCCCTGCTCCGCGCCGTCGCCGATCTCGTCCTGGACAACCGTCCTTCCTGCGCCCGCGTCGTCGCGGAACCCGACCTTCGCAACTTCCCCTCCGTCTCCGCTTTCCTCACCGCCGGTTTCCGGTTCTCCGCGGAGGTCGACCTGCCCGACAAGCGGGCCGCCCTCATGATCCGGGACCGGCTGCTGCGCGATCTGATGTAGATCCGATGTGCACCTGCTGTGACGCCGTCATTCCTGGTACACCGCCCGGCCCGATCCGGTTCCCGATCGCGCCCGACAAAATGCCGAGCACGCCGAGCAGCGCCCGCTTCCGTCCCCCTCCCACCGAAGAGAACCCCTCTTGATCCCGCGCTCCGCCCTCCATCCCGACCTCTGTCCCGCGCCTTGCGCCACCCTTCATCCCGACCTCCGTCCTAACCCCCGTACCGACCTCCGTCCCAGGCTGTCTCCCCACCTCCGTCCCGCCCCCGGCGCCGCTCCGCCCGCCCCCTGCCCCGCCCCTCTCCCCATCCCCGCCTCCTCCGTCGCGATCACCCGTTTGTCAGTGCGGCGCCGTAGGGTGGTCGCGCTATGACGAAGCCCTCACTCCACGAACTCCTGCACGCCGCCGTCACCGCCGTCGGCGGCATGGAGCGCCCCGGCCAGGTGACCATGGCCGAAGCCGTCGCGGAGGCGATCGACGACGGCTCCCATCTGCTGGTCCAGGCCGGCACCGGCACCGGTAAGTCGCTGGGCTACCTGGTGCCCGCCCTCGCGCAGGGAGAGCGCGTCGTCGTGGCCACGGCGACCCTGGCCCTCCAGCGGCAGCTCGTGGAGCGCGACCTGCCGAGAACGGTCGACGCGCTGCACCCGCTGCTGCGCCGCCGCCCCGAGTTCGCGATGCTCAAGGGCCGGTCGAACTACCTGTGTCTGCACCGCCTCAACGAGGGCGTGCCCCAGGACGAGGAGGACGGCCTCTTCGACCAGTTCGAGGCGGCCGCCCCCTCCAGCAAACTGGGCCAGGACCTGCTGCGGCTGCGGGACTGGTCGCAGGAGACCGAGACCGGCGACCGGGACGACCTCACCCCCGGTGTCTCCGACCGCGCCTGGTCCCAGGTGTCCGTGTCGTCGCGGGAGTGCCTGGGCGCCTCGAAGTGCGCGTACGGCGCCGAGTGCTTCGCCGAGATGGCCCGGGAGCGCGCCAAGCTCGCCGAGGTCGTCGTCACCAACCACGCCCTGCTCGCGATCGACGCCATCGAGGGCGCCCCGGTGCTCCCGCCGCACGAGGTGCTGATCGTCGACGAAGCCCACGAACTGGTCTCGCGGGTGACCGGCGTGGCCACGGGCGAGCTGACCCCCGGCCAGGTCAACCGTGCGGTGAAGCGGGCGGCGAAACTCGTCAACGAGAAGGCCGCCGACCAGCTCCAGACCGCCGCCGAGGGCTTCGAGCGGCTGATGGAGCTGGCGCTTCCCGGGCGCCTGGAGGAGATCCCCGAGGACCTGGCGTACGCCCTGATGGCGCTGCGTGACGCCGCCCGCACGGTGATCACCGCGATCGGCACCACCCGCGACAAGTCGGTCCAGGACGAGGACGCCGTTCGCAAGCAGGCCCTGGCCGCCGTGGAGAACGTGCACGAGGTCGCGGAGCGCATCAGCAACGGCTCCGAGTGGGACGTCGTCTGGTACGAGCGGCACGACCGCTTCGGCGCCTCCCTGCGCGTGGCCCCCATGTCCGTGTCGGGCCTCCTCAGGGAGAAGCTCTTCGCGGACCGTTCCGTCACCCTGACCTCGGCCACACTGAAGCTGGGCGGCGACTTCAACGGCGTGGGCGCCTCCCTGGGGCTGGCGCCCGAGGGCACCGAGGGGGACGACTTCCCGCAGTGGAAGGGCGTCGACGTCGGCTCGCCGTTCGACTATCCGAAGCAGGGCATCCTCTACGTCGCCAAGCATCTGTCGCGTCCCGCCCGGGACGGCGACCGGGCGGACATGCTGGACGAGCTCACGGAGCTGATCCAGGCGGCCGGCGGCCGGACTCTCGGCCTGTTCTCGTCGATGCGGGCGGCCCAACTGGCGGCGGAGGACCTGCGGGTCCGCATCCCGGAGTTCCCGATTCTCCTCCAGGGCGAGGAGACGCTGGGAGAGCTGATCAAGGGCTTCGCGGCCGATCCGAAGACGTGTCTGTTCGGCACGCTCTCCCTCTGGCAGGGCGTCGACGTGCCGGGCCCCAGCTGCCAGCTGGTCGTCATGGACAAGATTCCGTTCCCGCGTCCCGACGATCCGCTGATGAGCGCCCGCCAGAAGGCCGTCGAGGAAGCGGGCGGCAACGGTTTCATGGCGGTGGCGGCCACGCACGCCGCCCTGCTGATGGCCCAGGGCGCCGGCCGCCTCGTGCGGGCGCAGGGCGACCGGGGCGTCGTCGCCGTCCTCGACCAGAGGCTGGCGACGGCGCGGTACGGCAGCTATCTGAAGGCGTCACTGCCCGACTTCTGGTACACGACGGACCGTAACCAGGTGCGGAAGTCGCTCGCCGCGATCGACCAGGCGGCAAAGACCCTCGAAGAGGCGAAGGCGGCCGAAGAGGCGTAGCAGAGCCGGTGGCCCGCCCCCGACAGGGGACGGGCCACCGGGCACGAAAGCCCAGGACCCCGGAACCGGCGCAGTGGATTCCGGGGCCCGGATCAGGGGCGCGGACCGGCACGGGAGGCCGTCCGCCGCGAGGGGTCAGACGCGGCGCAGGACCGCCACCACCTTGCCGAGGATGGTCGCGTCGTCGCCCGGGATGGGCTCGTAGGCGGCGTTGTGCGGCAGCAGCCAGACATGGCCGTCCTCGCGCTTGAAGCGCTTGACCGTGGCCTCGCCGTCCAGCATGGCGGCCACGATGTCGCCGTTCTCGGCGACCGGCTGGCGGCGGACCGTCACCCAGTCGCCGTCACAGATCGCGGCCTCGATCATGGAGTCACCCACGACCTTCAGGACGAACAGCTCGCCGTCACCGACCAGCTGGCGCGGGAGCGGGAACACGTCCTCGACCGACTCCTCCGCCAGGATGGGGCCACCGGCCGCGATCCGGCCGACAAGCGGCACATACGACGCGGCGGGCTTGCCGGCGGTGTCGGTCGGCTGCGCCGCCGCCTGGTCGGAGCCGCGGACCTCGTAGGCACGAGGGCGGTGCGGGTCGCGGCGCAGGAAGCCCTTGCGCTCCAGGGCCATCAGCTGGTGCGCCACGGACGACGTGCTCGACAGGCCGACCGCCTGACCGATCTCCCGCATCGACGGCGGGTACCCGCGCCGCTGCACGGAGTCCCTGATGACCTCGATCACCCGGCGCTGCCGGTCGGTCAGTCCGGAGCTGTCCGCCCTGATGCCTGGAGGTCGGCCGGGCAGGGCCCGCTTGGGCCCCTCATGGTTCGGAACTTCGTTCATCGCGTGCACCGGCTCGAGTCGGCCCTGGGAGCGGTCCTGGGCAGTGATGGTGGCGCTGTCTGCGGTCGTGGTCACGTCGGCCCCTCTCGATGGTCTCCCGTGCAGCACAACGGTAGTTGCTTTCGAAAGGTTGCGCCAAACACACGTTCGAGTGAAAAACCATGGATTACCTGACGTGACCATGTGTGCGGGTGTATGGCTCGGCTGCTCCGGGCGGACAAAACCGCTGATTGCTGTACTCTTCACCGCCGGGGCGGGGGCTTCGTGGGCCGCTGTCGCCGCGCGGCACAGTCTGCCACTCCCCACCTCTTCCGTCGGGTACCGGTACCCGGCTTTCTCCGGTTCCCCTCGCGTTCCGGTCCGATCCGGCGCGTCCGGGTCCGTTCCGCGACGGCGCGGATGCGCTCCGCGACGGCTCCTCCCTCCGGCACTTGCCAGTACGGGTGCGACACGCGCGTCGTGTGGGGATTTACGTGCCAAGCCCTACATCTAGTGCTTGGATTGCAGCAACAGCCCAGAAGTTGTGGTCCCCCCGGTCTGAGGGCTCATGGTCATCCCCTATGCTTGGGGCTGCTTCGCGGGGTCCAAGAGGCTCGTGGGGCTATTGAGTCGCGCTGTGAGGAGGGTTGGAGTTATGCACTGTCCCTTCTGCAGGCACCCCGACAGCCGTGTCGTCGACAGTCGTACGACGGACGACGGCACGTCGATCCGCAGGCGCCGCCAGTGTCCGGACTGCTCCCGTCGTTTCACGACGGTGGAGACGTGCTCGCTGATGGTGGTCAAGAGGTCCGGTGTGACCGAACCCTTCAGTCGTACCAAGGTCATCAACGGCGTCCGCAAGGCATGCCAGGGACGGCCTGTCACCGAGGACGCGCTCGCCCAGCTCGGTCAACGGGTCGAGGAGGCGGTGCGCGCCACCGGCAGCGCCGAACTGACCACCCATGACGTGGGTCTGGCCATACTCGGTCCGCTGCAGGAACTCGACCTCGTCGCCTACTTGCGGTTCGCCTCGGTCTACCGGGCGTTCGACTCGCTGGAGGACTTCGAGGCCGCCATCGCGGAACTCAGGGAAGAGCAGGGGAAGCGCCCCGACGCGGACGACGACGGTGTCGGCAACGCGATCGAGGGGTGCCGGGAGGACGACCGCGGGTCCGGAGGGGCTGTCCAGGTCCCCGTGCCCGCCAACGCCGCCGACTGAGGGCGGGCCGCACCTCCGGACCGTCAGGACCGGGTGTCGGCGGCGATCCGAGACCTGTCGCGGACGGCTGTGCGAGCCGGGTCGCGACACAAGACAGAACACCGTGTCACAGGAACAAAGTGGCACTTCAGGGCGTTTTAGCCCGATACAGGGAGGCGGCATGACAGAGACGGCGAGCGGTCCGGCACGGAGTTCCCGCGCCAAGGGCACCAAGGCGAGCAAGGGCCTGCGTATCGAGCGCATCCACACCACCCCCGGCGTGCACCCGTACGACGAGGTGGCCTGGGAGCGCCGTGACGTCGTCATGACCAACTGGCGCGACGGCTCGGTCAACTTCGAGCAGCGTGGCGTCGAGTTCCCCGAGTTCTGGTCGGTGAACGCGGTCAACATCGTCACCAGCAAGTACTTCCGGGGCGCCGTCGGCACCCCGCAGCGCGAGGTGAGCCTGAAGCAGCTCATCGACCGCATCGTGAAGACGTACCGGAAGGCCGGTGAGGACTACAAGTACTTCGCCTCGCCCGCCGACGCCGAGATCTTCGAGCACGAACTGGCGTACGCCCTCCTGCACCAGATCTTCAGCTTCAACAGCCCCGTCTGGTTCAACGTGGGCACCCCGCAGCCCCAGCAGGTCTCCGCCTGCTTCATCCTGGCCGTCGACGACTCCATGGAGTCGATCCTCGACTGGTACAAGGAAGAGGGCATGATCTTCAAGGGCGGCTCCGGCGCCGGCCTGAACCTCTCCCGTATCCGTTCCTCCAAGGAACTGCTCTCCTCCGGTGGCAACGCCTCCGGTCCCGTCTCCTTCATGCGCGGTGCCGACGCGTCCGCGGGAACGATCAAGTCGGGCGGTGCCACCCGCCGTGCCGCCAAGATGGTCGTCCTCGACGTGGACCACCCGGACATCGAGGACTTCATCGAGACCAAGGTGAAGGAGGAGGAGAAGATCCGCGTCCTGCGCGACGCGGGCTTCGACATGGACCTGGGCGGGGACGACATCACCTCCGTCCAGTACCAGAACGCCAACAACTCGGTCCGTGTGAACGACGAGTTCATGAAGGCGGTCGAGCAGGGCGGCGACTTCGGTCTGCGGGCCCGCATGACCGGCGAGGTCATCGAGCAGGTCGACGCCAAGGCGCTGTTCCGCAAGATCGCCGAGGCCGCCTGGGCCTGTGCCGACCCCGGCATCCAGTACGACGACACCATCAACAACTGGCACACCTGCCCCGAGTCCGGCCGGATCACCGCGTCGAACCCGTGCAGCGAGTACATGCACCTGGACAACACGTCCTGCAACCTCGCCTCGCTGAACCTCATGAAGTTCCTGAACGACGACGGCAAGGGCAGCCAGTCCTTCGACGTCGAGCGATTCCAGAAGGTCGTCGAGCTGGTCATCACCGCGATGGACATCTCGATCTGCTTCGCGGACTTCCCGACCCAGAAGATCGGCGAGAACACCCGCGCCTTCCGTCAGCTCGGCATCGGCTACGCCAACCTCGGCGCCCTGCTCATGGCGACCGGCCACGCGTACGACTCCGACGGCGGCCGCGCCCTCGCCGGCGCCATCACCTCCCTGATGACCGGCACGGCCTACCGCCGCTCCGCCGAACTGGCCGCGGTCGTCGGCCCGTACGACGGCTACGCCCGCAACGCCGACGCCCACAACCGCGTCATGAAGCAGCACTCCGACGCCAACGGCACCGCCGTGCGCATGGACGACCTGGACACCCCGGTCTGGGCCGCCGCCACGGAGGCCTGGCAGGACGTGGTCCGCCTCGGCGAGAAGAACGGCTTCCGCAACTCGCAGGCCTCGGTGCTCGCCCCCACCGGCACCATCGGCCTCGCGATGTCCTGCGACACCACCGGTGTCGAGCCGGACCTGGCGCTGGTCAAGTTCAAGAAGCTGGTCGGCGGCGGCTCGATGCAGATCGTCAACGGCACGGTCCCGCAGGCCCTGCGCCGCCTGGGCTACCAGGAGGAGCAGATCGAGGCGATCGTCGCCCACATCGCCGAGCACGGCAATGTGATCGACGCCCCGAGCCTCAAGCAGGAGCACTACGAGGTCTTCGACTGCGCCATGGGTGAGCGGGCCATCTCCCCGATGGGCCACGTCCGCATGATGGCCGCGATCCAGCCGTGGATCTCGGGCGCCATCTCCAAGACGGTCAACATGCCGGAGACGGCGACCGTCGAGGAGGTCGAGGAGATCTACTTCGAGGCCTGGAAGCTGGGCGTCAAGGCGCTGGCGATCTACCGCGACAACTGCAAGGTCGGCCAGCCGCTCTCCGCCAAGACCAAGGAGTCGGAGAAGGCGGAGATCACCGAGAAGGCCGAGGACACCATCCGGACCGCGGTCGAGAAGGTCGTCGAGTACCGCCCGGTCCGCAAGCGCCTCCCGAAGGGACGTCCCGGCATCACCACGTCCTTCACCGTCGGCGGAGCCGAGGGCTACATGACCGCCAACTCCTACCCGGACGACGGTCTCGGCGAGGTCTTCCTGAAGATGTCCAAGCAGGGCTCCACCCTCGCGGGCATGATGGACGCCTTCTCCATCGCGGTCTCCGTCGGCCTCCAGTACGGCGTGCCGCTGGAGACGTACGTCTCGAAGTTCACCAACATGCGCTTCGAGCCGGCCGGTATGACGGACGACCCGGACGTGCGGATGGCCCAGTCGATCGTCGACTACATCTTCCGCCGCCTGGCGCTGGACTTCCTGCCCTTCGAGACGCGTTCCGCGCTCGGCATCCACTCCGCCGAGGAGCGTCAGCGCCACCTGGAGACGGGTTCGTACGAGCCCGCGGAGGAGGACGTGGACGTCGAGGGCCTGGCCCAGTCGGCCCCGCGGCAGACGGACCTGAAGGCCGTGGCCACGCCGCGGGCCGAGGTCGAGGCGGCCAAGCCCGCCCCGAAGCAGGCGCACACCAGCGCCGAGCTGGTGGAGATGCAGCTGGGCATCCACGCCGACGCCCCGCTCTGCTTCTCCTGCGGTACGAAGATGCAGCGGGCCGGCTCCTGCTACATCTGCGAGGGCTGCGGCTCGACCAGCGGCTGCAGCTGACCTCTTGAGGCACTGAAGGGCGGCACGGCCCATGGCTGTGCCGCCCTTCGGCGTCCGTGGCGCGGGTGCGTCAGGACTCGCGCGGGGCGCCCATCACGCGGGCGAAGGTCGCCGGGTCCTCGTCGTAGCCGTGGAGACCGGGAAGGAAGCTCCAGGAGCCGGAGCCGTCCCGGACGAACTCGGCGACGACCGCGGCCGTGGAGCCCTGGACCGAGGCGAAGTCGTCCTCGGCCAGGACGGTGTAGTCCTCGCGGATGCGCAGGCCCGGCTTGATGACGTCACCGAAGGTCTTCGGGCTCGCCCCCTGCTGTATGGCCACGCCGATCACCACACGCCCGTACCGGCCGTCGAGGCGGTTCAGCTCGACGGTCATCACCTCGTCCCAGCCGAAGCCCTGGCCGGTCTTGCTGTCGCGGTTGAGGGTGATGGTGCCGTCGGGCGAACGGCTGTCGAAGTGCACGACGTAGGCGGGATCGCCGCTCGGGTCGGCCGCCGGGTAGGTCGCCGCGACGATGTCGAGGTCCGAGGGCGGCTGACCGGCGGGGCTCGGATCCCACTTCAGCGACACCTCGACCTTGCGGATGCCCTTGTTGAGGCCGTTCAACAGAACTCTCCTCCCCGTTCTCCGGTGCGTGAGGGCCGAACTGCTCCCCAGTCCAGGCCAGTTGCCCATCCTCGCATGCGTACGCCGGCGCTCGCCGGGCCACAACCCGTCGGAGGGTGACCGGCGCCACGCTCCGTGGCCTTACCATGGCGCGGTGCTGGTCAAGTGGATTCGCTGCACCGTGGTCGACCGCCGCGGCTTCGAGCGGGGGCAGCGAAAGTGGGCGGGGCTTCTGGGGGAGCCGGGATTCCGTGGACAGGGTGGGGGCTGGAGCCGGGCACGACCCGGGGTGGCGCACATCTTCTCGTTCTGGGAGAGCCGTGCCTTCTACGACTCCTTCATGGCCCGATCCCACGACCGTCTCGCCGCCTCGCAGTCCGGCACCCACAAGGACACGCAGGTCAAGCTGTTCGACCACCGCTTCGACGTGAAGACCGGCTTCGAGCCGCGCTTCGGGGACGCCGACCTCGTACGGGTGGCGCACTGTCGTGTCCACGAGGAGCGCGCCGAGCACTTCGCGCTGATGCAGGAGAAGGTATGGAACCCCGCGATGGCGGGTTCCCCCGGAATGCTGCGGGGCCTGTTCGGCGAGGCGCCGGGCCATGAGTTCTTGATCCTCTCCATGTGGCAGTCGGCCGCCGAGCACGGCAAGTACCGGGTCGAACGCATCGAGCGCCTCGCCCTGCGGGCCCAGATCGAAGCGGATGTCGCCGCCCTCGCGGGCGACATCGTGGAGCTGGAACCGAGCTGGACGGTCTGACGCCGAGAGGGGCCTGCCTGGCACATCGGAGATCCGGACTCGGGTGGGGCCCGGGAACCGGACTGTCAGTATCGGTGTGATCTACGCCGTAGGTGACCCGGACAGGTGCTCGTTACCGCCTCGTCCCCTTTAGGGTTTTGGCATGGCACGACCACGGCGCATCGTCCTTGTCCGGCACGGCGAGTCAACGGGCAATGTTGATGACACCGTGTACGAACGCGAGCCCGACCATGCTCTGGCGCTCACCGAGCTGGGCTGGCAGCAGGCCGAGGAGACCGGCAAACGGCTCCGGGAGCTTTTCGGCCGGGAGCGTGTCAGCGTCTACGTCTCCCCGTACCGCCGGACGCACGAGACCTTCCAGGCCTTCCATCTGGACCCCGAGCAGGTACGCGTACGCGAGGAGCCCCGTCTGCGGGAGCAGGACTGGGGCAACTGGCAGGACCCCGAGCAGGTACGCCTCCAGAAGGCCTACCGGGACGCGTACGGCCACTTCTTCTACCGCTTCGCTCAGGGGGAGTCCGGGGCCGACGTGTACGACCGGGTCGGCAATTTCCTGGAGAGCCTGTTCCGTAGTTTCGAGGACCCCAACCACCCGCCGAACGTCCTGATCGTGACCCATGGGCTCGCCATGCGGCTGTTCTGCATGCGCTGGTTCCACTGGACGGTCGCCGAGTTCGAGTCCCTGTCGAACCCGGGGAACGCGGAGATGCGGATGCTGGTGCTCGGGGAGAACGGCAAGTACACCATCGACCGGCCCTTCGACCGCTGGCGTGACCCGGAGTCGTACGGGGCCACCAGTTAGAGTGGCAGGGCGATGACCGCTGACTCCTCTCCCGACGGCCGCCTGGGGCGTGCCCTGGCCAGCCTGCGCGGACTCGCGGTGGGGGACGCGCTGGGCTCGCAGTACTTCGTGCCGGTGAACTATCCGCTGCTCAAGCGCCGTGAGACGCCGCCCGGCCCCTGGCAGTGGACAGACGACACCGAGATGGCCTGCTCCGTCGTGGCCGTCCTCGCCGCCCACCAGCGGATCGACCAGGACGAGCTCGCCCGCTCCTTCGCCGTCCACCACGACTTCGACCGGGGCTACGGACCCGCGGTCAACCGTCTGCTGCGGCTGGTCCGAGAGGGCGGCGACTGGCGTGAACTGGCCTCCGCCCTCTTCAACGGCCAGGGATCCTGGGGCAACGGCGCGGCCATGCGGATCGCCCCGCTGGGCGCCTGGTACGCCGACGACCCCGAGCAGGCGACGCACCAGGCGGAGATCTCGGCGTACCCCACGCACCAGCACCGCGAGGCCGTCGTCGGCGCCATGGCCGTCGCCGCGGCCGCCGCCCTGGCGGCCGACCCGGCGGGGCCGCCGACCGCCGAGGCGCTGCTCGACGGGGTCATCGCGCTCGTCCCGAAGAGCGCCGTCGGCGCGGGGCTGCGGCGTGCCCGGGACATGCTCGACTACGCCGACGCGGACACGGTCGCGGCCGTACTGGGGTGTGGCCGGCGTACGACGGCGCACGACACGGTGCCGTTCGCGCTGTGGTCGGCCGCGCGCGCCCTCGGTGACTACGAGACGGCGTTCTGGACCACCGCCCAGGCCGGCGGTGACGTCGACACGACCTGCGCGATCGTCGGGGGAGTGGTCGCCGCCGGCGGCAAGGGCGGGGCGCCTCCCGAGGGATGGGTGGACCAGACGGAGGCCCTGCCGGACTGGGCGCCTGTGCGGTAGTTCCGGCCGGAGGGAGCCGATTCGGCGAGCGGTCGCGGGGCGACAGCCCGCTTCCCTGGGCTCGGTTGTCACAACCGCCTCAAGTGTCACAGGCGTGCCACAGAGTGCTACTCGGTCTCTCTCATGGCCGGGCGTGCCGCATAGCCTGTCCCGCACGCCGCTGTTGATCTTGACAAGGTGCGGCGCCGAGACACCGGCCCACGAGCCTCCACCGCGGCGGCATGCCGCCGGCGGCGGGCGATGAGGGCCGGTCGGGGGAGGGGGTCCCGTGTCCGAACCACCGTCCACGCCGCCAACGCCCGGGTCCGACGGGCGAACGCCCAGGGCGCGAGCCTCGGCCGAGCAGTCCGGCACGGATGCGCAAGAGCCTGCGCAGACACCCGGGGAGGCCGCGGCGGATGCCGCGGACGGGGGAGACGCGGCGGACGCCACGGCAGAGCGTTCGGCCGCTGAGTCGGCGTCGGCGGGCGAGCCTGCCGGTGCTGAAACGGTACGGCCCGTATCCGTCGCCGAGCCCGAGGTGACGAGCCCGGCTGCCGGGGACGGGTCAGCGGATCCGGCTGATTCCGTGTCGGCGGGCCAGAGCACCGGGTCGGAGACGATGCCGCCGGTCACCCCGTCGGTGTCGACACGGTCAGTCACCCCGTCGGTGTCGACGCGCTCGGTTGCCGTGGCGGGGTCTGCGCGGTCGGTCGCCGGGGTCGGGAGGGCGGCCGGTGGGGCGGCGCCTTTGCCGGGGCGTGCGGCTGGGTCCGGTGTCGAGGAGCCCGCGCCGATCCGTACCGCGACGCTCTGGGCCGCGCTGGCCACCGGGCTGCTCAGCATGCTGCTGCTCGGGGACGGGATGGCGGTCAACCTGCTGGTCGTCGCCGTGCCCGCGACGCTGGCCGTGTACTTCGCCGGGCGACGGGCCGGTCGGCGGCCACGCGCCTGGTCGCTCGTCTGGGGTGCGGGAGGGCTCGCCCTGCTGGTCGTGCCCTCCGTGCGGGCCGCCGAGTGGCCCTCGTTCCTCGCCGTCGTCACCGCGCTCGCGGCGGGCTCGCTCGCCCTGCACGGCGGCCGCACCTGGCCGGCCGTCGTGCTCGGCCCCGTCGGCGTGTTCACCGCGGTGGTCACCGGCCCCGCCTGGGCCTGGCAGGGGCTACGGGAACGCGCGGGCGGCGACCGGAGCAAGGTGGGGCCCGTGCTGCGGTCGCTCGCCGTGGCCGCGGGGCTGCTGCTGGTCTTCGGCGTGCTCTTCGCCCAGGCGGACGCCGCCTTCGCCGACCTCCTCGGTGCCCTGGTACCGGAGGTCTCCACCGAGGACGGGCCCTGGCGGATCCTGCTCCTCATGCTGGGCCTCTTCGGGACACTCGCCGCGGCCCGCACGGCCGCGGCGCCGACCCGCTGGGAACGGGTCCAGGTGCCCGCCGGAGTGGCCCGCGGCCGCGTCGAGTGGGCGCTCCCGCTGATCGGACTGATCGTCCTCTTCGCCGCCTTCAACGCCGTCCAGCTCGCCGTGCTCTTCGGAGGCTACGACGCCGTGCTGGCGCAGACCGGGCTGACCTACGCCCAGTACGCGCGGCAGGGCTTCTGGCAACTGCTCACCGCCACCCTGCTCACCCTGGGCGTCATCGTCGTGGCGCTGCGCTGGGCACCGCGCACCCGAACGGGTGACCGCACGCTCGTGCGGGCCGTGCTGGGAACCCTGTGCGCGCTGGCGCTCGTTGTCGTGGCATCCGCCGTGCGCCGTATGGACATGTATGTGGAGGCCTATGGGCTGACGCGACTGAGGATCTCGGTGGTGGCCATGGAGCTGTGGCTCGGCCTGGTCATCGTGCTCATCATGGCGGCCGGGGTGTGGGGTGCCCGTCTGCTGCCGCGGGCCGTCGCGGTCAGCGCGCTCGCCGGGGTGCTCGCGTTCGGGTTCGTGTCGCCGGACGAGCTGATCGCCGAGCGCAATGTCGAGCGGTACGAGACCACGGGCCGGTTCGACCTGGAGTACGCGAGGGGGCTGTCCGCCGACGCCGTACCGGTCCTGGACCGGCTGGAGGAGCCGATCCGCTCGTGCGCGCTGCGGGACATCGCCGCCGAACTCGACGAGGAGCGGGACACCCCCTGGTACGCCACGAGCTGGGGCGAGGCCGAGGCTCGACGCGTCCTGGAGGAACGGCCGGTTGCGTCCGAGGTGAGCGGGCCCAGGAGTGGGCCGACCTGCGGCGAGTCGGAGTGGGAGCCGGAGCCGTTGGTCCGCTGAGGCAGGTGCGTGAGCCTGGCCTTGTCGGGGGCCGCCCCTGCGGTGTGCTCCTGTGACACCGGGGGCGCTGGGACGGGACTCGCCGACCGGACCACGACCCCTGCCTCGGGCTCGGCCAGGGACGTGGTCCGGCGTCGGTGGGTGGTGGTCAGCCTCCGGCGGGTCCCGCTGTTCCCGCGAGGGCGTCCAGGTCGCTCTTGCGGACCCTGATGACCACCGCCGCGGTGGCCAGGGCGAGAACGGCCATCGCGATGGCCGGGATGAACGCCGTAGCGATGCCGTGCGCGAGCACCTCATGGCTCCAGGGGGCCGGAAGCCGCTGCGTCCTCGCGAACTCGGCCTTCTGCTCGGGCGACGCCTCGGCCATGAACAGCCGCACCTGCTTCTGTCCCTCCTCACGGCTGGCCGTACCGAAGACCGTGGTGAGGATGGACAGACCCAGCGAACCGCCCACCTGCTGTGTGGCGTTGAGCAGCCCGGACGCCGCGCCCGCCTCGTGCGGGGCGACCCCGGAGACGGCCGTCAGGGTCAGCGTCACGAAGTTCAGCCCCATGCCGAAGCCGAACAGCAGCATCGGGCCGAGCACACCGCCGGCGTAGGAGCTGTCGGGGGTGATCAGGGTCTGCCAGGCGAGGCCGAGTGCCACCAGTGTCGAACCGCCCAGCATGAACGGCTTCGGCCCCAGCACCGGCAGGAACCGCTGCGACAGACCGGCGCCCGTGACGATCGCGACAGTCACCGGCAGGAAGGCGAGGCCGGCCTCGATCGGCGTGTACCGCAGCACGTTCTGCACGAACAGCACGATGAAGAAGAACATGCCGAACATCGCCGCGGCCAGGCTCAGCATGATCACGTACGTGCCCGACCGGTTGCGGTCGGCGAACATCCTCAGGGGGGTGATCGGCTCCTTGGCCCGGCTCTCGATGTAGCCGAACGCAAGCAGCAGGACCACCGCCGCCGCGAACGAACCGATGGTCAGTCCGTCCCGCCAGCCCTCCTCGGCCGCACGGATGAAGCCGTACACCAGGGACGCCATACCGGCCGTCGAGGTGAGGGCGCCCGCTATGTCGAACCGCCCGGGGTGCCGCTCCGACTCGCTGATGTACATCGGCGCGAGCACGGCGATCAGCACGCCGATGGGCACGTTGACGAAGAGCACCCAGCGCCAGTCGAGCCATTCGGTGAGCATGCCGCCCGCCAGCAGACCGATGGCGCCGCCGCCCGCCGAGACAGCGGCGAACACCCCGAACGCCCGGTTGCGCTCGGGCCCTTCCGGGAACGTCGTGGTGATCAGCGCCAGCGAGGTCGGCGACGCGATCGCGCCACCCACACCCTGGAGGGCGCGCGCGGCCAGCAGTTGCCAGGGCTCCTGGGCGAGACCGCCGAGGAGCGAGGCGAGCGTGAAGACGAGGATGCCGGTCATGAAGACCCGGCGGCGACCGAGGATGTCCCCGGCCCGGCCCCCCAGGAGCAGCAGCCCGCCGAACGTCAGCGTGTACGCGCTGACCACCCAGGTCAGGTCGGTGGTGCTGAACTTGAGCGACTCTTGAATGTGCGGGAGGGCGATGTTCACAATCGTCGCGTCCAGTACCACCATGAGTTGGCAGGCCGCGATGACCGTGAGCGCGATGCCGGGACGCCCCTCCCGGCGGGCGGCTCCCGGCTTCTGATGCTGAATCAACGGAGAGGTTGTCACTATGGGTCCCCCACAAGTGCCTTAGTGAACGCTCGCGTTCACTGTCGCGTCAACGGTAGTGAGTCCCCCTTAGTGAACGCAAGCGTTCACCGAAGTCGCCGCCGTGCGCGCCCCGACCGCCCGCTCGCACCCGCCGAGATCCCCGCCCCCAGGCTCAACGGAGAAACACAGATGGTCACTTCGCGCTGGACGGCCGCTCCCGCTCAGACGGCCTCCCCGCGCCGGCGCGGCGCCGTACTCGAACGCGCGATCCTCGACGCCGCGCTGGATCAGCTCAGCACGGTCGGTTGGAACGGCCTCACCATGGAGGGCGTCGCCGCGGGCGCCCAGACCGGCAAGGCCGCGGTCTACCGCCGCTGGCCGTCCAAGGAGGACCTCGTGGCCGACGCGCTCCAGGCCGGGCTGCCCCGCTTCGACGAGGCGCCCGATCGCGGAAACGTCCGCGACGACCTCCTGGAACTGTGCCGCCAGGCCCGCGAGGCGATGTTCTCGCGCCCCGGGTTCGCCCTGCGCTCGGTGATTCACGAATGCGACACCCTCCAGGCGGAGCGCTTCCACACCGTGATCATCGAGGGGGTCGTGGAGCCCACGGTGAAGCTGCTGCGGGAGGTCCTGGAGCGCGGAATCCGGCGTGGCGAGGTACGCCCCGACGCGGCCAACGGCTATGTCCTCGACGCGATTCCCGCCATGATGATGTACCGCTCGAAGGTGTGCGGCAGCGAATGGAGCGAGCGGGAGATGGCGGAGATGATCGACCAGTTGATGGTGCCGCTGCTGCGCGCGACGGGCGCCTGACCCGGCCCCGTCGCGGGGCCGCGGCCACCCCGGGAACCTGGGTGTCGCACCGCCTCACGGGCGGCGTAGGCTAAGGGCGCCATGCCGTACGAACCACCTACTCACACCGTCGAGCGCTCCCTGCGCGCCACGACCGGAGCGAAGGTCATTGCCGGTGTCGACGAGGTGGGGCGAGGTGCGTGGGCCGGCCCCGTCACCGTCTGCGCGGCGATCACCGGACTGCGCCGACCGCCCGAGGGCCTCACCGACTCCAAGCTCCTGACGATCAAGCGCCGCGAGGCGCTCGCCGAGGAACTGCTGAAGTGGGTGACCTCGTACGCCCTCGGTCACGCCTCCCCGGAGGAGATCGACGACCTGGGGATGACGGCCGCGCTGCGGCTCGCCGCCGTACGGGCCCTGGACGCGCTCCCGGTGCGTCCCGACGCGGTCATACTCGACGGCAAGCACGACTACCTCGGTTCGCCCTGGCGCGTCCGTACGGTGATCAAGGGCGACCAGTCCTGCGTCGCCGTCGCGGCGGCCTCGGTGATCGCCAAGGTTCGGCGCGACAAAATGATGGCCGAACTGGGTGTCGAGCATGCAGACTTCGGTTTTGCGGCCAACGCCGGCTATCCGTCGCCCGTGCACAAGGCCGCTCTGGCGGAGCGGGGGCCCACCCCGCACCACCGGTTGTCGTGGGCGTATCTTGATGCGCTGCCCCAGTGGCGGCACCTCAAGAAGGCCCGCAACTGGGCGGACGGAAGCGTTCCGGAGATCGAGGGTCAGCTCGGCTTCGATTTCTGACGGATTCGTTCGCACTCATGTGCCACCCGCTGACGCGAGTCGTCGCGGCGTTTGATAAACATCAGCTCATGCCTCTCATTCCCGAGGAGCCTCAGATTCACGAGAGTGCCCAGGGTCCGCGCGCCACTCCGGCCAGCGGCCGCGTCGCGCCGACCCCTCGTCCCGTACCCGGACCCCGTCCCGCGGCCCCGCCGCGTCCCGGCCGCCCGGGTCCTGCCCGGCCGGTGCCGGCCCAGCGCGCGTCGCACACCGCGGCCAAGCCCGGGCCGTCCGCTCCGGCCGCCACCCCGCAGATCCAGCTGCTCCCGGCCTCGGCCGAAGGCGCGCTGGACGCCGCGGAGGAAGCCGTCGACCTGCTGCTGGAGTCGGGGCGCGCCCCCGGCGACGTACTGGTGATCACCACCGGTGAGCAGCACCCGTGGGCCGCCCACGAGCTGTCCTTCGGGGAGAGCGCGTACTGGGCCCAGCACGACGCGGGCGACGACGTCTTCTACGCCGACGCCTCCGCCGTCGGGCGGGCCGCGCCGCGTCCCGTGGTCGTGGTCGCCGTCAACGGCGGCACCGAGGCCCTCGCCGCGCAGACACTGCCCCAGGCTCTCGGCCGGGCGCGTGCGCTGCTGATCGTCTGCGGCGACCCGCAGAAGATCAACGCGGTGCTGGGCGCCGGAGTCTGAACGACCGCGGACCCTCCCGGCAGGCCCGCCAGGGCACACCGGGGAGCGACGCGTGCCCGTCACGGCCCCCGGGGCGCCGTGACGGCCACACCCCGCGACGGGGCGCTTCGGCGTGCCGGCGGGGTGTTTCGCGTGCCCGCGCGCAGGGCGGGCCGGCGCTTCGGGGGCCGGGGCAAGGCTCGCCTGGTGCTGGTGCTGGTGCTGGTGCTGGTGCTGGTGCTGGTGCGAGGCGCGGGGCCGGGAGGGTGGACGTGCGCCTTAGGCGTGCGTGTGCGCGGGCGCACGTACCCGTAGGTGCGCGCACGCCTGTAGTGCCCTGTGGTGTGTGGGGGCGCGTGCGTGGCCTGAAGTGTGCCGGCGCCGCCGGGCCCGGCGTGACGGGAGGGCCCGAAGGCCCCGGGTCAGCGGGCCGCCGCTCGGCGCAGTACCTCGGAGGCCACCCCGCCGGTGCGCGGTATCGGCGGCGGTGCCATGGCCGTGGCGAACGGCTCGGCCGGTGAGTCCGCGTGGGGTCGGCGGCCACCGCGGCCTTCGCCCAGGACCTGCCAGCCGTCACGTGTCAGCGTGATGTACGCCCCGCAGCGCAGTCCGTGCAGGGTGCAGGCGTCCCGCAGTCCCCACATCCACGCCCCGTCCTCCTCCGTCCAACGCGCGTCCCCGTCACGGCAGTACAGCAGGACGGCCGTCCGGACCGGCGCACGCCGGCGCAGGTCGTGCGGGATGACCCGGCGCAGCTGCGCGAGGAGCGCGTTACGGAACATCCAGCCGTCCGCCGGGGCCGGTCGCCTGATGAACGAGGCACTCGCCCGCAGCCGTTCGTCGGGGTCCAGGACGGCGATGACCGCCGTCGCGGGCCGCGGCTGGTGGCGCGCGTGCAGTCCGCTGACGACCTCCCGGGGATTACGCAGCAGCGGAATCCCCGCGGCGGCCCATTCCGCGGGCTCGAGCAACCGGTTGGCGGAAGCGGCGGACAGGTCGGCAGACGTCGACATGGAGGCCGCCGAGGACGGAGCGAATCCGAAGGTCACGATCCTCCCTTCGGCTACGCGCCCACACTGCGGGCGGGGTCGGACTGGGGGAGCGCACGCCGCAGCAGAAGCCCTACCGGTTCACCGGTGGGCCGTGCGGGGAGCGGACCTCAATTCTTCCTGCCGAACTTGGTTGCGGCAACGAGCAATTGGGGCCACTGGCGGTTTTGTGGTGATCCACCGTTTATATCCCCGCCCCGTGGGAGTCGTCGGCAACGCCCCGGGTGGCGGGTGGCAACGCGCTGTTGACGTGTAGATCCGGGGCGGGACACCTGCCGTGGCTGCTTGTGAGGGAGGGGTCGCGGGGGGTGAGGTGGCTGACTGTCCGAGGTATCGGGTTGCATGGGGACATGGACACCGTGAAGCTCCGTGCCGAAGCCGACGCCATCCTCGCCGAGCTCGTCGGCGACCCCACGGGGTCGGCGAGGCTCCGGGAGGACCAGTGGCAGGCGGTGGCGGCCCTCGTGGAGGAACGCCGGCGCGCCCTGGTGGTGCAGCGCACCGGCTGGGGCAAGTCGGCGGTGTACTTCGTCGCCACCGCCCTGCTGCGCCGCCGCGGGTCCGGTCCGACGGTGATCGTCTCGCCCCTGCTGGCGCTGATGCGCAACCAGGTCGAGTCGGCGGCGCGCGCCGGTATCCAGGCGCGCACCATCAACTCGGCCAACCCGGAGGAGTGGGAGACCGTCTACGGAGAGGTCGAGCGCGGTGAGGCCGACGTCCTCCTCGTCAGCCCCGAGCGCCTCAACTCCGTGGACTTCCGCGAGCATGTGCTGCCCCGCCTCGCGGCCACCACCGGTCTGCTGGTGGTCGACGAGGCGCACTGCATCTCCGACTGGGGACACGACTTCCGCCCCGACTACCGCCGGTTGAGGGCGATGCTGGCCGAACTCCGCCCCGGCGTACCGGTGCTCGCCACCACGGCCACCGCGAACGCGCGGGTGACGGCCGACGTGGCCGAGCAGCTGGGCACCGGCGGCGGCGAGGCCCTGGTGCTGCGCGGCCCGCTGGAGCGGGAGAGCCTCCGCCTCGGGGTCGTACGCCTGCCCGACGCGGCCCACCGGCTGGCCTGGCTGGCGGAGCACCTTCGGGAGCTGCCGGGCTCCGGGATCATCTACGCCCTCACGGTGGCCGCCGCCGAGGAGGCCACCGCGTTCCTGCGGCAGCGCGGCTTCGACGTGGCGTCCTACACGGGGCGTACGGAGAACGCCGACCGGCTCCAGGCCGAGGCCGACCTCCAGGAGAACCGGGTCAAGGCGCTGGTCGCGACCTCGGCCCTGGGCATGGGCTTCGACAAGCCGGACCTGGGGTTCGTGGTCCATCTCGGTTCGCCGTCCTCGCCGATCGCCTACTACCAGCAGGTGGGGCGCGCGGGGCGCGGTGTGGCGCACGCCGATGTACTGCTGCTGCCGGGCAAGGAGGACGAGGCCATCTGGCGCTACTTCGCCGACACCGCCTTCCCGCCCGAGGCGCAGGTCCGGCAGACGCTCACGGCCCTCGCCGAAGCGGGACGGCCGCTGTCGGTGCCGGCCCTGGAGACGTCGGTGGACCTCCGGCGCACCCGGCTGGAGACCATGCTCAAGGTGCTCGACGTGGACGGGGCGGTCAAGCGGGTCAAGGGTGGCTGGATCTCCACCGGCGAGCCCTGGTACTACGACGCCGAGCGGTACGCGTGGGTCGCCAAGCAGCGGGCGGCCGAGCAGCAGGCCATGCGCGACTACGTGAGCACGTCCGGGTGCCGGATGGAGTTCCTGCGCCACCAGCTCGACGACGAGGGTGCCGCCCCCTGCGGCCGGTGCGACAACTGCGCGGGGGCCTGGGCCGACTCCTCCGTCTCGACGGACACGCTGACCAGCGCGACACGGGAACTCGCCCGCCCCGGGGTCGAGGTCGAGCCGCGCAAGATGTGGCCGACGGGGATGCCCGCCCTGGGCGTCGACCTGAAGGGACGTATCCCCGCCGCCGAGCAGTGCTCCACCGGGCGTGCCCTCGGGCGACTCTCGGACATCGGGTGGGGCAACCGGCTGCGCCCGCTGCTGGCCGAGAACGCGCCCGACGGACCCGTACCCGACGATGTTCTCCAGGCCGTGGTGACGGTCCTCGCCGACTGGGCCCGCTCCCCGGAAGGCTGGGCGTCCGACGGTCCCGGCTCCGCCGCACGGCCTGTCGGAGTCGTCGCCATGCCCTCCCTGCGGCGCCCTCAACTCGTCGCCACACTCGCCGAGCGTGTCGCCGCCATCGGGCGTCTGCCCTTCCTCGGCAGCCTCGCGTACACCGCGCAGGGCGGCGAGCACACGGCGCGGCGCAGCAACTCCGCACGGCACCTCCAGGCCCTGTCCGCCGCCCTCACCGTGCCCGACGAACTGGCCGGGGCCCTCGGCGCGGCCTCCGGCCCCGTGCTGCTGGTGGACGACTTCGTCGACTCCGGCTGGACCCTCGCCGTCTCCGCCCGCCTGCTGCGCCGGGCGGGCGCCGGACAGGTCCTGCCCTTGGTGCTCGCCACGGCGGGCTGAGCATTCCCCTCACCTGCGGACACAGGCGGAAGTACTAGAGGCGGAAAAAGCGCAGGGACCATCGTCCTATGGCGTAAGAACTCCGCGGCACGCCAGAGTGATGACCACGGCGAGGAAATACGCAGAGGTCATGACGGGAGTGATCGTGTCCGCGCAGATATCCATTGATCCCGGCCGCTTCAGCCAGTTCGGTGAAGCCACCGGAAGCACTTTCTGTCTGATCACGAATTCCGAGCTGGTCGATCGGATCGAAGTCAAGGAGACGGCGCAGTACCGGCAGTACCTGACCATCACACTGGACGCGGGGGACAATTTCGAGGAAATCCTCGAGAAGAAGATTCCGGAACCCGCACACGTGCTGGTCATCTCCCCGCACAGGTTCTTCGAGTCACCGGACCCCGATCTGGTGGGGCAGCGGAAGATCATGGGCATGGCGTGCAACTCCACGCCCACCGGGCTCGACGAGATCCGGCACTTCCTCGGGGTGATGGAACGGACGTCGGCCGCCGACCAGGCGGCGTTCTGCGACACCTTCTTCGAACTCGCCGAGGACGCGGACCACCTCGTGTACGCCGACCCCGTGCACGGCACCCGCGCCACCCTCGACCACCTGCGCGAGGGCCTGGTGTGGAACCAGCAGGCCGGGCCGCTGGACTGGGGTGACCAGCAGATCGTCCCGTCAGGTGAGATCAGCGTCCTGCCGGTGGAGATCAGGGAGTTCGACGAGGCCCTGAAGCTGCCGCTGGAGGGCGAGATCACGCTGCGCGGCTACCCGATCCTGCACAACGGCACCCCCTCCTTCTCCCGGCGTGACCAGGCCCGCATCCACTCCCAGCTCTGGGCGATGCGCGACAACGCGATCAAGGCCGTCGTCGAGGACGGCAGGATCCGGCACCTGGAGGCGCTGGACGCCGGGGCGGCGCCGGCCGTGGCGATGCTGGAGCAGATGTTCGCGGTGGACTCCCGCTACCGGATCGTGTGGGAGATCGGCCACGCCCTCAACGTCTCGCACGACATCCTGCCCGGCAACCACGCCATGAACGAGGTGTACGGAGGCACGGAGGGCTGCCTGCACTTCGGGCTCGGCCTCACCCCGTACACCCAGTACCACCTGGACATCATCTCGCCCGACACCCGCGTGCTGACCAGTAACGGCGTCGCGGTGATCGGCCACCCGGACCACCCCACCGTCGAGCGGGTCGTGCCCGCCGTATAGCGGACCGCCACCGTTCGACCCGGCGGGGTGTACGCAAGGAAATACAACCAACAGGAGGTGACTCGCCATGAAGAAGATCAAGGTGCAGAAGAACCGCAACTACCTGGGCACGCTCCTGGGCTGAGTACCGACCCGTGGCGGGGCACGCGCAATGCCCCGCCGCGGGGTTCCCCTTGTCTTTCCGAGACCACTGCCTTTCCAGGAATTCTGCACTTCCCGAGATTCCTGCACGTCCCGAGATTCCTGCACTTCTCGGGAGTCCTTTCCTTTCCGGGAATTCTGTCTTCTCTAGGAGTGCGCCCGTGCCGCCGCTGGAACTCACGACAAGCGATTTCGGTCAGTTCGGTGGGCCGGCCGAGGCTTTCTGTCTGATCACGAGTGAGCAGTGCGGCGAGTCGATCTCCCTGAATCCGGGCGACGGGGGTTCCCGCGTACTGCGCCTGACGCTTCCGCCCGGCACCCGCCTCGGAGAGCTGATCGCGGCGAGCGTCCCGGAGGACGCGGATGTGCTGGCGGTCTGCCCAGGGCGGTTCCTCGACTCGCCGACCCCCGAGGAGCTCGGCGGACGCAGGCTGGCGGTGCTGCCGGCCGGGTCCACGCCCCTCACCGACGAACACGTCCGCTACTTCCTGCGCACCGCCGCCCGCACCGACGTGGCCCGGCAGACCGGCGCCGCCGAGGAGTTCTTCGATCTGGTGGGTGACAGCGACCGGCTGACGATCGTGGACGACGTCTCCGGCACCGAGGCCGAGTTCGACCACACGGCCGGCGCCTGTGTCTGGAACCAGCAGGCCGGTGTCCTGGAACCGGGCGATCAGCAGATCTTCCCCCCGGGGAAGCTGAGCGTCACCGCCGCGGAGATCACCACGTTCGAACCGGACGCCCGGCTGCTCGGACTCCACGGGGACCTGACCCTGCGCGGATGGCCGATCGTCCACCGTCACGAGGACCCGGCCGACGGCGCCGACCAGCGACGACTCTTCGAAGCCCTCTCCCCGCTCGTCGCCCACGCCGTGACGCTGCACATCGCCGCCGGAACCATCGAGGGCGTCACGCCGCAGACACCGGGCGCGACCTCGGCCGCGGTCGAGCTGGAGAAACTCCTCACCGACGATCCGCGCTACCGCGTCATCTGGGAGCTCGGCTTCGGGATCAACACCACCACGGAGATCATCCCGGCGAACTGCGGCCCCAACGAGGTGTACGGCGCCACCGGCGGCGTCGTGAACCTCGGGCTGGGGATCACGCCGGCCACGCGCTTCGCCCTGGCCTTCCTGTGCCCCCGCAGCTCGCTGGTGACAGCGGACGGAACAGCCGTCCTCGGCGCCCGCAAGGCGGTACGCCGCGGCCGGATGCAGCGAGTCTCCAGCGCGAGCTGCGGCTGCCACTGACCCCAAGGAGGGATGCACGCCATGACGATCAACCCCGAACTGCGCAAGAAGGTCGACGCGATCCTCGACACCTTCATCAAGGACTTCTACGAGACGGTCCCGTACGCCCAGCACCAGAAGAACTCCTCCGAGCTGAACCTCGACTACTACAAGCGCCACAACATCGAGACGATCCTGCGGCTGCGCCGCAAGCGGACCGTGGACGCGTTGGCCATCAAGTACTTCACCAAGGTGGACCCGGTGCAGGCCAAGGCGTGGGCGCACTACACCGACGACGAGATGCTGCACGACCGGCTGTTCGCCGCCGACCTCGCCAAGGTCGGCGTCACCAAGGACCAGATCTACTCCACGGAACCGCTGCTCTCCACCAAACTGCTGACCGGATACCTCCAGTACGGCATGGAGTTCGAGGACAGCCCGCTGGCGCTGATCACCAGCGTGTACTTCGTGGAGTACGTCACCACGCGCACCCAGCCGGAGTGGCTGGACAACCTGGGCGAGGTCCTCGGCGAGGACAACGTCAAGGGGGCCCGCGCCCACGTCAACACCGACCTCGACGACGACCACGACGACTTCGTGTGGCGGGTGCTGTCCACGCTGATCACGTCGGACGCCGAGGAGCAGAAGGTCGTCGAGCACCTCAACCACATCTACTGGCTGTGGAAGCTGTACTTCGTGGAGCTGCACCAGCTCACCGTGATCGGCAGGAGCGACGCGCAGATACCGCTGCCCACCGCGGCCGAGGCCTGAGCGGGGCCGCGGTGGCCGACGACGACCGCGGAAGGCGGCCCGACGGGCGGCGGAGGGTCGAGGTGCTGGCCCTGCCGCCCGGCCGGGAGCTGCCGACCGAGACCGAGAAGTGGATCGTGGACGGCCTGGTCCTCGCCATGCCGGGCCTGCACACCCGTCAGCTGTTCACGCTCCGACGGGACATGCTGACCGAGGCCGATCATGTGATCATCGGGGTGGACCGGGAGCGGGATCGCGTCGTCGCGCTGCTCACCTCGCGGTGGGCGGAGATCCCCTCGGGGCGGCCCTGCCTGCACATCATGATCCAGTTCGTGGGGGACGCGTACCGCAACGGCTCGGTCTTCAAGGAGAGCTGGGCCCTGCACTTCGACCGGCTGCTGGCCGAGGGCCGCCCGTTCCCCGAGGTGATCGCGCTCAAGACGTACAACCCCGTGGTGCACTGCGCGATGGAGGCGTTCAGCGGTCACCCGGACATCACCATGTACCCGGATCTCGCGGGCAGGGACGACAGCGGGGCGGCCCTGGCGGCGGAGGTGGCCGGGGCGCTCGCCCCCGGAGCCGCCTTCGACCCCGCACGGGGAGTGGTCCCCGGCATCGGCCGTCCGGTCGACCTGTACCGGGAGCGGCCCCTGAGCCACGCGCCCGACGCCAACCGGTACTTCGCCGAGCACACGCGACCGGGGGACCGGGTGCTGTGCCTGCTGCACGTTCCGACACAGGCGGGGGCGCACTCGATCCTCACCGCCCTGGGGCTGCCGGCGCCCTCGGCACGCCGCTGACACCTCCCGGCCCACCGGGCCCGGCGCCCTGACGAGGCTCCGGGCCCCCTCGTCCGTGCCACCGGTGTCGGGCGCCCGGTCGTGCCGCCGGTGTCGGGCGCCCGTTCGTGCGGTCGGCTTCGGGCACTCGTTCGCATGGCGGTGCGGCCGCCGCACAGGCGCGCGGTCCCGGGCGGCCGTACGTCCCCCGTGCGTCGGCCGTACGCCATCCCACCCGGCACTCCACGATCGTGAGGCACCATGTCGGACGCATTTCCGCACGACTACTCCCAGGCACGCGCGGACTTCCTGGGCGCCGCGGAGGCGGCGGGCGCACGGCTGAGGACCTTCGTCCTGCCCGGGCACCGGGGGCCCGACGGCGGCGAACTCGCCGTCGACACCGCCTACCTGGGGCCGCCCGATCCGGTGAAGCTCCTGGTGACGGTGTCCGGGACCCACGGCATCGAGGGCTTCTGCGGTTCGGCCTGCCAGACCGGGATCCTGCTCCGCGAAGGCCTCGCCAAGGCCGCCGCCGGACCCACCACCGGCGTTCTGCTCGTCCACGCCCTCAACCCGTACGGCTTCGCCTATCTGCGGCGGGTCAACGAGGACAACGTCGACCTCAACCGGAACTTCGTCGACCACGACGCCCCGCCGCACAACGACGCCTACGACGCCGTGCACCGCACGCTGGTCCCGCCGGACGCCGCCGTGTTCGACCCTGGCGAGCTGGTCGCGCACCTCACCGCGCTGCGCGACGAACTCGGCCCGGGGCGCCTCCAGGAGGCGGTGACCCGGGGCCAGTACCGCCACCCCGACGGCCTCTTCCACGGCGGGCGCGCCCCGACCTGGTCCCGGCGGGTGTTCGAGACGGTGGTGGCCGAACAGATCGCCGGCGCCACCCACATCGGCTACATCGATCTGCACACCGGGCTCGGCGAACGAGGCGTCGGCGAACCCATCTTCCGCGGCGGCCGTGACGCCGACGCCCACCAGCGGGCCCGCCGCTGGTACGGCGACGCGCTCACCGCCTCGGAGCACGGCACCTCGTCCTCCACACCCATCGTCGGCAACACGGCGACCGCGGTGGCCGACGGCATCGGCGCCGACAGCCGGCTGACCGCGATCACCCTGGAGTTCGGCACCCGGCCCGGCCCCGAAGTGCTGCTGGCCCTGTGCGCCGACGCGTGGCTGCACCGGCACCACACGCCGGCCGACGCCGTCCGCTCCGGCCTCAAGCGGCTGATCCGGGACGCCTTCTGCCCCGCCGACGACGCCCGCTGGCGCGAACAGGTCCTCCGACGGGCGCGGGAGGTGTTCGACCAGGCCCTCACCGGCCTCGCCGACGCCAAGCCCGGCGAGCACGGCTGACGCGTCGAGCACCGCGGTGACGCCGAACCTCCCGCAGTCCGCCGACGACTGCGGGAGGTTCGGCGTTTCGGTGGTGCCTACGGGTCGAGCGGCTCGATCTCCACCTTGGCCTCGATCTCGCGCACCCGCTTGGTGTCCTCGTCGAGGACGTCCTGGTCGGGGGTGGAGAGCAGGACCCAGCCGAGCGTGGTGAAGAGGTCCTCCGTCTTCGGGACCCGGGAGCCGTTCGGGTAGCGGCAGCCCAGCTTCTGGAACGAGGCCAGGTCGCGCATCGAGTCCAGGACCTCCGCGTTGCGCATGATCCCGCTGTTCGCCGCGGAGAGCCAGGCCACCCGGGTGGGCTGCACGATCTCGTAGCCGGGGCTGAACGCCGAGTCCAGATGGTGCCGCACGGTGCGGTCGATCTGGGAGTCCCCCGTCGCGAGCCGCGCGGCCTGCTGCGCACAGCCGCCGTCGAGGCGTGCCGCGATCTCGATCAGGCGGGGCCCCTCGTCCGTCAGCATGATCTCGGTGTGGGTGCACCCCGTTCGAATGCCGACGGCCTCGGCGACCTGGCGCGTGTACGCCTCCAGCACCTTGACCAGCGGGTCCTCGGGAAGGAGGTAGTCCTCGGCGTCGTAGACCCCGATGCGGGCGCCGCGGGCCGACTTGCTGTACCGGACCACCGCCACCAGCCCCAGTTCCCCGTCGACGGAGTAGGTGTCGACGACGAACTCGGTTCCCGACGCGAACTCCTGGACGAGGATGCTGTCGTTGGTCAGGTCGAACATGTTGACCGAGCCCAGCAGCCGCCTGAACGGGAGCCGCCAGTCCTCGCCCGCCTCCACCTTGTGCACGCCGTCCGTGCCGCCGCTGCACCGGGGCTTGAGCACCAGCGCCCGCCCCTCCAGGCCGGTCTCCCGCAGCCAGTCGGCCGCCTCCTCCTCGGTCGCGGCGGCGAACGTCCGCAGATGGGGGATGCCCGCGCTCGCCACGGCCTGGGCCATGGGCCACTTGTCGCGGCGGGCGGCGGAGAGTTCGGGCACGTTGCCCGTGCCGGGGAACAGCTCCTCGACGAGCGCGTCCACGAGCCTGACGGCGTGCTCGTTGCCGGGGATGACGGCGACGGGGTCATAGCCGCGCACGGTCTCCACCAGCTTCGCGAAGTCGCCGTCATGGAAATGGGTCGCGCTGAAGGACTCCGGCTTCCAGCCGTGCAAGTAGGACTTGAGCGGTGCCGGTGTGCTCAGGACGGCCACCGACGCGACCCCCCGCGCCCGGAAGGCGTTGGCGAACTCGGCGGCCTCGGAATAGGGATCGACCAGGATGACATGGCGTTGCATCTAATTGCTTCCCCTTCTACGAATTTCCCGACGCTTGCGCGATCGCCGTCCCGCTCCTGCGGAGCCGTCCTAGGTTCCTGTCCTGCGGAGTGTTCCTAGGGTTTCCGTCCCCCTGCGGGGCCGTCCTAGGTTCCCGTCCGGATCTCCGCGTCGGCTGTTCCGGAATCGCCGATCCCTTTCCCCTCGTTCTCGGTGCGGTCCTCGTTCCTTTCCGTGGCTCGGGGTGGGCGTACACCGCCCCACGCGGCCGCCGCGGCGAGCAGACCCACCACACCGCAGCCGAGCCACAGGCCTTCCTCGTAGCGATTCCAGATCATCACTCCGATGAACGGGCCGACGGCGCTGCCGAGTCCGTACAGCGCGTTCGACGCGCCGAGATAACGTCCCCGAAGTGCGGGCGGGCCCGCTTGTGCGGGATAGGCGAAGAACAGCGACGGATATCCGATGATTTCGCCGAGGGACCAGACGAGGGTGGCGATCACGAGGGCGGCCAGTCCCAGCGGCAGGGCGTAGAGGCTCATGCCGACGCCGGTCAGCAGCACCCCGATGATCACGGCCGTCCGGATCTGCCAGCGCTGCACCACCTTGGCGACGAGGAGTTCGCAGGTGATCACGAGCAGGCCGTTCAGCGCGATCATCGCCGCGTAGACCTCGACTCCCATGCCGAGGTGTTTCACGGCCAGCGGCAGTGCCGAGATGTGCTGGATGTAGATCACCGAACTCACGAACATCGCCAGCAGGAACATCAGATAGCGGCGGTCGGTGAGTACGGCCAGATACGAGGCCTTCGGCGCCGCCGCCTCCCCGTCGGCGCCCGTGGCGCCGACCGCCGCTCCGCTGTCCTCCGTCCCGCCGTCCGCGGGTTTCGTCGTGTCCGTCATGCGATGCGGCAGGGTGGTCGCGGCGACGGCGGAGAAGACCACCACGGCCAGCGCCTCGCCCCAGAACAGGAAGTCCCAGGAGACCTTGACGAGCGCCGCGCCCAGCAGGGGCGCGGCGGTCGTGCCGAGATTGATCGCCAACCGGCCCATGGCGAAGATCATCACGTGGCGCTCGACCGGCGTGAGAAGGCTGATCATGCTGGTGGACGCGGGCTGGTAGGCCAGGCTGGCCGCGCCGCTGATGGCGATGACCACGAGGATGGCCCAGTAATTGTCCAGGTAGAGGACGCAGGGGAGTAGAGCAGCCGAGCCCAGCAGGGTGGTCACGATCGTCAGTCGCGGGCCGAGCCGGTCGGACATCCAGCCGCCGACGAGCGTCCCCAGGACGGCTCCCGCGCCGTACACACCGAGCGCCGCGCCCGCCTGGCCGTCGGAGAACCCGCGTTCGGTCAGATACAGCACCATGAAGACCTGCACGAAGCCGCCCAGGCGAATGATCATGGTGCCGGCCAGCAGGGACTTCACCGCCGTGGGGGACTCGCGCCAGACCTGCCGTACCCCCGCGTGCTGCTTGACCGCCCCGTCCGATGCTCTCGTCGCGTTGTCCTGTGCCATGCGTCTCACTGTGCGGAACCGGTCGGCACGGCAACAGGGCCCGCACTGACGATCACCATCGAATTACTGCCATCGCCGCCGCCCCGTTCCTGATCGGCGAGGGCGGCGAAAACAGGGCGCGCGACCGGTTGTCGTCCTGGCGGAGCAGGAATTTCACCAGTACTGGCTCAAAGCTGTTGACCGATCCGGCCATAGGACTTCGGACCTATGGCGGGGCCGAAACCTACTGGCTAGTGTGGCCACCGCTCGACAGGGCCATGGGACCCTGGTCCTATGGTGGCAGCGAAATCGACTGGCTAGTGTGGCCCTCACCCGGTCGAAATTCCGCGTGAACGGCGACATCACCGTGCCGAGCGGCCACATCATCTGACTGTGCGTCATCCTTCGCGGCAACTGTTTCGTGCTCGCGGCAACAGTTTCGCGATCGAAGTCACCGAGATCGATCTGAAGACGGGGGTGGACTGTGGAGTCGTATGCGTATGGCGGAAATGGTCCAGAGCGGGAACGAATAATCAGCTGGCAGGCACCACCCTTGAAATTCGGTGTCGGTGCCACCCGGGAGATCGGCCATGAACTGCGAAAAGCCGGCATCTCATCGGTGCTGCTGGTGACCGATCCCCTTCTGGCCGAACTCGGTCTGCCCGCCCGTGTCGCCAAACAGATCGAACAGGAGGGGATCTCGGTCTCGGTGTTCGACCGGGCCCGGGTGGAACCCACCGACGAGAGCTGCGCCGAAGCGGCCCGTGAACTGCGGTCCCTCCAGGTGGACGGTTACGTCGGTCTCGGCGGCGGCAGCTCCATCGACACCGCCAAGATGCTGAACCTGCTGCTCACCCATCCCGGCCGCCCCGTCCGCGACTACCTGAACGCACCCATAGGCGCCGGATCCCCGATCCCCGGCCCACTCAAGCCGCTGGTGGCGGTACCCACCACAGCCGGCAGCGGCAGCGAGTGCACCGCGATGGTCGCCCTCGGCGTCACGGGTCTGAACGTGAAGACCGGGATCAGCGACCTGCGGCTGCTGCCCTCCCTGGCACTGGTCGACCCGGTCAACACCCTGACCCTGCCCCCGGCGGTCACTGCGTCCTCGGGCTACGACGTTTTGACCCATGCCTGCGAGTCGTACACGGCCCGGGCCTACGACCGACGCCCGCCCTACCCCACCCCGGGGGACCGGCCGCTGTACATCGGCGCCAATCCGATCAGCGACGTCTGGGCGGAGCAGGCGCTGGAACTGGTCGGCCGCTACCTCAGGCGCGCCGTCCTCAACCCGGACGACCTGGAGGCCCGGACGGGGATGAGCCGGGCGGCGAGCTTCGCGGGGATGGGGTTCGGCAACGCCGGCACCCACATCCCGCATGCCTGCGCGTACCCCATAGCCGGACTGGTCCGCGACTACCGGCCGGACGGATACCAGGTCGACCACGCCATGGTGCCCCACGGAGCGGCGGTCGTCTCGACCGCGGCGGCGGCTTTCGAGTTCACGTACCCGACCTCCCCCGATCGCCATCTGCGGGCCGCCGAACTGCTCGGGGCCAACCTCGCCGGCGTGACCGAGGCCAACGGCGCGGACGTGCTGCCGGCGACCTTGCTCAGCATCGTCGCGGACACCGGCGGGCCCACCGGACTGGCGGACTTCGGCTACTCCGCCAAGGACCTTCCCGACCTCGTCGAAGGCGCGCTCAAACAGCAGCGGCTGCTGGTGTGCTGCCCCCGTGACGTCGCCCCGCACGATCTCCAGCGGATCATCGCCGGTTCGATGGCCGCCTGACCTTCCGACTGTCCGGCCGTCCGACCGGCTTGACCGGCTTGACCGTTCGGCCGCCCGACCGTTTGACCGCCCGACCGTCCGACTGTTTTGACCGTCCGACCATGAAGCAGTGCGGCCCTCCCCCCAGGCCAAGGAGCTGGATGCACCCGTGAGTGAAGCAGTAATACCGGAGTACACGGCTGTCATCGCGGGAAAGCAGGTTCCCACCACGCGGTGGATCGACGTCCTCGATCCGTCGAACGCCCGCCCCTTCGCACGAGTCGCCCGCTGTGGCGCGGCCGAGGTCCAGTCGGCCGTGCAGGCGGCCCGGAACACGTACGAGACGGTCTGGCGCTTCTCGACGCCGGTCGAGCGCTCGCGGATCTGCCACCGCATCGCCGACGGGCTGCGCGCCGAACGCGAGGAACTGGCACAGCTGGAGACCCTCGACACCGGCAAGCCACTCGGCCAGGCCCGCGTCGACGCCGACATCGCCGCCCGCTACTTCGACTTCTACGCCAACGCCGTCGAAGCCCTGGGCGGTGACACCATCCAGCAGCAGCCGGGCCGACTGGCCTTCACGCTGCGCGAACCCTACGGCGTGTGCGGCCACATCATCCCGTGGAACTATCCGCTGCAGATCGCCGCCAGGACTGTGGCCCCCGCCCTCGCCGCCGGGAACTGCTGCGTCCTCAAACCGGCCGAGGACGCGCCGTTGACCTCGCTGCGCCTCGCCGACATCGTCGAACAGGCGGGACTTCCGCCCGGGGCCCTCAACGTCGTACCGGGCCTCGGGGAGGAAGCGGGCGCCGCACTCACCGCCCACCCCGACGTGGACCGCCTCGCCTTCACCGGCTCGCGGGAGGTCGGCGAGGCCGTGATGGCCGCGGCGGCGCGGAACATCGTGCCGGTCACCCTGGAACTCGGCGGCAAGTCGCCGCACCTGGTCCTGCCCGACTTCGACGCCGCACGCGCGGTGCCGCAGATCGTGGAGTCGATCACCGAGCACGCCGGACAGAACTGTTCCGCCGGCAGCAGGCTGCTCGTCCACCGCTCCGTGCACGACGAACTGGTCGCCGCCCTCGCCGAGGAGTTCCGCTCCCTGCGCATCGGGCCGGGAATCGACGATCCCGACCTGGGCCCGCTCATCTCCGCCCGCCAGCGCGACAGGGTGCTCGGACATCTCGCCGACGGCCTGCGCACCACCGAGGTCGTCGTCGGCGGGGGAGTACCGCACGGGGACGCGTACGCCGAGGGCTTCTACGTGGAGCCCACCATCCTCGACCGGGTGACCCCGGACCACCGGGTCTTCAACGAGGAGATATTCGGACCCGTCCTGTGCGTCTCGGTCTTCGACGCGCTGGACGAGGCGGTCGCCCTCGCGGAACACACCACCTACGGACTGGCCGCCGGAATCTGGACATCGGACGTGACGACGGCCCATTGGCTCGCCCAACGTCTGCGCGTGGGGCAGGTGTTCGTCAACAACTACAGTGCGGCCGGTGGAGTCGAGTTGCCGTTCGGCGGCTACCGGCGATCGGGAATCGGAGTGGAGAAAGGCCTGGAGGCACTGCGCGAATACACGCGTTGTAAGACGGTGGCGATCCACGCGCAGCTTTCTTCCTGACCCGGTGTCCCAACTCACCCCCGCAGCCCCCGAATCCTATGGAGAAGCGCGTCCCATTTCATTCATATCGATGGAGGGAGTTCATGAATGTCACGTGTTGTGCGAGAGCCCGCCACCGAGTCGAGAGCCCGACGGTGCTGCGTGTTGTGCGGGGCGCCGGCGCAGCCCGTGGCGGCACTGGCCGAGGTCGTCGCCAACGTGCACAAAGCGTTGGACGAGGCGCAAGGTGCGCTGGAAGCCCAGGAACAGGTGATCGAGGACTTACGGGCCGACGCCGACGCCGACGGCGGCCGGCAGGCCGGTGTCGAACCGTCGCGTTCCGAGGAGGTCCTCGCAGCGCGGACCTCGCTCGATCTGCTGACGGCCCGTGAGCGCCAGATCCTGGTGCTCATCTCCCGGGGAAATTCGAATCGTCGCGTGGCCAAAGCCCTCGGAATATCGGAGAAGACGGTGAAGAACCACTTGTCCGCCGTCTTCACGAAGGTCGGCGCATCCGATCGCACACAGGCCGTGGTAATGGGAATCCGCAGTGGGATGGTCTCCATTGGTGAGCCCTTCGACGATGCGCCTCCGCCCATGAACGCGAGTGAGTGACTCCCCTCGCTTCAGGGCCCATGCCGAGAGTATGCGGGCCGATCCGGCCAGGCGACAGCGCAGGGACTGTCAGAAGACCACGCATTACTGCCACATTGGTTCCCATGCTGAAGAACGTAGCCGCGGTCCTGCTCGACAACGTCCATCCATTCGAACTCGGTGTCGTGTGCGAAGTATTCGGGATCGACCGCAGCGAGGAGGGGCTGCCCGCGTACGACTTCGCTCTCGTCGCCGCGGAAGGCTCGTCGGTGCGGGCGGTGCCCGGGTTCACCATCAGCACGCCCTACGGGCTCGACCGGCTGGAGGAAGCCGATCTCATCGCCATCCCGGTGGGGGACGACTTCCACACCAGGGACTTCCCGCCCGCTCTTCTGGAGGCGTTGCGGCAGGCGGTGGCCCGCGGCGCCCGGGTCGTGAGCGTCTGTGTGGGCGCTTTCGTCCTGGGCGCCGCGGGACTGCTGGACGGTCGGCGCTGCACGACCCATTGGCGGTACGCCGCCGCGCTCACCGAGCGCTACCCCAAGGCCCAGGTGGAACCGGGTGTCCTCTATGTCGACGAGGACCCGATCCTCACCTCCGCCGGCACCTCCGCGGGCATCGACGCCTGCCTCCACCTGGTGCGCAAGATCCAGGGCAGTGACGTCGCCAACGCCATCGCCCGGCGCATGGTGGTGCCCCCGCACCGGGAGGGCGGCCAGGCCCAGTACATCGAACGGCCGGTGGCGCACGTCGGGGAGGACGGTGTGCGCGAGGTCCTGGCCTGGGCCGAGCGGCACCTGGACCAGGAGATCAGCGTCGAGCAGTTGTCGGCACGGGCCTGCATGTCGCCGCGCACCTTCGCCCGCCGCTTCCGGATGGAGACGGGCACCACCCCCTACCGCTGGCTGCTGGCCCAGCGGGTGCTGAGCGCCCAGCGGCTGCTGGAGAACACCGACGACACGATGGAGATGGTCGCGGCCCGGACAGGCTTCGCCAACGCGGCGGCCCTCCGGTACCAGTTCGTGCGCTCCCTCAACACCACCCCCAATGCCTATCGGCGTGCCTTCCGGGGCCGCTTACCCGACACGACCACGCACTGAGCCCCACACGGGGGGCCGACAGGAGGAACCGAATGCTGCGCATCGCGGTAGTGGGCGCCACCGGAGCGGTGGGCCGGGAGTGCCTGGCCCTGCTCGACGGCGGGATCGTGCCCGTGGAGCAGGTGACACCCGTAGGCTCGGCGCGCAGCGTCGGCCGCGATCTGGCCGCCGAACTGGCGCTCTCCCTGCCCATGACGGACGTGGTCACCCTTGACGATCTGGACCCGAGGGGTCTGGATGTCGCCATTTTCTCCGCGGGCGCGGAGGTGAGCGCCCGAGAGGCGGAGCGGCTCGCCTCGGCCGGGGTGCTGGTGGTCGACAACAGTTCCGCCTTCCGGATGCGCCCCGACGTCCCCCTCGTGGTGCCGCAGGTCAACCCCGGCGCCCTCGACGACCGCCCGGTGAGCGGGCTCGTGGCCAACCCCAACTGCTCGACCATCCAACTGGTGCGCGCCCTGCACCCGTTGCACGAACTGGCGGGCCTGGAGAGCGTCGTGGTCCTGGAACCCTCCGCCAGTTCCCGCAGACCGCGCACTCCACCGCCGGACGCCGCCTGGTAGGTCGCCACCACTTTGGACGAGCCCCGCGCGCAGGGCGCCGCCGGCGGGCGCTTCGGGCAGCCGCTGTCCTTCAACCTCGTCCCCGAGATAGGGCTGCGGGACGACACGGGGCTCACGCACGAGGAACGCAAACTCGTCCGTGAACCGCGCAAGATCCTCGGCCTGCCGGAGCTGCGGGTGAGCGCCACCGCGGTACGGGTCCCGGTCTTCGACTGCCACTCCGAGGCCGTGCACCTCCGGCTGCGCGAGCCGGTCACAACGGCATCCGTCGAGGAGGCCCTGGCCGCCACGCCCGGCCTCCGGGCCTACCGCCGGTCGGATGCCCCCTCCTACCCCATGCCCCGCACCGTCTTCGCCCGCCCCGAGGACCGGGCCCTCGTCCATGTCGGCCGGATACGCGTCGAGCCCGAGGACGACCGGGCGGTGGCTCTGTGGGTGGTCGCCGACAATTTGTGGGTGGGAGCGGCGCTGAACGCCCTGCAGATCGTGGAACTCGCCACCAAGAACGGGTGGCTCGGATGACCCCCCGCCGCGCCCCCGGCAGCCGTCCGCTGGTGCTGAAGTTCGGCGGCTCCGCCTTCGCCGACCTGGACGGCTATCACCGCGTCGCCCGGTACGCGGTGCGCCGCGGCGCCGAGGAGGAGCGCCCGCTGGTCGTCGTGGTGAGCGCGATGTCCGGGACCACCGGCAGACTCCAGCAGACCCTGGACGCCCTCGCCGCCGATCCGCCGGCCTCGGCCGCCGCGATGCTCCTGACCACCGGTGAGACCGTCAGCGTCGCCCTCCTCACGGCCGCGCTCGACGCGCAGGGCGTGGCCGCGCATCCGGTTCCCGCGGCGGGCACCGGCCTCCTCGCCGAGGGCCCGCCGGACCGGGCGACGGTGACCTCGGCCGACGCCACGGCGTTGTCCCGCGTCCTGACCGACGGCGGGATCGCGGTCGTCCCCGGCGGCCAGGCGGTCGACGCGCACGGGCGGACCGTCATGCTCGGCCGCAACAGCTCGGACCTCTCCGCGGTGGCGACGGCGGCGATGCTGGGCGCCGACACCTGCGAACTCTTCTCCGACGTGCCCGGCGTCTGCACCGCCGACCCCTATCTCGTCCCGGAGGCCCGCCCCCTCTCCCGGATCAGCTACGAGGGGGTGCGCCGGATGTCCCGCCACGGGGCCAAGGTCGTCCACGAGGGCGCCGTGCAGTGGGCGGAGCGCGCGGGGGTGAGGGTGTGGTGCCGTCCCTTTCCCTGGGGTGAGGGGGCGGGGGGCGAGACCGGGGTGGGGGAGCGGTTGGAGGCCGAACCGGAGGAGGGGGTCGTGGCCGGGGACCGGGCCGTTGTGGGGGACGGGGCCGTGCGGGACCAGCGGCGGGCCGTCGGCACGGTCGTGGGGGCGGGGCCGGAGGCGGCTGCCGTGGTCGTGCACCAGGGCAGCGACGTGTGGTCGTTCCGGTCCGGCCGGGAGCGGCGGGCGGTGGCCGGGCGGTTGCGGGCCGAGGGACTGCCGGTCACCGAGTTCGACACCGCGGGCGAGATCTGCCTGACGGTTCCGGCGGGGGCACGGAGTGCGGCCCGGCACCTGAGCGGCGCGCGCCTCCTCGACGACCTGTGCCTGGTCACCGCCCTCCGGGCGGACGGCCGGGCGGATCACATCGCGGTGCCGCGCTCGGAAGCCGCCGCGGAGGCCCGCCGTCGGCACGCCGCGCTCTATCCGTCCCTCGCCGGAGCCACGGCACCGCCCGCCGCCCCGCCGGTCAAGGCCCGTTCCCCGCACAGTGACGTTCTGGTCGGGTCGGGGCCGGTCTCCGCCCCCGACGACGAGCGGGTCGACTGAGCCGGCTGCGGGCGGATGCCGGGGATCCGTGATGGGCAGGTTCGCGTCGTTCATGGCCCCATGCAAGCCGATGCCTCGGACATCGCGCGGACGAGCGGTGTGGATCTGTGGACAACCTCTGACGTGGTCATGGTCGGACTTATCCACAGGTCAAAGCGGAATTTCAAGATCCGCGAGATGGTCGCCGCATGACGAATCACAGCGAAGCGGCCGGGACCTCCGGCAACGGTGACATCAGCGGGCAGAACGGCTGGACCGGGCGCGGGGAGACCACCGCGTACGAGGACCGCGAGCGGCGGCCTCTCCCGGACCGTGACGAGTGGGGGCCAAGGTCTCGGGCGGAGCGCGACGAGTGGGGGCCGCGGTCTCGGTCGGAGCGCGACGACTGGGGGCCGAGGCATGAGCCCGGGCATGACGAGTCAGCGGGGCACGGGGCGGTGCCTGACAGGGCGGTGCCGCCGCTCGTGGGGCACGCGTCGGCGCCCGAGGGGACAGCCCCGCTCATGGGGCACGGTGAATGCGGGGCCTACGCGGGGCACGGCGCGGCCGCCGGCCCCGTCGGAGAGCAGCAGGTCACTCTGCGGACCCCGGCCGAGCTGGCCGACGCCCTGCCGTATCTGCTCGGCTATCACCCCGAGGACAGCATCGTTCTCGTCGCACTGCACGACGGGGAGGCGAAGGGGCGGTTCGGCGGGCGTGCCCGGCTCGGGATCCCGACCCAGACGGACGACTGGCCGTCCGTGGCGCAGCAACTGGCCCACGGGCTGGTGACCGGCAGCGAGCGCCGGGGCGCCAAACCGGAGAGCATGGTCGCCTTCCTGTGCCAGGACCCGGCGGGCGGCGAGTCGGCGCGCGACGTCATGGAGCGCCTGCGGCCACTGGCCCAACTCCTGCGCAGGGCCTGCGGCGCCCTCGACGTCCCGGTGGTCGAGGCCCTGTGCATTTCCGACGGCCGCTTCTGGTCGTACTGCTGCCCGGGCAACGGATGCTGTTCCCCGGACGGGGAGGCGATGGGGCTGCCCGGCACCTCCGTGCTGGCCGCCGCCGCGACCTACGCGGGCCTTCAGGTACGCGGCACGCTACGGGAGTTGAGGGCGCGACTCATGCCGTGGGAGACCGCGGCGGCATTGCAGCAGGAGGCCGCGCTCGACACCGCCCAGGCTGCCCTCGTGCCGCGCATCCTGGAAGCGGAGAGCCGCGCTGATGTGGCCGAGGAGACGCTCGCGGTGGTCCGGCGCGCCATGGAGCGCCTCGCGGCCGTACCGACCGTGTCCGGCACCCTCGACGCGGATCTGCGCGACGACGAGGTGATCGGTCATGACGACGCCGCCATCATGATTCTGGGCCTCCAGGACAGGGCGACCCGGGATCGGGCCGCGGAGTGGATGGAGGGTGACGAGGCGAGTCCCGCGCTCCGACTCTGGCGCACTCTCGCCCGCCGCTGCGTGGGCCCCTACGGAGAACACGCCGCGGCCCCTCTCACGCTGGCCGGCTGGGTGGCGTGGTCGACGGGCGACGAGCTGGAGGCCCGCGAAGCCCTCGCCATGGCCCTCGCCGCCGACCGCGACTACCTCTTCGCCCGCCTCCTCCACCAGGCCTGCAACGAAGGCCTCGACCCCGAGTCGATCCGCCGCTGCCTCCGCGCGGAACGCAGGGGACGAGAGCATCCGAAGCTTCCGACGACCACGACGGAGGCAGGCGCCGAGACCGCACCGGACGTTGCTGAACAGCCGAGCGAGGCGACAACCGCAGTCGAAGCGCCACCCGGTGATGTGGCATCCGCTGACAAGGCATGCGGCACCGGCTCCAGGCGCCGGCGCCGGTCACGACCGGAACGAAGCCCTGACAGCCGCGCCGGCCGTCGTTCACCCGGCGGTACGGCCCAGCCACGTCGTCCGCGTCCCACCGACGGCACCTCGCCGGAAGGCCGACGCTCGGCACGCGCCGCCGACAGCCCCCGTGGCCGAGCACGGGCCCGCCGGACCGTCGACGGCCAGGTCACGAAGCCGGAGGGGACGCATGCCGATGAACAGCCGTGACAGGGAGGGGACGCATGCCGATGGACGTCCATGGTCCGGAAGGGCGGCACGCCGATGAGCGGCCGTGCCCCGGATGGGACGTACGCCGATGAACGACTGCACCGTGACCCGGAGTCGAGCCGTTCCGTTCACCTGAGTGGCGGTATCCGTGGCTTGCCCTCGCCGCCGCCCCGTCCCGTCACACCGTCACCGCTGTTCTCCACCAGGTGCCGAGCGCACCCACCGCGCGCCGAACGCAGAAGAAGCCACTCCATGTCCCTGCCCTCCTTGCCCGACGCCTACGACGACGTCCCGTCGTTCGGCAGGCTCCGCCAGCCCACCCCCCGCACCCGCGGCGGGAACGGCATCCCGGCCCCGCGCCCGGAGATCCGCAACCCGTCATCGCCGGCCATCGGCGTGCGCCCGAGGAACCCGAGCGGCACCAAGCCCCCCACAACCGGCCCGGGTGCCCCCACCCCACCGACCGCCACGCCTGCCGGAAACCCGGCCCCTACCCCACCGTCGCTTCCGGGCGCCCGACGCCCCACGGAGCTGCCCCCCGCCCACACCACGTTGATCTGCGTCGCTCTGCCGGGCCTTGCGATCTCCGGCGAACACGGTCAGCTGACCGGCGAGGGGCTGGAAGGCTTCTACCGCGGGGGACGGCGCATGCTCTCCCGCTGCCAGATCCGTGTGGCCGGACGGGAGCCCCTTCCCGTCCAGGCACGGATGATCACGGCCGACCGGGCCCGCTTCGTGGGAACGCTGCGCGTCTCCGCCGACGCCGGTCCCGACCCGGACGTGATGGTGGAACGCACCCGCCACGCCGACGGCACCGAGCGGATCACCCTGCACAGTAAGGCCCGCCGCCCACTGCGCCTGCCCGTCGAGGTGTCCCTGGGCACGGACCTCGCGGAACTGCCTGCCGTCGCCTCCGGCAGCCCCGGTAAGGAGCTGCCCGCCAGCGTCCGTGACGCGGGCCTGCGCTGGTCCTGCGCCACCGGTCATTCGACCGTCACCGCCTCCCCGCCACCCGCCGACGCCCTGGCCTCCGCCGGACTACTGCGCTGGGAGTTGGAACTGCCTCCCGGTGGCTCGCGCAGCGTGGAGCTACGGGTACGACCGGACGGGGCGGGCCCCATCAGACCGGTGGGACGCGGAGCCACGAGCCCCCTCGCCCAGGCGGAGGCCGCGGGCGACGACTCCCGGGCCGGGGCGCTGCTGCACACATGCCTGGAAGACCTGGAAGCTCTGCTGCTGCGCGACCCCGCCAACCCGTCCGACATCCACCTCGCGGCGGGCGCGCCCTGGCGCTGCGGCATGGCCCCGGCCGACGCCCTGATCGCGGCCCGCATGACGCTGCCCCTCGGCACGCGTCTCGCCGCGGGCACCCTGCGTACCCTGGCCCGCACCCAGCTCGCGGGGCCGGCGGCCCGGTCGGGCATGATCCCCGGCCCACGGAGGGACGCGGGCCCTCATCTGCCACCGGGCTGCACCGGCACTGAAGCCACCCTCCACTTCCCCGTGCTCCTGGCCGAGGCCAGACGCTGGGGGCTGCCCGAGCAGGAGACAGAGGACCTGCTCCCCGCCGCCGAGCGCTGTCTGCGGTGGCTGCGGGCCACCGTCGGAGCCGGGACCTATCTGCCCGACCCGGGCCCCGGCGGTCCGCTGCGCTGCGAGACCCAGGCACACGCCCACCGGGCCGCGCTGCTGGGCGCAGACCTGCTCGACGCGTACGGCCGACCCGGCGCGGACGAGCTGAGGGAGTGGGCGATACGACTGCGCACCCGATTCCGGGCGGACTTCTGGGTCGACGACCGCGGCGGCGGCAGACCCGCCGCCGCCCGCACCCCCGACGGGCGCCTCGTCCCGCATCTGGGTGCGGCCACCGCCCACCTCCTCGACATGGGACTGCTCGGCGGGGGCCGCCAGGCTCCGGGCCTGCTCGACAAGGTGCAGACCGAGCAGCTCGCGCGGCTGCTCGGAGGACCTGCCATGGACTCCGGGTGGGGGCTGCGCAGCCTCGGCGCGAAGGAGCCGGCGTACAACCCGTTCGGGCACCGCAGCGGTGCCGTGCGCGTGCAGGAGACGGCGATCGCGGTTGCCGGGCTCGCGGCGGCGGGCTACGAGAAGGAGACGAGCGCTCTGATGCGGGGAGTGCTGGCGGCGGCCGAGAGCTTCGGCCACCGACTGCCGGAGATGTACGCGGGGGAGCGGCGCGCCGAGGGCGGCGCGCCGCTGCCGCATCCGGCCGCCTGCAGACCGGCCGCGACGGCGGCGGCCTCGGGTGTGCTGCTGCTCACCACCCTCGTGGGCATCCGGCCGGACACCCCGGCCGGCACGGTGACGCTGCGGCCGGTGAGCAGCGCACCGCTGGGCGAAATCGGCCTGACCGGCCTGCGTGTGGCCGGCGCCCCCTTCGCCGTGCGCGTCAGCAGACTGGGGCTCGCCATGGTCGAGGAAGCGGCCGGGGGTCTGCAGTTGGGAGGGTGACCTCGGCGGACGTGTGATCGACCACGCCCGTGCGGACCTCGCGAAGGCCCCGGGTGGATCATGAGTCAGGTGTCGGACAGAAGCGGATCAAGAACGGAAGCGACCACTGAAGGGAGTGTTTATCGTCAGGGAGACGACTATGATCGCGGCATGCCCTACGACCCGTCGGACTACCCGCCCTTCGCCGTCACCGTCGACCTGGTCGTGCTGACCGTCCGCCGCCACGCGCTGTGCGCGCTGACCGTGCGGCGGGGCGAACAGCCTTTCCAGGGGCGGTGGGCGTTGCCCGGCGGCTTCGTACGGCCCGACGAGGATCTGGCACAGGCCGCCGCACGGGAACTGTCCGAGGAGACCGGGCTGACCGCCCACGATCCGTCCGCCCCCGCGCAGGACAACGGTGCGCACCTGGAGCAGTTGGCGACCTACGGCGACCCGAAGCGGGACCCGCGAATGAGGGTCGTCAGCGTCGCCCACCTCGCGCTCGCCCCCGACCTGCCGGCACCCCGCCCGGGCGGCGACGCGAACAGCGCGCGCTGGGCGCCCGTCGAGGAGTTGCTGGCCCAGGGGGGCTACGGACGCGACGGCGAGCCGGTGGCGCCGCTGGCCTTCGACCACGCGCAGATCCTGGCGGACGGCGTGGAGCGTGCTCGTTCGAAGATCGAGTACTCATCGCTGGCGACCGCCTTCTGCCCGCCGGAGTTCACCGTCGGTGAGCTGCGTCGCGTCTACGAGGCGGTGTGGGCCGTGGCGCTCGATCCGCGCAATTTCCATCGGAAGGTGACGGGTACGCCCGGCTTCCTGGTGCCGACGGGCGGCACCACCACCCGGCAGGGCGGCCGCCCCGCCCAGCTCTTCCGTGCCGGTGGCGCCACGCTCCTCAACCCGCCGATGCTCCGCCCCGAGGTCTGACGGGAGCGCACCGCAACGAGCCGAGGTCCGTCCGGCGGCTTGGCCCGGCGCCGCCCGCTGCCTCGAAGCGAGCCGCGAGGTGCCCGGAAAACCGGACATATCGCGCTATCTTGCTTCGGGTGATCCAGGCCATCGGACTGACCAGCACCTCTCGCAAGGAGCTTCCGCCCGCCGTCGACGACGTGTCGTTCGAGGCGCACTCCGGCCGTGTCACCGCACTCCTCGGAACGCCGGGTGCGGGCAGGACGACCGTGCTGAGGCTGATGCTCGAACTCCAACAGGGCCGGGGAATCACCTACTTCAGAGGACGCCCCCTGCACCGCATCGCGCACCCCAACCGCGAGGTGGGTGTTCTGCTGGGCGAAGTGCCGGGGCATCCGGCCCGCACGGTTCGGGGTCATCTGCGGATGCTGTGCGCGGCCGCGGGACTGCCCGCGCGGCGGGCCGACGAAGTCCTGGAGGTGATGGGTCTGGTCAGTCTGCGCGAGGCCCGGTTGAGCACCCTCTCGCGGGGCATGGACCGCCGACTCGGCCTGGCCTGTGCGCTGCTGTCCGACCCGCACGCCCTCGTCCTCGACGAGCCCACCCACGGGTTGTCCGTGCGCGAAGGGCGTTGGTTGCACGGGATCATGCGGGCGCACGCGACCCAGGGCGGCACCGTCCTGTTCACCACCGGCGACCCCAAGGAGGCCGCACGGATCGCCGACCGGGTGCTCACCCTCGAACAGGGCCGACTCGTAGCCGACCAGGACGTCGCCGACTTCTCCCGCACCCGCCTCCGCCCCCGGGTGGCCGTCCGCACCCCCCACGCCGCCCGCCTCGGCGCCCTGCTGACCAAGGAGGCCCGGACCGCACGACGTTCCGTGGAGATCGTTCGAGAGGGCGGCAACCGGCTCTCGGTGTACGGGAGTACATGCGCGGAGGTCGGTGAAACCGCGTTCCGGCACGGCATCCTCGTACACCAACTCGCCGACGAGATCGGTGACATGGGGCCGACGGCCGCGGCGACGGCGGCGACGACGGAGACGGAGACGGAGACGGCGGCCGCGACGCCGACACCGTCGCGGCCTGATGTGGGGGAACCGGGGGAGGGGGATTCCGGTGACTCGGTCGAGGAGCCGCAGGGGGCGGGCGATGACCCCGGGGCGGCTACGCAAGAGCAGTCGCCCCGCCTGCCCCGCTCGGTCGAGACCGGCGCTCTGCCCCCGCTCCCGCCCCCCATCACCGTTCGCCCGGCGCCGAACCCCCTGCGTCCGGTGCTGTACGAGTTGCGCCGGGCCACAGGGGTCGGGACCGGTTATGTGACCGCGGTCGTCGTGATTGTCGTCTCCGCGGTCATGGCCGTGATGCTGGCCGGGACGGGGCACACGCCGCAGCCACGGCTGCTGGCCGCGTGGCCGCGGGAGCTTCCGCTGCCGCCCGCGGCCGTCGGGGCGGGGCTGCTGGGCGCGATCGCCTTCGGGGACGAGTTCCGGTACCCGGCGCTGGCCGTGGACCGCGGCACCGTGCCACGCCGCCTGGAGCTCCTCGCGGCGAAACTCCTCGTCTCGGCCGCCACCGGCCTGCTGCTGGCCCTGCTCACCGTCGGCTGCGACCTGGAGGTGCTCTACCTGCTCCACGGACCGGAACTCACCTCGATCCCCGGTGACTGGCTGCCGCTCGGTGCGAGTTGGCTGGGCTTCGTCGTGGGGTGCGCCTGGGCGGGGGTGCTCGCCGCGGGCGTCTTCCGTTCCACCAGTGCGGGGCTCGCGGCCGTGGTCGCCGTCCCCCTCCTCGTCGTCCCCCTGGTGCAGAAGGCACTGGAGGGGCCGACCGTGCGACATGCGATCGGATTTCCGATGCGGCTGCGCGAGCTCGTGCTGACGCAGTGGCCGTTCGGGGGTGATCGCTACGTGGAGACGGCGGCGCGGGTGATCGTCCAACCCGAGGGAGGGGCGCTGCTGTTGTCGCTGACCGCGTTGCTGGGGGCCTATCTGTTCACGACGGTACGCGGCAGGGTCCGATGAGGATCGTCCCTCACTCTTTCGTGCTCACGCTCCGTGCTCTTCCGCCGCCGCAATGTGCGCAACTCCTCGTGGAACGCCCATTTCTTTCCGATAAGGCGTCAATTGCGAAGGGGTGAGCGATCACCCTTTCGTGTGCTTTTCACCAAAGACCTCAAGGGAGTTGAGAACGCAGCCGACAAAGGATGCGTGAGTACCCTTGCGCACACCATGATGACCGCCGCCCGCTCCGCCGATTCCGGCCTCGCAGGACCGGGCGAACTCGACCGCTACCCCTACGCCGAGCACCCCGGCGTCGACCGTGTCGGCATCCCCTCCTGGGACGGCGCGGACCCCGAGCTGGGGCGCGTGGGCCGTCGCGCCGCCGGGAGCCGTGGACGCGGGCTCCACGGCCAACTCGTCCAGCAGCTCGGTCAGATGATCGTCTCCGGCGATCTGGGGGCCGACCGCCCGCTCGTCCCCGAGGAGATCGGTCAGCGGTTCGAGGTCTCCCGCACCGTCGTCCGTGAGACCCTCCGCGTCCTGGAGGCGAAGGGGCTGGTCAGCGCCCGCCCGAACGTCGGCACGCGGGTCCGCCCGGTCAGCGACTGGAACCTCCTCGACCCGGACATCATCGAGTGGCGGGCCTTTGGCCCCCAGCGCGACGACCAGCGGCGCGAGCTCGGCGAGCTGCGCTGGACGATCGAGCCGCTCGCCGCCCGCCTCGCCGCCGGGCACGGCCGGGACGACGTCCAGCAGCGGCTCGGCGACATGGTCGAGCTCATGGGGCACGCCATGGCCCAGGGCGACGCGCTGACCTTCTCCCGCGCGGACGCCGAGTTCCACTCGCTGCTCATCCAGGTCGCCGGCAACCGCATGCTGGAGCACCTCTCCGGCATCGTCTCGGCGGCGCTCCAGGTCTCCGGCGGCCCCGCCACCGGCTGTGACCGGCCGGGTGAGGCGACCCTCGTGCACCACGCCCGGATCGTCGACGCCCTCGCCGCGGGCGACGGCGGAGCGGCCGAGACGGCCATGCGGCAGTTGCTGACGGTCCACCCCGAGGTGGAACGTGTGGTGCCCGCGCCGCGCGAGCACTGAGCGCACACAGGGCGCGACTGGAGCGGCACAGTCGCGGTGTGAGCCCTTGGCGACCCTGATCGGCCGGCGAACCGTGTGCCGCCGGACCCCATCGGATCCTTCCGGGATTCGGCGGGGCCCGGCGGCACGACGGCCCGACGCCCCCACGGCCCGACGGCCGCACGGTCGTGGGCACCGCTGCCCGTAGGCGCAGGTGCCGGGTCGCCGACCGCCCGTACATGCGAAGCCCGCCCCGGACGCCGCCGTCCGTCATTCTCCGACTGGTCGGCATCGATCCGATCTCCGCCGGATCGATTGCAGCCGGACCGACCCCGCCCGGTCGTCCCCCGCCCCCGCTCCCGTCCGCCAGACAGCAGGACCGTATGCCTCCGCAAATGAGGCGGCCCCCCGCTGGGGAGTTCGTTCGGAAATCGTGTGGGTACACGAGGTAGGAGCACCGGTCGTGGCCCTGGCTCGACTACCTCTGGCCATGTCTGACCGCTTTTGAGCGCTTACGGGGTGTGACTCGGGCCACGCAGATTGGGCGTAACGCTCGCGGGAGCCACGCGATGACCTAAGAGGTGACAGCCGCGGAGGGAATACGGACGCCGTTCACGGCGCTGTGCATCTTCCCGGCCCTCGCCCGCACCGTCGGCCCATCCCCAAGCCGGTGGTCGGCTCCTGTCCAAGGACGGGGCCGGAAGCCGTTTTCCAACGTTCCGAGAGGTTGTTCGTGTCGGCCAGCACATCCCGTACGCTCCCGCCGGAGATCGCCGAGTCCGTCTCTGTCATGGCGCTCATTGAGCGGGGAAAGGCTGAGGGGCAGATCGCCGGCGACGATGTGCGTCGGGCCTTCGAAGCTGACCAGATCCCGGCCACTCAGTGGAAAAACGTACTGCGCAGCCTCAACCAGATCCTCGAGGAAGAGGGTGTGACGCTGATGGTCAGTGCCGCGGAGCCCAAGCGCACCCGAAAGAGCGTCGCAGCGAAGAGTCCGGCCAAGCGCACCGCCACCAAGACGGTCGCGGCGAAGACGGTGACCACCAAGAAGGCCGCCGCCGCCGCGCCGGCGGCACCTGCGGCCGAAGCCTCCGCCGAAGACGCCCCCGCCAAGAAGGCCGTCGCCAAGAAGGCGACCGCCAAGAAGGCGGCCCCCGCCAAGAAGACCGTCGCCGCGAAGAAGACGGCGGCGAAGAAGGTCACCGGGAAGAAAGACGACGTCGAGCTCATCGAGGAAGAAGTCCTCGAGGAGACCCCCGGCGGCAAGCCCGGTGACGAGCCCGAGGGCGCCGAGAGCGCCGGTTTCGTGCTCTCCGACGAGGACGAGGACGACGCGCCGGCCCAGCAGGTCGCCGCCGCCGGTGCCACGGCCGACCCCGTCAAGGACTACCTCAAGCAGATCGGCAAGGTCCCCCTGCTCAACGCCGAGCAGGAGGTCGAGCTCGCCAAGCGCATCGAGGCCGGTCTTTTCGCCGAGGACAAGCTGTCCAACGCCGACAAGCTCGCCCCCAAGCTCAAGCGCGAGCTGGAGATCATCGCCGAGGACGGCCGCCGCGCCAAGAACCACCTCCTGGAGGCCAACCTCCGTCTGGTGGTCTCCCTGGCCAAGCGCTACACCGGCCGCGGCATGCTCTTCCTGGACCTCATCCAGGAGGGCAACCTCGGTCTGATCCGCGCCGTCGAGAAGTTCGACTACACCAAGGGCTACAAGTTCTCCACGTACGCCACCTGGTGGATCCGTCAGGCGATCACCCGAGCCATGGCCGACCAGGCCCGCACCATCCGTATCCCGGTGCACATGGTCGAGGTCATCAACAAGCTCGCGCGCGTGCAGCGCCAGATGCTCCAGGACCTGGGCCGCGAGCCCACCCCGGAGGAGCTGGCCAAGGAACTCGACATGACCCCGGAGAAGGTCATCGAGGTCCAGAAGTACGGCCGCGAGCCGATCTCCCTGCACACTCCGCTGGGCGAGGACGGCGACAGCGAGTTCGGTGACCTCATCGAGGACTCCGAGGCCGTCGTCCCGGCCGACGCGGTCAGCTTCACGCTCCTCCAGGAGCAGCTGCACTCGGTCCTCGACACGCTCTCCGAGCGTGAGGCGGGCGTCGTCTCCATGCGCTTCGGTCTCACCGACGGTCAGCCCAAGACGCTCGACGAGATCGGCAAGGTGTACGGCGTCACGCGTGAGCGCATTCGCCAGATCGAGTCGAAGACGATGTCGAAGCTGCGCCACCCGTCCCGCTCGCAGGTCCTGCGCGACTACCTCGACTGAGCCCGCCGCGGACCCGTCCGCGTGCGGGCCGAGACAGGCGTCGAAGGCCCGGTTCCCTCGAAGGAGCCGGGCCTTCGGCGTGGGGGGCGGCATGCGGGCGCCCGCCACGTGGATAACTCTGGGTGTGCTATCCATCTCCCAGAGTCAGGAGCGCGCATGCGTCCCACCATTGCCCGACTGCTGGCCCTCGCGGCCGCCACGGCCGTCATACCGCTGGCCGCACCTCCGACCGCGACCGCCGACGTCGTCGTCGGCGGTCACCCCGTCGAGATCTCTCAGGCGCCCTGGACGGTGGCGCTGTCCAGTCGTGACCGGTTCGGGGGTACGAGAGCCGGGCAGTTCTGCGGCGGCGTCGTGGTGGGCCGCTCCACGGTCATGACGGCCGCCCACTGCCTCAGCGAGGAGGTGCTGGGAGGGCCCCCGGCACGGCTACCCGACCTGATGGTCATCACGGGCCGTGCCGATCTGCGCTCGAACGAGGGTCGGGAGATCCCGGTGAGCGACACCTGGGTCAATCCGCGGTACGACGCGGCTACGAACGCGGGGGACTTCGCCGTGGTCACACTGGCGACGCCGCTTCCCGAGAGTTCCGTACTCCCGTTGGCGGAAGCCGGCGATCCGGCGTACGAGCCGGACACGGCCGCGGCCGTCTACGGCTGGGGCGACACCACGGGCGCCGGGGACTATGCGCTGAGCCTGCGGGCCGCGTCGGTGCGGGTGCTGGCCGACTCCGTGTGCGCGAGGGCCTACCCGGGCGGCGCGGAGGGCCGGTACCAAGCCGACTCCATGGTGTGCGCGGGAGAGCTGAACGGCGGCCGGGACGCCTGCCAGGGGGACAGTGGAGGACCGCTCGTCGCCCGGGGAAAGCTGATCGGACTCGTGTCGTGGGGCAGCGGCTGCGGCCTGGCCGGGAGCCCGGGGGTGTACACCAGGGGCTCCTACGCGGCCCAGGTGCTGGCGGAGAGCCGCTGAGAGGTCGTTGAACGCCGTACCGGCGGTGGAAGCCGCACGCCCTGTGCGGCACCGCCACGGTGCCGCACAGGGCCGCGGAGCGGCAGCGGGCGCGGAACGAATGCGGCACCGGAACGAGAGCGGGCGGCCACCCCGTGTGTGCGGGAGTGGCCGCCCGGTCACCGGCCTCGAGCCGGTGTCGGCTCGTCGTTGGTGCGAAGCGTCAGCGTTCGTCGGTTTCCGCGGTGGCGGGAACGGACGTCAGCCGCTCCGTCTCGTCCTGTATCTCCGCGGCGATCTTCTTGAGCTCAGGCTCGAACTTACGCCCGTGGTGGGCGCAGAACAGCAGCTCTCCACCGCTCAGCAGGACGACGCGCAGATAGGCCTGGGCGCCGCAGCGGTCGCATCGGTCAGCGGCCGTCAGCGGGGTCGCGGGGGTCAGAACAGTAGTCACGTCGCCTCTTCTCTAGCTCGACGAGCTGTCGTACCAGGGTCAACATCCAACCAGGCCGAAAACGTTCCCGCTCGCGGCTTTTCCTCGAAAAAATCTTTCCAGGCCGGCTGTCTGTTGCCGGTTGGCGGCGAATGAGCCGTAGTGCGTGTCTTCGTGTCGTACGGGTTCGCGCTGTCTGTCGGTGGTTCTGGCGGTTGCTCTCTTGGTTGTACGGTCCTCCCGGCTGGGTTGCCGGTTGTTCATGAGGACGTGCCCGGAGCCTAAATGGTTCATGCCTCGAAGGGAACGTGATATGTACTTCACCCCATCGAGGGATCGAACACGCATGCGAGCCTGGACTACCCTGAGTTTCCAGCGAGGGTGGCGTTACAACGGCTCTACCAGGGCTCGGTACCCTCGGACCGGCAACCGAGCCGGGCCCCTTACCCAAAAGGGCCTCACCTGAAATTCAGCGAGGAGCGAACCGCGTGACCGCCGAGACGTCCGTGCCGTCCACAGCGCTGCTGACCGGAGCAGACCGGGACGGTTCCAACTACACCGCGCGGCACCTGCTCGTCCTCGAGGGGCTCGAGGCCGTGCGGAAGCGCCCCGGAATGTACATCGGCTCGACCGACAGTCGAGGTCTGATGCACTGCCTCTGGGAGATCATCGACAACTCCGTGGACGAGGCCCTCGGAGGCTATTGCGACCACATCGAGGTGATCCTCCACGACGACGCCTCCGTGGAGGTCCGGGACAACGGCCGCGGCATCCCCGTGGACGTCGAGCCCAAGACCGGCCTGTCCGGCGTCGAGGTCGTCATGACCAAGCTGCACGCCGGCGGCAAGTTCGGCGGTGGCTCCTACGCGGCCTCCGGCGGTCTGCACGGCGTGGGCGCCTCCGTGGTGAACGCGCTCTCCGCCCGTCTGGACGTCGAGGTGGACCGCAACGGCGGCACCCACGCCATCAGCTTCCGGCGCGGTGTGCCCGGCGCCTTCGCGGGCAACGGCCCTGACGCGAAGTTCGAGGCCGCGGGCGGGCTGCGCAAGACCAAGCGGATCCCCAAGACGCGCACCGGCACGCGCGTGCGCTACTGGGCCGATCGCCAGATCTTCCTCAAGGACGCCAAGCTCTCGCTGGAGAACCTCCACCAGCGCGCCCGCCAGACCGCGTTCCTGGTGCCCGGCCTGACCATCGTCGTCCGTGACGAGTACGGGCTCGGCGAGGGCGGGAGCAAGGGTGAGGAGTCCTTCCGCTTCGACGGCGGCATCAGCGAGTTCTGCGAGTACCTGGCCACTGACAAGGCCGTCTGCGACATCCTCCGCTTCACCGGTGAGGGCACCTTCAGGGAGACCGTCCCCGTGCTGGACGAGCACGGCCAGATGACCCCCACCCAGGTCACCCGGGAACTCGGCGTCGATGTCGCGCTGCGCTGGGGCACCGGCTACGACTCGACCCTCAAGTCGTTCGTGAACATCATCGCCACCCCCAAGGGCGGCACCCATGTCGCCGGCTTCGAGCAGGCCGTGGCGAGCACGATGAACGAGGTGCTGCGCGCCAAGAAGATGCTCCGGGTCGCCGAGGACGACGTCGTCAAGGACGACGCCCTGGAGGGTCTGACCGCCGTCGTCACCGTGCGTCTGGCCGAGCCGCAGTTCGAGGGCCAGACCAAGGAGGTCCTCGGTACGTCCGCGGCCCGCCGGATCGTCGCGCAGGTGATCTCCAAGGAGCTCAAGGCGTTCCTCACCTCCACCAAGCGGGACGCCGCGGCGCAGGCGCGGGTCGTCATGGAGAAGGTCGTCGCGGCCGCGCGCACGCGTATCGCCGCGCGCCAGCACAAGGACGCGCAGCGGCGGAAGACCGCCCTGGAGTCGTCGTCGCTGCCCGCCAAGCTCGCCGACTGCCGCAGCGACGACGTCGACCGCAGCGAGCTGTTCATCGTCGAGGGCGACTCGGCGCTCGGCACGGCGAAGCTCGCCCGTAACTCCGAGTTCCAGGCGCTGCTGCCGATCCGCGGCAAGATCCTCAACGTCCAGAAGTCGTCCGTGACGGACATGCTCAAGAACGCCGAGTGCGGTGCGATCATCCAGGTCATAGGGGCCGGATCCGGGCGTACGTTCGATATCGATGCGGCACGGTACGGCAAGATCATCATGATGACCGACGCCGACGTGGACGGGTCCCACATCCGGTGCCTGCTGCTGACGCTGTTCCAGCGGTACATGCGGCCGATGGTCGAGGCGGGCCGCGTCTTCGCCGCGGTGCCGCCGCTGCACCGGATCGAGCTGGTCCAGCCGAAGAAGGGCCAGGACAAGTACGTCTACACGTACTCCGACCGGGAGCTGCGGGACAAGCTGCTGGAGTTCCAGAGCAAGGGCGTCCGCTACAAGGACTCCATCCAGCGGTACAAGGGCCTCGGCGAGATGGACGCGGACCAACTGGCGGAGACGACGATGGACCCGCGGCACCGGACGCTGCGGCGGATCAACCTGTCGGACCTGGAAGCGGCGGAACAGGTCTTCGACCTGCTGATGGGGAACGACGTCGCGCCGCGCAAGGAGTTCATCTCCAGCTCCGCGGCCACGCTGGACCGGTCCCGTATCGACGCGTGAACGCCGCGCCCGGCCGCCGGCGGTCGGTCGGGCGCCCCGTCTCAGTCGCGAAGTCGACCCGCGCTTCACCTGATGGGGTGAACAATCGTGAAGAGGATCGGCGGGGGTCCGTGCGGTCTGTCCATGCTTGGGCATGCAGTCAAGTACCGGCCGGTCCCGCCGTCGCGCGGGTGGTTCCGAGAGCGCGGTCGAGGGGCGAGGGGCGGCCTCGGCGGACGTGCGGTTCGATGATCCCTGGTATGACGCGCTGGCCTCCGGCTGGGGAGAGGTGGACGGCACGGGAGGGGTGCCGCCCGTCGTGCCGACCGCTCGGGAGGAGGGGCGGGCCGCGGGCGACGTGTATGTGGAGGTGCAGCGCAGCGCCGCCTTCCAGGAGGTCCGCCGCCGGTACCGGAGATTCGTGATCCCGGGAGTCGCGGTCTTCTTCAGCTGGTACGTCGGATACGTGGTCGCGGCCACCACCGCGCCGGGGCTGATGGCGCGTCCCGTGGCGGGCGCGGTCAACGTGGCGATGCTGGCGGGGCTCGGGCAGTTCCTCACGACGTTCCTGTTCACCTGGGCCTACGCGCGCCACGCGCGGCTGCGGCGGGACCGGGCGGCCCTCGATCTGCGGTGGGACACACAGGAGTTGACGCGCGGCATCGCAGGGGGCGAGCGGTGACCGGGAACCATCAGACACTGGCCCTGCTGCTGTTCAGCGTGTTCATCGCGATCACCCTGGGCATCACGACCTGGGTCAGTCGCAACCGACATGGTTCGGCGGAGGAGTTCTACGCCGGCGGCCGGCTGTTCTCGCCGATGGAGAATGGTTTTGCCATCGCGGGCGACTACATGTCCGCCGCGTCCTTCCTCGGTATCTCCGGTCTCATCGCGCTCTTCGGGTACGACGGACTGCTGTACTCGGTGGGCTTCCTGGTGGCCTGGCTCGTGGTGCTGTTCCTGGTGGCGGAACTGGTGCGCAACTGCGGGCGGTTCACGCTCGCCGACGTGGTCGCGGCACGGATGAGCGAGCGGCCGGTGAGGATCGCGGCGGGAACCTCCTCGGTCACCGTGTCCGTTCTGTACCTGGTGGCGCAGATGGTGGGCGCGGGCACCCTCGTCGCACTGCTGCTGGGCGGCGAGGGCGAGGCGGCGCGGGCCTGGACGGTCATCGGCGTCGGCGCGCTCATGGTCGTCTACGTGTCGCTGGGAGGGATGCGGGCCACCACCTGGATTCAGATCGTGAAGGCGGTCCTGCTGATGGGCGGGGCGATCGCGCTGACCGTGCTCGTCCTGATGCGGTTCCACGGCGACTTCGACCAGCTGCTGCGGACGGCCGCGGAGCGCAGCGGGCACGGGTCGGCCTTCCTCGCGCCAGGGTTGAAGTACGGCGGCGACTGGACCGCCCGCCTCGACTTCATCAGCCTCGGGCTCGCCCTGGTCCTGGGCACGGCCGGGCTGCCACACATCCTGTCCCGCTTCTACACGGTGCCGACCGCCCGTGCCGCGCGCCGCTCGGTCGTATGGTCGATCGGCCTCATCGGCGGCTTCTACCTGATGACGATCGTGCTGGGCTTCGGCGCGGCCGCGATCGTCGGCCCCGCGGCCGTTCGAGCCTCGAACGCGGCCGGCAACACGGCCGTTCCGCTCCTCGCGCTCGATCTGGGCGGCGGAGCGGGCTCGACCGGTGGCACGGTTCTGTTCGCGATCGTCGCCGCCGTCGCCTTCGCGACGATCCTCGCGGTCGTCGCCGGTATCACCCTCGCCTCGTCGGCGTCGGTCGCCCACGACCTGTACGCGTCACTGCGGCGCCGACGCTCGAAGCCGTACAGCGAGGTGGCCGTGGCGCGTACCTCCGCCGTCGGGATCGGGGCCGTCGCCATCGCGCTCGGGCTGCTCGCCCGCGACCTCAATGTGGCCTTCCTCGTCGGGCTGGCCTTCGCCGTCGCCGCCTCGGCCAATCTGCCCGTACTGCTGTACTCCCTGTTCTGGCGCGGCTTCACCACCCGCGGCGCCGTGTGGTCCGTGTACGGCGGACTCGTCCCGGCGGTGCTTCTGGTGCTGCTGTCGCCGGTGGTGTCCGGCAGCCCCGAATCCCTGTTCCCCGGCGTCGACTTCCAGTACTTCCCGTTGCAGAACCCGGGCCTCGTCTCGGTGCCCCTGGGCTTCCTCGCCGGCTGGCTGGGCACGGTCACCTCCGCCGAACCGGCCGACGAGGCGAAGCACGCGGAGACCGAGGTGCGGTCGCTGACGGGCGCCGGGGCGGTCTGACGGCCTTCCGGGGGCGCCCGACGGCGGCGCGCACCGCGCGCGTCCCCGGGTGAGGCCAGCGGAGGGTGACGTCAGGGGCGGGTCGCCCACTCGTAGCGGTGCTCAGGGCGGCCCGCGTCGCCGTACTTGAGGGTCAGGCGGGCACGTCCGGTGCGCTCCAGGAGCTTCAGATAGCGCTGGGCGGTCTGGCGGCTCAGACCGGTCCGATCGGCGATCTCCTGGGCGGACAGCGGGCCCTCGGCGGTCATCAGGGCCCGGCGCACGACCTCGGTGGTGGTGGCGGAGTGCCCCTTGGGCAGGTCCGGCTCGCCGCCCGCCGAGAGCGCGCCGAAGATCCGGTCCACCTCCGCCTGCTCGGCCTCGCCACCGCCGTCCAGGGTGCGCCGCAGCTCCGCGTACGCCTCCAGCTTGGCCCGGAGTCCCGCGAACGCGAACGGCTTCACCAGGTACTGCAGGGCGCCCTGCCGCATCGCCGCCTGGACCGTCGAGACGTCACGCGCCGCCGTCACCATGATCACATCGGTCTGGTGGCCGCGTCGGCGCATCTCCTGGACGACCATGAGGCCCGTGTCGTCCGGAAGGTAGTGGTCCAGCAGGACGAGGTCCACCCGGGGCAGCCTCTCCAACTGCTCCAGCGCTTCGGCCGCGTTGTGCGCCACGCCCGCCACCCGGAAGCCGGCGACCTTTTCGACGTAGGCGGCGTTCACCCGGGCGACCCGCAGGTCGTCGTCCACCACCAGGACCTCGATCATCGCGACTCCTTGTCGGCGGCTGGGACGGCGTCCTCCGGCTCGTGCGCCGTGCCCGGTCGCGCGTCACGGCCCGCCGTCGGCTCGTCGTGCGGGCGGGCTCCCTCGTCGGGTGCCGTAGACGTCAGCGCCGCCGCCGACGATTGCGTCACCAGTCCCGGCTCCGCCAGCGCCTCCGGCAGGACGACCGTGAACTCCGCGCCGCCGCCCTCCGCCTCGGTGACCCGGGCGCTGCCTCCCTGCCGTTCGGCGAGCCGACGCACCAGGGAGAGCCCGATGCCGCGCTCGCGGTGGGCCGGGGGCGTCTTGGTGGACCAGCCCTCCGTGAAGATCAACTCACGTTGTTCGGGCGGGACTCCGGGCCCCGTGTCACGGACCCGGAGGATCGCCGTGCGTCCCTCGGCCCGCAACTCGACCTCCACGCGCGCGTGCGCGGTGCCCGCGACGGCGTCGAGGGCGTTGTCGACGAGGTTGCCGACGATGGTGACCAGTCCACGCGGATCGATCAACCTGTCCGGCAGCGGGGTCCCGCCGGTGACCGTCAGGGCCACGCCGCGCTCGGCCGCGACGGTCGCCTTGCCCACCAGCACCGCGGCGAGCAGCGGATCGTGGATCTTCTCGGTGACCTGCTCGGCGGTCGCGCGATGGTCGCCGACCACCTCACCGACGAAGTCCACGGCCTCGTCGTACATCTCCAGTTCGAGCAGGCCGAGGAGGGTGTGCATCCGGTTGGCGTGCTCGTGGTCCTGGGCGCGCAGGGCGTCGATCAGACCGCGGGTGGAGTCGAGTTCGCGGCCCAGTTGCTCCAGCTCGGTGCGGTCCCGCAGGGTGGCCACGGCGCCCCCGTCGTCGGTGGGCATGCGGTTGGCGACCAGGACGCGCCGGCCGCGGACGGTGAGCAGATCGGTGCCGGTGACCCGGCCGGCCAGCACATCGGTCGTACGGCCCGCGCCGAGCGCCTCGTCGAGCGACCGGCCGACCACCTCGTCGCCGAGGCCCAGGAGGCGCTGCGCCTCGTCGTTGAGGAGGCGCACGCGGCCCGCGCGGTCCAGGGCGATCACACCCTCCCGGATGCCGTGCAGCATCGCCTCGCGCTCCGCGAGGAGCCCCGCGATGTCGGAGAACGCCAGGTCGCGGGTCTGCCGATGGACCCGCCGGGAGATCAGATACGCCGCCAGTGCGCCGACCGCCATCGCCCCGCCCGCGTACGCGAGGAGCCCGGGAATCGCGTGGATCAACCGGGCGCGCACATTGTCGTACTCGATACCGACCGAGACGGCCCCGACGATCCTCCCGTCGGCGTCGCGCAGCGGCACCTTGCCCCGGGCGGACCGCCCCAGGGTGCCCGAGTCGATCTCCATGACCTCGTTCCCCGCGAGGGCGCGGCGCGGGTCGGTCGAGACGAGGCCGCCGATCTCGGTGGGGTCCGGGTGGGACCAGCGCACTCCGCGGTCGTCCATGACCACGACGTACTCGGCGCCGCTGGCCCTGCGGATCCGCTCCGCCTCCACCTGCACCGGCCCCTTCACGGACGGCTTGGTCGTGACCAGGTCCTCGGCGATCTGCGGCTGGGCCGCCGTGGTCTGGGCGATCGCGAGGGCGCGGCGCATCGCCTGGTCGTCCAGCTGGTCGCTGAGCGGTGCGAGGAACAGCCCGGTCGCGAGGACGGCGACACCGGCGGCGATCGCCACCTGCATCAGCAGGACCTGCGAGAACACCCGCCGCGGCATCCCGAGACGCAGGCGACGTGCGGGGGGAGTGGGGCTCATACCCCTGACGGTACGTGGACGGCGCGCGCCGGACGTAGAGGGGTGTGGGGGGTATCTCAAGAGGCGCGGGGCGTGGCAGGGGCGCGAAGGGCCGACGTGGCGCGGACCGGGCTCTAACCGGCGAGCGCCGTCGGTACCAGTTCGCGTACGGCCGTCACGTCCATCCGGGCCGGTGAGCCCAGGGGAGAGCCGCAGCTCTCGGGGCGGGGCGGCTGGGCCGCGCCCCGGGAGACGGTGACGTTCCAGCGGCGGCCGTCGACGTGGGCGACGGTGACCTCCCAGAGCGGGGCGGCGCCGTCCGTGCGCAGGACGGTGAGGGCGTCGGCCGCGTCCTCGCCCGTCGCCGCGCGCACCGCCAGCTCCGCCGCCTGCCCGGGGCGCTCCCATGCGGAGTTCCCGCGGCAGCCCTCGGTGATGATCCGCCCCTCACTCACGGCGTGCAGGACCTCTTTGACGTGGTGGGCCTCGGCGCGGCCGTAGACGTAGCCGGAGGGGAGGACGAGGAGCGTGGGCGAGAAGCGATGCCCACCCAGATGGGTGACCTCCCAGGTGCCCTCGACGCCGGAGGCGGCCAGCTCGGCGGCGAGCGGTCGGCCGAGGAGGGCACAGCAGCGGTCGCGTTTGCCGTTGGTGCACACGAGCGCGAGGGGTCGGCCGGTGTGGGGCCGGCCCTGAAGGGCCGCCTCGAAGGAGCGGGGGTCGCCGTCGCCGAGCGCGGCGAAGTCGAGGTCGAGCAGGCGCTCCGGGGCGGTCGTGGTGGAGTGGTGCAGCCAGACGTTCCCAGGGACCGTGTGCGCCACGTACACCTGACGTTCCTGGACCTCGCGGCTGTCGGCGTGACGGCCCGGCCGCCGGATGAGTGCGACGCGGACGCCGGTGCCCTCGGTGGCGGCTTCGAGGGCGCGGCCGAGCGCGGGGTCCAGGTGGCTCGATGTGAGCGCCTGGGCGCCCCAGGGGCCCGGCTGTTCCAGCAGCAGCCATGTCCTCGCCGTGGCGGCGGTCCCCGCGAGAGGCTCCGCGAGGTGTCGGGACGCGGATGTGCACGTACTCACAGAGGTGAGCCTAACCTGACTTCGGCCCGCGCGACCTCCGGGCGGGCCGAAGAGGGAGAACCGGCGTGGCGAGCGGTGCGTTCGGCGCGCCTCGGCGGTGGTCACTCCGGCCGTCACCCCGACAGGTCACTCCGGCAGTGGTTGCGGCGGTCGCACCCCCACGTACTGGCCGCTGGGGCGCATCCGCAGGGGGCGTTCGCCGTACTCCTCCAGCGCGTGGGCGATCCAGCCCGCCGTGCGGGCGACGGCGAAGATCGTCTCGCCGGCGGTCGGGGGCATGCCGCAGGAGGCCGTGAGGACCGCCAGGGCAAGGTCGACGTTGGCGTGCAGGGGGGTGTGCCGGGCGGCGGTCGACACGATGTCGCGGGCGGCCGCGAGGGCGGGGGCCGCGCGGGGCATGTCGGCCAGGAGCGCGAACAGGGTACGCGCGCGGGGGTCCTCGCCCGTGTAGAGACGGTGGCCGAGGCCGGGGATGCCGCGCCCGGAGCGCAGTTCCTCCGCGATCACCGGGACGGCGCTGCCGTGGTCCAGCACATCCGTGAGCAGCCGGTGGGCGAGGGCGCTGGCCGAACCGTGCAGCGGGCCCTCCAGGGCGCCCAGCCCCGCGGAGACGGCCGCGTACGCGTGCGCGCGGGCCGAGGCGGCGACGCGGACCGCCAAGGTGGAGGCGGCGAGGTCGTGGTCGGCGAGCAGCCCGAGCGCGGTGTCCAGCGCCCGCAGGGCGGCTTCGTCGGGCGCGCGTCCGCTGAGCCGCGCCCAGAAGCGGTGGGCGAGCGGACCGGTGTCGCGATGGCCGCGCGAGGACAGGGGGAGGGCGGCGACGAGCGTGGGGATGAGGGTGCGCGCGGTGCCGAGCACCGCCTCCTCGGAGAGGTCGAAGCGCAGGGGGTCGGCGGCCGCCGCCGCGACCGCCGCGACCCGCAGCCGGTCGACGGGGCCGCTGTGCTCCGGCAGCGCGTCGACCGCGCGGCGGGCGGCGGTCACGGACGTCTTCGGGGCGACGAAGGTCGCGCCGGGGCGCGGTTCACCGGTCCACAGCCACTCGGCGACCTCTTCGTAGGAGTGGCGCGCGGCCAGTTCCGTCGCGTCGACGCCGCGGAAGTAGTAGTGGTCGTGCTCGATGAGGGTCAGCCGGGTGCGGACGGACAGCTCGCCCCCGCCGGACGAGGCCGTGCCGCTCTCCCGCCGGTTGCGGCGCGCGAGTGCCGCGACCTCCTCGGCGTCGAAGGTGCTGCCCCGGCCCGCCGCGTCCCGGCGGCTGCTGAGCTGCCCGCGGCTCACATAGGCGTACACGGTCTCCGGCTTCACGCCGAGCAGTTCGGCGGTCTCCCTCGTGGTGAGCCGCCGCCCGGGGCGGGCGGAGGTGTTCGCCGGGTTCGTCGATGGGCGCGCGCCTTGCTCCGTCATGGGCGTCACCGTACCCGTTGAGCTAGACATTGATTCAATCAATATTGACAGAGATTGAGTCAAGCATGGACAGTCGAATCAAGTTCAAGGAGGAGACATGCAGATCAACAGGGCCGCGACCGCCTCCGTCGACGTGCCGCGAGGACTCGCGGGCGTCGTCGTCACCGACACCGAATTGGGTGACGTCAGAGGACAGGAGGGCTTCTACCACTACCGCCAGTACTCCGCCGTCGAACTCGCGCAGACCCGCGGCTTCGAGGACGTCTGGCACCTGATGGTCCACGGCGAGCTGCCGGACGCCGCGCGGCGGGCCTCGTTCGCCGCGGAGGTCGGCCCCTTGCGTCGGCTGCCCGACGACGTGCGGGTCGCCCTCCCCGCGATCGCGGCGGCGAGCGCGCACTCGGGGCCGCTCTCCGGCCTGCGCACCGCGCTGTCGCTGCTCGGCGCCTCCAAGGGCTTCCGCCCGGTGTACGACCTGGACGAGGACCGACGCCGCGCGGACGCCCTCGCCGCCTCGGCGGCCGTACCGACGCTGCTCACCGCGCTGTACCGGCTCGGGCAGGGGCTCGACCCGGTCGAGCCCCGCGATGATCTGCCGTACGCCGCGAACTACTTGTACATGTTGACGGGCACGGACCCCGATCCCCGGGCTGCGCGGGGGATCGAGCAATACTTGATCTCAACCATTGACCACGGATTCAATGCATCAACGTTCACCGCCCGCGTGATCACCTCGACGGGCGCCGACGTCGCCGCGTGTCTGGTGGGCGCGGTGGGCGCGCTCTCGGGGCCCCTCCACGGGGGCGCCCCCAGCCGCGCACTGGACACGCTCGACGCGATCGGCACCCCGGACCGCATCGACGCGTGGATCCGGGAGCGTGTCCTCGCCGGCGACCGCATCATGGGCTTCGGCCACCCCGTGTACCGCACCGAGGACCCCCGCTCCCGCATGCTGCGCGGCATCGCGGAACAGTTCGGCGGACCGCGCGTCGCCTTCGCGGCGGAGGTCGAGCGCCAGGTGGAGGCCATCCTCGCCGAGCTGAAGCCGGGCCGTGAGCTGCACACCAATGTCGAGTTCTACGCGGGCGTCGTCATGGAGCTGTGCGGGTTGCCCCGCGAGATGTTCACCCCGACCTTCGCCGCCGCCCGCGTCGTCGGCTGGAGCGCCAACATCCTCGAACAGGCCCGGGACTCGAAGATCATCCGTCCGGCGGCACGTTATGTGGGACCGGTGCCCCCGGCGGCCGTACCGCTGGTGGCCTGATGTCCCTGGTGGCCTGACGCCCCTGGTCGCCGTACCGCTGATGATCTGACGACGTTCACCGGCACCACCCCATGGACGGAGCCCGGCACCACGGGGGAGGTGCCGGACTCGTGCGGCGCGCTCCGTCAGGTGAGCGCGGCCGTCTCACGCATCGGGGATGTCGGCTTTGGCGCGAACCAGGGTCTCGCGCGAGATGATCACGATGCGTTCGTAGGGAGCGCGCGCCGCGTCGGGCGGCAGCTCACCGTCGAGGGCGGCGGTGGCTTCGGTTCCGATGACAGCGAAGTTGCCGTCGCTGAGTTCGAAGATGTCGGGGCAGGTCTGGCCCGAGGCGCTGCCGCGCTCCCTGGGCGAGGCGCCGACGCGACGCACGATCTTCAAGTCCGGTCCTAGAGGCATTGAGCGAGAAGGGCCTCAGCCGGGGCGCTGCGCGAGTTGATGACCCATGGTGCGTCCGGTCGGTTCATGAGCGGGCCCACGGATGCTCATGAACGGGCTGCTGCCTCGGGTGGGGATCTGCAGCCCTACACCGCACATGCAAGGACCTGAGCAGGAGGTTCTTCCCGAGCAGGATGCGGAGAGATTACCGGTCCGGATGTCCCAACGTCTCGCCGCTCCACGGGACTTGAGAGTGAATCACTCGTCCGGCGGTTGCCCTATGACCCACCACTCGTCTCCGTCGTCCCGGTCCTCGACCAGATGGTTCATCTCCTCGACGAGACCGTCCATCATGTCACCCAGTGCCGCCTCCTCCGACGCGTCGGGCAGGCTGTCGCGGTGGTGACGCGTGGCGGCCCAGTACTCCCGGAATATCGTGTTGCGCGCCATCACCCGCAGGTGCCCGTACAGCTCGCCCAGGCTGAGCGCACCGATGCGGTGGTAGTAGAGCGCGTTGACGTACAGGGCGTTCGCGAAGAGGTACTGGCGCTGCCGCTCCGGCGGGACATCGGTCTCGTAGGTGTCGAGCACGGCCGCCAGGGCCGGGTCCTCCATGGCCTTGCAGAGCAGGTCGAAGTGGAGTCGGTGCTGTTCGGCGAGCGCGGCGTGCCTGCGCTGTCGGGAGACTCTCTCGGTCAGGGTCTGCGCGGCCGAGGCGAGCCGGCCCCGGGCGGCGGAGCCCAGCCTCCGTATCCCAAAGTTCTGTGTGGCCATGTCAACCCCCGGTTCAGGCGTCCATCCGCCGGTCGTCGGACACGGGTCGACAGGATGGGGACCGGCGAGCGGTGGGCGGCGCGCTTGCCGTCTCCCAGTGTCGCCGAGCGGCCCTGGTCGCCTGGGAGGCGGAGAGGAGGCGCACGGAAGGATGTGCGGGTGTCAGAAACCGGCGCCATGCACACCGTGTGCCCCGTGGGCGCCGCTGACAATCGTTCTCCTCGTGTGGGCCGTGTGCCCACTCGTATCCTGGGGCAGCAGTACAAGGCCGTACGGAGCTGCGGTGTTCCGGCGAACGCCGGTCCGTGAGCCGTCCCGGTACGGCGGCCGGCCGCGAGCCGGCGCACGCAACGGTGTGAGAGAGGGCGCGCGTTGAGCCAGTCGTCGAGTCCGGGCCCCGGGGGGCCGCAGCAGATCCCGGTCGTGGTCCTCGCCGGATTCCTGGGCTCCGGCAAGACCACCCTGCTCAACCATCTCCTGCACCGCAGCGGCGGCACCCGCATCGGTGCCGTCGTCAACGACTTCGGGGCCATCGAGATCGACGCGATGGCGGTGGCCGGCGCGCTCGGCGACTCCACGGTGTCGCTGGGCAACGGGTGTCTGTGCTGTGCCGTCGACGCCAGTGAGCTGGACGTGTACCTGGAGCGGCTCGCCGACCCCGCCACCGGCATCGACGTCATCGTCATCGAGGCCAGCGGGCTCGCCGAGCCGCAGGAACTCGTGCGGATGGTGCTCGCCAGCGAGAACCCCCGGGTCGTGTACGGCGGGCTTGTCGAGGTCGTCGACGCGGCCGAGTTCCTCGACACCAGGCAGCGGCACCCCGAGATCGACCGGCATCTCGCCATCGCCGATCTCGTCGTCGTCAACAAGGTCGACCGGGCCGAGGACGGTGAGCGCGTCCTCGGACTCGTCCGGTCGCTCAGTGAGGGCGCCGCCGTCGTGGCCGCGACGTACGGGCGCGTCGACCCCGCGTTCCTCTTCGACTGCCGCCCCAGTGAGGAACGCATCGGGCAGCTCTCCTTCGACGACCTGCACCGGCACGACGAGGACGCCGACCCGCACGACGGCACCCACGGTGAGCGCGACCACGCCCACGAGGATCACCTGGGGCATCTGCACACCGCGTACGACAGCGTCGCCTTCGCCTCCGACCTGCCGATGAACCCCCGGCGGCTGCTGGACTTCCTCGACAGCAGGTCGGACGGGCTGTACCGCATCAAGGGGTACGTCGACTTCGGGCCCCACGACACCCGCAACCGGTATTCCGTGCACGCGGTCGGGCGGTTCCTGCGGTTCTACCCCGAGCCCTGGGCGCCGGGTGACGAGCCGAGGCTCACCCAGCTCGTCCTCATCGGCACCGGTATCGACGCCGCCGCCCTCACCAAGGAGCTGGAGGCGTGCAAGGACGACGCCCCCCGCGCCGACGAGCACAGCATGTGGGGTGTCCTGCGCTACGTACCGGACAAGGAGGAGCCGGAGGCCGGCGAACCGGAACCCTCCTACGACACCCTCTGAACCGGACCTTGGGCCGCCACATTCTCTGAAGCGACCACCGGGCCGCGACCCCCTCTCACGTCTTCCGTCCGAGGGAGCCGCGGCCCGCAGTCCGCCTCGATCAGACGGGGCCCGCCACCGAGGCCACCGGCTTGCCCAGCGAGACGCCCGAGCCGTCACGGCGCGGATCCATCTCCGGGAGGTCGGCCGGGGTGCCGTTCTTCTGGGCGGCGCGGGCCGGCGTCGGGCCCGCCCAGGCGAAGGACAGGCAGTCCTCGCCCTTCAGATACCGCTGGCAGCGGACACCGCCCGTGGCGCGGCCCTTGCGCGGGTACTGGTCGAACGGGGTGAGCTTGGCCGTGGTCTGGACGGAGTCGTCCAGCGTGCCGCGCGAGCCCGCCACCGTGAACACCACCGCGTCCACGGCCGGGTCGACCGCCGTGAACGAGATGACCTTCGCGCCCTCGGTGAGCTTGATGCCCGCCATACCGCCGGCCGGGCGGCCCTGCGGGCGGACCTGCGAGGCCTGGTAGCGCAGCAGCTGGGCGTCGTCCGTGATGAAGACCAGGTCCTCCTCGCCCGTGCGTAGCTCGACCGCGCCGACGATCCGGTCGCCCTCCTTGAGGGTGATGACCTCCAACTCCTCCTTGTTGGACGGGTAGTCGGGCACCACCCGCTTGACCACACCCTGTTCGGTGCCGATGGCGAGGCCCGGCGACGACTCGTCGAGCGTCGTCAGACAGACCACCGTCTCGCCGTCCTGGAGGGAGAGGAACTCCGCGAGCGGGGCGCCGCCCGCGAGGTTCGGGGCGGCCGCCGTGTCGGGCAGCTGGGGCAGGTCGATCACGTTCAGCCGGAGCAGACGGCCCGTGGACGTCACCGCGCCGATCTCGCCGCGGGCCGTCGCCGGGACCGCCGACACGATCACGTCGTGCTTGGTGCGCTTGGCGTCCGCGTCCGCCGCGAAGGGCTCGGCGTCGGCCGTACGGGCGAGCAGCCCCGTCGAGGACAGCAGCACCCGGCACGGGTCGTCCGCGACCTGGAGCGGAACCGCGGCCACCGGGGCGCCCGAGGACTCCAGCAGCACCGTACGGCGCTCGGTGCCGAACTTCTTCGCCACCGCGGCCAGTTCCCCGGAGACCAGCTTGCGCAGCTCGGCGTCCGACTCCAGGATGCGCGTCAGCTCCGCGATCTCAGCGTTGAGCCGGTCCTTCTCCGCCTCCAGCTCGATGCGGTCGTACTTGGTGAGACGTCGCAGCGGGGTGTCGAGGATGTACTGCGTCTGGACGTCCGACAGGGAGAAGTGCTCCATCAGGCGCTCCTTGGCCTGCGCGGAGTTCTCGCTGGAGCGGATCAGCCGGATGACCTCGTCGATGTCCAGCAGCGCCGTGAGCAGACCCTCGACCAGGTGCAGCCGGTCGCGCTTCTTGCCGCGGCGGAACTCCGAGCGGCGGCGCACGACGTCGAAGCGGTGGTCGAGGTAGACCTCCAGGAGCTCCTTGAGGCCCAGGGTGAGGGGCTGGCCGTCGACCAGCGCCACGTTGTTGATGCCGAAGGACTCCTCCATCGGCGTCAGCTTGTAGAGCTGCTCCAGCACCGCCTCCGGCACGAAGCCGTTCTTGATCTCGATGACGAGCCGCAGGCCGTGCTGGCGGTCGGTGAGGTCCTTGACGTCGGCGATGCCCTGGAGCTTCTTCGAGCCGACCAGGTCCTTGATCTTGGCGATCACCTTCTCGGGGCCGACGGTGAACGGCAGCTCCGTGACGACGAGGCCCTTGCGGCGCGCCGTCACGTTGTCCACGGCCACCGTGGCGCGGATCTTGAAGGTGCCGCGGCCCGTCTCGTACGCGTCCCTGACGCCGGTGAGTCCGACGATCCGCCCGCCCGTGGGCAGGTCGGGGCCCGGGACGTGCTTCATCAGGGCGTCCAGGTCCGCGTTCGGGTATCTGATCAGGTGGCGGGCGGCCGCGATGACCTCGCCCAGGTTGTGCGGCGGCATGTTGGTGGCCATACCGACGGCGATGCCCGAGGCGCCGTTGACCAGCAGGTTCGGGAAGGCGGCGGGCAGCGCGACCGGCTCCTGCTCCTGGCCGTCGTAGTTCGGGGCGAAGTCGACCGTGTTCTCCTCGATCGACTCCGTCATCAGGCTCGTCGCGGCGGCCTGACGGCACTCCGTGTACCGCATGGCCGCGGGCGGGTCGTCGTTGCCGAGGGAGCCGAAGTTGCCGTGGCCGTCGACCAGGGGGACCCGCATCGAGAAGGGCTGGGCCATGCGCACCAGGGCGTCGTAGATCGACGAGTCGCCGTGCGGGTGCAGCTTGCCCATGACCTCGCCGACGACGCGGGCGCACTTCACATAACCGCGGTCGGGACGCAGACCCATCTCGTTCATCTGGTAGACGATGCGGCGGTGCACCGGCTTCAGGCCGTCACGGGCGTCGGGCAGGGCTCGGGAGTAGATGACCGAGTACGCGTACTCCAGGAAGGAGCCCTGCATCTCGTCGACGACGTCGATGTCGAGGATCCGCTCCTCGAACGCGTCGTCGGGCGGCGGGGTCTTCGTGCTGCGGCGGGCCATCGCTGCCGGCTCCTTGCTGCAAGTGAACGGACTCTGACGCGGACCATTGTGGACTGCCGCACTGACAACCCGGACTCGACCCGGCATTCCCCGCCGGGGCGGGTGCCCGGCGCCACCGCGTCAACCGCGTGCGCCGACCTTAACCACTGCCCGTCGGCGACCACCGGCGGTCCCGCTCCCGGCATACGGGGTTTCTCGCTCTCGGCGTAAGGCGTTCTCGCCGTCGGCGTACGGGCTCCGGGAACTTCGCCGGGCGTCCGCACGCTTGCATACAGTGGCAGGACCGGCAGGACAACCGCGGTTCCAGTGACCGCGCTCGCCATCGAAGGGACGTACATGCCCATGGGTCACACGGCCACAGCCGAGGCAGGCTCCGAAGGCCTGACAGTGAAGGAGCACCGCCTGGACAACGGCCTGCGCGTGGTGCTCTCCGAGGACCACCTGACCCCGGTCGCCGCGGTGTGCCTCTGGTACGACGTCGGTTCCCGCCACGAGGTCGAGGGCCGCACCGGCCTCGCCCACCTCTTCGAGCACCTGATGTTCCAGGGCTCCAAGCAGGTCTCGGGCAACGGCCACTTCGAGCTGGTCCAGGGCGCCGGCGGCTCGCTCAACGGCACCACCAGCTGGGAGCGCACCAACTACTTCGAGACGATGCCCGCCCATCAGCTGGAGCTCGCGCTGTGGCTGGAGGCCGACCGCATGGGCAGCCTGCTGTTCGCGCTGGACCAGAAGAACCTGGACAACCAGCGGGACGTCGTCAAGAACGAGCGTCGGCAGCGCTACGACAACGTGCCGTACGGCACCGCGTTCGAGCGGATCTTCCGGCTCGCCTACCCGGAGGGCCACCCCTACCGGCACACCCCGATCGGCTCCATGGAGGACCTGGAGGCGGCCAGCCTGGAGGACGCCCGCCAGTTCTTCCGGACGTACTACGCCCCGAACAACGCCGTCCTCTCGGTCGTCGGCGACATCGACCCGGAGCAGACCCTCGCCTGGATCGAGAAGTACTTCGGCTCCATCCCGTCCTACGACGGCAAGCCGCAGCCGCGTGACGGCGGCCTGCCCGACGTCATCGGCGAGCAGCACCGCGAGGTCGTCGAGGAGAAGGTGCCCGCGCGTGCGCTGATGGCCGCCTACCGCCTCCCGGAGGACGGCACACGCGCGTGCGACGCGGCCGACCTGGCCCTCGCCATCCTCGGCGGCGGCGAGTCCTCCCGCCTCTACAACCGGCTCGTGCGCCGCGACCGCACGGCGGTGACGGCCGGGTTCGGTCTGCTGCGCCTGGCCGGCGCCCCGTCCCTGGCCTGGATGGACGTCAAGACCTCCGGCGACGTCGAGGTGCCCGTCATCGAGGCCGCCGTCGACGAGGAGCTCGCCCGGTTCGCCGCGGAGGGCCCCACGGCCGAGGAGATGGAGCGCGCCCACGCCCAGTTGGAGCGCGAGTGGCTGGACCGGCTCGGCACGGTCGCGGGCCGCGCCGACGAACTGTGCCGCTTCGCGGTCCTGTTCGGTGACCCCAAGCTCGCCCTCACCGCCGTCGACCGGGTACTCGACGTGACCGCCGAGGAGGTCCAGGAGGTCGCCAAGGCCCGCCTGCGGCCCGACAACCGCGCGGTGCTCGTCTACGAACCCGTCGACGACGCCGACGACGAGGCCGAGAGCGCGGCGACGGACGCCGACGCGACCACCGACGAGAACGAGGAGTCGGCGAAGTGACCGAGCTCGCGACCATGGACTTCCACCCGCAGCCCCAGGCCGGCGAGGCCAGGCCCTGGGCGTTCCCGGCGCCCGAGCGCGGCACCCTGGACAACGGCCTGACGGTGCTCCGCTGTCACCGCCCCGGCCAGCAGGTCGTCGCCGTCGAGGTTCTCCTCGACGCCCCCCTCGACGCCGAGCCCGCCGGACTCGACGGCGTCGCCACGATCATGACGAGGGCCTTCTCCGAGGGCACCGACAAGCACTCCGCCGAGGAGTTCGCCGCCGAGCTGGAGCGCTGCGGCGCCACCCTCGACTCGCACGCCGACCACCCCGGCGTCCGCCTCTCCCTCGAAGTGCCCGTGTCGCGGCTGGGCAAGGCGCTCGGTCTGCTCGCCGACGCCCTGCGGGCCCCCGCGTTCGCGGACAGTGAGATCGAGCGGCTCGTGGCCAACCGGCTCGACGAGATCCCGCACGAGACCGCGAACCCGGGCCGCCGGGCCGCGAAGGAGCTCTCCAAGCAGCTGTTCCCGGCGGACTCCCGCATGTCCCGCCCCCGCCAGGGCACCGAGGAGACCGTGGCGAGCATCGACTCCGCCGCCGTACGCGCCTTCTACGAGCGGCACGTCCGCCCGGCGACGGCCACCGCCGTGATCGTCGGCGACCTCACCGGCGTCGACCTCGACGCGGTGCTCGGCGACACCCTGGGCGCCTGGACGGGCTCCCCGGCCAAGCCCCGCACCATGCCGGCGGTGAGCGCCGACGACACCGGGCGCGTGGTCATCGTGGACCGTCCCGGCGCCGTCCAGACGCAGCTGCTCATCGGCCGCGTGGGCGTCGACCGGCACGACCGGGTGTGGCCGGCCCAGGTGCTCGGCACCTACTGCCTCGGCGGCACCCTCACCTCCCGCCTGGACCGCGTCCTGCGCGAGGAGAAGGGCTACACCTACGGCGTGCGCGCGTTCGGCCAGGTGCTGCGCTCCGCGCCCGACGGCTCCGGTGTCTCGATGCTCGCCATCAGCGGTTCCGTGGACACACCGAACACCGGTCCGGCGCTCGACGACCTGTGGACGGTGCTGCGCACCCTCGCCGCCGAGGGCCTGACCGACGCCGAGCGGGACGTCGCCGTGCAGAACCTCGTCGGGGTCGCCCCTCTCAAGTTCGAGACGGCAGCCGCCGTGGCGAGCACCCTGGCCGACCAGGTCGAGCAACACCTGCCGGACGACTACCAGTCGACGCTGTACCGACAGCTCGCCGCCACCGGCACCGTGGAGGCCACCGCGGCCGTCGTGAGCGCCTTCCCGGTGGACCGTCTGGTGACCGTCCTCGTCGGTGACGCCGCGCAGATCGAGGAGCCGGTCAGGGCCCTCGGGATCGGCGAAGTCACCGTCGTACCCGCCGAGTAGAAGCCGAGGGCAACCGGCTCGCGGGCGGGCAGGCCGACGAGGGGCCCCGGTGACGGAAGTGTCACCGGGGCCCCTGTTTGCCCGTATTGCTCGCATTGATGGGGGAGGTTGCACGTCTGACCTGTGGCGTATGCCTCAAAACCCGTGATGCGTTTGTTATTTCGGAGGCGGCCCGCTTAGCGTCGGTCCGGCTGTTCGCCAGCAGTTCGCCGCACCCGCGGCACCGGACAGTCATCGCCGAGTCCCCCACGGCGCGAGCCAGGGGAGCCGGGGACCCACCGCAGTCCCTGGGGTGAATCGGGTGCCCTTCGCGAGCTTCGCGAAACGAGGGGTGTCCGTAGGAGACCTTCCTGCTCCGAACCCGTCAGCTAACCCGGTAGGCGAGAGGGAAGGAAAGGATCAGCCACTCCATGGCGTTCACCCGCGCTCCCGGGAAGCACCGCCGTCCCGGCCGCGTGAAGCGCACGACCACGAGGACCGTGGGCGTCGCCGCTCTCACCACCACCGGTGTCGTCGGCACCGTCGCCGTCCCGGCGCTCGCAGCGGAGCCCGCCCCCGAGCAGACGGGGCTGAACCAGATCATCGTCCTCGGTGACACGGTCGCCGAGCAGGTCGACGCCCAGGCGGCCGCTCAGCAGCAGGCCGCCGAGGTGGCCGCCGTCAAGCAGAAGGCGCAGGAGGAGGCCCGCAAGGCCGCCGCCGAGAAGGCGAAGCAGGAGCGCGCCGCCGCCGAGGAGCGCGAGGAGATCAAGGCACGTGCCGCCCGCGCCGCCGAGCGCGAGCGCCTGAACGCGTACGTCTCTCCCATCACCGGCTCCTACATCTCCACCGGCTACAAGTCGGGCGGCGCCGTCTGGTCCTCCGGCAGCCACACCGGTGTCGACTTCCACGCCGCCTCCGGCACGCCCGTCCACGCCGTGGGCGCCGGCACCGTCGTCGAGGCCGGCTGGGGCGGCGCGTACGGCAACAACGTCGTGATCAAGATGAACGACGGCACGTTCACCCAGTACGGCCACCTGTCGTCCATCAGCGTCTCCGTCGGCCAGACGGTCACCCCCGGCCAGCAGATCGGCCTCTCCGGGGCGACCGGCAACGTCACCGGCCCGCACCTGCACTTCGAGGCCCGCACGACGGCCGAGTACGGCTCGGACATCGACCCTGTCGCGTACCTGCGCTCGCACGGCGTGAACGTCTGACGAAAGCCTCACCGCTTCAGGAGGCCCCGGCTCACCGAGCCGGGGCTTTCCTTGTTGCGGCGTACCCGCTGTCCAAAAAATATCCATGGATTCCGGCCCGCCATCGGAAATTCCGGCCCGCTGCAATAGAGTCAGCTGAACACACGTCAATCAATGACGTTTCACGGGGATTAAGGCGGAGGTCGGTCATGCGTATTCCGGCGCACTCGGTATGCACGGCGATCCGTGATGACATCGTCGCGGGTGTCTACGAGCGCGGCAGCCGCCTCACCGAGGAACTGCTCGCCCGCCGCTACGGCGTGAGCCGCGTCCCCGTGCGCGAGGCACTGCGCACGCTGGAGGCCGAGGGCTTCGTGGTGACCCGCAGGCACGCGGGCGCGTGCGTCGCCGAGCCGACCGAGCAGGAGGCATCCGACCTGCTGGAGATGCGCATGCTGCTCGAGCCCCTCGGCGCCGCCCGCGCCGCCCAGCGCCGCACGGAGGCGCACCTGAAGGTCCTGCGCGGCCTGGTCAGGCTGGGCCAGGAGCGGGCCAGGCGGGGCAACAGCGAGGATCTGCGCTCCCTGGGCGGCTGGTTCCACGAGACGCTCGCCCAGGCCTCCGGGAGCCCTGCCCTGACCTCGACGCTCGCCCAGCTACGGCACAAGATCGCCTGGATGTACGCGGTCGAGGCGCCGGCCAACCCCGTGGAGTCCTGGGCCGAGCACGGCGGCATCGTGGACGCCGTGGCCCGCGGTGACAGCGAGCGCGCGCGGACGATCACCGCTCTGCACACCGAGCGGGCCACCTCGGCGCACCGGCTGCGCTTTCCCGGCCGGCCCGCGACGCCGGAGCGTCCCGACCGACCGGACCGTGTGAGGACTTCGCAACACCCCGTAAACACGCCGAGTCTGCGGCATTAACACGAGGGCCGTATACAAAGAAGGTATGAATTCGAGGGGCGTAATTTCTGCTGCCCGCGGACGGATTTAACGACGTCGCGGACAGATTTATCCGACCCCTCTGCCCAGGGAAATGCGAAGGGCTCGCCCGATAAATCGGACGAGCCCTTCAGTGCTGCCGCGAGTGGCCTTCCGGCCGCTGCCGCGTGGGTCAGACCGTCTCGGGGAGCTCCTCGAGGCCCTCGGCGACGAGCTTCGCCAGACGGTCGAGCGCGGCGTCCGCGCCCTCGGCGTCGGAGGCGAGGACGACCTCCTCGCCGCCCTGGGCGCCCAGGCCCAGGACCGCCAGCATGGAACCGGCGTTGACGGGGTTGCCGTCGGCCTTGGCGATCGTCACGGGGATACCGGAGGCCGTGGCGGCCCGGACGAAGATGGAAGCGGGGCGGGCGTGGAGGCCCTCGGCCCAGCCGACGTTGACGCGGCGCTCAGCCATGTGATGCTGCCCTTCAGGTGTGTCTCGGGTACCTCGAAGAGGTCTAGACCGGGTTGTCTAGACCAGTTTCCCATATCGTGAAGCGTCACCGGAACGGGCCCACGGCCTGACCGCGCACCGGCTGTCGTGATTCCCCAGACTGCCCCGCGCCGTCGTCGGACGCGAGCCGTACTCTGGGGCCCATGCAGACCTCGTCGGACCGGCACGAGTACCCCGCCCACTGGGAGGCCGACGTGGTGCTGCGCGACGGCGGCACCGCACGCGTCCGGCCCATCACCGTTGATGACGCCGAGCGTCTGGTCAGCTTCTACGAGCAGGTCTCCGACGAGTCGAAGTACTACCGCTTCTTCGCGCCGTACCCTCGCCTGTCCGCCAAGGACGTCCACCGCTTCACGCACCACGACTTCGTGGATCGGGTGGGTCTCGCCGCCACCGTCGGCGGCGAGTTCATCGCCACCGTACGCTATGACCGGATCGGCCCCGACGGAATGCCCGCCTCGGCCCCCGCCGACGAGGCCGAGGTCGCCTTCCTCGTCCAGGACGCCCACCAGGGCCGCGGCGTCGCCTCCGCCCTCCTCGAACACATCGCCGCCGTCGCCCGCGAGCGCGGCATCCGGCGCTTCGCCGCCGAGGTGCTGCCCGCCAACACCAAGATGATCAAGGTGTTCACCGACGCCGGGTACCAGCAGAAGCGCAGCTTCGAGGACGGCGTCGTACGCCTGGAGTTCGGCCTGGAGCCCACCGACCGCTCCCTCGCCGTGCAGCGCGCCCGGGAGCAGCGGGCCGAGGCCAGATCGGTGCAGCGGCTCCTCGCCCCCGGCTCGGTCGCCGTCATCGGCGCCGGGCGCACACCGGGCGGAGTGGGCCGCAGCGTGCTCGCCAACCTCCGGAACGCCGGCTTCGCGGGCCGGCTCCACGCGGTGAACAGGGCCGTCCGGGAGAAGGAGCTGGACGGCGTTCCGGCCTACCCCTCCGTCCGTGACATCGAGGGCCCCGTCGACCTCGCCGTCGTGGCCGTCCCCGCCGCGCAGGTCCCCGAGGTCGTCGCCGAGTGCGGTGAACACGGTGTGCAGGGCCTCGTGGTGGTCTCCGCCGGGTACGCCGAGAGCGGTCCCGAGGGACACGACCGCCAGCGCGACCTCGTCCGCCAGGCGCGCGCGTACGGCATGCGCATCATCGGACCGAACGCGTTCGGCGTCATCAACACCGCCCCCGACGTACGGCTCAACGCCTCGCTCGCCCCGGAGATGCCGCGCTCCGGGCGCATCGGCCTCTTCGCCCAGTCCGGCGCCATCGGCATCGCGCTGCTGTCCCGGCTGCACCGGCGCGGGGGAGGGGTGACCGGCGTGACGGGCGTGTCCACGTTCGTGTCGTCCGGCAACCGGGCGGACGTCTCCGGCAACGACGTCATCCAGTACTGGTACGAGGACCCCGACACCGATGTCGTGCTGATGTACCTGGAGTCCATCGGCAACCCGCGCAAGTTCACCCGTCTCGCCCGGCGGACCGCCGCGGTCAAACCGCTCGTCGTCGTCCAGGGAGCACGCCATGGGGCGGCCCCGCAGGGGCACGCGGTGCGCGCCACGCGGCTGCCGCACGCCACCGTGTCCGCGGTGCTGCGCCAGGCGGGGGTGATCCGGGTCGACACGATCACGGAGCTGGTGGACGCGGGTCTGCTGCTGGCCCGGCAGCCGCTCCCGGCGGGCCCGCGGGTGGCGATCCTCGGCAACTCCGAGTCGTTGGGGCTGCTCACCTATGACGCGTGCCTCGCGGAGGGGCTCCGTCCGCTGCCGCCGGTCGATCTGACGACCGCCGCCTCGGCGGACGACTTCCACCGGGTGCTGTCGGACGCCCTGGCAGACGACGCCTGCGACGCCGTGGTCGTGACGGCCATACCGGCACTGGGGGAGACGTCCCCCGGCGACGCGGCCCTCGCCGAGGCGCTCCGCTCCGCGGCGGCGGCGACCCCCGCGAAGCCGGTGCTCGTCGTGCACGTCGAGCTGGGCGGCCTCGCCGAGGCGCTGTCGGCCGCGGCGAGCACCGCACCCCAGGCCGGCGACCGGACCCCGGCTGCCGCGAGCGGTGCCACACAGCCCCCGGCAGCCCGGCCCCAGGGGGACACCCGGCACCCCGTGGAACGACCGCCCACCGAGGCGACGGCCACCCCGGCGGCGCCCCCCTCCGCCCCCGCCCGGCCCCTCCGGGCGGAAGCCGCCGCGCCTGCCCGGCCCGCCGACTCCCCACCCACCCCTGCCCGGCCCGCCGACTCCCGGCTCATCCCCGCCTATCCCGCCGCCGAGCGGGCCGTCCGCGCCCTCGCCGAAGCCGTGAAGTACGCGCAGTGGCGGCGCGAGGCGGCGGAGCCGGGCAAGGTGCCCGAGTACGAGGACATCGACGAGAAGGGCGCCGCGCGGCAGATCGACGAGCTGCTCGCGCGGGGCGAGGGGCTCGACCTCGGAGCGGAGGACACCTGCGCCCTGCTCGCCCGGTACGGCATCCAGGTCCGGGAGGCACGGCCCGCGCCCACGCCCCACGAGGCGGTGGCGGCGGCCGAGGCGCTCGGCTATCCCGTCGCGCTGAAGACGACCGCCCCGCACCTGAGGCACCGGGCGGACCTGGGCGGTGTACGGCTCGACCTTGCGGACGAGGAGCAACTGCGGCGGGCGTACACGGAGTTGACGGAGCTGTTCGGCGGGCCGGAGGAGCTGCGTCCGGTCGTCCAGGCCATGGCCCCGCGCGGTGTCGACACGATCGTACGGACGGTGGTCGACCCGGCGGCCGGAGCGGTGCTCTCCTTCGGGCTGGCCGGACCGGCGTCGCAGCTGCTCGGGGACATGGCGCACCGGCTGATTCCGGCCACCGAACGGGACGCCGCCTCCCTGGTCCGGTCGATCAGGACCGCCCCCCTCCTCTTCGGCTGGAGAGGTTCGGCCCCCGTCGACACCGGCGCCCTGGAAGAACTGCTGCTGCGGGTCTCCCGGCTGGTGGACGACCACCCCGAGGTCGTGGCCGTCTCCCTGGAGCCGGTCGTCGTCGCCCCGCAGGGGCTCAGCGTGCTCGGCGCCACCGTACGGCTCGCCCGCCCGCCCGCTCGCGACGACCTCGGCCCGAGGACGCTCCCGGTCTACTGACGGCGACGACCGGTGACCGGCGATCTGCGCCTGGTGACCGACCGCCAGTGAGCGATACATGGTCACCTCGGCTGCGTACGCCGTCTTCGAGGCCCGCGCCCGCCTACGATCACGGCGGTCCCGAACCTTCCCCGGCCCGATCACGGCAGTCCCGAGCTTTCTCCCGCCCTCCCCGAGTCCGCGCGGTGCCGTGGCCGCACACCCCTCCGCCTGCCCGTTCACAGGGCTGTCCCGGGCGCCGGACGCGAGAGGGGCATGACGGCCTGCTGTTCGAACGCCCCGGGATGCCCTTGACTGAGCCGGACCGCTCTTGCCCACGGACTAGGATGGACGTCATGGCCAAGACCAGTACGACGACCCAGGGGCTGCGTGCGGCGATCGAGCGCAGCGGCTACTACCCGGCTCTCGTGGCCGAGGCGGTGGAGGCCGCTGTCGGCGGCGAGGCCATCAAGTCGTACCTGGTCCACCAGGAGACGACGTTCGACGCGAACGAGGTGCGGCGCCATGTGACCGTGCTCGTCCTCACGGCCAACCGGTTCATCGTCAGCCACACCGACGAGCAGGCCGCCGACAGCACGTCGCCGACGCCCTACGCCACCACGTCCACCGAGTCGGTGAAGCTCGGCCGGATCTCCTCGGTCGTGGTCAGCCGGGTCGTCGCCAACCCCGAGTCGTACACCCCCGGCACCCTGCCGCGCGAGGTCGTCCTGACCATCGGCTGGGGCGCCGTCTCCCGTATCGACCTGGAGCCCGCCGCCTGCGGCGACCCCAACTGCGAGGCCGACCACGGCTACACGGGCAGCTCCACGGCGGACGACCTCAGCCTGCGCGTCAGCGAGGCCGGCGACGGCCCGGAGACCGTTCGCCAGGCCCTCGCCTTCGCGCAGTCGCTCTCCGAGGCGACCGCGGACCTCGCCCGCTGATGGCACTGCCCACCTGGGACCACCCGGAACCCCTCGCCGTCGGTTCCGCGCCCGTCCCCGAGTACGGCGCCGGCTCGCTCGCCGACCTCCTGCCCACCCTCGCGGCGGGCATGGAGGTCCCCGGTACGACCGCCGCCATACAGGAACTGGCGCCGGCCGACCGTGCCTGCGTCTTCCTGATCGACGGGCTCGGCTGGGAGCAGCTGCGGGCGCACCCCGACGAGGCGCCGTTCATGACCTCCCTGCTGGCGTCCTCGCGCGGCGGCACCGGCCGCCCCATCACCGCCGGCTACCCCGCCACCACGGCGACCTCCCTGGCCTCCGTGGGCACGGGACTGCCACCGGGCGCGCACGGGCTCCCCGGCTACACGGTCCGCGACCCCGAGACCCGGGAGCTGATGAACCAGCTCCGCTGGCAGCCCTGGACGGCACCGCACGTGTGGCAGCCGTACCCGACGGTCTTCCAGCTCGCCCACGAGGCCGGTGTGCACACCGCGCAGGTCTCGTCCCCCGCCTTCGAACACACCCCCCTGACCAAGGTCGCGCTGAGCGGCGGTACCTTCCACGGCCGCCTCTCCGGCGAGGACCGCATGGACCTGGCCGCCGCGCAACTGGGCGCCGGTGACCGGTCCCTGGTCTACACGTACTACTCCGAGGTCGACGGCGCCGGGCACCGCTACGGCCTCGACTCGGACACCTGGCGTGGCCAGCTCATGCACGTCGACCGCCTCGTCCAGAGACTCGCGGAGCAACTCCCGCCGCGCAGCGCCCTGTACGTCACCGCCGACCACGGCATGATCGACGTCCCCTTCGACGAGCAGCACCGCATCGACTTCGACGAGGACTGGGAACTGCGCGCCGGGGTCGCCCTGCTGGGCGGCGAGGGCCGCGCCCGCCATGTGTACGCGGTACCGGGCGCAGAGTCGGACGTCCTGACCTGCTGGCGTGAGGTGCTCGGCGAACAGTTCTGGATCGCCTCGCGGGACGAGGCCATAGCCGCGGGCTGGTTCGGGCCGACGGTGGACGAACGGGTGTACGGCCGCATCGGTGACGTGGTCGCGGCCGCCCGCGACGACGTCCTGATCATCGCCTCCGAGCGGGAGCCCAAGGAGTCGGCGATGGTCGGCAACCACGGCTCGATGACCCCGGCGGAACAACTGATCCCGCTCCTCGAAGTACGCTCCTGACGCCCGCCGCACACCCTGCGCACCACCCGCCGTCCCCGACCGTTCCGCTGCCCTCCTTGCCGAAAGGTGCTCCCTCACCATGTCCGAGCTGGTGTTCTTCTCCGGAACCATGGACTGCGGGAAGTCGACGCTGGCCCTCCAGATAGAGCACAACCGCTCGGCGCGGGGCCTCCAGGGCATGATCTTCACGCGCGACGACCGCGCGGGCCAGGGCAAGCTCTCCTCCCGCCTCGGCCTGGTCACCGACGCCGTCGAGGTCGAGGACGGCCAGGACCTCTACGCGTACCTCGTCGACCACCTCTCCAAGGGACGCCGCGCGGACTACGTCATCGCCGACGAGGCCCAGTTCCTCGCCCCGGAGCAGATCGACCAACTCGCCCGCGTCGTGGACGACCTGGGCCTCGACGTGTACGCCTTCGGCATCACCACCGACTTCCGCTCCAAGCTCTTCCCCGGCTCCCAGCGGCTGGTCGAACTGGCCGACCGGGTAGAGGTCCTCCAGGTCGAGGCCCTCTGCTGGTGCGGCGCCCGCGCCACCCACAACGCCCGCACCATAGGCGGCCACATGGTCGTCGAGGGCGCCCAGGTCGTCGTGGGCGACGTCAACCAGCCCGACGACATCGGCTACGAGGTGCTCTGCCGTCGCCACCACCGCCGGCGCATGACCGCCGCGACGGCCCACGCGGGAGCCCTCGCCCCGGACGTCCTCCCGGTCGAGACGGCCTGACCCCCCGGGAGGCTGATCACGCGCGGAAGGCCACCTTCGGGCCGCCCGCAGCGCCCCCGCACGCCCGTCCCGGCGCTCCCGCGTCCGGAACCTCAGCGCTCCATGTGCACCAGCGCGAAGACGGCCCCCTCCAGGTCCGCCACGGTGGCCACACGGCCCTGCGGGGTGTCATGGGGCGGGGTCAGGACATGGCCGCCGAGGGCGACGACCCGCTGGGCCGCCTCGTCGGTGTCGGTGACCTCGAAGTACGTCAGCCAGTGCGGGCCCCGATCACGGGGGAGCGCGGCGCCCACGCCGTGGATTCCGGCGACGGGGCGACCCTTGATGTGGAGGGTGACATGGTCGGTGTCGGGGTCGGGGGACGCCACCGGTCTCTCCTCGTAGCCGAACGCCACCTCGTAGAACTTGGCGACGCTCTCCGTGTCATAGGTGAGCAGTTCGTCCCAGGCGGGGGTGCCCGGCACACCGGTGATGTCCGTGCCGAGGTGCGCCGCCGCCTGCCAGATGCCGAAGACGGCACCCGTGGGGTCCGAGCCGATCGCGAGGCGCCCCGCGTCGCCGGCGTCCAGCGGCCCCACCCCGACGGTCCCGCCGCAGTGCCGCACGGTCGCCGCCGTCAGATCCACGTCGTCGGAGGCGAAGTACGGCGTCCAGGCGATCGGAAGGTGCCGGTCCGGCGGCAGTTGCCCGATCCCCGCCACCTCACGCCCGTCGAGCAGCGCCCGCACATACGGGCCGAGCTGCTGCGGACCGGGCTGGAACTCCCAGCCGAACAGCGCTGCGTAGAACTCCTGGGTCGCGGCCATCCCGTGCACCATCAGGCTCACCCAGCAGGGCGTGCCCGGCGGGTACGCCCCACCGTTCGGTCCGGTCGACCCCCGTGCGTCGGTCATCGTCACTCTCTCCTCGGCCCCTCGGGGCCGCGTCCGTCCGCCCCGCCGTACCCGTGTACCGCGTCCACCCGCGATCACGCCCCGTGCCGATGCTCGCACCACCCGTGGTGCCAGGCGCCCGCGCCGCACCGCCGCGTCCTGGCGCACGTACGTACGCGAACGGGGCGCGGTCGATCGCGACGCGCCGCTTCGACGCGGGGGCAGACGTGTGGTGGCCGTCGGCTGTACGGCATGTGTCCGATCCCGTACGCGCGGTGATCGGAACCGTCCGGCGGGCAGAGTAGCCGGACCTGGGCGAAGGGGCCACCCCGTGCGCGAGGATGGGGCCATGAACGCCATCATCACCGCATCCGAGCTCGCCGAGGAGCTGGCCGGACCCCGCCCGCCGGTCCTGCTGGACGTGCGCTGGCAGTTGGGCGGCCCGAACCTGCGGCCCGAGTACGACAAGGCGCACCTCCCAGGGGCCGTCTTCGTCGACCTGGACGCCGAACTCGCCGGTCCGGCGGGTCCGGCCGGCCGCCACCCGCTGCCGGACCCCGAGGACTTCGGCGCGGCGATGCGGGCGGCCGGGGTGTCCGCCGACCGTCCGGTCGTCGTCTACGACGGCGGCCTCAACTGGGCCGCCGCGCGCGCCTGGTGGCTGCTCAGCTGGTCGGGCCACCCCTCGGTGCGGGTCCTCGACGGCGGTCTCGCGGCCTGGGACGGCCCGGTGACGGCCGAACTCCCCGATCCCGAGCCGGGAACCTTCACCCCCGCCCCGGGCGCCCTCCCGTTGCTCGACGCGGACGGCGCCGCGGCGCTCGCCCGCGGCGGTCTGCTCCTCGACGCGCGGGCCGCCGAGCGCTACCGCGGCGATGTGGAGCCCATCGACCCGGTCGGCGGCCACATCCCGGGCGCCGTGTCCGCGCCCACCACCGAGAACGTGACCGCATCCGGTCACTTCCGTCCCGCCGCCGAACTCGCCGACCGTTTCAAGGCGCTCGGCGCGACCGGGGACACGGAGGTCGGCGTGTACTGCGGCTCGGGCGTCTCCGGCGCCCACCAGGTGCTCGCCCTGGCCGTGGCGGGCATCCCGGCCGCCCTGTACGTCGGTTCATGGTCGGAGTGGTCCCGCGACGGCGGCCGCCCGGTCGCCACCGGGCCCGACCCCCAGTGACCCACCGCTGACAGGCATACACCGTGGGGCCCGCGTCTGAACGACACGGGCCCCACACACGTATGAGAGACCGAACCCCCACCACTGAAGAAGGACTCGGAGAACGACCCGGAAACAAAAGAAAGCAGAAACGGATCGGCATGCACGACCGTTCCTGCTCGCAGCCGCCGCCCCCCCTCCTTACCGCTGTTTCCCGCTACTCCTGTTTCTTGCGGCGTGTGCCGAACACGATCTCGTCCCAGCTGGGCACCGCCGCGCGCCGCCCCGGCCGTACGCCGTCGGCCTCGGCCTGCCGGTCCGTGGAGCCGATGAGCCGGTCGCGGTGGCCGTTGACCGACCGCGGCGGCATGAGGACGTCCGCGTAGGCGGAACCGGCCGAGGCCGCGGGGGCCGCGGACTCCTCGTCCACCTCCTCGACGGAATCGTCCTGCGGTTCGGCGGCGGGCAGTTCGGGCACCACCAGGTCGCCCCGGTAGCTGGGGACGGCCTCCAGGATGCTCGTGAGCGAGTCGCGCTCGCTCACGCTCTCCTCGTCGGACTCCGGTGTCACGGCCGGCAGGACGGGACGTTCCGCCTGGCGGTCGCGGGGCAGCCGGGCGATCCGCGGCACGAACGGGAAGCTCGGTTCGGGCGCGCCCAGATCGTCGGACTCGCCGATCAGGGAGCGCGCCTCGTCGTCGACGGCCTGGACCAGTCGCCGGGGCGGGTCGTACGTCCAGCTCGCCGAGTGCGGTTCGCCCGCGACCCGGTACACCAGCAGGACCTCCCAGGTGCCGTCGTCGCGGCGCCACGAGTCCCACTGGACGGTGTCCTTCTCGGCGCCGCGGATCAACAGCCGTTCCTGGACGGCCTCGCCGAGCTGCGGGCCTGCGGCGTTCTCGCCGGGGCGGCGGACCGGGGTCTTGCGTGCCCGCTCGGCCATGAAGGCGCGCTCGGCCAGTACCGGGCCCTCGAACCGGCGCACCCGGTCCACGGGGATGCCGGCGAGCTGCGCGACCTCCTCGGCCGTGGCACCCGCACGTATACGCGCCTGGATGTCACGGGGACGGAGATGGCTCTCGACCTCGATCTCGATCTGGCCGAGACGGGGACGGTCGCCGCGCACGGCGGCACGCAGGCGTTCGTCGATAGGAAGCGTGTACTCCGTGGAATCGGCAGCCTTCAGCACCAGCCGTGTGCCGTCATTGGAGACGGCCACGACACGCAGTTCGGGCATGGGGACCTCCCGGGTGGTGCCTGCCGACGTCACGTGCGTCGCTGCTTCCGCTAGTCGAGTGTGGCCTGCCCGGGTGCAGCCTGCCACAACCTTGCCGAGTTGCCCGGCGTGTCGGGCGTGGGCCCGAGGCCGCCGTTATGGCACGGTTACCTATTCGCAACGCTAAGTGACGAACCTCATCACCCTGTGCAACGATCCCCCTCCCGGCGGTCCTCGTGGGGCCCCGGACACCCTGGCGGGAGTCCGGACCCAGGGCTCGCAACAGTACTCCATTCGGGCCACTTGCGTGGATCGGCACGCCGCTCGACTTCTGGTGAGAGACGGCAATCGGCCGCAGGGGAGGGCCCTTTCGTCACGCCGGGTAGGGGGAGCGCGTCAAGTGATCACCGGTACCGCCGCCCGGCTACGCCCCGAGGACGCGGCGCAAGTAGTCGTTCTGGAAACGCCGTTGGGGGTCGAGCCGGTCGCGCAGCGCGGTGAACTCGCCGAAGCGGGGGTAGACCTTGGCGAAGTAGTCCGTGTCCCGTGTGTGCACCTTGCCCCAGTGCGGACGTCCCTCGTGCGCCGTGAAGATCCGCTCGGCGGCCGTGAAGTACGCCTGATAGGGCGTACCCCTGAACATGTGGACGGCGATGTAGGCGCTGTCCCGGCCGGAGGCGGTGGAGAGGGTGATGTCGTCGGCCGGCGCGGTGCGGACCTCCACCGGGAAGCTGACGCGGAGGTTGGAGCGGTCGACCATCGCCTTGAGTTCACGCAGTGTGTCCACCAGGGCCTCACGCGGAACGGCGTATTCCATCTCCACGAAGCGCACCCGGCGCGGGGAGGTGAAGACCTTGTAGGGGATGTCGGTGTAGCTGCGCGCGGACAGGGCGCGGCTGGAGATCTGGGCGATCGTCGGGATGGTGGCGGGCACGGCCTGCCCGACCAGGTTGGCCACCTGGAAGACGCCGTTGGAGAGGAACTCGTCCTCGAACCAGCTGTTCAACTGGGGGACGGGCTTCTCCGGGCCGGCGCTGCGGTTGTTGCGCTTGGTGTTGGTGTTGCCCGTGTGCGGGAACCAGTAGAACTCGAAGTGCTCGTTCTCGGCGTGCAGTTCGTCGAACTCGGCCAGCACCTTCTCGAACGGCATCGGCTCCTCGCGGGCCGTGAGCAGAAAGATCGGCTCCACCGCGAAGGTGATCGCGGTGACGATGCCGAGCGCGCCGATGCCGACGCGGGCGGCCGCGAAGACGTCCGCGTTCTCGGTGGCGGAACAGGTGAGGACCGAGCCGTCCGCGGTGACCAGCTCAAGCCCCTTGATCTGCGCGGCGATCGAGGCCGAGTCGCGGCCCGTGCCGTGGGTGCCGGTGCTGGTGGCCCCGGAGACCGTCTGCTCCATGATGTCGCCCATGTTCGTGAGCGACAGGCCCTCGCGCGCGAGGGCCACATTGAGTCTCTTGAGCGGAGTGCCCGCGCCCACCGTGACGGTCATGGCGTCACGATCGATGTTGCGTATGCCCGTCAACAGTTGAGGGCGGATCATGACGCCGTCGGTCGCGGCGGCGGCCGTGAACGAGTGCCCCGTGCCGACGGCCTTCACCCTGAGGTCGTCCTCGGCGGCCCGGCGCACCGCCGCGGCGAGTTCCTCGACGGTGGCAGGGGTGACCTCCCGTACGGGCCGGGTGGTCACGTTCCCCGCCCAGTTACGCCACGTGCCGCTCTTGCCGATCACTGTGGTGCTCAAGGGGCCCTCCCCGCTCCGGTGCCGGCCTGCGCAGCCGGCGGTACCCAAGGAAACCGACCGCGACCGCGACGGCACCGGACACCGCCGGAACCCCGTACCCGGCGTCCGCCCCGGCTGCGTCGATCACCCAGCCGGACACGGAGGAGCCGAGCGCGACGCCGACCGCGAGTCCGGTGCTCACCCAGGTCATGCCCTCGGTCAGTTGCGCGCGTGGTACGTGCTCTTCGATCAGGGACATCGTCGTGATCATCGTGGGTGCGATGGACAGCCCCGCGACGAAGAGCGCCACAGCCAGAAACGGCAAGTTTCCGACCAGTAGGAGGGGGATCATACTCACGGCCATGCCGCAGACGCCCAGTAGCCAGCGAAGCTCGGCCGCCCCGGAGAACCGCATCAGTCCGAACACGACCCCGGCGAGGCAGGACCCGGCCGCGTAGACGGCCAGGACGACGCTCGCGGCGGCCTTGTGGCCCTGCTCCTCGGCGAAGGCCACGGTGACCACGTCGACGGCCCCGAAGATCGCCCCGGTCGCCACGAACGTGAAGACCAGCACCTGCAGTCCGGGCGAGCGCAGTGCCGAACGGCCGCGCCCCTTCTGCTCGCGCGGGTGCGGGGCGGGCTCGGTGGCCCGCTGGGAGGTCAGCCAGAACACGCCGACCGCGAGGAAGCAGGCGGCGAGCAGCGGCCCGGCCTCCGGGAACCACGCCGTCGACAGACCGATGGAGATGATCGGTCCGAAGATGAAGCAGACCTCGTCCACCACGGACTCGAACGAATAGGCGGTGTGCAGCCGCGGAGTGCCCCGGTACAGGGCCGCCCAGCGCGCCCGGGTCATCGCGCCGAGGCTCGGCACACAGCCGATGCCGGCCGAGCACACGTACAGCACCCAGTCCGGCCAGCCGAAGTGCGCGGCGCACAGCAGCCCCGCGGCCGCGGTCAGCGCGACGAGCGTCGCCGGGCGCAGCACCCGCCGCTGCCCGTACTGGTCCACCATGCGGGAGATCTGCGGGCCGAGCACGGCGGCGGACAGCGCGATGGTCGCCGACAGGGCGCCGGCGAGGCCGTACCGCCCCGTGAGCTGCGAGATCATCGTGACCACGCCGATGCCCATCATCGACAGCGGCATACGGCCGATGAACCCCGCGGCGGTGAAGCCCTTGGTGCCGGGCGTGGCGAACAGAGCGGTGTACGGGCTGGGCACGGCGGATCTCCGAAAGGTGCGGGAAGCGGAGGGAACCGTTCCCTGGCCGGTGCTGTAAGGCGTGAAGGCAGCCGATACAGCTTACGGGTCAGGCACACCCAAGTCATCTGTGAAAACGGGCCGGGATCCCGCCCGTCGGTGCCGGGTGGCAGGATCGACCCATGCCACACGCGCACGACGCCACCCCCTACGACGCCCTGCTCCTGCTCTCGTTCGGCGGCCCTGAGGGCCCGGACGACGTGATCCCCTTCCTGGAGAACGTGACGCGGGGGCGCGGCATCCCCAAGGAACGTCTCAAGGAAGTCGGTGAGCACTACTTCCGCTTCGGCGGGGTCAGCCCCATCAACGACCAGAACCGCGCCCTCCTCGACGCCCTCCGCAAGGACTTCGCCGAGCACGGCCTGGACCTGCCCCTCTACTGGGGCAACCGCAACTGGGCGCCCTACCTCACCGACACCCTGCGCGAGATGGTCGCCGACGGCCGCCGACGCATCCTGGTCCTCGCCACCAGCGCCTACGCCTCCTACTCGGGCTGCCGCCAGTACCGCGAGAACCTCGCCGACTCGCTCGCCGCCCTGGAGGCCGAGGGCCTGGAGCTGCCGAGGATCGACAAGATCCGGCACTACTTCAACCACCCGGGCTTCCTGGAGCCCATGATCGACGGAGTGATCGAGTCCCTCGCCGACCTCCCCGAGGACGTCCGCGACGGCGCGCACATCGCCTTCTGCACGCACTCCATCCCGAACGCGTCGGCGGACACCTCCGGCCCGGTCGAGGGGCACGGCGAGGGCGGTGCCTACGTCGAGGAGCACCTGGACGTCTCCCGGCTCATCGTGGAGGCCGTGCGCGAGCGGACCGGCGTGGAGCACCCCTGGAAGCTCGTCTACCAGTCCCGTTCGGGAGCGCCCCACATCCCGTGGCTGGAGCCCGACATCTGCGACCACCTGGAGGAGCTGAGCGGGTCCGGCGCCCCGGCCGTCGTGATGGCGCCCATCGGGTTCGTCTCGGACCACATGGAGGTCCTGTACGACCTCGACACCGAAGCCATGGCCAAGGGCGAGGAGCTGGGACTGCCGGTGCGCCGCTCGGCCACCGTGGGCGCGGACCCGCGCTTCGCCGCCGCGATCCGCGACCTGGTCCTGGAGCGCGCCGCCGTCGAGCGGGGCCAGGACGTGACGCCCTGCGCACTCGGCGCCCTCGGCGCGAGCCATCAACTCTGCCCGGTCGGCTGCTGCCCGGCCCGCGCCCCGAAGCCCGCCGCCGCGGGCGCCGACAGCCCGTACGCGTGAGGAGCACCGTGAACGACCAGCCGAACCACCCGGACGGGCTCAAGGCCGAACTGCTGGAGATCGCCCTGGAGGCGGCCCACCGCGCGGGCGCCTTCCTCCACGACGGCCGGCCCGAGGACCTCGGGGTGGCCGCCACCAAGTCCAGCGCGGTCGACGTCGTCACCGAGATGGACATCGCCTCCGAGAAGCTGATCACCGGCCTGCTGGCCGAGCGCAGGCCGCACGACGGCGTGCTCGGCGAGGAGGGCGCCAGCGTCGAGGGCACCAGCGGTGTCCAATGGGTGATCGACCCGATCGACGGCACCGTCAACTACCTGTACGGCCTGCCGAGCTGGGCCGTGTCCATAGCCGCCCGCGTGGACGGTGAGACCGTCGTCGGCGTGGTCCACGCCCCCGTGCGCGGCGAGACCTACCGCGCGGTCCTCGGCGAGGGCGCGTACGTGAACGACCGCCCCGCGCGCGTGCGGCCCGCCCCCGCCCCGGCGCTGGCCCTGGTCGGCACGGGCTTCGGCTACCGCGCCGAGCGCCGGGCCAGGCAGGCCGACGTGCTGCGCGCGCTGATCCCCGAGGTCCGCGACATCCGCCGCGGCGGCTCGGCCGCGATCGACCTGTGCGACGTCGCCGTGGGCCGCCTGGACGCGTACTACGAGCGCGGCCTGAACGAGTGGGACTACGCGGCGGGCGACCTCATCGCCCGGGAGGCGGGCGCCCTGACCGGTGGCCGCCCCGGACAGCCCCTCTCACCCGACCTGACCATCGCCGCCCCACCCGGCCTCTTCGAGGCCCTCCAGGCCCGCCTGGAGGAGCTCGGCGCCTGGCACGACTGAGCGGGCCGGCTGCGGCACGCGAAAGCGGCACAACAAAGAGCGGGACCCCAGGCCGGCTGCCTGGGGTCCCGCTCTCGAGCGCGTGGGTCCGGATCAGACGCTGAACGCGCCGACCTCCACACCGTGGTCGGCGGCGAGGCGGTGCAGGTCGTCGAGCTCGGCCTGCTCCACTTCGACGAGGAAGTCGTCGCCCTCGTCACGAGCCCTGGTCAGGTCGGACTCGGTCGCCCTTATGCGCTGCAGAAGTCCTGCGGTGAATGCGTCCATGCTGCGCCCCCTCGTCCTGGTCGTGGGTCGATGGCACGGGGGTGTGCCGGTTCGGAAGGGACGATCACGCTTCTTGTGGATGCCCAGCGCCACCCGTGCCGGGCGGCGTCGGTGCCGGACACCCACGCCCGCTCTGCGGAAAGCGGATCGCCGTGTACCGCATGGTGCTGCGGCACAAGCAGAGCGTGATCGCGGGGTGTAAAGCCTGTCCTCCCCTCGCCGTCTTCGACGGAAACCTCAACCGGACGAAAAAAACCCGCATTCCCGGGTGGCTCCGGGCAGGAGATCGCCTTACCGCCGACTTACGGCCGAAAAAGGCAGGATGGAGGTCACACACCCACGAACACCCTGCCCGTGTGCGCCTTCGGCGCGCTACGCGGGTGGACACAGGAAGGACAAGCGACGTGCGCGTACTCGTCGTCGAGGACGAGCAGCTGCTCGCCGATGCGGTGGCCACCGGACTGCGCCGGGAGGCCATGGCCGTCGACGTCGTGTACGACGGTGCGGCCGCCCTGGAGCGCATCGGCGTCAACGACTACGACGTGGTCGTCCTCGACCGCGACCTCCCCGTCGTCCATGGCGACGACGTCTGCCGCAAGCTCGTCGAGCTGGGCCTGCCCACGCGCGTGCTGATGCTCACCGCGTCCGGTGACGTCAGCGACCGTGTCGAGGGCCTGGAGATCGGCGCCGACGACTATCTGCCCAAGCCGTTCGCCTTCAGTGAGCTGATCGCGCGTGTGCGGGCCCTCGGCCGGCGGACCAGCGTGCCCCTCCCGCCTGTCCTGGAGCGCGCCGGGATCAAGCTCGACCCCAACCGCCGCGAGGTCTTCCGCGACGGCAAGGAGGTCCAGCTCGCGCCCAAGGAGTTCGCCGTCCTGGAGGTGCTGATGCGCAGCGAGGGCGCCGTCGTCTCCGCGGAGCAGCTCCTGGAGAAGGCCTGGGACGAGAACACCGACCCGTTCACCAATGTCGTCCGCGTCACCGTCATGACGCTGCGGCGCAAGCTCGGCGAGCCACCGGTGATCGTCACCGTGCCCGGCTCCGGCTACCGGATCTGATCGCCATGGCCACCACCCCGGCACCCCCCGCAGCTCCCCCCAAGCCCACCTGGGACCCCCAGCGACCGCAGGCGCCGTTCCCGTGGCTGCGCCCGACCATCCGCATACGGCTCACGCTGCTGTACGGCGGCATGTTCCTGATCGCCGGCATCCTGCTGCTGTCGATCATCTATCTGCTGGCCGCCCAGGCGATCAACACCGGGAACCAGCCACTGTTCAAGATCGTGGGCGGCGATCGCATCAGCGTCTCCAGCGAGCAGTGCCCCGCCGTGGACGCCGACTCGACGGTCAACGTCCCGCTCAGCGACTTCAACGCCGCGATCGCCAACTGCATCGACGACCAGCGCGGGGCCGCCCTGGACGCCTTCCTCAGCCGTTCACTGCTGGCGCTGCTGGGGCTCGCCGTGATCGCGTTCGCCTTCGGCTACGCGATGGCGGGCCGGGTGCTCGCGCCGCTCGGCCGCATCACGCGTACCGCGCGCGCGGTGGCCGGGTCGGACCTCTCCCGCCGTATCGAGCTGGACGGGCCGGACGACGAGCTGAAGGAGCTGGCGGACACCTTCGACGACATGCTGGAGCGGCTCCAACGGGCCTTCACGGCCCAGCAGCGCTTCGTCGGCAACGCCTCGCACGAGCTGCGCACCCCCCTGGCGATCAACCGCACGCTGCTGGAGGTGCACCTCTCCGATCCGAACGCGCCCGCGGAGCTGCAACAGCTGGGCAAGACCCTGCTGGCCACCAACGAGCGCAGCGAGCAGCTCGTCGAGGGGCTGCTGCTGCTGGCCCGCAGCGACAACCAGATCGTCGAGCGCAAGCCCGTGGACCTCGCCGAGGTGGCCTCCCAGGCCGTCGACCAGGTGCACGCCGAGGCGGACGCCAAGAAGGTGGAGATCCGCGGCGAGCGGGCCCCCGCGGTCGTCCAGGGCAACGGCGTCCTGCTGGAGCGGATCGCGCTGAACCTCGTCCAGAACGCCGTCCGGTACAACGTGCCGGGGCCGGGCGGCTGGGTCGAGGTGACGACGGAGCTCCAGCAGGGCCAGGCGGTCCTCGTGGTCACGAACACCGGCCCCGTGGTGCCGGCGTACGAGATCGACAACATCTTCGAACCGTTCCGGCGGCTGCGGACGGAGCGCACGGGAAGCGACAAGGGCGTGGGCCTCGGCCTGTCGATCGTCCGGTCGGTGGCCCGCGCGCACGGCGGCCACATCGCCGCCCAGCCGCGTGAGGGGGGCGGGCTGGTGATGCGCGTGACCCTGCCCGTCTGAGAAAATGTGCCGGCTTCCGGGACATGTTCGCTTCACGCGGAATTTCCCGGAGGGCCCATGAGTTCTGATCAGAACAGTCGCGCACGACCAATGTGTGATCGATCACATGGGCGAATATTCAGCCATCTACTGAGCGTGATCATGTGCCTGTCGGAAAGCCGGGAACATCCGGGTTTTCGGGGGTTGGGATCACGGGAAGTACATGCTGAGGCGCCTTTGAAATGCAGCCTGAGGACCGTGTACGGTCCCGTTCGCCATCCAAGCCGATCACTCTTGAGGGGTCCGGTTGGGTGTCGATTGAGTAACAGACCTTGATGTGAGGCAAAATCTCCGCCTCAGGTCGGGCACAAGTCCGGCCTCTCACGCGTTACGTGCGCTGGAGACACCGCAGACACCCAGAGGGGGAGAGCGACATGGCAACGGATTACGACACCCCACGCAAGACCGACGACGACGTCGATTCGGACAGCCTGGAGGAACTCAAGGCGCGCCGGAACGACAAGTCGACCTCCTCGGTGGACGTCGACGAGTTCGAGGCCGCCGAGGGCCTGGAGCTGCCGGGCGCCGACCTCTCGAACGAGGAACTGGCCGTCCGCGTCCTGCCCAAGCAGCAGGACGAGTTCACCTGCATGAGCTGCTTCCTGGTGCATCACCGCAGCCAGCTGGCCCGCGAGAAGAACGGTCAGCCGATCTGCCGCGACTGCGACTGAGGCAGGGTCGGCCGTGACTGGCTCGACCCCTCCTTGGAAGCGCCGCTTCCGCAAGGGGGCGGACCATGGGCCGTACAGCGGCTCTGACGGCGTGCGTGACGACGAGCGGGGCTCCTCCGATCCCGGAGCGGCCTCGCTCGAACGTACGTCGGACACGGCGTCGGGGGGCGCCGCGGATGAGCAGGGGCGCCTGCCCGTACCGGTGGACACTCCGGCGCCGGTCGCCGGAAGGCGCGCGGCGGTCGTCCGGGCGGGCATGAGACAGGGCCTGAGCATCGGGGCCCGCAAGAGCGGTGACCGCGCGCGGGCAGGGCTCGCGTACCTCACCGACCGGATCATCGACATGGCCCCGAGGATCCCCGTACGGGACCTCGCGACCCTGCGCGCCCAGTTCCCGGGCCTCGGGCCCGAACAGCTCGCCGACAAGCTCGTGGCGGGCGCCGCGAACGCGTCCTCCACCGTGGGCGCCGGGGTCGGGGCCGCCGCCATGCTGCCCACACCGCCGGCCATGCCCGCGGAGCTGGCCGCCGAGATCACCGGCGTCGCCGCGATCGAGCTGAAGCTCATCGCCGAGCTGCACGAGGTGTACGGGCTACGACCGCCCGGCAACCTCCGGCAGCGCAGCACCGCCTACCTCGACTCCTGGTCCGGTGAGCGCGGGATCGACGTGACCAGGCCCACGACGATCGACGCGGCGCTCGGCGGACAGCTGAAGCGGCAGCTGCGCCAGCAGATCATGAAGCGCATGGTGCGCAACCTGCCGAACCTCATGCCGTTCCTGGTCGGGGCCGCCGTCGGCGCCGTCATGAACCGCCGGGACACCAAGCACCTCGCCCAGCGCGTCCGCAAGGACCTGCGGCGCACCCAGGTGCCCTGGGAGGCGCTGCCGGACCTCCCGGCGCTGGAGAAGCCGACGGACCCCGTGACGGTGGCCGAGCTGCCGCGGAACCTCGACGAGGACTGACCACGGCCCGGCCCGTCGAGGCGTGGGAAGCAGCCGACCCCGGGAACAGGTCCGCGGACCCGTCAGCCCCGGCGACCGTCGCCGACCGTAAGAATCAGGCGAGAAACGGACGAGAGACCGGCGGTGGCGGGGAAGCCGACGCCGCGGCTACGCCGCTGCCCTGGCCGCCTCCAGGGCGGCGATCAGCCGCTGCGGCTGCCGCGTCGACAGATACAGGTAGGGCGTCGGGTCGGCCGGGTCCGTGACCGGGATGCGCAGGGCGCCCGGGATGTAGGCGCGCAGCAGCATGAACGCCCGGGTGTCGGCCTTGTACGTGCGCCAGGCCCGCGCCTCCTCGGCGTCGAGGACCTCCGGCTCACCGAGCGCGCTCACCGGGATCTTCGCCTCGCCCGCGATCAGGGCGTCCCCGACCACGCGGATGCGGACCGAGCCGTAGGAACTGGCCACGACCGCCGCGGCGGCGGTGCCGCCCGCCAGGCCGCCGAGGAGCGGCAGGGTGCCGAAGGGCAGCAGGATCAGGGCCATGGAGACGCCGACCAGGAGGCAGACCAGCCACCACGAACGGGGCGCGGTGAGGCGTTCTTCGTACGGCGAGGCGGAGAGCTGCATGGCGTCAAGCTTGGCACGGGGAGCGCCGGCCCCAAGAAATGGGGGCACCCGAGGGGAAACCCTGTCCGCCGGGACGATGGCCGGAGGCTGACGGACGGGTAAGGTCTGCGGCTGTGAGAGGTACTTCCGCGGCCCTGCAGCCCCCGGCGGACGCCACGGCGCCCGTCCGGCACCCCGAGGCACCCGCTCCGGGCGAGCTGCTGGGCGCGCACTACGGGCAGTGTTTCGGCTGCGGCGACGAGCAGCCCCACGGGCTGCACCTTCAGGCCCGGGCCGGCGAGGGCGTCTCCCTCACCGCCGAGTTCACGGTCAAGGCCGCCCACCAGGGCGCGCCCGGCCTGGCGCACGGCGGGGTCCTGGCCACCGCCCTCGACGAGACGCTCGGCTCGCTCACCTGGCTGCTGCGCACCATCGCGGTGACCGGGCGGCTGGAGACCGACTTCGTACGGCCCGTGCCCGTCGGCGCCGTACTGCACCTCCAGGCGGAGGTGACGGCCGTGGCCGGGCGGAAGATCTACGCGAGCGCCACCGGGCGCGTGGGCGGCCCCGACGGCCCGCTCGCCGTCCGCGCCGACGCGCTCTTCGTCGAGGTGAAGGTCGACCACTTCATCGACAACGGCCGTCAGGAGGAGATCCAGGCGGCCATGAACGACCCGGACCAGGTCCGGCGGGCCCGCGCCTTCGAGGTGAACCCGTGAGCGGCGGCCGCGACCCCGTCGACGTGCTGATCCGGCGCGTGGACCCGGACGTTCCGCTGCCGGAGTGCGAGCACCCCGGTGACGCGGGCGCCGATCTGCGCACCACGGAGCGCCGTGAACTGAAGCCGGGCGAACGGGCCGTCCTGCCCACGGGAGTGTCCATCGCGCTCCCGGAGGGGTACGCGGCCTTCGTGCACCCTCGGTCCGGTCTCGCCGCCCGCTGCGGCGTCGCCCTGGTGAATGCCCCAGGGACGGTTGATGCCGGGTACCGTGGGGAGATCAAGGTCATTGTGGTGAACCTCGACCCGCGGGAGGCCGTGGTGTTCGAGCGCTTCGACCGGATTGCCCAACTGGTCGTCCAGCAGGTCGAGAAGGTGCGCTTCCAGGAGGTGGCGGAGCTTCCCGACTCGGCGCGGGCCGAGGGGGGCTTCGGGTCCACCGGCGGTCATGCCGCGGTGGACGGCACAACGGGTGGGAATCGATACGCTTCGGTCGTATCCGACCGGGAAGGACAGTGACGTGTTCGGACGTCGCAAGAAGAAGGGCTCCGCTGAGGACGCGGCGGACGCGGCGAGCGAGGCCGAGCAGGTCGTCGACGCAGTCGGCACTGAGACGGACGAGGTCGAGCGGGAGCGGGTGCGGCTGGAGCCGGAGCCGCGGCCCGACGGACCCTGGGACAGCTCCGAGGTATCCAACCCCGGCGAGGGCCGGGTCGACCTCGGCGGTCTCTTCGTGCCCGGCGTCGAGGGCATGGAGCTGCGGGTCGAGGTCGCGGGCGACGCGATCGTCGCGGCCACCGTCGTCCTGCGCGACAGCGCGGTCCAGCTGCAGGCCTTCGCCGCGCCCAAGCGCGAGGGCATCTGGGGCGAGGTCCGCGAGGAGATCGCCACCGGCATCACCCAGCAGGGCGGTGTCATCGACGAGGTCGAAGGCCCGCTGGGCTGGGAGCTGCGGGCCCAGGTGCCCGTGCAGCTGCCGGACGGCACGGGCGGCTTCCAGGTCGTCCGCTTCGTGGGTGTGGACGGGCCGCGCTGGTTCCTGCGCGGTGTGATCTCCGGCCGGGGCGCGGTCGAGCCGCAGACCGCCGGGCTGCTGGAGCAGATCTTCCGGGACACCGTCGTCGTCCGCGGCGAGGGCCCCATGGCCCCGCGCGACCCGATCGTCCTGAAGCTCCCGAACGACGCGCAGATGGTGCCGGAAGGCGTCCAGCAGGAGGAGCAGAGCGGCTCCCGCTTCTCCGGCGGCATGGGGCAGCTGCAGCGGGGCCCGGAGATCACCGAGGTCCGCTGACCCACCGCACAGGCGCACGGGCCGTACCCCCTCGGGGTGCGGCCCTTCGTCGTACCGGGAACGCGGAACGGGGGTCCGCGGGGCCCTGGCGAACAGAGGTGGCTCGTACGGGGGGTGCGGCTCTGTCGGCGCTCCCCGGTAGGCTTTTTGCCATGAGTGCTGTTCCTCGTTCAGAGAAGCCGGCGGGCCGGTTCCGGCGCATGCTCGACCGGCTGTCCTCGTCCCAGGAGGACCTGGAGAGCGAGGAGCTGCGGGAGGACACGGACACCGCGGGCTGTACACGGATCTGTGACTGCCATGACCGACAGATAGTGACGGTTACTGGTACCTTGCGCACGGTCACGCTGCGCCCGCGGGCCGGTGTGCCGGCCCTGGAGGCCGAGCTGTTCGACGGTTCGGCCGCCCTGGACGTGGTGTGGCTCGGCAGGCGCTCCATCGTCGGGATAGAGCCGGGGCGCAAGCTGATCGCATCCGGTCGGGTCTCGATGAGCCGGGGCCGTAGGGTGCTCTTCAACCCGAAGTACGAACTCAGACCGCTCGGACGGGAGTAGCCGGTGACGTCGCTCGACAAGCCGACGGAGGACGCCGCCCGCGGCGCCGGGGACACGACCGGTGTCCAGGACGACCCCCAGGACTCCAGGGCGGTGACCGAGGCCGCGCTGTTCGAGGCCTTCGGCGGGGTGCGGGGCATGGTCGAGACCGTGCTGCCCGGCCTCCTCTTCGTCACCATCTACACGATCAACAAGGACCTGCACTCGTCGGCCCTCGCGGCCCTCGGTGTCTCCCTGCTGCTGGTCGTGGTGCGGCTGGTCAGGAAGGACACCGTGAAGCACGCCTTCAGCGGTGTCTTCGGCGTCGCCTTCGGCGTGGTCTTCGCGATGATGACCGGCAACGCGAAGGACTTCTACCTGCCGGGCATGCTCTACACGCTCGGCATGGGCCTCACCTACATCATCACCACGCTCGCGGGCGTGCCGCTGATGGGGCTGATGCTCGGGCCGGTGTTCAAGGAGAACCTCTCCTGGCGGACCCGCAACCCCGGCCGCAAGAAGGCGTACGCGAAGGCGAGCTACGCCTGGGGCGCGATCCTGCTCGGCAAGTGCGCCATCCTCTTCCCGCTGTACTGGTGGGCCGACACCGAGCAGCTCGGCTGGGTGCTCGTCGCGCTGAAGATCCCGCCGTTCCTGCTGGCCGTCTGGCTGACCTGGGTGTTCCTGGCCAAGGCGCCGGCGCCGATCGACGTGTTCGCGGAGATGGAGGCGGCCGAGCAGGCCGAGAAGGAGCGCAAGGCCGCCGAGCGGGCGGCCCACACGGGCGACTGAACCACGAAACGAGGCACCGGCGGCCGGTCCTCGGCCGAAGGCACCGCCCGACCGAACCACGCGCGAAGGGGCGCCCGGAGACCTCCGGGCGCCCCTTCGCCGTGTCCGGCGGTCAGCTCGTCGCGTCCTCGCGGCGGACCGACAGCAGATCCTCCAGCTGTTCCTCGCGGGCCTGGGCGGCGACGAAGAGGAGCTCGTCGCCGGCTTCGAGGGAGTCCTCCTGGGTCGGGGTGAGGACCCGGGTGCCGCGGATGATCGTCACCAGGGACGTGTCCTCCGGCCACTCGACCTCGCCCACCTGCGTGCCGGCCAGCGCCGACTCCGGCGGGAGGGTCAGCTCCACCAGGTTGGCGTCACCGTGGCTGAAGCGGAGCAGACGCACCAGGTCGCCGACGCTCACCGCCTCCTCGACCAGGGCCGACATCAGCCGGGGCGTCGACACGGCGACGTCCACGCCCCACGACTCGTTGAACAGCCACTCGTTCTTCGGGTTGTTGACGCGGGCGACCACACGCGGGACGCCGTACTCCGTCTTCGCCAGCAACGAGACGACCAGGTTGACCTTGTCGTCGCCCGTCGCGGCGATCACCACGTTGCAGCGTTGCAGCGCTGCCTCGTCCAGCGAGGTGATCTCGCAGGCGTCGGCCAGCAGCCACTCCGCCATGGGCACGCGCTCGACCGAGATGGCGGTCGGCGCCTTGTCGATGAGCAGGATCTCGTGGCCGTTCTCCAGCAGTTCGCCCGCGATCGAGCGGCCCACCGCACCGGCTCCGGCAATGGCGACCCTCATCAGTGACCGCCCTCCTCGTCGGGACCCTCGGCGAAGGACGCCTCGACCTTCTCGACGTCGTCCGTACGCATCATCACGTGCACCAGGTCGCCCTCCTGCAGCACCGTCTGCGAGGTGGGCAGGATGGCCTCACCCAGGCGGGTGAGGAACGCGACGCGGACGCCCGTCTCCTCCTGCATCTTGCTGATCTTGTGGCCCACCCAGGCCGAGGAGGCGTGCACCTCGGCGAGCTGGACGCCCCCGGTGGGGTCGCGCCACAGCGGTTCGGACCCGGCGGGCAGCAGCCGGCGCAGCATCTGGTCGGCCGTCCAGCGGACCGTGGCGACCGTGGGGATGCCCAGACGCTGGTAGACCTCGGCGCGGCGGGGGTCGTAGATCCTCGCCGCCACGTTCTCGATGCCGAACATCTCGCGGGCGACGCGGGCGGCGATGATGTTCGAGTTGTCGCCGCTGGAGACGGCCGCGAACGCGCCCGCCTCCTCGATGCCCGCCTCACGCAGGGTGTCGCGGTCGAAGCCGACACCGGTGACACGGCGGCCACCGAATCCCGAGCCCAGACGACGGAAGGCAGTGGGGTCCTGGTCGATCACGGCGACCGTGTGCCCCTGTTGCTCCAGGGTCTGGGCGAGGGTCGACCCCACTCGCCCGCAGCCCATGATGACGATGTGCACGACCGTCCTTCCGGTGTCAATAGCTGGTGTTCAGCCGAAACGGCAAAAACAGGGTCTCAGACCGTGGCCCAAGCTACACACGCGCGGTCCGCCAAGGGCACCCCCGTGCAGCACCCGTCAGGTGGGCGAGCGCCGACGGCTGATCCGGCGGACGCTGATCATCGTCAGGACACCGAGGCCGACGAGGGACACGAGTGCGCCGATCAGCTCCGCGGTCGCCGCCTGCATGGGGCCTCCAGAGATGGGGGAAGGGGATTCGTCATATAGACATCAGGACGCCCTCATTAGGCCTGAGGATGCGTCACGTGACGCACCTCGCAGTGACGCCCGGGGAGATTTCACCCAGGGGCCCGCCGGGATTTCACCCGGATGTGCCCAGAACCAGTCGGGGCGCTTACGATCCTCTGCGTGTCCAAACTGACCGACCTGCCCAAACGGATTCTGATCGGGCGCGCTCTGCGCAGCGACCGGCTCGGCGAAACGCTCCTGCCGAAGCGCATCGCACTCCCCGTCTTCGCCTCCGACCCGCTCTCGTCCGTGGCGTACGCACCCGGCGAGGTCCTGCTGGTCCTCTCCATCACGGGCGTGTCGGCCTACCACTTCAGCCCCTGGATCGCCGTCGCCGTCGTCGTTTTGATGTTCACCGTGGTGGCGTCCTACCGGCAGAACGTGCACGCCTATCCGAGCGGCGGCGGCGACTACGAGGTGGCGAACACCAACCTCGGTCCCAAGGCCGGTCTCACCGTCGCCAGCGCGCTCCTCGTCGACTACGTCCTCACCGTCGCCGTGTCGATCTCCTCCGGCGTGGAGAACCTCGGCTCGGCCATCCCCTTCTTCGTCGAGCACAAGGTGCTGTGCGCGGTCGGCATCATCGTGCTGCTCACGCTGATGAACCTGCGCGGGGTGAAGGAGTCCGGCAAGCTGTTCGCGATCCCGACGTACGTCTTCGTCGTCGGCGTCTTCGCGATGATCGCCTGGGGTGCCTTCCGCGGGCTGGTCCTCGACGAGACGATGCGGGCACCCACCTCGGACCTGGAGATCAAGCCCGAGCACGAGGGACTCGCCGGCTTCGCGCTGGTCTTCCTGCTGCTGCGCGCGTTCTCCTCCGGCTGCGCCGCGCTGACCGGCGTCGAGGCCATCTCCAACGGCGTCCCCGCCTTCCGCAAGCCCAAGTCGAAGAACGCGGCCACCACCCTCGCCGCGATGGGCCTGCTCGCCGTCACCATGTTCTGCGGCATCATCGGCCTCGCCATGGCCACCAACGTACGGATGGCCGAGAACCCGGCGGTCGACCTCGTGCGCGACGGCACCCCGGTCGGCGAGTCCTACGTCCAGAACCCGGTGATCTCGCAGGTCGCGGCAGCCGTCTTCGGCGACGGAACGTTCTTCTTCATCATGCTGGCCGCCGCCACCGCCCTGGTCCTCTTCCTGGCCGCCAACACCGCGTACAACGGCTTCCCGCTGCTCGGCTCGATCCTCGCCCAGGACCGTTACCTGCCGCGCCAGCTGCACACCCGAGGTGATCGCCTCGCCTTCTCGAACGGCATCGTGCTCCTCGCGGGCGCCGCCGGACTGCTGGTGTGGATCTACGGCGCCGACTCGACCCGGCTGATCCAGCTGTACATCGTCGGTGTGTTCGTCTCCTTCACCCTCAGCCAGACGGGCATGGTCCGACATTGGAACCGCCATCTGCGCACCGAGAAGGACCAGGCCAAGCGGCGCCACATGGTCCGCTCGCGGGCCATCAACGCCTTCGGCGCCTTCTTCACCGGGCTCGTCCTGATCGTCGTCCTCGTCACCAAGTTCACGCACGGCGCCTGGGTCGCCCTGCTCGGCATGGTGATCTTCTACGCGACGATGACCGCGATCCGTAAGCACTACGACCGCGTCGCGGCCGAGATCGCCGCCCCCGACGGCCCCAGCGACGACGTCGTACGGCCGTCCCGGGTCCACTCCGTGGTGCTGATCTCCAAGATCCACCGCCCGACCCTGCGCGCCCTCGCCTACGCCAAGCTGCTGCGCTCGCACACCCTGGAGGCGCTCAGCGTCAACGTCGACGCGGCCGAGACCAAGGCGCTCCAGGAGGAGTGGAACCGGCGCGGCATCGACGTACCGCTGAAGGTCCTCGACTCGCCGTACCGGGAGGTCACCCGGCCGGTCATCGAGTACGTCAAGGGGCTGCGCAAGGAGTCCCCGCGCGACGCGGTGTCGGTCATCATCCCCGAGTACGTGGTCGGCCACTGGTACGAGCATCTGCTGCACAACCAGAGCGCGCTCCGGCTCAAGGGACGCCTTCTGTTCACGCCGGGTGTCATGGTGACCTCCGTGCCGTACCAGCTGGAGTCCTCCGAGGTCGCCAAGCGGCGCGAACGCAAGCGGCAGGAGTGGAACGCGCCGGGTTCGGTACGGCGTGGTCCGGCGTACGACCGGTCCAAGACCCCGGCGAAGGAGTCCTCGGCCAACCAGAGCTGAGTCTCCGGTGGTCGGCGGCCGGACGGCACCCACGTAGACTGGTGGGCTGTTGTCCGGCCGTTGTCGCTTCCCTCTCTCCTGGAGTCACCCCGCCATGCAGGCAGAACCGAAGAAATCGCTGGTGGGGGAGGAGTACGAGGTCGAGGTCGGCCCCGTCGCCCATGGTGGTCACTGCATCGCCCGTACGGCGGAGGGCCAGGTCCTCTTCGTCCGGCACACGCTGCCCGGTGAGCGGGTCGTGGCCCGGGTGACCGAGGGCGAGGAGGGCGCGCGCTTCCTGCGGGCCGACGCCGTCGAGGTGCTCGACGCGGCCAAGGACCGCATCGAGGCGCCCTGCCCCTACGCCGGCCCCGGCCGATGCGGTGGCTGTGACTGGCAGCACGTCAAGCCGGGCGCGCAGCGCCGCTTCAAGGGCGAGGTCCTCGCCGAGCAGCTGCGGCGGCTCGCGGGCCTCACGCCCGAGGAGGCGGGCTGGGACGGCACGGTGATGCCGGCCGAGGGCGACAAGGTCCCGGCGGGCGAGGTCCCGGCGTGGCGCACGCGTGTGCAGTACGCGGTGGACGCCTCGGGGCGCGCGGGGCTGCGCCGCCACCGCTCCCACGAGGTCGAGCCGATCGACCACTGTCTGATCGCGGCGCCGGGCGTGAGCGAGCTGGGCATCGAGAAGCGGGACTGGTCCGGCATGGAGTCGGTCGACGCGATCGCGGCGACGGGTTCTCAGGACCGCCAGGTGATCCTCACGCCGAAGCCGGGGGCGCGGCTGCCGATCGTGGAGCTGGACAAGCCGGTGTCGGTGATGCGGGTCGGGGAGAAGGACCGGGGTGTGCACCGCGTCCACGGGCGCCCCTTCGTCCGTGAGCGCGCCGACGACCGCACGTACCGCGTCGGGAGCGGCGGTTTCTGGCAGGTCCACCCCAAGGCCGCGGACACCCTCGTGAAGGCCGTCATGCAGGGCCTGCTGCCCCGCAAGGGGGACACCGCGCTCGACCTGTACTGCGGGGTCGGGCTGTTCGCGGGCGCCCTCGCCGACCGGGTCGGCGAGAAGGGGGCCGTCCTCGGCATCGAGTCCGGCAAGCGGGCGGTCGAGGACGCGCGGCACAACCTCGCGGAGTTCGACCGCGTACGGATCGAGCTGGGCAAGGTCGAGGCGGTGCTGCCGCGCACCGGGATCACCGAGGTCGACCTCGTCGTCCTGGACCCGCCCCGCGCGGGCGCGGGCCGCAAGACGGTGGAGCACCTGTCGACGCTGGGCGCGCGCCGCATCGCGTACGTCGCCTGCGACCCCGCTGCGCTCGCTCGCGACCTGGGGTACTTCCGCGAGGGGGGTTATCGGGTGCGGATGCTGAGGGCGTTCGATCTGTTTCCGATGACGCATCACGTGGAGTGCGTCGCGATCCTTGAGCCGGCCGGAAAGGGATCCTGACCGCCGAGATCAACCGGGGGGCGCCGGGGCGATCAAGCCGGGTCCTGATCGCCATTTCGAGTACCGCACAGCGTCAGGACGGTGGAATCGACGCTCCGGCCCGCCGCCCCAGTCATCTGCTTGGACGCTGCCCATCGCCTGCTTACCGGCACGGTTCGGACGGCGGCGCCGCCGGGCGAGAAGCCGGTGGCGCCGGCTTGTCCCTGCCAGACGCCTCTGGCCGCCGTCCGCACCTTGCGCATCTCGAACTCCGTCGGACCCCTTGAACCGGGGTTGCGACGGTTCCTGGAACCCAAGGTGCGGGGCCTCGATGCGTGCCGTGCGTCGGTGGGTCAGTGGTCGGAGTAGCTGAAGTCGCCCGCGGTCCAGGCACTGACGTCCTCGATCGCGACGCGGTACATCCCGCCTGTTTCCGGGATTCCCACCATGCCCTGCAGGATCCGGGCGACGTGGAAATGCAGATGTGTGGGCGGCCCGTCCTTCCTCGCGGGGGCGTCGAAGACGGCGGAGAACTCGCCCAGGGCTGCGGAGTTCGTCAGCACCTCAGACACCCTCTGCCTCCACATGGCTTCCGGAGCCAGTCGACCGGTGATGACGGCACCACTGGTGACCACGGTCAGGGACATCTGATTGCTCTGCCCGGACTCCACGAGGGCGGCTATCGCAACGAGCAGCTCGTCAGACTTCGGCATGGGACCGGATTCTACGCACCAGCCCACCCGGGTGGCTTGGACGGTGGCGCAACAGAGCGAGATGGGCGCATACGGCTTCGCTGGTGCCGCGATACAGGTCAGGGGGTGTACATGTGCGGCATCGGGTCACTCTCGTCTGCGGTCGTTCATGCCAGGTTCGTGCCCCCCTGTGCCCCGCCTGCCCCTGTGCCCCGCCCGCCGACCCACCCGAGCCACCGCGCTCGCCGGAGGCGCTGGGAAACGCGGTCGACGCCCCGGTCCGCAGCGCCACGGGAAGCTCTGCGGGCGGCTCTGGATCTCATCCGTGCGTCGGGCCCCGCGCCGCCGACGGGCCCCCAGCAGTTCGCAGATCGGCTCGGCGGGGTACGTGTCCTCGAAGGCCAGCTCGAAGAAGCCCAGCGCATCAACGCCGGACACCGCCGCACCGGCACATCGTCCAGTTCGTCGGGCGCCCGCCTGAGGGTGAGCGGGCCGTCGGCCTCGGCGGCTGTCACGTCGGCGCGTTGCCGGGCTGTGGCGCGCAGGGACGGTGTCGTGTCCGAACGGCTTCATCGGCACCTCGCTCGTTGATCAGGCCGCGTGTGCGGCGACAGCACCGTGACGCGGTAGTGAACGCATCTGCTCCGGTGGTCAGTAGACGGCGAGGGAGATGGCGATGTAGTGCGCGGTGAAGGCCGCCACGGTCAAGGCGTGGAACACCTCGTGGAAGCCGAACCAACGGGGCGAAGGGTCGGGGCGCTGGACGGCGTAGACCACCGCTCCCGCGCTGTAGAGAAGACCGCCGGTCACTGTCAGGGTAACCACGGCCGTACCGCCGGCGTGCATGAAGTCGGGCAGGTAACGCACAGGTGCCCACCCCAGGGCCAGGTAGCAGGGGGTGTACAGCCAGCGGGGAGCGTTGACCCACAGCACGCGGAAGGCGATACCGGTCAGCGCGCCCGTCCATACGATCCACAGCAGCAGGTCTCGCCGCTCAGGAGGGAGCAGGAGCACAGCCATAGGGGTGCAGGTCCCGGCGATGATCAGGAAGATGTTGGCGTGGTCGAGGCGGCGCAGGACGGCCTCGCCCATCGGCCCCCAGTTGCCCAGATGGTAGACGGCGCTCGTCCCGAACAGCAGCCAGGCGGTGAGGGAGTACACGGTGCAGGCCAGGGTCGCCTGCCGGGTCGGGGCCAGGCAGACGAGGACGATGCCGGCGCTCGCCGAGGCAGGGACCATCGCGGCATGGAGCCAGCCCCGCAGCTTCGGCTTGACCGGCTCGACCAGGTCGGCCGCCCACTCGACGAGGTCGGCAACCGGGTGAGACGCCTCCCCGGCATTGCCATGATGTGGTCCGTCGGGGAAACCGGCTACGGCGTCCCCAGACACACCTTTCCGTCCTGTCTCGTTCCTCTGGGCATCATCGTCAACCATCCGATCATGCTAGGAACCTGCCGGGGGCGGCGTCCGCCGAGGTCCGTCTCGCCACCGACTGGGCCTGCGGAATCGGGGATGGTCCCTGGGCGCACGGCTCGCCGCACCGTCCTCGTTCCTGAGCCCGACGGTGCCACTGTGCTGACGCACAAGGGGCCGGTGACGCCGCCTACGACCCGCACCTGCGGGGCAGCGGCTCGACGCCGCCCTCATCGGGCCGTTTCGATACCTCCGGTACCTCGGTCTCGCCGTAGCCGACGGGGTTCGCACGCCCGGCTGCCTGGTCACCGCGGCCTTCGACGTCATCAGTCGAGTGGCAGCGCGCCTTCGCGGAGCCGTGATCGCCGCCCGGCCCAGGGAGGACGGGGACCCGGGGCAGGAGCGGGCCCCCTTCCGGCACGGCGTCGACGGCGGCCGCTGCGGGTGCCCCGCTCCGTCGGCAGGACGAGATCACACAGGCAAGGATCATCACGTCCCACTCTCCGGGTACCGTCAGGGTATGAGCCATCCGCACCCCGAGTTGAAAGCCGCCCCGCCCCTTGCCGAAGGAGGGCTGCGGGTCATCGCCCTGGGTGGCCTGGGTGAGATCGGCCGCAACATGACCGTCTTCGAGCACGCGGGCAAGCTGCTCATCGTCGACTGCGGCGTGCTGTTCCCCGAGGAGACCCAGCCCGGCGTGGACGTGATCCTGCCGGACTTCACCTCGATCCGGGACCGGCTGGACGACATCGTGGCCGTGGTCCTCACCCACGGCCACGAGGACCACATCGGCGGTGTGCCGTATCTGCTGCGGGAGCGGTCCGACATTCCCGTCGTCGGCTCCAAGCTGACGCTGGCGTTCTTGGAAGCAAAGCTCAAGGAGCACGGCATCCGGCCGCGCACGGTGCGGGTGCGGGAGGGCGACCGGCGTGGCTTCGGGCCCTTCGACTGCGAGTTCGTGGCGGTCAATCACTCCATCCCGGACAGCCTCGCCGTCGCGATCCGCACCGGCGCCGGGATGGTGCTGCACACCGGCGACTTCAAGATGGACCAGTTCCCTCTCGACGACCGCATCACCGATCTGCGCGCCTTCGCACGCCTCGGCGAGGAGGGCGTGGACCTGTTCCTCACCGACTCCACCAACGCCGAAGTGCCCGGTTTCACCACCTCCGAGCGTGATCTGAACCCGGCGATCGAGCAGGTGATGCGCACCGCGCCGCGCCGGGTCATCGTCTCCAGCTTCGCCAGCCATGTGCACCGCATCCAGCAGGTCCTGGACGCCGCCCACCAGCACGGCCGCAAGGTCGCCTTCGTCGGGCGGTCGATGGTCCGCAACATGGGCATCGCCCGTGACCTGGGCTATCTGAAGGTCCCCTCCGGTCTGGTCGTGAGCACCAAGGAGTTGGAGAAGCTTCCGGACCACAAGATCACTCTGGTGTGCACCGGCTCCCAGGGCGAACCGATGGCCGCGCTGTCACGGATGGCCACCCGCGACCACCAGATCCGCATCGGCAAGGGCGACACCGTCCTGCTCGCCAGCTCCCTCATCCCCGGCAACGAGAACGCCATCTACCGGGTGATCAACGGGCTCACCCGGTGGGGGGCCCACGTCGTCCACAAGGGCAACGCCAAGGTGCACGTCTCCGGACACGCCAGCGCCGGCGAACTGGTCTACTGCTACAACATCGTCAAACCCCGCAACGTCATGCCCGTGCACGGCGAATGGCGCCACCTGCGGGCCAACGCCGACCTCGCCATCCGTACCGGCGTCGACCCCGAACGGGTCGTCATCGCCGAGGACGGCGTCGTCGTCGACCTCGTCGACGGGCGCGCCTCCATCACCGGCAAGGTCCCCGCCGGCAACGTCTACGTGGATGGCATGGAGGTCGGCGGCGCCACCGAGGCGTCCCTGAAGGACCGCCTCACCCTCGCGGAGGAAGGCGTGGTCACGGTGGTGGCGATCGTCGACGCGGACACCGGCGCCCTCACCGAGGCCCCCGACTTCCTGGCCCGCGGCTTCGTCCACGACGACACCACCTTCGAGCCGGTCATCCCCGTCATCGAGAAGACCCTGGCCACCGCGGCCGAGGAAGGCGTCGGGGACGCGCGCCAACTCGAACAGCTCCTCGCCCGAGCCGTGGCGAACTGGGCGTTCCGCACCCACCGTCGCAAGCCCCTCATCATTCCCGTCATCATCGACGCCTGAGTGGCGGCCCGGCAGGCGTCCGGGGCACATGAGCGTCATGGCTGACGGGATTTCTCTCCTCCTCCCGGCCGGGGCACCGGGCTGTCCGCGCTTCTGATCCCCCAGGGCCGTCATGTGCTGCTCGGGCGGCATGATCAGCTGCCGCAGGGCTGTGGTGTCCGGCGCAGTTCTGCCGCCCGGGCCGCCCCGGGCGAGCGGCTACGCCCGCCGGGCTGGACCGAGATCAGCGCTGTCTGCACCTCTCCCGAGGCCCGCGGGCGAGGTCACGCGGGCCGTCTCGTCGGCGCGCTCGTCGCCCGCATCGTGGCCCGCGGCGACGTCCCTTCCTGCACGTGGCCGAGGCGAACACCAGCGCGATCGCACTTCTACGAGCGGCTTGGTTTCCACACGCGCAAGCACGTGACCTTCCGGAGGTTCGCTGCACCTTGACAGCTCCTCGGGGCCTGAGGGATGAGGGCTGGGGCCGGCGGCGACGTAGTTGGTGATCGGCATGAACCGACATCACCGGGCGGTTCGCCCAGCCAGTCCGCCCGGCCCCCCGTCTCGGCCTGCCATGCGGACAGGTCTTTGAGATGTGGCTCACTTGATCTTGTCTAGTGACTCGCTTGAGTGACATTGTCAGTTGACAAGGTCAATCGATTGAGGCATTGGAAGGATCGAGGTCCCTATGAAGACCATGCTTGCCGGGCGGCTCCGCCTGGACACCCGTACGTTCGCCGTCGAAGAGGTTCGCGTGCCCACACCGGGGCCGGGCGAGGTGCTGGTCGAGGTGCGGGCGGCCGGGGTGTGTCTGTCCGACGTTCATCTGATCGACGGCAGTATCAGTCCGGCGTTCCCCGTCGACTCCGTCGCCGCGGCCCGTGCCGTGACGCTCGGCCACGAGGTCGCCGGTGTCATCCATGCCGTGGGACCGGGGGTGGCCGGTGAGTGGGTGCCCGGTACTCGGGTCGTGCTGCAGGCCGGGCAGGCGTGCGGCGGGTGCGGTGGCTGTCTGCGCCGCACCTCGTGCCGGCAGCCGCTCACCCGCGGCGTGGACTACGACGGCGGCTGGGCCCAGTACGCCGTGGCTCGCGAGGACACCCTGCTCGCCATCCCCGACGGCCTTCCCTTCGATCAGGCCGCCATCATTCCCGACGCCGTCTCCACTCCGTACGCCGCGATCGTCGAGACGGGTGCGGTGCGTCCCGCGCAGGCCGTCGGCATCTGGGGCGCGGGCGGTCTCGGCGCGCACGGCATCCGGCTTGCCCGCATGGTCGGCGCGGCTCCGATCATCGCCGTCGACCCCCTGCCCACCGCCCGGGACCGGGCCCTCGCCTTCGGCGCCGACTTCGCTCTCGACCCGACGGCGGACGGCTTCGCCGAAGCGGTGGCAGAGGCCACGGCGGGCCGGGGGATCGACGTGGCGTTCGACTTCGCGGGCGTTCCCGCCGCTCGCGCTCAGGCGGTCGCCGCGCTCGGGGCCGGCGGTGTCCTGGTGCTCGCGGGGCTCACGCCCGAGCCGATCGTCGTCGGCGACAGCACCGGGTTCTGCTTCCGGGGCAGCCAGATCCGCGGCCACTACGGCTCCGGCTTCGAGCATGTGGAGCAGCTCATCGGCCTGACCTCCGCCGGGCGGATCGATCTGGCCCCTTCCATCACCGCGCACGTCCCGCTGGCCGACGCCGCGGACGCCGTCCACCGGCTGGAGAAGAAGATCGGCGACCCGATTCGGTTCGTCCTCACCCCCTGATTCCTCTGAGATCCCGGACCGGTTCTCCGAAGTCCCTGGTCGGTTCTCCGAACTCCCTGGCCGGTTCTCCGAAGTCCCTGCCCGGTCCTTCGAAGTGCCTGGCCGGTCCCGTGAGCACCCCGCCGAGTCCCGTCCCGCGAACCTCCTGTCGGGTCCCGCCGACCCTTCAGGGAGAGAAGCCCCTCCCGCAACAGCGTGTCGCGGGAGGGGCTTTGCCTGTCTGTGCGTGTTCGCGGTGCTCCCGCGAGAGGGTCCCGACGGCTAATCGATCGACTGTGTCAGACGCCACAATCAAGCGACATTGTCACTCGACAATGTCGCTTGTATGGTTCTAGCCAGCGGACAGCCTGTGCGGCAACGAAAGGCAAGCTCATGACCCACGAGACCCTGCGCGGAACCGAACCGATCCCTCAGCGCCCGGCCCTGCCTCTGGTGGGCCACGCGTTCGACATCCCCAGTGGGGCCGACGGTCTGCTCTATGTGATGAAGGAGGCGAAGGAGCTGGGGCCGTTGTTCAAGCTCCGCGTCTTCGGCAACGAGATCAACTTCGCCTCCGGTCTCGACCTGGTCACCGAGCTGGCGGACGAGAGCCGGTTCCGCAAGAACGTCCACCCCGACCTGGTGATCCTCCGGGGAATCGGCGGCGACGGGCTGTTCACCGCGTACAACGACGAGCCCAACTGGCGCAAGGCGCACGACGTCCTGATGCCGGCGTTCTCACTCGGCGCGATGCGCGGCTACCACGCGACGATGCTCCGGGTCGCCCGGGAGCTGATCGAGAAGTGGGACCGGGCGGCGGGCACGGAGTCCGTGGACGTGGCCGACGACATGACGCGCCTGACGCTCGACACGATCGGCCTGTGCGGCTTCGGCTACGACTTCGAGTCGTTCGAGCGCGACGAGCCGCACCCCTTCGTCTCCGCGCTGTCCAGGGCGCTGGCCTTCGCTCAGGACAAGGGCGAGTCGATCCCGGGCACGGAGCTGTTCAAGTGGAAGCAGGCGGAGCAGTTCCGTGAGGACGTGGCCCTGATGGAGGGCCTGGTGGACGACGTGATCCGGCAGCGCCGGGCGTCCGGGGACCTGAGCACCGACGACCTGCTCGGGCGGATGCTGCACACCCGTGACGCGGTGACGGGCGAGCCGTTGGACGACGTCAACATCCGCTACCAGGCGATCACGTTCCTCATCGCCGGCCACGAGACCACCAGCGGGGCGCTGTCGTTCGCCCTCTACTACCTGACCAAGCACCCCGAGGTCCTCGCCCGCGCCCAGGCCGAGGTCGACGCCCTGTGGGGCGACACGGACGCCCCGGAGCCGGATTACGGGGACATCGGGAAGCTGACGTACATCCGTCAGGTGCTCAACGAGAGTCTGCGGCTGTGGCCGACGGCGCCCGCCTTCGCGGTGGAGCCGATCGAGGACACGGTCATCGGCGGGAAGTACGCCGTGCGCAAGGGCGAGTCGATCCAGATCCTCATCCCGCAGCTGCACCGCGACCCCGCCTGGGGCGAGAACGTCGAGCTGTTCGACCCCGACCGGTTCCTGCCGGAGCGGGAGGAGGAGCGGCCGGTCCATCTGTTCAAGCCGTTCGGCAGCGGTGAACGCGCCTGCATCGGGCGGCAGTTCGCGCTGCACGAGGCCACACTGGTCCTCGCGCTGGTGATCCACCGTTACCGCCTGATCGACCACACCAACTACCAGCTGAAGATCAAGCAGTCGCTCACCCTCAAGCCGGACGAGTTCACCCTGAACCTGGCCCGGCGCACCAGCGGGGAGCGGCGCTCGCCCGCCGCCGCGGCCCTTGTGGCGGGCGGCGCTCCCGCGGGCCAGGACCGCCCCGTCGTCCGGCGTGCCACCGGCACCTCACTCATGCTCCTGCACGGCTCCAACCTGGGCACCTGCGCAGGCATCGCCCGCGACCTGGCCGAAGACGGCGACGAGCGAGGCTTCGCCCCGTCCGTCGCTCCCCTCAACGACGCCGTGGGCAAGCTCTCCCCCGATGGCGGACCGGTCGTGATCGTCGCCGCCTCCTACAACGGCAGGCCCACCGACGACGCCACCGAGTTCGTCACCTGGCTGGAGGGGCTGGAGCCCGGCGCGCTCGACGGCCTGCGGTACGCCGTACTCGGCGTCGGCGACCGCAACTGGGCCGCCACCTACCAGCGCGTCCCCACCCTCATCGACGAGAGGCTCACCGCGGCGGGCGCCACCTCACTGCTGGAGCGCGGCGCCGCCGACGCCGCCGGTGACTTCGCCGGCACCGTGGACCGCTGGACCGGCGACCTGTGGACCACGCTCCTGGAGCGCTACGGGACCGCCGGGGAAGCGGCCGCCACCGAACCGGAGGACGACCAGGACGCGGGGCTGTACGTACTGGAGGACGCGACCGACTCGGTCATCGGCGGGCTCGCCGCACGACACGGCGTCCAGCCGATGGAGGTGCTCGACGCCGGAGAACTCGTCGACATGAACCACGGGCTGGGCCGCTCCAAGCGCTTCCTCAAGCTGCGGCTGCCCGAGGGCGTCACCTATCGCACCGGCGACCACCTCGCCGTTCTCCCGAGCAACCCGGCCGACCTGGTGCGGCGGGTGGCCGACCGTTTCGCCCTCGACCTGGACCGCACCGTCCGGCTCCAGACCCGCCGCCGCAGCCGGGGCGCCCTGCCCGTCGACCGCCCGCTGACCCTGCGCCGTCTGCTCACCGACTTCGTCGAGCTTCAGGACCCCGCCACCCGGGAGCAGGTCGCCGTGCTCGCCGAGCACACCGCCTGCCCGCCCGAGAAGCGCCCCCTGGCCGAACTCGCCGCGGCGGACGAGGAGACCTTCCGCGAGCAGGTGACCGCCGCCGGACGCAGTCTCCTGGACCTGCTGGAGCGCTACCGGGCCTGCGAGCTGCCGTTCGAGGTCTTCCTCGAGCTGCTGCCGGTGCTGCGCCCGCGTCACTACTCGATCTCCTCGTCCGCCGCAGCCTCTCCCGGTGAGGTCGACCTGATGGTGTCGCTGCTCGCCGCGCCCCACCGCTGCGGCGAGGGCACGTTCCGCGGCATCGGCTCGCACTACCTCCAGACGGTGAGCGCCGGCGACACGGTCCAGGCCCGGGTGCTGCCCTGCAGCGAGGCGTTCCGGCTGCCCGAGGACGACTCGGTGCCGGTGATCCTGGTCAGCGCGGGCACCGGTCTCGCCCCCTTCCGCGGGGCCGTGCTCGACCGGCACCACACCGGGTCGAAGGGCACCCTGCTGTGCTACTTCGGCTGCGACCACCCCGACGTCGACTACCTGCACCGCGCGGAGTTCGAGGCGGCCGAGGCCGCCGGAGCCGTCAGCATGCGGCCCACCTTCTCCTGCGCCCCCGAGGACGGGGCCCGCTACGTCCAGGACCGCATCGCCAAGGAGAGCGACGAGGTGTGGGCGGCCCTGGAGGCGGGCGGCCGAGTGTATGTCTGCGGCGACGGCCGCCGGATGGCCCCCGCGGTGCGGGAGGCGTTCATGGCGATCTACCGCACGCACACCGGCGCCGGGGACGTCGAGGCGAGCGCCTGGCTGAACGCGCTGATCGAGTCCGGAATCTACGTCGAGGACGTCTGGGCCGGCTGACCGGCCACGGTGCGGTGGCGGCGCCGGCCGCACACCGCACCACCCCACTGACCGACAGGGCCACGGACACTCCCCCCTCCGTGGCCCTGTCTCCTTCACACCGTCTCCCGCCCCCTCCTGAACTCGTGAGGTTCGCATGCCCGTCACCCGCTCGGCGTTCCGCCGAGGACCCTTGACCACCCCCAACCACCCACAGAGGAGCGGTCGGTGAACGCACGAACGGGTTCCGCACTCACCTTCGGCGTGGCGGTCGCCCTCGTCGCCGGAGTGACCCTGGGCAACGGCGGAGCGAACGTGATGCCCGTCTTCGTCGACGACTTCGCGACGCGCTTCGCGCTGTCGGACTCCGCCGCCGGGCTCGTGGCCGCGACCCAGCTGATGGCGACCGCCGTCGTCACGCTGCTGCTGGCCGGGCGGGCGGCGCGGCCGGGCCGGGTGCGGATGGCCCGGCTGGGCCTGGCCGTCTCCTGCGTCGGCTTCCTGGGCGCGGCGGTGGTCACCGACCCGGTCACCCTGGTCCTCGCCAACCTGGTCCTCGGCGCGGGGCTCGGCGCCGTCTACGCGGCGGCCACGGCCGCCCTCGCCGCCACCGACGACGCCGACAAGGCCTCCGCGGTCACCATCTGCGGTGTCGTCGGCGTGACGGCGCTGCTGATCATGGGCGTCCCCATGGCCAACCACGACCTGGGGGAGGGCACCGGCTTCCTGCTCATGGCGGTGTGCTGCCTCCTTGCCTGGCCGCTGCTGCGCCGACTCCCCGACGGCCCCGCCGGTCCCACCGCGCCGGGCACCGGTCCCACGCCACCGGCCGCCGGGGCCGCCGATGCGCGAGGGGCGGCGGCGTCGAGGCCGTCGGTCGTGCTGCTCGTCGGTACCGGGCTCCTGTGGGCCGTCACCCAGGGCGCGTGGTCGTACGCCTCGGTCCTTGGCCGTCAGCACACCGGTATGTCGCACTCGGCGGTGTCGGCCGTCCTGGCCGTCTCCAGTGTCGTGGCACTCGTCGGCGCGGTGGTGGGGCCCGTCACCGCGCGGCACCTGGGGCGCATGCGGTCGATGGCCGCCTTCGTCATGGGGCAGGCCGTCGCGATGGCGATCCTGATCTTCACTGATGACCCCGTGTTCTTCACCGTCGCGGCCGTCCTCTGGCAGGGCTGCCAACTGGCCGTCCTGGTGCAGATGCTCGCCGCCGCGGCGCTCCTCGACCCGACCGGCCGACTCGTCGCCTCCCTCAGCGGCGCGGGTGCGCTGGGCACCGGCGTGGGACCGTTGGCCGTCGGCGCCGTGCTCGACGGGGCCGGGGCCGGCGTGCTGAGCGTCGTCCTGGCGAGCGGCACCTGCCTCGCCTCGCTGCCCTTGCTGAGGATGACGGTGGCCAGCGGGGAGACCGCCGGCGCGGCACAGCCCGGACGGGTGCCGGCGGCCTGAGGAGGCCGCACGGGACGCGTGGGCCTACAGACCGCCGACCAACCGCCGAAGGGCCGGCGCGGACGGAACACCGTCCGCGCCGGCCCTTTCCCGGCTCGCCGTCGGCTCGTCAGACCCTCGGCAGGGTCACGAACTCCATGCGGCCGTCCGCGAGTGCGACGACGGCGGAGACCAGGGCCTGGAGGCAGGCGAGTTCGGCCTCCTCGTCGGGCAGGGAGAGGCGCTGCGACGAGAGGCCGTCGAAGCCGGCCAGGAAGAACCGGGCGAGGGTCTCCGGCGGCTGGGCCAGCTGGTGACCGGTACGCTCGGCGGCCTCGGCCACCAGTTTCGTCGTCACGGCCGTCACCTCACGGTAGTGGCCCTCCAGGGCCTCCTTCAGCCGTGGGGTCCGGAGCGCGAACATCGACAGCTCGGTGAGCAGCAGATGCGTGGTCGGCTGCTCGCGCACGGTCCGCCACAGGGCGGTGGCGAGTGCCGCGACCGTGTCCTCGAAGCCGGCGTCCGAGGGCGCCGACCGTCCGACCTGGGTGATCAGACCGTGGGTGAGCTGCTCCATGACGGCGCGGTAGAGGTCTTCCTTGGTGCCGAAGGTGTAGTGCACCGTGGCCTGGGCGACGCCCAGCTCGGCCGCGATGGCACGGGTGCTGCCGGCGGCCACGCCTTCCCTCGTCATGAGGTCGATGGCGGCCTTGATCAGCTGAGGACGGCGCTCGGCCGCGGAAACGTGAGCCATGAAGCCATTATATCGACTTAGTCCCGCGAACAAGTCGATCGATCAGGTCGGATTTCCGGAGACCGGTGCGCCACAGCCGGCCGTGGCCGCGGCCGGTGGCGCAAAAGGTCCCCTCCCACACTCCGCCGGGTGGGAGGGGACCTCGGTCATTCCACGATTCTCAGGGAACCGCATGGGGGGTCGGCGTCCACCCGAGGCGCCCCGTGCTCAGCAGGTCGGGCAGGGGGTTGGTGAGGCCGCCGCTCGGGGACTGGCCCTGCGCCGAGGGGGCGGCCGGCCAGATCGCGGGGCAGTGGGTGTTCTTGCGGGGGGCCTTCAGAGTGAGCAGGTACGTGTCGATGGCCTTGCGGGCGCACGGGCTCAGCCAGTAGTCGCCGTGGCCGACGCCGTCGTAGGTGAGGAGGACGGCCTCGCGGCCGATCTGCCGGGCCGCGTTGGAGCCCCAGGAGTACGGTGTCGCCACGTCGTAGCGGCTGTTGGTCACGAGGATCGGCGGAGTGCCGTCGACGCGGAGCCGGTGCGGCGGGTTGGTCACCTCGGTCGGCCAGTTCTGGCAGCCGGTCAGGTCGGTCCAGGCCAGGGAGCTCAGTCGGGTGACCGGGGCGAGACGGGCCAGCTCGCGTTCGTAGCGGGCTAGCGTGCCGTACGAGGTTACGTCGAAGTCGTAGTCCTGGCACGTCACCGGGAGGTACGGGAACGGCGTCGGCTCACCGCGCTGCCCGAGGGCCCGTGCCGCGGCGGGCGCGGCGGCGTCCACATCGGCGAGGAACCGGGCGAACTCGAACCAGGAGGCCGGGTCGTACATGTTGCCGAACGCCGCGTCCTGGAGTTCCTGGGTGGTCACGGTGTGCGGCGGGTCGCCGGGCAGGACCAGCTCACCGGCGGCCGCGCGCCGGTAGAGCGAGTCGAACAGGGCGCGGGCGTCCCGGCCGTGCAGCGCGCAGGTGGACGTACGGGCGCACCAGTCGGCGAACTGGCCGTACGACTCCTCCATCGCGATCGTCTCGGTCCTCTGGTAGTCCCACCTGCCCAGGCTGTGGTCCATGTTGGAGTCGAGGGTCATCGCGCGGACGCGGCGGGGGTAGCGCTCGGCATACTGCTGGCCGATGCCGGTGCCGTAGGAGACGCCGTAGTAGCTGATCCGCTTCTCGCCGAGGCCGGCGCGGATCGCGTCCATGTCGCGGATGACGCTCCCCGTGTCCATGTGGTCGACGAGGGAACCGGTGAGGGCGCGGCAGCTCTTGCCGAGTGCGCGGTTCGCCCGGCGCAGGGAGGTGAAGGACGCGGCGCTGTCCGGGTAGAGCAGTCCCGACTGCGCCGTCACCAGGTCGCCGTCGCACCGCACCGGGTTGCTGCGGGCGACACCGCGCGGGTCGAAGCCCACGATGTCGAAGCGCTCCAGGAGCGCGGGCGAGAAGCTCTCGGGCGCGCTGAACGCGAAGTCCACGCCGGAGCCGCCGGGGCCGCCGGGGTTGATCAGGAGCGAACCGATCCTGCGCGCGGGGTTCGTCGCCACGTGGCGGTTGAGCGCCAGGTCGATGGTGGCGCCACGCGGCTTCTTCCAGTTCACCGGCACGGTGAGGGTGGCGCACTCGAAGGTGCCCTGACCGGAGGGGGACTCACAGGGTTCCCAGGCTATGCGTCCGGGCGACGGAGTCTCGACCGTGGGAGCGGCGACCGCGGTTCCGGCGAGCAACTGCCCGAACAGGGCGGTGACCAGGGTGCCGACGGCGAGTCGCCCGCGCCGTCTGTGACGAGCGGCGGGCCGGGCCAGTGGGGGGTGGGATGTCACGGATGTTCCTCCAAGGAACAGGAGTTCACAGGCGCGACACAGGATGATCCCAACTGGCCTTCCGCGCAAGGAAGATGATGTTCCCTCGGGCGAGGTTGGCCGGATCGGCTTGACGATGTCCCCGGCGGGTCGTGCACCTGCGCCGGGGGTGTTCCAGGACGTGCTCCTCGTCCCGGTGGCGGGCGGTGCTCCTCGTCCCGGTGGCGGGCGTTCCGGAGCGGGCACCGGCGCTGAGCGTCAGTTTCGCGTGACGCCGGTGTCGCCCCCGCTGACCAGGGGGCGACACACGCGGTGCGGGACTACGCGGTGCGGGGCCGCGGTCGAGGGGCGGGCTGTTCGCCCGAGCCCCGGACGATCAGACGGGTGGGGACGGTGAGGGTGCGGGCACGGCCGCGGTCTCCGTCGAGGCGGGCCAGGGCGGTGGTCGCGGCCACCCGGCCGAGTTCCTCGGCGTCCTGGGCGACGACGGTCAGGGCCGGCTCCAGTGCCTCGGCGAGCGCCACGTCGTCGAAGGCGACGACCGCGACCTCCTTGCGCTTGCTGCGGGCGAGTTCGGCCACTATGCCCAGCGCCATGATGTTGTTGCCCGCGAACAGGGCGGTGGGGGGATCGGCCAGACCGAGGAGCCCGGCGGTCGCGGCCTCGGCACCCGACTGGTCGTGGGCGTTGGCGACGAGGGCGCGGTCGTAGGGGATGCCGGCCTCCAGCAGCGCCGAGCGGTAGCCCGCCTGGCGCTCACGGCGGGTGTACAGCTTCGGGGGCAGGTCGCCGACGAAGCCGATCCTGCGGTGCCCGTGGGCGATGAGGTGGGCGACGCCCTCCTGGGCCCCGGCCCGGTTGGAGCTGACGATGCTGTCGGTGACCAGGCCGACTCCGGGCCGGTCGAGGAAGACCACGGGCAGTCCCGCCGTGCGCTGGGACTTGAGGTGGGAGTGATCGGCGCCCACGGACGGGACGACGATCAGGATGCTGACGCGGCGGGCGAGGAACTTGTCCGTGAGGGCGCGTTCCCGCTCGGGGTCGTCCGCGGAGGAACCCATGAGCAGGGTCAGTCCGCGGTCGCCGACGGTGTCCTCGATGGCCCGGGCCACCGCCCCGAAGAAGGGGTTGGCCAGGTCGGGGATGACCAGACCGATGGTGGTGTCCGGGCCGCCGACGCGGATGTTGCGGGCCATGAGGTTCGGCTGGAAGCCGAGCTTCGCCACTGCGGCCAGTACCTGTTCCCTGGTCCGCGCGGAGACGGGGCCGTCCTCGTTGAGGACCCGGGAGACCGTCTTGGCGCTGACCCCCACCTCTCGGGCGACATCGGCCAGGGTGGGGCGGCGGTTCGCTGCCATGGAGAAAACCGTCTCCTGAAGGGCTCTCCTCTCCGACCGCGGCCTTCGGCCGGAGACGGGAGAGCGGGGTCGAGCTGTCAGGTGGCCCGGACGCCGGCGGCCTTCGCGGCCTCCGAATCCGCAACGACAGTATCTCCGGCCGCGTCGACGGTGAGTGCGCCGGTCATGATGGCGACGACCTCGGCCATGGAGTAGTCGGAGGGCTTGATCACGGCGGCCCGCCGGCCCAGCCGGTGGACGTGGATGCGGTCCGCGATCTCGAAGACATGGGGCATGTTGTGGCTGATGAGGACCACGGGCATGCCCTTGTCGCGGACCCTGCGGATCAGATCGAGGACCTGGCCCGACTCCTTGACGCCGAGGGCGGCGGTGGGTTCGTCCATGACGACCACCGAGCGGGCCCAGGCCACGGCGCGGGCGACCGCGACCGCCTGGCGCTGTCCGCCGGAGAGGGTCTCCACCGACTGGGTCAGCGAGCGCAGACCGATCTTGAGGTCGGCCATGTGCTCGGCGGCCTCCTGGCGCATGCGCTTCTTGTCGAGCATGCGGAAGGCGGTGCCGAGGACACCGGGGCGGCGCAGCTCACGACCGAGGAACATGTTCGAGGCGATGTCCATCGACGCGGCGACCGCGAGGTCCTGATAGACCGTCTCGATGCCGTGGGCGCGTGCGCTCTGTGGGCCGGAGAAGGTGATGGGCTCGCCGTTCAGCCGTATCTCGCCCGCGTCCGGGACGACGGCGCCGGTCAGCGCCTTGATGAGGCTGGTCTTGCCGGCGCCGTTGTCGCCGATGACGGCGAGGACCTCACCGGGCAGCAGATCGAAGTCGGCGCCGTCGATGGCGGTGACGTGTCCGTACCGCTTGACGAGGCCGCGGGCCTGGAGCACGGGCGTGGGGGCGGGGGTCGCGGTCATCGTGCCTTCTTCCGGGAGATCTGGTCGACGGTCACCGCGAGGATCACCAGGACGCCCGTGATCAGGGTCTGGTAGATCGAGGCGACGCCCATCAGCTGGAGACCGTTGCGGAACACACCGACGATGAGGACGCCGATGAAGGTGCCGAGCACCGAACCGCGGCCGCCGAAGAGGCTGGTGCCGCCGAGGACCACGGCGGTGATGCTGTCGAGGTTGTCGGTCTGCCCGGCCTGCGGATCGCCGACACCGGTCCGGGAGATGAGCAGCAGGGCGGCGACGCCGTACAGCAGACCGGCCACGGTGTAGACGCCGACGGTGAGGCGGGAGGTGCGGATGCCGTTCAGTCGCGCGGCCTCGGCGCTGTTGCCCAGGGCGTAGACGTGCCGGCCCCAGCCGGTGCTGCTCAGCGCGTAGGCGAACAGCAGGAACAGGGCGATGGTGACCAGGGAGCCGTAGGTGATGTCCGTGTGGCCGAGGGGGAAGGTCTCGCCGAGGGCGGTGAGCGGGCCGGGCAGATTGCTGACCGTCTGCTCCTCGGAGTAGATGTGCGTCAGCGCGAACGCCACGTTGAGCATGCCGAGGGTGACGATGAACGGCGGCAGCGGGATCTTCTGCACCAGCAGGCCGTTGAGCAGCCCGAAACCGCCGCAGACGACCAGGCCCAGCGCGATCGCGACCAGCGGCGGGACGGAGCCCTCGGCCGCCATCTTGGCGATCACGATGCTGCCGAACGCCATCACCGCCCCGCACGACAGGTCGATCCCGGCCGTGAGGATGATCAGGGTCTGCCCGATGGCGAGGGTGCCCACGACCATGACCTGCTGCACGATCAGCGAGAAGTTGCCGCCGGTGAGGAACTGGTCGGTCGAGAACGAGAAGAAGGCACAGGCCAGGAGAAGGGCGGCCAGGGGGCCGGTGGTCGGCGCCGTGAGCAGTCTGCGGACCGTGGTCGGCGCTTTGAGCTCCGAGTACGGCGATGTCGTCGCTGTCATGCGAAGTCCTTGTCGGAAGACAGAAGTCCTGGTCGGAGGACGAGGGGAGAGGCTCCCGCCACCGGGGGAGGGGGCGGCCGTCCCCGGTCAGGGAAGGGACGGCCGCCCGGCTGAGGGCAGTGGCGGGGTCGTACGGTCCCGGGGGCTCAGCCCCAGCAGTTCTCCAGGCCGTAGGCGGTGTCCTTCGAGCTGACCCCGTCCTGCGCCTTGTCGGTGATCAGCGTGACGCCGGTGTCGGTGTAACCGGACGCCTTCTTTCCGTCCTTGGCGAACGACACGACGGCCTTCACGCCCTCGGCGGCCATCTTCAGCGGGTACTGCTGCGAGGTCGCGGCGATCTTGCCGTCCTTGACCGCCTGGGTGCCGGTGCAGCCGCCGTCGACGGAGACGATCAGGACGTCCTTCTCCCGGCCCTTGGCCTTCAGCGCGGTGTAGGCGCCGAGGGCCGCCGGCTCGTTGATGGTGTAGACGACGTTGATGTCGGGGGCCTTCTGCAGGCAGTTCTCCATCGCGGTCTGGCCCTTGGCCTGGTCGCCGCCCGTGTCCTGGGCGCAGACGACGTCCTTGTCCGAGGCGCCGAAGCCCTTCAGGAACCCGTCGTGCCGCTGGACGCCGACCGAGACGCCCGGCGCCAGGTCGAGGGTGGCTATCTTCGCCTTCTTGCCCTTCATCGCGGCCTTGGCGTACTCGCCGATCAGCTCGCCCGCCTTGAGGTTGTCGGTGGCGAAGAGGGCGTCGACCGCGCTCTCCGGGTCGGTCGGGGTGTCCAGCGCGATGACCAGGACGCCCTTGGCGCGGGCCTTCTCGATCGCGGGCACGATCGCCTTGGAGTCGCTCGGGGTGATCAGGATGCCCTTCACGCCGGCGGCGACCATGTTCTCCAGAGCGGTGACCTGCCCGGCGTTGTCGCCGTCGAACTTGCCGGCCGCGGTGGACAGTTCGGCGCCGTTCTCCTTGGCCGCCTTCTCCGCGCCCTCCTTCATCTTCACGAAGAACGGGTTGGTGTCGGTCTTGGTGATCAGGCCGACCTTGACGGCGCCGGACCCGGATCCCGAGGAGGAGTCCGAACCGGAGCCGGAACCGCAGGCCGTCAGGGTGAGGGCCGCGACGCCCGTGACCGCGGCCGCTCGGAGGAGGGAGGAGGACAGACGAGTGGTGCGAGACATGTTCGACTCCTGTGGGATGGCGAGCGGCACGGAGCTGGGCCGCCCTGGGTGTCATCGTTGACTTATGTCATCGTTGACACTGCATGGCGAGGATGATGGACTCCGGATCCGGGCAACGTCAATGCCTTCCACCCGTCACAAATCGGCAACGTACGCGGCCGTCGTCCCCGAGCGGCCGGTGAGCCCCCTGTCGTCGTTCCGGCCCCCTTCGCCCGGTCCTGCCGGGCCTTCTTTCGAGAGAGAGCAGCCATGAGTCCGAGTCGGATCACTGTTCTGGGAGAGTGCGTCGCGGACGCCTTCACCGAGCCGGCCCCCGCCGCCGACGAACTCGCGCTGCGGGTACTGCCCGGCGGCGGACCCGCGAACACGGCGGTGGCCCTGGCCCGGCTCGGCACCCCGGCTCGCTTCCTCGCCCGGCTGTCGGGGGACGTGTTCGGCCGGCTGTTCCGGTCTCATCTGGAGGCATCGGGCGTCGACCTGTCGCACGCCGTCGCCGCCGCCGAGCCCAGCACGCTGGCGGTGGCGGAACTGGACGCCACCGGGCAGGCCACGTACTCGTTCCACGCCCAGAACACCGCCGACTGGCAGTGGACCCCGGAGGAACTGGCCCGGGTGGACCTGTCCGGGACGTCCTGTGTGCACACCGGCTCGCTGGCACTGGTCCGCGAGCCCGGCGGTGAAGTGGTGGAACACTTCCTGGAGGCGGCGGCGGCCCGGGCCACCGTCAGCGTCGACCCCAACGTGCGGCCGCTTCTGGTGCGCCCCGAGGTGTACCGCGCCCGCCTGACGCGCTGGTGCGGTCTCGCCGACATCCTGCGGCTGAGCTCGGACGACCTGGACCTGCTGCTGCCGGGCACGTCGCCCGAGCGGGCCTGCGACATCTGGCACGCCGCCGGGGTACGGCTCGTCGTGATCACCCTCGGTGCCGACGGCGCCCTCGCCTCCCTCGACGGCGAGCGGGTGCGGGTGCCCGCGGTGGCCACGAAGGTCGTCGACACGGTCGGCGCGGGCGACTCCTTCACGGCCGGCCTCCTGCACCACCTCGGCACCCTCGGCCTGCTCGGCGGCCGGCTGGACCGGCTCGGTCTCGACGAAGTCGCCGAGGCGTGCGGGTTCGGGGCCCGGGTGGCGGCCCTGACCTGCTCGGTGGCGGGCCCCAACCCGCCGTGGCAGGAGCAGTTGACCCAGCTCACGCCCGTCGCGGGCGTCTGAGCCGCGACCCCGCTACCCGCTGCCCACTACCGGCGACCCGCGCATACGCATCCACTCCCCCCGACCGACAAGGACACGAGACCGTGAAGAAGACCCTGCTCGCCGAGTTCACCGCCTGTGAGGGGGCGCGCGACGAGGTGGCCCGCCTGATCGGGGAGTACGCCCTGAAGGTGCGCCAGGAGGAAGGCAACCTCGCCTTCGACGTCTACACGAGGGCGGCCGAGCCGCGCGCCTTCTGGATCTTCGAGGTGTACCGGGACGAGGACGCCTTCCGGGCCCACCTCGACGCCCCCTACGGCAAACCCTTCAACGCCGCCCTTGTGCCGCTGATCGAGGAGGACGCCTCCGTCCTGACGTTCCTCGATCCGCTGGCGGTCGCCGATCCCTCGGCGTGACCGTGCCGCGGCCGGTCGGCCGGCGAGCGTCCCGGGCGGGTCGTCCCCGGCGGGTCCGGTCGACCGGCCGGGGACGAGGTGCGCTGCCGGTCGGCCGGGTCAGCGCCGGGTGTAGAGGAAGCCGATCTTGTCCACCTCGGCGCCCGCGCGGCCGTGGAAGCCGGCGATCTGCCAGCCGGACGGGGCGGTGCGGGTCACGCACGTGGAGGTCGTGGTGCCGCCGGCCAGGGTGCGGCCCAGGTTGGTGGTGAACCTGGCGGAGAAGATCCTGGTGCGGCCGTCCTTCTGGCCCTGGCACAGGGTGGCCGCGGTGAGGTACTCGCCGCTGCCCAGCGTGAGGGAGGACGCGGTGCCCCCGGTGCCGCCGTGGGCGAGCGTGGTGCCGTTCGCGAGGGTGAGGCTCAACTGGTCGACGCGGGTACCGGCGCGCAGTCCGACGGTGGTGGCGCGGGCCCCGGCCGGGACGCTGCCGATGTCGTTGAAGTAGTCGCCGTGCGGGCCGCCGAACTGGTCGCTGAGTTGGAAGGCGGCGTTGCGCGACCAGGAGAGGTCCACCGTGAGCGGGTCGTGGTCGGAGAGCATCAGACCGCCGTCGGTGAGGAACTTGGCGTGCTCGTTGTTGTAGCGCGTGGCGTTCAGCGAGACGAGCTTGCTGCCCCGGTAGAGGATCTTGTCGACGACCTCGCAGGTGTTGGGCACGGTGGTCCCGGTCTGGTCGCAGACCAGGGCGTCACTGCCCTTCGCGGGGGCCACGCCGCCGCGGATCAGCTGGACCCAGGCGTCGGTGAGGCCGTTGGCGGCGGCGAACTCGGCGATGGTGTCGCCGGAGCGGGTGTACCGGGTGTTGGTGTCGCCCGCGACGACGACGGCGTTGCCCGCGGAGTGGGTGGCGATGAAGTCGGTGAGCTGGCTGAGGTTGGCCCTGCGGGCGGCGAGGTCGTCGTCGTTGGTGCCCGCGTTGGTGTGCAGGTTGTAGAAGTCGACGTAGACGCCCTCGGCGAGGCGCTCACGCATGAACGTGAAGCCCTTGGGGGTCAGGCAGTCGCCCGAGCCCAGGGTGCAGTTGTTCCAGCGCACCCGCTCGAAGTCGTCCTCGTCGTAGGGGAGTTTCGAGAGCGTGTTGAGTCCGCTGCCGATGGCGGCGCCGCCGCTGGTGGGGGTGCGGTACGGGTGCGCGGTGTCGGCGGCGTAGAGGAGGGCGTGGTAGTTGAAGTCCTCCTGCGCGTGGACGACGTCGTACGACGCGATGCGTTGGCCGATCGCCGTGGTGCTGGGCTCGCGGGGCGTCGGCGCGCTGGATATCGCCTCCGGGAGACCGGCGATGTTGTAGGTGAGGACGTTGAAGGTGCCGGAGTCGGCGGTCGCGGCGGAAGGGGCTGCCGCGGCGGAGGGGGCGGCGGCGGTGAGCCCGCCGAGGACGGCGGCCGCCGTCGTCAGACAGGCGAGGAGTCTGCGCATGGGGAGTTCTCCTGGAGCTGAAGTGGAGCCGTGGAGGTCGGGGGAAAGCGGTTGCCGTGTGAATCGTTGCTGAGGTTACCCACGGTTACTCGGGTTGTGTCGAGAGTTTGGGCAGCCTTCAAAGGGAGTTGCTCTCGTGTACGCCCGGGCTCGAGGCCGGCTCGGGGCGTGTGATGCTGGCGGCATGACTGAGGAGCGCGAGGTCGTGGTGGTCCGCTGGCCGGGGCGTGCCCCCGGCGACGAGGAAGGGCCCGCCCTGTTGCTGGCGGACTACCACTTGCGGACCGAGGCGGAGAAGGGCCGCACCGTCGCCGGTGTGGACGAACTGCCCGAGCGCTACCGGGCGGAGGTGACGGATCCGCGGGTCGCGTTCGCCGCCGACACCGTGCTGCTGGCGATGAGCGAACGGACCGCGGTGGGCTGCCTCGTGGTGACCGCGCCCGTCGACGGATGCTCCGAGATCAAGCGACTCTGGACGGACCCCGCCCACCGGGGCAGGGGCGTCGCCTCCGGCCTGGTCGGCGCCGCGCTGGCGCACGCCGCGGAGAACGGTGTGACCGCCCTGCGGCTGTCGGTGTGGGGGTGGCGCACCGGAGCCATCGCCCTCTACGAACGGCTCGGCTTCACCGTCACCGAGTCGTGGGACCCGAGGGATCAGCTGGTGTGCATGCGGCGGGGGGTCTGAGGCGGCCGGGCTCGCGTGGGTCGCACCGGTGACCCGTATGCGGACACTGCCCGGCCCGTCGCCACATGAGAAAGCGGTCAGGTCCTTCATGGGACCTGACCGCTCCGCTGTGCAGGGGCGGCAGGATTTGAACCTGCGGCGTGCGGGTTTGGAATCCGCTGCTCTGGCCGGGCTGAGCTACACCCCTTCGCTGATCAGAGCCTGACATCGCGGCGGTTCCGTCCGCCACCGGATTTCGGGCCGAGCGCCCGCGCTCGATCAGGTGCGGGGCGGACCAGGCCGGGTGAGGCGCACCGGTATGAAGATCGCCACCGAGTAAGAACTCCGGTCGGAGGCGTCTCACCCCACGACGGCAGAGGACCCCAGCACCGCATGGGCCGTGAATGGCACAGGCCGGTCAGTGCACGCGTTCACCGCACTCAGCTGGGAACAGGACGGCGCCGGGCGGCAGTTCGGCCGGACACCGTCCCGTCACCCGCAGACACGCTTCACCGGAGCCGTCCACGGGTGGGTATTCGAGGGCAACCTCGTCCAGCACAGCGATCTCGCCGTCGAAGTGAACTTCCGCCGCGTGCACGCCGCCCGGAAAACAGCCGACCAGAGCCCCGAAGGCTGCCGTGTCATTGCTCTCGGCGACACACTCTCGGATCTCGAAACGCCAGTGCTCGGCCGCATCGGCGAGCAGTGCCCTGCCCCGCTTGCCCAGTCCAGCGAGGAACGCTGTGCGAGCTAGCAGCTCATGGGCGATGGCGCAGCAGATGGGGACTGCCGTGCCGTAGGACGTCGTCACCCGTGTGTACTCGACGTGGGGATAGGACGATAGGGCCTCATCGACCAGCCCCAACGCGGCGTCCCGCGCCACCGGGTGACTCTGCTGAGCGATGTCCAGGAGCAGAGGGGTCGCGACCGCGGCCGCCGGAAACACCGCGGCGCTGTGGCCATGGACGATTCCGCCGCCGCCGAGCAGCGAGCCAGCCTCCGCCGCCTCCACCAGGTTCGCCGCTTCCGCCAGCGCGCGCAGACCACGGGCCGCGCGAGCCGGGTCATACCAGTCGGGATGGCCCGGAACAGCACCCCAGTCCACCGCGTCGATCGCATCCAACACGACAGCATCCTCGCACCCGGCTGCCACCCGCCGCCCAGGCCCCGACGATGTCTTGCGAGTCATTCCGCCAGGAGTTCAAAGCCCTGTGGCGGGGCCAACTCGTCTTCCCGCCCAGGGGTGAGGGCAGATCACAACGGGCAGGTGTGAGCGAGTCATCGGCTTCCGGGCGTCGGGTCCGGGGCGTCGCGCGACGGGCGTGGGGGCGTGAGACGTGAGGGGTGGGGCGTGGCGTGCATCGTGAACAGTTGTCCTCCAGGCGCCGCGCCCAGAGTCACCCTCCCGCGAGGCAGGGCAACCCTCACCCGGATGCGGTGGGTGACGCCGGGGTCTGGGGCGGGCAGAACTCGGCTGAGACGACCTTCTTGCCGCCGCCCACCCAGTCGCCGTTGAAGTTCAGGGTGATCATGTGGCGGCCGTCCCGGGTGCCGAAGGACTGGGTGGAGGAGCCGTGGATGCCGCCCGAATGGCCCCAGACCTTGATGCCGCAGGTCGTCTCGTACTCGATGAGGCCGAGACCGTAGCGCTGGCTCGGGAGGTTGCCCTCGGTCGGGACCGTGGTGGTCATCTGCCGCAGCTGGGCCGGGTGCAGCAGCCGGCCGGTGAACAGGGCGGTGTAGAAGCGGTTGAGGTCGGACGCGGTGGTGATCATCTCGCCCGCCGCCCAGGCCCACGACGGATTGAGCTCGGTGACGTCGTAGGTCGTGCCGGGGTCCTCCGTGAAGGTGGAGTAGTGGCGGGTGGGCGCCGGCACGTGCGGGTCCGTGCCGGGGAAGTACGTGGCGCGCATCCCCAGGGGCCGGGTGACACGCCGTTCGATCTCGTCGGCGTAGGGCCTGCCGGTCAGCTTCTCGATGATCAGGCCGAGCAGGAGGTAGTTGGTGTTGGAGTACCTCCAGGAGGTGCCCGGTTCGAACTGGGGAGGGTTCCGCAGGGCGAGGGCGATGACCTGCTCCGGGGTCCAGTCGTCGTAGCGCGTCTTCAGGAACTCGATGCCGAGCACCTGCTTCACGAAGGTGGCGTCCTCGGTGAAGTTGAAGATGCCGCTGGTGTGGTTCATCAGCTGACGCACGGTGATCTTCGTACCGTCGTGGCCGTTGCCCCGGACGAGGCCGGGCAGATAGCGGTCGACGGCCGCGTCGAGGTCGAGTCTCCCCTCCGCCTGGAGCTGGAGCAGGACGGTGGCCACGAGCGACTTGGTGACGCTTCCGGTACGGAACGCGTCCCCGGTTCCCCGCGGTTGCCGCGTGGTCAGGTCGGCGACGCCCGAGGCCGCCTTCCACACCCCGTGGGCGTCGCGCACCTCCGCGACGACGCCCGGCACGCCGGCGGCGACGGCGGCGTCCATGGCTGTCCGGGTGGCGGCGTGGTCGGAACGGGCGGGCGGGGTGGACCGGGTGGCGAAGTGGTCGGACCAGGCGGACCGGGCGGACTGGGCGGTGGGCGTCGGGGGGCCGGCCGCGGACGCGGAGGTGGCCGACAGGGCCGTTCCCACCGCCGCGATCGCTGTCACGCCGGCCAGCGTCGTCCGTATCAGGCGTGTGGACATGGGCATCGGCCTCTCTCTCGTCTCTCGGCTCGGTGACTCGCCGCATGGTGCCGACCGCCCTCAACGGGCCACCAACGGGCCGCTAACGGCGGCGACATGAACGCCCTTTGAGGACGGGCCCGCAGTGCACGAGGATGGGGGTGCTGTTCGATCGACGTCGTACGCCGGGCGCCCGCTGTTCCGCGTCCGGCGCGGGGGGGTACAGGTGAGGTTCGGAGTACTGGGAGCGGTGACGGTCGTCGGGGACGACGGTGGGGCCGTCGTCCTGCGAGGGGCCAAATCCCGGGCGTTGCTGGCCGCCCTGTTGCTGGAGCCCGACCGGACCGTGCCGCTGGAATCGGTGAGGGAGGTGCTGTGGGGCGAGGAGCCGCCGCCCACGGCCACCGCCTCGCTGCACAACCATGTCGCCCGGTTGCGGCGCGGCCTCCGCGACCGCGACGGCACCCGACTGCGCACCATGAGCCACGGTCTGCGACTGCGCGTCGGGGACGGCGAGTTGGACCGGCAGGTGTTCGAGGGGCTGGTACGGCGGGCTCAGCGGGCCCGTGACCGGGGGGAGTGGGGGGCGGCGGTGCGGGACGCGGGCGCCGCGCTCGCGCTGTGGCGGGGCGCGCCCTTCGCCGATGTGCCCGCCCTCGCCGGTCACCCCGTCGTCTCGTATCTCCAGGAGCAGCGGGTGGAGGCGCTGGAGTGCCGCTTCGAGGCCCTGCTGCGCCTCGACCGCCTCGACGGGCTCGCCGCGGAACTGGGCGCCCTGGTCGAGGAGCATCCGTTCCGGGAGACGCTCCACCGCCGGCTGATGCTCGTCCTCGGCCGCACGGGCCGTCAGGCCGAGGCACTGGCCCACTTCCGCTCCCTGCGCCGCACCCTGGTCGAGGAACTGGGCGTCGAGCCGGGCCCGGCGCTCCAGGAGGCCCACCGCGAAGTGCTCGCCGGCACGGCCGCCCGCCCGCACGAACCGCCGACGCCGTCGGCCGGGACGACGGCCACGCCCACCGCCGGGTCCACTCCGGCCACCGGGTCTACTCCCGCCACCGTGGCTCCGTTCACTGCCGCATCCACGTCCACCGCCGCGTCCACGGCTGCGTCCGCCACGGCAGTCACGTCCACTGCCGGGTCCGAATCTCGGCTCACCGCGTCTACCGCTCCGTCCTCCACGCCCGCCCTTCCCCTCCCCACCCCCACCGCCCCGGCCGGGGCCTTCCCACGGCCGGAGCAACTGCCCGTGCCGCCCGTCGGATTCGTCGGGCGTGACGGGGCCCTCGCCACCATCCGGGCCGTGTTGGAAGCGGAGCGCGACCGGGCCGCGGTCGTCGTGGTCAGCGGGATGCCGGGGGTCGGGAAGACAGGCCTCGCCCTGCACGTCGCGGCCCAGCTCCGTGACGCGTTCCCGGACGGCCGGCTCTACCTCGATCTGCACGGAGCCACCCCCGGCCGGACCCCCCTCGCTCCCGCCGAGGCCATCGCCGCCCTCCTGCACGGACTGGGGGTGGACGCCCGCCGCGTCCCCGGCGACGTGGCGGCCGGTTCCGCGCTGCTGCGCTCCGCGCTCGCCCCGACCCGGACGCTGCTCGTCCTCGACGACGCGGCCTCGGTCAGCCAGATCCGCCCGCTGCTGCCGGCCGGGGCCGACTGCGCCGTCCTGGTGACCAGCCGTCAGCCGCTCGCCACGCTGGACGCCGCCGCCCAGGTCCGCCTCGACCCGCTTTCCCCGCGCGAGGGCGCCCTGCTGCTGGAGCGGGTCTCGGGCCGGTCCTGGGGCGCGGCCGACGCCGAACCGGTCGCCCGGCTGGCGGCGCTGTGCGGCCACCTGCCGCTCGCGCTCCGGATCTGCGCGGCCCGGCTGAGGAACCGGCGGGCCCTTCCGGTGGCCCGGCTGACGGAACGCCTCGCCCGGCAGGAGGACCGCCTGGACCACCTCGAACTCGAGGACCTCAGCGTGCGCCGCTCCCTGCTGGCGGCCCACGAGGCGCTCCTCGGGTCGGGCGACCCGGGTGACGCCCACGCCGCCGCGGCCCTGGTCCTCATCGGCGCGCTGGACCTGCCCGAGTACGGGGCCCCGCTGATGGCCGTCGCGATGGAGCGCACCGAGCGGAGCGCCGAGCGTGCCCTGGACCGGCTCACGGAGGTGGCGCTGCTCCAGGAGACGGGCTGGGGCCGCTACGTTCCACACGACCTGGTCCGCGACTTCGCCCGGGAACTGGCCGCCCGGCCGGACGCGCGGGCGGCGCACGCCGACGCCGTCGAACACTCCCTGCGCTGGTACCGGCACCGGCTCGCACGATGCGCCGCCGCGCTGCGGCCGGGACGCGGGGGAGCGCCCGAGCCGTCCGGCGGCGGTCCGGCCTTCGCCGACGCCGCCGAGGCACTCGCCTGGGGCGACCTGGAGGCGGCGAACCTGCTCTTCCTGGCCGGTTCGGGCGCGCCCGGCCCACCCGCCCCGACCAGCACCCACGACCGGCTGGACCCGACCCGCACCCACGGCCCGCTGGACCGGGCCCTGGCTCATGCCTCGTCGGACTCGGCCCGCACCCACAGCCCGCTGGACCCGGCCCGGACCCTGGAGCTGATCCACGCCCTTTTCCCCTATCTGCACGATCGCGGCCGGGCAGGGGATCTCGAACGCCTGACGCGGCACGCCGTCACCCTCGCCCGGTCCGGCGGGGACGCGGCGGCCGAGGGACGGGCCCTGGGCCACCTCGCGTCCGCGCACTACTCGGCCGGCCGCATCCGGCAGGCGCTGCGTCTCCTCGACGAGGCCGTGCGGCTGAGCGAGCGGCTCGCCGACGACCGGGCCAGGATGCGCCACCTCGGCAACCGGGCCGCCCTGTTGCGGGAACTCGGCCGGGGCGCGGACGCCCGGGCCACGCTGGCACGATGTCTCGCCCTGCGCCCCGACACCCTCGCCCCCGCCGAGGAGGCGCTCCTCGCCGGACATCAGGGGTACGTCGCCGAACTCACCGACCCCCGCTCGGCCGTCCCCCTCCACCGGCGCAGCCGGGAACTGGCCCGACGGGCGGGGAGCACCGTGATCGAGCAGGTCGCCCTCTGCAACACGGGCCGCGCCCAACTCGCCCTCGGCGAACCCGCCCGAGCGCTGCGGAGCTTCGACGACGCGCTGCGCGTCATGGCGTCCGGCGCGGCCCACTGGAACGCCGAGCGGGAGACCCGGCTGGGCCGGGCGCAGGCGCTGCGGGCCCTCGGCCGCCTCGACCCGGCGCGGGAGGCGTGCGGGGCGCTGCTGCGGGATGCCGCCGAGCGCGGCGACGCGTACGGGCGGGGCCTCGCCGAGTACGAGTACGGGCATGTCCTGCGGGCCCTCGGGGAGGACGGGGCGGCCCAGCGTCACTGGCGCGGCGCGCTGACCGCCCTGGAGGGCACGGACGCGCCGGTGCTCCGCGAACTCCGTTCGCTGACGCGGGAGTTCAGCCCCGACGGCCGTTCGGTACGAGGGTGAGACGACCGTTGCCACGCAGCGGCCGGCGGCCTTCACTGTGAATCGGTCGCCGACGGGGCCGTGGACGGGGTCGGCACCGCCGAGGGCTCCTCGGTCGGGGAGGACGCGCCCGGCGCCGCGGACGGGCCGGTGGAGGAGTCCTCGGCGGGAACAGGGGTGACGGGCGTGGGCGATTTGGCGCGGGGGTGCGTGGGAGCGGGACTGCTCGCCGGCGGCGGGGCGAGCGGCGGCGACGGGGGCGTGCGCGTCCCGGACGTGGAGAACAGCGTGGGGACGGTGATGAGGGCGGCCACCGCGCAGGTCACAGCGGTTCCGGCGGCGGCACGCAGCAGACGGCGGCGGGCCGCGGTGCGGCGGATCGCCTCGTAGCGGCCGGACGGCGGGCCGAGGAGCTCGGCGGGCGGGCGCAGGACGACGGCCAGCGGATCGTCGGGCTCGAACTCCGGGCCGTCGTCAGCGTGTGTGATCAAGGCTTCTCCTCAGATGGGCGCGGAGCAGTTCGCGGGCCGCGTGGAGATCGGCCTTGACGGTTCCTTCCTTGCGTCCGGTCAGGACGGACACCTCCCGGATCGGCATGTCAGCGTAGTAGTGCAGCAGGATCGGGACGCGCAGTCGCTCCGGCAGCGACTGCACCAGCAGCCGCACCGAGGGGTCGGCCTGCTCGGCGTGATCGCCCTGCGGGCGCACCGCCGCCTCGGCCGTGGCCCGGTGCATCGCCCGGCGTTCCCGTTCGAGCTTGCGCCAGTGGTCCCGTACGAGGTTCGCCGCGGTGACGTAGAGGAAGCCGTGGGGTTCGGCGACGGAGGTCCAGCGGGCCCAGAGCCGGGTGAACGCCTCCGACGCGATCTCGTGGGCCGTCTCGTCGTCGTCGACCAGCCTGCGGCACCAGCCGGCGAGGCGGGGGTAGAGGGCGGCGAACAGTTCGGACGCGGCCTTCTCGCGGGACCGTTTCAACGCTCTCCAGGGTCGTGGGCTCGTCATGCCGTGCGGGCGGTCGTACGGGCGGGGATGAGGCCCGCCTCCTGGGTGGCCGTACGGGCGGGCGACGGGTGAGGGGTGACCGGTCACGGCACCGGCTCGCCCGTACGGCCGGTGGCGCTCAGCGTGGCGAAGACGATGACGTTGTCCCGGTACTCCTCGCCGGAGCGGGGGCCACCGCAGGTGATGAGACGGAGTTCGGGGCGGTCCACGTTCCCGTAGACCTCCGCCGCCGGGAAGTCGGCCTTGGCGACGGTCCGTACGCGGTCGACGGTGAACTCCGCCGTCGAGCCGTCGGCCCGGCGCGCGGTGATCCGCGCGCCGGGCCGCAGCCGCGCGAGCCGGCGGAAGACACCGTCGCCGTAGGCCCCGACCGTGACGTGCCCCAGGATCACCGAGGGGCCGGTCTGACCCGGTGTCGGCGAGTGCCGGTACCACCCCGCCCGGTCGTGCTCCGCCACCGGCGGCACCTCCACGCTCCCGTCCGCCGCCAGCCCCAGCCCCATGACCGGCGTGTCCACCCCGATGGCCGGGATCAGCAGCCTGACCGGCACGGAGCGCGCCAGCGGCGACGGCGACCCGCCCGAGGAGGAAGACCGACGGGACGCGTCCGACGACGGGGGAGACGGGGCCGTGTCGGCCGGGGGCGCGCCCGCGTCCCGGCCCCCGGCCCCGCCGCTCCCCCGACACCCGACGAGCAGCGAGGCCGCCGCCACGGCGACGAGGGAGCGCCGGGAGAGCGCCGCGGTGGGCGATGTCATGCCGCGTCGCCCCGGCGGCGCCGGACGAGGACGATCGCGCCGGCCCCGCCGACGAGGGCCGCGACGGCGCCCGATCCGATGAGCAGTGCGCCGGTCCCGGAGCCGTCCGATCCTGCCGTCTCCCCGGTGTCGGGCGCCCCGCTCGGCACCACGGAGACCTGGCTGGGCACCGGAGACGTATCGGTGGCGTCCTCGGTCGGCTCGGGGGTGGACGAATCCTCGGCGGGCCCGGGCGTCGGCGAATCCTCGGCGGGCCCGGCGGTGGACGGCACGGGCGTGGGGGTGGAGGTCGCCGAGCGGGGCGCGGCGGACGGGGCGGTGTCGTCGGCGAACGCGGGCAGCGCGCCCGCCAGGACGGCGGTGCAGGCCAGGGCCGCGGCACTGAGGACGGTACGGCGCATGAGTCGCTCTCTCTCGTCGGGCCGCCCGAACGGTGACCCGGCGGGGCGGCGTTGCGGATCGAGCGGAGAGACGAGACAGCGGCCGACCCCGTTGTAAAGAGATGGCAAAGCCGTTGTCGCGGGCCGGAGTCGGCACGGCGACCGCGGCACCCGCACTGGTCACGCATGAACACCGGTCACGGTCACACGGATCACACGGGTCACGCCGGTTACACGAGGAACAGCAGCTCCACGGCGACCACCACGTCCACGACCCCGCACCACTCGGCGAAGGTGGGCGCGACGACACCGTCGAGCCGGCGCATCCGCAGATGGGCGAAGTCCCAGACGCCGTGGAGGAACCAGCCGGCGGCCACCAGGTACCGGCCCACGTCGGGGTCCAGCACCAGACCGGTGAGCGCGAGCGCGCCGAACACGACCGCGCCGGCCGCCTGGACGCCAAGGAGGGGCCGCCCGTGGGGAGTTCCGCGCACGGCGCCCCACACCAGTACGGCCAGCGCGACGCCCACCATGACACCGGCCGGTGAGACGACGTCCAGGAGTTGCAGGGCGAACGCGAACACCACGCCCGCCCCCAGCACGGGCCAGGTCGCCTTCGCCCTCCCCGCCTGATGGACGACCACGTACAGCAGCGGGAGGAGGGGCAGGAACTCCCCGTATCCGCGGACAACACCGGCCGCCTCCTCCGAGCCGCCCAGCACGAGCCCGGGCACGGTCAGGGCGAGCGCGAGGGCCGTGGGCCAGCGCCGCAGCAGCGCCCGGCCCGGCCGCCGCCCCTCGGACACGTCGCTGGAGCTGGAGGAGGTCGTGGCACACATGGAGGTCTCCTGAGACACGAGGGAACGGGCATGAGAAGGCGTCAAGCCAGGGCAAGGGGGCGGGGTTCTTCCCCCGGCCCTCAGACTGCTCCCGCGCGGCCGTCGCCAGTAGTGCCGTATCCGCACGCCCGCGCATGGCGTTGTCACGTCTCCGCGTGACATCTGTCATGCGGGGGCACAGCCGTACGACAATGACCGGGTGCGGGACGGGGAGAGCGAGCGCGGGGCGGGGCTGACGGGCTTCCGCCGTTTCACCTGGTGGACGGTGCCGGGGACCACCGTGTGCCTTCTGGTGCTGTTCTACGGCGAGTGGGTCCTGGACCCGGACGTCCCCGCCTGGGCGCGCCTCCCGGTCGCCGTCGCCCTCGTGGTCGACACGGTCGCCGGAGCGGTCCTGCTCGGCCGGCCGCTGAGCCCGTCGACGGCCGCCGACGGTCCTCACCCTCCGCGTCCACCACGGCATCTACTGGTCGCCCTCGTCGCCGCAACCGTCGTGCTCGCGGCGCTGCCGCTGGCCCGGCGCGCCTACGAGCTCTGGGCGGTCGCCCCGGCCGTCACCACGGCCGTCTGCGCGACCTTCCTCCGCCCCCGCCACCGCCGGCCCCTGCTCGCCGGCGCGGTGCTCCTCGCCACGCTGCCGGGCGCCGCCGTCAGCCTGGCCGCCGGTGACGGGGAGCTGCCGTACGCCGCGCTCTTCCCGGCCGGGCTCGTCGCCTTCACCGCGTGGACGGTGCTCGGCCCCCTGTGGGCCTGGAACATCGCCGGACGCCTCGACCGGGCGCGACGCCTGGAGGCCGAGCTGGCCGTGCGGGACGAAAGGCTCCGCTTCGCCGCCGACCTGCACGACATCCAGGGCCACCACCTCCAGGTCATCGCCCTGAAGGGCGAGTTGGCGGCGCGACTCGTGGAACGGGACCCCGCGCGGGCCGCCGCCGAGATGCGCGAGGTACGGCAGCTGGCCGCCGACGCCCTCCGGGACACCCGGGCCGTGGTGCGGGGCTACCGCAGGACCACCCTCGACGACGAGATCGCCAACGCCGGGAAGGTGCTGGCCGCGGCCGGCATCGACACCCGCACGTCCCTCGAACCCGCCGCTCCCGCCCGCGACATGGCCGACACCACCCGTCATCTGCTCGGCCTGGTCATGCGGGAGGCCACCACCAACGTCCTGCGCCACAGCCGGGCCCGGTACACCGAGATCCACCACCGGATCACCGGCGACCGCGCCCGGCTGCGCGTGGCCAACGACGGCGCCGACGAGCGCCCCGGTGCCGGGGACGGCACCGGCCTGACCGCCCTCGCCGAGCGACTGCGGGCCGCCGGTGGCGAGTTGACGTGGCACCGCGACGGCGACCGCTTCGAGGTCACGGCCGTACTACCGCTCGGCCGGGCCGACGCGACCCCCGAACCCCTGAAGGAAGTGGCCCGATGATCCGGCTCCTCATCGCCGACGACGAGGACCTCCTGCGCGGCGCCCTCGCCGCGCTGCTCGCCCTGGAGGACGACCTGCGGGTGGTCGCGGAGGCCGCCACCTCCACCGACGCGGTCCGGCTCGCCCGTGAACACCGCCCGGACATCGCCGTGCTCGACCTGGAGATGCCGCCGACCGACGGGCTGCGCGCCGCCGAGGAGATCGGCGCCGAACTGCCCACCCGCACCGTCATCGTCACCCGGCACGCCCGGCCCGCCGTGCTGCGCCGGGCCCTCGCCGCGGGCGTGCGGGGCTTCGTCCCCAAGACGACCCCGGCCGCCCGGCTGGCGGAGATCCTCCGCGAAGTCGCCGCCGGACGCCGCTATGTCGACCCCGACATCGCCGCGTCCGCGCTCACCGAGGACGACTGCCCCCTCAGCGACCGCGAACTCCAGGTCCTGCGCGCCGCCCGCACCGGAGCCTCCGTCGCCGAGATCGCCACCGAGGTCCACCTGGCCCAGGGCACCGTCCGCAACTACCTCTCCGCCGCGATGTCCAAACTGGGCGCCCCCACCCGCCACGCGGCGGCCCACCACGCGTGGCAGCAGGGCTGGATCTGACGGGGAGGGGGCGGGCAGGCCCGTCAGCGCAGACGGTCAGTACACGTCCCGCACGTACCGCTTCTCGCCGGCCAGCTGCTTCACGTACGCGGCGGCCTCCTCCTCGCTCAGCCCGCCGTGGGCGACCGCGATGTCCCGCAGCGCCCGGTCGACGTCCTTCGCCATGCGGGAGGCGTCGCCGCAGACGTAGAAGCGGGCGCCGTCCTGCAGCCAGTGCCACAGCTCCGGACCGTGTTCACGCATCCGGTCCTGGACGTACACCTTCGCCCGCTGGTCCCGCGAGAACGCGGTGTCCAGCCGGTCCAGCACCCCCGCCCGCCGCAGCTCCGTCAGCTCGTCCTCGTAGTAATGGTCCGTGGCCCGGTGCTGCTCGCCGAAGAACAGCCAGTTGGGCGCCCGGTGGCCGAGGGCCCGCCGCTCCTGGAGGAAGCCGATGAAGGGGGCGACCCCGGTGCCGGGGCCTACCATGACCATCGGGGTCGTGGCGTCCGCCGGCGGCCGGAAGTGCGGTGACCGCTGCACGAACACCGGCACCTCCATGCCCGCCTCGCCGTCCGCGAGGAACGGCGAGCAGACCCCGCCGCGCGGCTGCCCGCGCAGGTTCTCGTACCGCACGACCGACACGGTCAGCGACACCTCGTGCGGGTCGACGAGCGGGCTCGACGAGATGGAGTACAGCCGGGGCTGGAGCCGCTTGAACACCCCTGCCCACTCGGTCGCGGAGGCCCGCACCGCGAACTCGGCGACCACGTCCACGGCCTGCCTGCCCCACGACCACCGGGCGAGCCCGTCCTTGTTGTCGGGTCGCATCAGCTTCTTCAACTCCCGGTTGTCCCGCGTCCGTTCGGAGACGAAGCGGAGCAGGTCCGGGGTGATCCGGGTGATGTCGAGATGCCGGTGCAGCGCCTCGGCGAAGGGCACCTCGCCGACACCGGCGACCTCCACGGCGGCCGAGCCGTCCAGACCGGTCACCGCCAGCCATTCCGCGACCAGGCCGGGGGAGTTGACCGGCCGCACCCCGAGCGCGTCACCGGCCTCGTACGTGAGCCCCGTCCCCTTCGTGTCGAAGGTGAACCGGCGTACTTCCTTGCCCGCCCCCGGCAGGCTGAGCAGCCGGTTGCCGACCAGCCGGGCGTGCGCGGGCGCGGGCCGGGCGGACCGGGGGGCGACGGGCTCGGTGAGGGGTGTGGTGACGGGGGCCGCGCCGGGCGCGGCCTGCGGGCCCGCCTCCGTGAGCCCCTGCGGAGAGGGGGTCCCCGTCCCGGTGCCGAGCGCGGTGAGCACCTGGCCGAGCCAGGCGTCCGCCGACGGCTCGTAGTCCGGCTCGCAGTCCGTACGGGGCGCCAGCCGCACCGCGCCCAGCTCGTCGAGCCGGGCGTCCAGCCGCCGGCCGTGCCCGCAGAAGTCGTCGTACGACGAGTCCCCGAACGCCAGCACCGCGTACCGCACACCGTCCAGCCGCGGCGCCTCCCGGTCCGTGAGCGCCTCCCAGAAACCGGAGCCGTTGTCGGGCGCGTCCCCGTCGCCGAAGGTGCTCGTGATCAGCAACAGGTCCGCTCCGCGCGGCAGTTCGGCCGGGGCGGCCTCGTCCATGCCGACCAGCGTCGCGCGGTGCCCGGCCGCGCCCAGATGCTCGGCGGCGGCCATGGCGAACTCCTCCGCGGTGCCGGTCTGCGAGGCCCACAGCACCACGACGTCCCGCCCGGTCGCCCCGGCCGCGGGGACGGCCTCGGGCGCCGCGGACCGCGAGTACATCCCGGCGAGCACCCCGTTCACCCACAGCGCGTGCTCGGGGCTGAACGGCGCGTCCGGCGGCAGTACGGGCACCCCGGTGACCCCGGACCCGAGCCCGGCGAGGAAACCGGTGAGGTACTGGCGCTCCTGGGCGGAGAGCACGGGCGGGGGAGCGGGTGCGAGACCGAAGGGATTGGCGCCGGGGGCGACCGCGGTCGGGACGAGCGCCTCGACAGCGTGAGCCCCGTCCGTCCGGGAGCCGACCGCACCGGCCGCGACCGGCTGGGTCCCGGCCGGCGCCTGCGCGGGCGCCGCCACCTTCGTCAGGCCCACCGCGCACACCTTCAACTCCGGCTGGAACGACAGCGGGTCCACCGCGTCGCTGGTCACCGCGTTGATGCTCAGGTACTCCCCGAACAGGTCGTTCCAGTGGAACGGCGCGAACAGACATCCCGGCCGCACCCTGTCCGTCACGACCACCGGCAGCACGGCTCGCCCCCGCCGCGAGGCGACCTCGACGAAGTCGCCGTCGGCGAGCTCCAGGGCCTTGGCGTCCTGCGGATGCACCTCCACGAACGGACCGGGGTTCAGCTTGTTGAGCTTGGCGACCTTGCCCGTCTTCGTCAGCGTGTGCCACTGGTGCTGCAGCCGCCCGGTGTTGAGCACGAACGGGAAGTCGTCGTCCGGGAGCTCGGCGGGCTCCATGTGCGGCCGCGCGTGGAACACGGCACGCCCGCTCGCGGTGGGGAACGTCAGCCCGCCGTCCGCGTCCACGTACCGGATCGGATTCCGCGCGGGGCCGGTCTCCTGCGCGGCCGGCCACTGCACCGTCGTCGACCGCAGCCGCTCGTACGTCACTCCCCGCAGATCCCACCCGGTCTTCGGGTTCCACGCCTGCTTGATCTCCTCGAAGACCTCCTCGGCGCTGTCGTACGAGAAGCCCTTCTCGAAGCCCATCCCCCGCGCGACGGCGGCGATGATCCGCCAGTCCGCCATCGCCTCGCCCGGCGGGTCGGCGGCGGCGGAGGCCAGCGTCAGATTCCGCTCGCTGTTGACGAGCACGCCCTCGGACTCGGTCCACAGGGCCCCGGGCAGCACGACATCGGCGTACGCGTTGGTCTCGGTGTCGGCGAACACGTCCTGTGTGACGACGAACTCCGCGGCCTCCAGCCCCTCGATCACGGTCTTCCGGTTGGCGACGGAGGCGACGGGGTTGGTGCAGATGATCCAGCACGCCTTGATCTCGCCGTCGGCCATCCTCCGGAACATCTCGACGGTGCCCTTGCCGAAACCGTCCGGGCGCAGCGTGTCCGGCGCCAGCCCCCACAGTTCCTCGACGAACGCCCGCTCCTCGTCCACGAGCACCGACCGCTGGCCCGGCAGCCCCGGCCCCATGTAGCCCATCTCGCGCCCGCCCATGGCGTTGGGCTGCCCGGTCAGGGAGAACGGCCCGCTGCCCGGCCGGCAGATGGCGCCGGTCGCCAGATGCAGATTGACGAGGGCGTTGGTGTTCCAGGTGCCGTGCGTGGACTGGTTCAGCCCCATGGTCCAGCAGCTCGTCCACTCGGCGGCCTCGCCGATCAGCCGCGCGGCCTCGCGTATGTCGTCGGCCGCGAGCCCGGTGACGGAGGCGACGGCGTCCGGCGCGTAGTCGGCGAGGAAATCGGGCATCGCCTCCCAGCCCTCGGTGTGGGCGGCGATGAACTCCGGGTCGGTGTGCCCGTTCTCGTGCAGCAGACGCAGCAGCCCGTTGAGCAGGGCGAGGTCAGTACCGGGACGGATCTGGAGGAACAGGTCGGCCTTCTCGGCGGTCGCCGTCCGCCGCGGATCGACGACGATCAGCTTCGCGCCCGCCTTCACCCGGTCCATCATCCGCAGGAAGAGAATGGGGTGGCAGTCGGCCATGTTCGAGCCGATCACGAGGAAGACGTCCGCCTTGTCGAGGTCCTCGTACGAGCCGGGCGGCCCGTCGGCGCCCAGCGACAGCTTGTAGCCGGTGCCGGCGCTCGCCATGCACAGCCGGGAGTTCGACTCGATCTGGTTGGTGCGGATGAAGCCCTTGGCCAGCTTGTTCGCCAGGTACTGCGCCTCAAGGCTCATCTGGCCGGACACATAGAACGCGAACGCGTCGGGCCCGTGCTCGTCGATGATCGCGCGTAGCCGCCGGGCCGTCTCGGAGAGGGCGTCCGCGACCGGCACGGGCACCGGCTCGTCACCCCGGTCGTCCCGCACGAGGGCCGTGGTGAGCCGGCCGGGCGCGGACAGCATGTCGGCGGTGGTCGCGCCCTTGGTGCAGAGCCGGCCGAAGTTCGCCGGGTGGGACTTGTCGCCGGTCGCCCTCAGGACCGTACGCCGCCCGTCGGGGCCCATCCCGACGTCCAGGAGCATGCCGCAGCCGACACCGCAGTACGAGCACACGGTCCGCACCTGGGTGGTGGTGCTCTGCGGGCCCTGCGCGACCACGGGCGGCCCCTCTCTGTCGGCGTGCGGGTGTCCGGTCCCCCTCCGGTACGGCGGCCGGACTGCTTCCGCTCAGCGTCCTGGTGGCCGCCGGGCAGGCTCGATCGTACGAATCGCCCGTTACGCCGATGTCACATGACCTGATCATGAGGGGTTACACCCACCACACACCGCCTGGCGCGGGGTTGTGAGGGCGAGGTCCGGCCGACGCGCTGGGCGGGGGTCTCTCGGCTGGCCTCGCGGTCCGTGTCGCTGTTGGGCCGAACGGGTGACCATGCGTAAGAATTGGTCGATGCAGTCAATCAGTGCGAGCCAGGGGGAAGGCCGGTGAACAGGGTGAACAGCCACGATGTCACCGACGAACAGTGGGAGGGGCTCGCACAGGTCGTGCCGCTGCGGGGCCGGGACGCCTGGCCGTCCGCGGTCGACCACCGGACCATACCGGAGGCCGAGACGGAGGCCCGGCGCCGTTTCGTCGTCCTCCGCGTCAATGTCTTCGCCGACGCCCGTGACGTCGCGGAGACGCTGATGGCGGGCATTCCGGTCCTCCTCGACCTCTCCGGCGCGGAGACCGAGGTGGCCAAACGCGTCCTCGACTTCAGCACCGGCGTCGTCTTCGGCCTCGCCAGCGGAATGCACCGGGTCGACCGCAACGTGTTCCTCCTCACACCCCACGGGACCGAGGTCCGGGGCCTGATGGAGGACGCGGGCGTCCCCGGGGTCTGACCGACCGGCCCGGACCGCTCGAACCACGGCAGACCGCCCGAACCGGGGCGGCGGACCCGAAGGCCGTCGGAGGCTTCACTCCGACGGCGCCGCGGTGATCCGCTTCTCGAACCAGTGATGGGCGTACGGCTCGTCGTTGAAGGCGGTGACCTCCTCGAAGCCGTAGGAGTGGTACAGGCCGATCGCGGCGCTGAGCGCTTTGTTGGTGTCCAGGCGCAGGACGTCATGGCCGTGCCGGGCGGCCCGGGACTCCAGTTCGGCCAGGAGCCGGCGGCCGAGGCCGAGGCCACGGGTGTGGGGCGCGACCCACATGCGCTTGACCTCGGCCGGGGCGCCGGGCGGCAGCTTCAGACCCGCACAGCCCACCGGCTCGCCGTGCAGCCGGGCGACCAGGAACAGCCCGTGCGGCGGCCGGAGTTCGCCCGCGTCGGGCAGCAGGCTCCGCGCGGGGTCGAATCCGGCTTCGAAGCGCTCCCGCAGTTCGGTGAAGTAGGACCGCAGACAGTGCTGGGCGTCGGGGTGGTCCGGGTCGACACCGTCCAACGCGACCGTCGCGGCGGTCAGCAGGCGGTCGACCTCGGCCATGGCGGCCACCAGCCGGACGCGCTGGGCCGCGTTGAGCGGTTCCAGAAGGGAGTCGGCGAGCTCGTCGCTGCGGCGATCAAGCGCGGCGCGCTCCGCGCGGCCCGCGTCGGTGAGCCGGACCGTACGCACCCGCCGGTCCCGGGGCTGCGGCTCCACCGTCACCAGGCCGTCGGTCTCCAGGGAACGCAACAACCGGCTGACGTACCCCGAGTCGAGCCCCAGGCGCTCGCGAAGCCGCCGTACGTCCTGGCCCTGCTCACCGATCTCCCACAGCAGCCGCGCCTCACCGACGGGCCGATCGCGGCCCAGGTACTGGTCGTGGAGCACGCCCACGCGTTCGGTGACGGTGCGGTTGAACCGCCGCACCTGATCGATCTCCGCCCGATCCATTCTCTGACTCTAGTCAGAGAACCGCCTGCGCGGCCAGCGACTCTGGTCAGAGAACCGCCTGCGCGGCCAGCGGCCGGCGCTCCCCGGCCCTCCCAGGCGCATCTCTGTGTGGGAGCGCTCCCTCGTAGGTAGGAAGATCCACGTGGTGGAACGATTCGTCTGGCGCTGGGCCCTCTACGGTCCGCATATGACCGTGTCACCCTCGTCGCCGGTGCGGCCCGGCGCCGACTCCGGTGTCCGCCCCGAGCGGCCGAGCGTCACCGAACTGCGGCTCTCGGCCTTCGCGGGCCACCGCGGCGCCGCCTTCCCGCTCGGACCGCTCACCCTCCTCGCCGGGCCCAGCGGCAGCGGCAAGACGACGGCGCTCAGAGCGTACGAGGCGCTCGCCCGGCTCGGCGGCGGCGCCCGTCTCGACGAGGCGTTCCCCGACCCGCACGGCTGCGTGCCCGAGCGGGCCCGCCCGGACGCCCAGCACCGCCGCGGCTTCCGACTCGGCTGCACCGCCGACGGCCCCGAGGGCCCCGTCCGGCTCGACATCGCCGTCCAGGCCGACCCCGAACTCCGTATCGTGGGCGAGCGGTTGACCTCCGGCGGGCTGATCCTCCTGGAGACCGCGCTGGTCGACCCGAGCCGCCCCGTGGTCCAAGCCGCCTGGCACACCGCGGGCGCGTCCCCCGTCACCCGCGGCCCCCTGCCCGACGACCGCCTCGGCACCGCCCTGCTTCCCCTGCGCGTCGCCGGCAAGACCGACGGTCAGCGTCGGGTCCTCGCCGCCGCCGAACAGATGGTGGTCGCCCTCCGCTCGGTCTTCGCCTGCGACCCCCGCCCCCGCCGTATGCGCGCCGCCGTACCGCTCGGATCCGGCCGCCTCCTGCGCGGCTGCGACAACCTCGCCGACGTGCTGTGGCGCACACGCACGGAGTGCGGCCGACGCCACGCGCAGCTTGTCGCGGCGGTCCGGGAGGGCTGCGCGGGACCGGTCGCCGACCTCCTCTCCGAACCGGCACCGGGCGGGAACGGCCAGGAGGACGCACGCAACGGACCCCGTCTCGGGAACGGGGCAGCTCACGGGACCGGGGCAGGCCACGGGTTCGCGACCGGCCCCGGCCTGGTGCGGGCGGTGCTCGACCGCGGTGACGGCGTACGGACACCCCTCGCCCTCCTCGGCGACGGTGAGCTGCGGTATCTCGCCCTGGCCCTGGTGCTGTTCACCGGCCCCGGCGTACTGGAGGTCGACCCGGTCGCCGAGGTCCCGGCGGCGCTCCAGACCCTGACCGTCCTGGCCGACGGCCTCGACCACTGCCTCGACCCCCGCCAGCGCGCCCAACTCCTGTGCGTGGCGGCCCGCATGGGCGAACGCGGCCACATCCGGCTGGTGGGCGCGGTGAGTGACGCGTCATGGGCCGCCGGGGTCCCCGGGGCGACGGTGGTACACCTGAACCGTGAAAGATCCTGAAGCCCCGGACGGACTCGACGTCCCCACCCTCCAGCGCCGCCTCGCCGACTTCGCGGCCGCCCGGAACTGGGCGCCGTACCACACCCCGAAGAACCTGGCCTCCGCCCTCAGCGTCGAGGCGTCCGAACTCGTCGAGATCTTCCAGTGGTTGACGCCCGAGGAGTCGGCCCGGGTGATGTCGGACCCCGACACCGCCCACCGGGTCACCGACGAAGTCGCCGACGTCCTCGCCTACTTGCTCCAGCTGTGCGAGGTGCTGGACATCGATCCGCTGGCCGCACTGGACGCGAAGATCGACCGCAACGAACGGAGGTTCCCGGCGCCGGAAGGCCCGTGATGCCGAGCCAACTCACCCGAATGTCACTCTACGTAGTCGGATTGCGGTGCTCTGCCGACTTGTTATCCACAGATTTCAGGCTTCCTCTGGCTTTCTGTCTCAGTCGCCCTCACTGTGGGTAATGAACAGACAAGAGGTCGGGCGGGACGTGTGAGAGCGCGTCGGGACAGTCGGGAGCAGCGCATGGACGCGGTGCGGCTCATCTTGGCGAGCAGGCGCGCTCTGGCGGGCAGCGTCGAGGAACCTCAACTGATGGCGGAGGCATGGCAGGCGTACGCCCTCGCGCAGGCGATCGGCAGCCGCCTCGCCGTCTCCGGACCACCTGAACTGCGCGGTGAGGCACTGGGGTTGACCGAGCTGGCCGGCAGCGGCTGCGGCATACTCGGTGCCCCTCCGCTCGGGGTGGGTGATTTACGCGCCGCCCAGCTCACCGAGTTGGGTGACGCCCATGACTCCCTCACCCGCCTCGGCGGTCTCCTGGGCGAGGTCGGCATCGCCCTCGTCGGCCTCGCCAGCGCCGCCGACGAGGAGTCGAGGTACTGGCAGTGCATGGAGGCGATCGACGCCGCCGACGAGGCCCGCGACAGAGTCCTCGAAATGCTCCGCCGTCTGGCGGTGCGGGACCAGGTCCTCGCGGAGCGGGACGCGGCAGCCAGCTGAACCGTTTCCCGCCGGGGAGAAGGGGCGCGCGGAGCCGCGAGAGGAACGACGACGACGCCGCCCCGCCCCCGCCGCACCCCCGGGTGCACCCGCGTCGGACGGCGAGGGCGGTCGGACGGCGAGGTCGGTCGCGGCGGCGAGGGCAGTCGGGGTGGCGAGGGCAGTCGGGGCGGCGAGGGCAGTCGGGCCTCGCGGGGGCGGTCAGACGGAGTCCGCGCCCTCCGCCGGAGCGGGACGAGGCGCTGACAGATCGGCGTCGAGCTGGGACAGGTCCGCGTTCAGGGCAGCCATCAACTCCTCCATCTGCTGGAGCAGACCCTTGGGCTGCGCAGGCGCTACGGCCTGCTCCGGCACGGATTCCTGGGACATGTGACGGCCTCCTCGGCCCTCGCCCCCCGAGGGGGCACGTGTGCGAGCGCCCCGGCAGCGACCGCCGGCGACGGGTGCCGGGCGGTCCGGCTCCTCCCGAGCAACGATCACCGTTGCCGCCGGTCACTGGCGTCGCTCGTCCCACGCACCGGATTGGCGCGTTTTCACCCGACGGAGCACCACGATCGGGGCCAGGACCGGTGGAGTTGACCGACGTCCGAGCGTGCAGGATGGAGGGCATGGATCTTCGCATCTTCACCGAGCCCCAGCAGGGGGCGACCTACGACACGCTGCTCACCGTCGCCAAGGCCACGGAGGACCTCGGCTTCGACGCCTTCTTCCGCTCGGACCACTACCTCCGCATGGGCTCCGTGGACGGCCTGCCCGGCCCCACCGACGCCTGGATCACCCTGGCCGGCCTCGCGAGGGAGACCAAGCGCATCCGGCTCGGCACCCTGATGACCGCGGGAACCTTCCGCCTGCCCGGTGTGCTCGCCATCCAGGTCGCCCAGGTCGACCAGATGTCCGGCGGCCGCGTCGAACTCGGGCTGGGCGCGGGCTGGTTCGAGGAGGAGCACAAGGCGTACGGCATCCCCTTCCCGAAGGAGAAGTTCGCGCGCCTGGAGGAGCAGCTGGCCATCGTCACGGGGCTGTGGGCCACCGAGGTCGGCAAGACCTTCTCGTACGAGGGCACCCACTACCAGCTGACCGACTCGCCCGCGCTGCCCAAGCCCGCGCAGGCCAAGGTGCCCGTCCTGATCGGCGGGCACGGCGCGAGCCGCACCCCGCGCCTCGCCGCGCGCTACGCCGACGAGTTCAACATGCCGTTCGCCTCGCTGGAGGACAGCGAGCGGCAGTTCGGGCGGGTCCGTGCGGCAGCGGAGGAGGCCGGTCGCAAGGGCGACGACCTCGTCTACTCGAACGCGCTGGTCGTCTGCGTCGGCAAGGACGACGCCGAGGTCGCCCGCCGTGCCGCCGCGATCGGCCGCGAGGTCGACGAGCTCAAGACCAACGGGCTCGCCGGCACCCCCGCCGAGGTCGTCGAGAAGATCGGCCGCTACCGGGCCATCGGCTCGCAGCGCCTCTACCTCCAGGTCCTCGACCTCGACGACCTGGACCACCTGGAGCTGATCTCCTCGCAGGTGCAGTCGCAGCTGTCCTAGGGCTCGCCAGAGCCGGCCCAGGGCCGTCCCCAGTCTCGCCCGGAGCGGTCGGGAACAGGCCCCGCGTCCCTGAGGGAGGGAGGCGGGGCCACGGTCGGCGGCGGCGACGACATCACCGCCCTCACCGACTACCTCACGGCCCACAGCCCGGTCTCCCCGCCTGGGCACGGACCGGGTGACGGAACTGCCCTGACCCCGGCGGACGAGGTCAGGCGGCGGCGTCGCGCACGTGCACGCTGACGGCGTACCCGCCGCCCTCCTCGTAGGGGGCGCCGTCCCAGGTGGCGTAGCGCTCCCGCAGGGTCAGCCCGGCCCGCGCGCACCAGTCGTCGAAGTCCGTCAGCGTCACGGTCGCCTCCGGCAGCGGCAGGTGAGCCGCGTCCAGGCCCATGCCGGTGACCAGCAGCCCGCCGGGGCGCAGTACGGCGGCCAGCTGCCGGACCACGGTCGGCTCGGTGCCGGGGGCGAGCAGCGGGATGACGTTGCCGGCGGCGACCACCAGGTCGAAGTCCGGCCCCAGACCGAGGGTGTCCAGGCGGGCGAGGTCCCCGTGGAGCCAGCGCGAGGCGGGTGCCTCGCGCTGGGCCACGGCCAGCATGGAGCGGTCGACGTCCACCCCCGTGCAGTGGTGCCCCAGCTCGGCGAGCCGGATCGCGACCCGTCCGGTGCCGCAGCCGGCGTCGAGGATCCGGGCGCCGGGTTCCAGCAGCGCGGCGCAGAAGGTGGCCTCTCCGTGGACGTCATGGCCGGAGGCGGCGAGCCGCGCGAACCGCCGGGCGTACTCCTCCCCGCCCTGCCCGCCCGTCAGCTCCGCCCAACGATCCCGCTGCGTTCCCATGTCCCGCGTGCCCTCCGCTCAGCCCTCGTCCCAGGACCGGGACGCCGCGCCGGCACCCCCACCGATCGTCGCACGCGAACCCCGCCCCCACGCGCGCCGCCCGACGTGACGCCCTCCGGTGTGGGCGAGGCGCGCGGAGTCACTGACCCACCCACCGGCCGCCGCCCGGCCCGGGCCGAAAATACTCATTGCCCACAGCACGTTCTCTGTAGGTTGTACGGACACTTCCCACCCGACTCGAGGCCAACCCAAGTGTTCCTGACGATCAGTACCACCGGCACCCCAGAGCGCCCCGCGACCGACCTCGGTTACCTGCTGCACAAGCATCCCGACAAGGCGCAGGCGTTCTCCACGTCCTACGGCAAGGCGCACGTCCTCTACCCGGAGGCGGGCGTCGAGCGGTGCACGGCCGCGCTGCTGCTGGAGGTGGACGCGGTGGCCCTGGTCCGGCGGGGCAAGGGCAAGGGTCGCGGCGGCGCCCCGGACGCGGCGCTCGCCCAGTACGTCAACGACCGCCCGTACGCGGCCTCCTCCCTGCTCGCCGTCGCGCTGAGCAGCGTCTTCTCCAGCGCGATGAGCGGTCGCTGCACCGCCCGGCCCGACGCCCCGGGCGAGGCCCGCCCCCTGCGCGTCGAGATACCCGCGGTGCCCGCGCGCGGCGGCCCGGACCTCGTCGCCAAGCTGTTCGAGCCGCTCGGCTGGACGGTCACCGTCGAGGCGGTGCCGCTCGACACGCGGTTCCCGGAGTGGGGCGCCTCCCGTTACGTCCACCTGGTCCTGGAGTCGGAGTCCCTGACCCTGGCCGAGGCACTGCGCCATCTGTACGTCCTGCTGCCGGTCCTCGACGACGCCAAGCACTACTGGGTTTCGTCCGACGAGGTCGACAAGCTGCTGCGGGCCGGTGAGGGCTGGCTGCCCGACCACCCGGAGCAGAAGCTGATCACCAGCCGCTATCTCTCCCGCCGCTGGTCGCTGACCCGCCAGGCCATGGAGCGCCTGGAACTCGTACGGCTGGCCGAGGCCGACGACAGCGAGGTCGAGGAGATCGACAACGCCGTCGAGGAGCCGGAGGAGACGGAGGAGACGGCGGCGACCGATGCCTCCGGTGCCTCCGATGCCGCCGGGACGGCCGGGGGAACGGAGGGCGCCACCCCCGTCACCACGGACGGCCCGACCGAGACCGCCCTGCCCACCGAGGACAGGCCCACGCCCCTCGCCGTGCTCCGCCGCGACGCGATCGTCGCCGCTCTGAAGGACTCCGGTGCCACCCGGGTGCTCGACCTCGGCTGCGGGCAGGGCCAGCTCGTGCAGGCGCTGCTCAAGGACCCGCGGTTCACCGAGATCGTCGGCACCGACGTGTCGATGCGCGCGCTCACCATCGCCTCCCGCCGTCTCAAGCTCGACCGGATGGGGGAGCGGCAGGCCTCGCGCGTGCAGCTCTTCCAGAGTTCCCTCGCCTACACCGACAACCGGCTCAAGGGCTACGACGCCGCCGTGCTGTCCGAGGTCATCGAGCACCTCGACCTGCCCCGGCTGCCCGCCCTGGAGTACGCCGTGTTCGGCTCGGCCCGCCCCCGGACCGTCGTCGTGACCACCCCGAACGTCGAGTACAACGTCCGCTGGGAGACCCTCCCGGCCGGCCACGTCCGCCACGGCGACCACCGCTTCGAGTGGACGCGCGAGGAGTTCCGCGCCTGGGCGGCCACGGTGGCCGAACGGCACGGCTACGACGTCGCGTTCGTGCCCGTCGGACCCGACGACCCGGAGGTGGGGCCACCCACCCAGATGGCCGTGTTCAGCATCAGCGACATGAACGAGAAGGAGGCGAAGGCGGCATGAGCGACACCACCGTGGAGACCGGCGTGCGGAAGGCCGGGGGGCGCACCCTGCCCGTCACCGACCTCTCCCTCGTCGTCCTGATCGGCGCCTCCGGCTCCGGCAAGTCGACCTTCGCCCGCAAGCACTTCAAGCCCACCGAGATCATCTCCTCCGACTTCTGCCGGGGCCTCGTCTCCGACGACGAGAACGACCAGAGCGCGACGAAGGACGCCTTCGACGTGCTGCACTACATCGCCGGCAAGCGGCTCGCCGCCGGCCGCCGCACCGTCGTCGACGCGACCAGCGTGCAGTCGGAGTCCCGCAAGCAGCTCATCGACCTGGCCCGCAAGCACGACGTGCTGCCGATCGCCATCGTCCTGGACGTGCCCGAGGAGGTGTGCGCCGAGCGCAACGCGGCCCGCACCGACCGCGCCGACATGCCGCGCCGCGTCATCCAGCGCCATACCCGCGAACTCCGCCGCTCCCTGCGCCACCTGGAGCGCGAGGGCTTCCGCAAGGTGCACGTCCTGCGAGGCGTGGCCGACGTCGAGAACGCCACGATCGTCACCGAGAAGCGCTACAACGACCTCACCCACCTCACCGGCCCGTTCGACATCATCGGCGACATCCACGGCTGCGCCCACGAGCTGGAGGCACTCCTCGGCAAGCTCGGCTACGTCGACGGCGTCCACCCCGAGGGCCGTACGGCCGTCTTCGTCGGCGACCTCGTCGACCGCGGACCCGACAGCCCGGGCGTGCTGCGCCGCGTGATGTCGATGGTCGGCTCGGGCAACGCGCTGTGCGTCCCCGGCAACCACGAGAACAAGTACGGCCGCTACCTCAAGGGCCGCAACGTCCAGCACACGCACGGCCTCGCCGAGACCATCGAGCAGATGGAGGGCGAGAGCGAGGAGTTCAAGAAGCAGGTCCGGGAGTTCATCGACGGACTCGTCAGCCACTACGTCCTCGACGGCGGGAAGCTGGTCGTCTGCCACGCGGGCCTGCCGGAGAAGTACCACGGCCGCACCTCCGGCCGGGTGCGCAGCCACGCCCTGTACGGCGACACCACGGGGGAGACCGACGAGTTCGGGCTGCCCGTGCGCTACCCGTGGGCGGAGGACTACCGGGGCCGCGCGGCCGTCGTCTACGGCCACACCCCGGTGCCGCAGGCCACCTGGCTGAACAACACCATCTGCCTCGACACGGGAGCCGTGTTCGGCGGGAAGCTGACCGCGCTGCGCTGGCCGGAGCGCGAACTGGTCGACGTACCGGCGGAGCAGGTCTGGTACGAGCCGACGCGGCCGCTGGCCTCCGAGGCGCCCGGCGGCCACGAGGGCCGGCCGCTGGCCCTGACGGACGTGCACGGCCGCCGTATCGTCGAGACCCGCTACGACGGCCAGGCCCGCGTCTCGATCCGTGAGGAGAACGCGGCCGCCGCCCTGGAGGTCATGAGCCGCTTCGCCGTCGACCCGCGGCTGCTGCCGTACCTCCCGCCGACCATGGCGCCGACGGCCACCTCGCACGTCGAGGGCTATCTGGAGCACCCGGCGGAGGCGTTCGCGCAGTACCAGGAGGACGGGGTCGCGCGGGTCGTGTGCGAGGAGAAGCACATGGGCTCGCGGGCCGTCGCCCTGGTCTGCCGTGACGCGGACGCGGCCCGCCGCCGCTTCGGTGTGGACGGTCCCACCGGCTCCCTCTACACCCGTACCGGCCGCCCGTTCTTCGACGACGAGGCCCGCACCGAGCTGGTCCTCGCCCGGGTGCGCGAGGCCCTGACGGCGGCCGGGCTGTGGGAGGAGCTGGACACCGACTGGGTGCTGCTCGACGCCGAGCTGATGCCGTGGTCGCTGAAGGCGTCCGGCCTGCTGCGCACCCAGTACGCGGCGGTCGGCGCCGCGTCCGGCGCGGTGTTCCCCGGAGCGCTGGCCGCCCTGGAGGGCGCGGCGGCGCGGGGTGTCGACGTGGGCGGGCTGCTGGACAAGCAGCGGGAGCGGGCCGCCGACGCGGCCGCGTTCACCGAGGCGTACCGGCGTTACTGCTGGCCCACCGAGGGCCTGGACGGGGTGCGGCTCGCCCCGTTCCAGATCCTCGCCGTCCAGGGCCGCAGCCTCGCGGCGCTGCCGCACGACGAACAGCTCGCCCTCATCGACCGGCTCGTCGAGTTCGACGCCAGCGGACTGCTGCAGACCACCCGGCGGCTGTTCGTGGACACCGGCGACGAGGACTCGGTCCGCGCGGGCGTCGACTGGTGGCTGGAGATGACGGGCCGCGGCGGCGAGGGCATGGTCGTGAAGCCCGTCGGCGCCGTCGTCCGCACGGAGCAGGGGCGGCTGGTGCAGCCCGGCATCAAGTGCCGGGGCCGGGAGTACCTGCGCATCATCTACGGCCCGGAGTACACCCGCCCGGACAACCTGGCCCGGCTGCGCGGCCGTTTCCTCAACCACAAGAGGTCCCTCGCCATCCGCGAGTACGTCCTCGGTCTGGAGGCCCTCGACCGGCTCGCCGAGGGGGAGCCGCTGTGGCGGGTGCACGAGGCCGTGTTCGGGGTACTGGCCCTGGAGTCGGAGCCGGTCGACCCCCGGCTGTGACCGCCGGGCCCGCGCCTGTGCGGCGACTTTGCGGCTGATAATGTCGCAGACAGGCGTGGCCGTGCTCCGCGTTCGAATGGTTTCAGCGGTTCCGGCACTGCTCGGGGGCAGCGATCGCAGCCAATCGCAGGCGATAGCTGTCACCCGGGTCGGTCCCATCGGTTCCATTCGAAGGTATGCGGGGTACCCCATGCGTCGCAGCACAGCGCAGTCCGGGCGACAGCGGTCGGCACTCGACGCCGCCTACGACGAGTGCCGCCGCCTGGTCCGCACGACGCGGCCCACCGAGTACGCCCTGATGGGTCTGATGCCCCCGGCGGCCCGGCCCGCCTGCTGGGCCCTGTACGCGGCGTTCGCCCACGCGGACGACCTGCTCGACTCCACCGACGGCACCCCCGAGGAGCGCGCCGCCCGGCTCCACCAGTGGCGGACGGCGCTGGAGGCCGACCTGACGAGCGGCACCAGCGACGACCCGATCCGGCTCGCGCTGACCGACGCGGTCTGGCACTGGGGGCTCGACCTCGGCGACCTGCTGGGCGCGCTGGAGGCGGTCCAGCGGGACGGCGACCGGCAGTCCGTCGCCACCTGGCAGGAGTGGCGGGAACGGTCCCACGCCCAGAACATCAGCTGGCCCGAGCAGTTCATGCGGCTGCTGGTGCGCTGCGGCCTGCCCGTCCCCGTACGGCTGCGGGACGTGCCGGGCTTCACCCGTTTCGTGGAGGGCTTGTTCCTCGCGGACATGCTCCGCGACCTGCCCGAGGATCTTGACGGGGGGCACGTCTGGTTCCCGACCGAGGTGCTCGACCGGTTCCAGGTCGCCCCGGCCGATCTGATCGCCCGCCGGTGGACCCCCGCCGTCCGGCGGCTCATCGCCCACCTCACGGGTGAGGCCCGTGCCTGGCTGGAGGGCGCCCGCCGGGTCCTGCGCGGCAGCCTGCCGCTGGGGCCGGCGATCGTCCTGGACACCACCGTCGACCTGTTCACCGCGGAGCTGGACGCGATCACAGGCGCGGGCCCCGCCGCGCTGAGCCGGCCCGTACGCGTCCCCCGGCACAAGCAGTGGCGCGTCCTCGGCCCGGCCCGCGCCCGCGCCGCCGCGATCTGGCGGCTGACCCTGCCGCCCACCACGCCCACCCCGGGTGGCCGCCCGGTCGCGGGCCCCGGCACCGACACCGGGCAGCACCCCACCCCCGAATGGCAGCCGGTGCCGGTCGCCGAGCCGCCCCTGCCACCGCGCCCCCACGTCGACGGCGTACGCCCGCCCGAGATCGCCCCCGCCCAACTCCCGAACCACGTGGCCATCGTCATGGACGGCAACGGCCGCTGGGCCACCGGCCTCGGCCTGCCCCGCGACGAGGGGCACCGCGCCGGGGCGGTCGCCCTGCGCGACGTCGTCCAGGGCGCCCTGGAGATCGGCCTGCGCCATCTGACGGTGTACGCGTTCTCCACGGAGAACTGGAAGCGCTCACCCGACGAGGTCTCCAAGCTGTTCGCCATCATGCGTGCCGAACTCCTCGACGGGGAACTGCTCCAGCACGACGTACGCCTGCGCTGGATCGGCTCCCCCGACGGCCTCCCGGACGACGTCGTCGAGGTCCTGCGGTCCCAGGAACGCGCCACCCGCCACCGCACGGGCCTGACCCTCAACGTCTGCGTCAACTACGGCGGCCGCGCCGAACTGACCCAGGCGGGCGCGGCGCTCGCTCGCGCCGCCCTCGCCGGCGACATCGACCCCTCCCGCGTCACCGAGCAGCTGTTCGCCGCGCACCTCCCGCACCACGCCATGCCCGACGTGGACCTCCTGTGGCGCACCAGCGGTGAACTCCGCATCTCCAACTTCCTCCCCTGGCACGCCCACTACGCCGAACTCCACTTCACCGACACCCCCTGGCCGGAGGCCGACCGCCGAGACCTCTGGCAGGCCCTGGAGACCTACACCCACAGAAAACGCCGCAAGGGAGCGGCGACGGAAACGAAGTAGCGGGCCCGAGGGGAGACAAGGAGGGCAGGGGGCGCAGCCCCCGCCCTCCAGGGGCGCGGGGAACTGCGCGACCAGCCCCCACGAACCCGCAGACACCCACGCGTGCATCCCCCGGCGGGGGCGGCGGGGGCGACACCCTCACCCCAGAAGCCGCAACCGCACCCCCGCCACCCCCACCTCCACCGTCTGCCCCCACGTCAACTCCAACGCGTCCCCCTCCATCCCGTCCCCGAACACGATCAACCGATCCGACTCCACGGTCACCCGCAACCGCGCCCCCGCCCCCAGCGCCCCCGCCACCATCGACGTACCGGTCACCGGCGACGGCCACGCCTCCCGCACGAACCACAGCAGCCGCGCCTCACCCGGCCCCGGCAGCTCCAGCCGGCTCGCCCGCTCCTGCCACACCGACCGGATCCACCCGGTCGCCCCCGTCCCCGTCCCCACCAGCACCCCCGACGAGGCCTGGGACTCGACGGCACCCCTGTCGCCGTCGAGCCCCAGGCGGTACCGCGCGGTCTGGTGCCCCGCCGCGCCCAGATAGACCTCGTTGAGCGCCACCAGCCGCTGCGTGTCGTCGGCGACGGCCTCCACCATGGTCAGCTCGTCCACCGCCGCCCCCCGCCCCACCGCCGAGCCGAGCAGCTTCCCCACGTCCCCGACCCCGTGCCGGACCAGCACCCCAGGGTTCCGCCGGGGGTCGGCGTTGACCCCGAGCACCGGCTGCCCCGCGAGGTACTTCGCGACGTTGGCCACCAGACCGTCCTGCCCGACGACGACCACGACGTCCTCGGGGGCGAACAGGAACCGGTCCAGGTCGGCCCGCTCCACACGGGCCTGACGCCAGGTCAGCGGCACCGAGGACGTGACATCGGCCAGCGCCCGCCGCTCCCGGCGGTGCCGCTCGGCCACGTCCTCGATGTCCCGCCCACGTGACCTCAGGAAGAAGGCGGCCTGGCCGTGCGTGCCGTGCCGGGCCACCAACTCCTCGTACTCGGTGGTGCGGTGCACCAGCACCACCCGTGGCGCGAGACTCACGCGCTCTCCCCGGAACCGCCCGCCCCACCCAGCCTCGCCAGCAGTCCGGTCAGCACGTCCGGCGAGACGGTCACGCTCTCGATCCGCGGCAGGTTCTCCGCGAGGCGCGTCCCGGTCAGCGCGTGCAGCGTCGCCGCGTCCACCTCGCCGTGCACCCGCAACCACGCCGACTGTGCCTCGGCCCGCGCCGCGCCGACGGCCCGCGCGGCCGTCGCCTCCGCCTCCGCGAGCTTGACCTGCCGGGCCGCCTCCGCCTCGGCGAGCCGGACGTTCCGCGTGGCCTCCGCCTCGGCGAGCTGCACGGTGCGCGCGGCCTCCGCCTCGGTGAGCCGCAGCGTCCGGGCCGCCTCCGCTCCGGCCTTCACGGCGTCCGCGGCGGCCTTCTCCTCGGCCTCCCGGCGCGCGTTCGTCCCGCGCTGTTCGACCAACTGCTCCTCGCGCCGGGCGAGTTCGATCTGGCTGGCCAGTTCGTTCTCCGCGATGGCCCGTTCCCGTTCGACGGCCACGGCCCGCCGTTCGTAGGTCGCCCGGTCCGCCTCCTGCTGGATCTGCTCCCGCGCGGGCGTCCGCAGGGCCCGCTCCACCTCCGGCTCGGGCCGCAGCGCCACCACGCGTACGGCCACGATCTCGATGCCGGTGGCCGGCAGCCGGGGCTCGGCCGCGAGGCCGCTCGCCACCCGCTCCCGTACCGCCGCGACCCCGTCGACCAGCGCGGACGACAGCGACGTACGGGCGAGGACGTCCAGGGCGTGCTGCTGGGCCGTCTCCGTCAGCAGCGTCGACAGCTGCTCCAGGGGAGCGCCCCGCCAGACACCCGTGTCGGGGTCGATGGAGAAGTCGAGCCGCGCGGCGGCGATCGCCGGGTCGCTGACCCGGTAGGTCACCGTCGCCTGCACCGCCACGTCCTGGAAGTCGGACGTACGGGCGTGGAAGGTCATGGCCAGCTCTCGGTCGTCGACCGGGACCTCGGACAGCGCGGCGGTCAGCGACCGGTACCAGAAGCTCAGCCCCGGTCCGTCGTGCACGAGTCGTCCGGAGCGGTGGTGACGGATGTGCGCGGTGGGCGCACCGCGCAGATGCCGCCAGCCGAACCGTCTGGTGATGTCGGCCATGAATGATCCCCCTCGTCGTCCCCATGGACTCGTTCGCGTCAGGTAGACGATAATGGCTCGGGCTGATTATCGTCAAGGAGACGAGATCGAGGAATCGTTTCGGCCGACCTGTGGGTGAACGCACGCCCGAATGGTCAGGATGGAGGCATGGGATTCCATGTCGACTCCGAGGCCGGGCGGCTGCGCCGCGTCATCCTGCACCGACCGGATCTGGAGCTCAAAAGGCTCACCCCCAGCAACAAGGACCTGCTCCTCTTCGACGACGTGCTGTGGGTGCGCCGGGCGCGCGCGGAGCACGACGGCTTCGCGGACGTGCTGCGCGATCGGGGAGTCGCCGTCCATCTCTTCGGCGACCTGCTGACAGACGTCATGCGAGTCCCCGAGGCCCGCGAGCTCGTCCTCGACCGGGTCTTCGACGAGAAGGAGTACGGCCCGCTCGCCACGGACCACCTCCGGGCCGCCTTCGAGTCCCTGCCCCTCGGTGAACTGGTCGAGGCGCTGATCGGCGGGATGACCAAGCGGGAGTTCCTCGACGCGCACATGGAGCCGACGAGTGTCCGCTTCCATGTCATGGAGCTGGACGACTTCCTCATCGACCCGCTCCCCAACCACCTCTTCACCCGCGACACCTCCGCCTGGATCTACGACGGGGTCTCCATCAACGCCATGCGCTGGCCGGCCCGTCAGCGCGAGACCGTCCACTTCGAGGCGATCTACCGGCACCACCCCCTCTTCCGCGGTGAGGGGTTCCATGTCTGGTCCGAGGGGCAGGCCGACTACCCCTCCACCATCGAGGGCGGCGACGTCCTCGTCATCGGCAACGGCGCCGTCCTCATCGGCATGAGCGAGCGGACCACGCCGCAGGCCGTCGAGATGCTCGCCCACAAACTGTTCGCCGCCGGTTCCGCGCGGACCATCGTCGCCCTGGACATGCCGAAGCGCCGTGCCTTCATGCACCTCGACACGGTCATGACGATGGTCGACGGCGACACCTTCACCCAGTACGCCGGACTCGGCATGCTCCGCTCGTACACCATCGAGCCCGGCGTCGGTGAGAAGGAGTTGAAGGTCACCGACCACCCGCCGGAGCACATGCACCGCGCGATCGCGGCCGCCCTGGGGCTGAACGAGATCCGCGTGCTCACCGCCACCCAGGACGTCCACGCCGCCGAGCGCGAGCAGTGGGACGACGGATGCAACGTCCTGGCCGTGGAGCCGGGGGTGGTGGTGGCCTACGAGCGGAACGTGACGACCAACACGCATCTGCGCAAGCGGGGCATCGAGGTGATCGAGATCCCCGGGAGCGAACTGGGGCGGGGGAGAGGCGGTCCGCGCTGCATGAGCTGCCCGGTGGAGAGGGCGCCCGTCTGAGCGGCCCACGTGGAGGCCGACGGGCCTGTATAGAAATGTGGAACATCGTATAGACTTCCATCCGTTCCGCAGTCCTCCCGTTCCCGACCGACCCTGGAGCGTCCCCATGGCGACCGCCCTCCCCGCCCTCGCCGGGCGCCACTTCCTCAAGGAGCTCGACTTCACCGCCGAGGAGTTCCGCGGGCTGATCGAGCTGGCCGTGGAGCTGAAGGCGGCGAAGAAGGCGGGGACGGAGACCCGGAGCCTGACGGGCCGGAACATCGCGCTGATTTTCGAGAAGACCTCGACGCGCACCCGCTGCGCGTTCGAGGTCGCCGCGGCCGACCAGGGCGCCTCGACCACCTACCTCGACCCCTCCGGCTCGCAGATGGGGCACAAGGAGTCCGTCCGGGACACCGCCCGGGTGCTCGGCCGGATGTTCGACGCGATCGAGTACCGCGGGGACAGCCAGGCCAACGTCGAGGAGCTCGCCGCGTACGCCGGGGTGCCCGTCTACAACGGCCTCACCGACGACTGGCACCCCACGCAGATGCTCGCCGACGTGATGACCATGACCGAGCACAGCGACAAGCCGCTGACCGACATCGCCTTCGCCTACCTCGGGGACGCCCGCTTCAACATGGGCAACTCCTACCTGGTCACCGGCGCGCTGCTCGGCATGGACGTCCGCGTCGTCGCCCCCCGCTCCTACTGGCCCGCCGAGGAGATCGTCGCCCACGCCCGCAAGCTCGCCGAGATCAGCGGGGCGCGGATCACGCTCACCGAGCAGGTCGAGGAGGGGGTGCGCGGCGCCGACTTCGTGGCCACGGACGTATGGGTGTCGATGGGTGAGCCGAAGTCCGTCTGGGACGAGCGGATCGCCGCGCTCTCCCCGTACGCGGTGACCATGGACGTGCTGCGCGCCACCGGCAACCCCGATGTCAAGTTCCTCCACTGCCTGCCGGCCTTCCACGACCTGGGCACGAAGGTCGGCCGGGAGATCCACGAGAGCCACGGCCTGGACTCGCTGGAGGTGACCGACGAGGTCTTCGAGTCCGAGCACTCGGTCGTCTTCGACGAGGCGGAGAACCGACTCCACACGATCAAGGCGGTCCTGGTGGCGACCCTGGCCTGAGCAGGGCCTGAGCGGGACCTGAGCAGGGCCTGAGTGGGGCCTGCGGGGGTCTGCGGTGCGACCGCTCGTCCGCCAGGGCGCTCTAGACCATCCCCGGCCGCTGCTGGCGCGGCACCGACGGGAGGCGGAACCAGACCGCCTTGCCCGAGCTGGTGGGGCGGTGACCGCAGGCCGAGCTGAGGGCTCGGATCAGCAGCAGGCCCCGGCCGTGTTCCTGCCAGGGGTCCGGCTCGTCGTACCCGGGCGCCGTGAGGTCACCCGGCGGCGCCGGGTCCGGGTCGTGCACCTCGACCGTGCAGCCGGACGGCAGCAGCTCCACGACCAGCTCTATCGGGCCGTCCCCCGCCGCGTGCTCCACCGCGTTCGCCACCAGCTCCGCCGTGAGCAGCTCCGCCGTGTCGCAGTCCGTCCCGTGCTTCAGGTCCGTCAGAGCCGTCCGGACCAGCGCGCGGGCCACGGGCACGGCCGCGGCCGTGTGCGGCAGCGCGATGCGCCAGGAGGAGGGGGTGGAGGGCTCGTGCAAGGTGGCGGGTCCGTTCATGGAGCAGGTCATGGCTCGTCCTGCTTTCAGCGTTACGAATGGTACGGCGCGCCCCTACGCGATCACTCGCCGGGCGCCGTGCGGGACCTTCGGCCCCGCTGTCGGGCGATGTACCCCTACCGACGCCGCGCCGCTCACGGCGGAGCCCGCCGTTACGTGCTTGTGGAACGTCCGTGACCGAGTCACGGGACCGATCGGACCGGGCGCCCCACCCGCCTCCGCCCATCCGGCTATCGCGCACTCGTGACGACAGTCAGATATCAGTGATAACTTCGTAGGAGCAGGTAAGCAGCCGCAGCGTCGCGGTAGCCCCCCGAGGAGGCCGCCCGTCATGAGTCCCTTCACCGGCTCCGCCGCCCGCACCTCCGACTGGCGACATCTGCGGTGCTCGCTCGCCGGCGGCGTCGCCACGGTCACCCTCGCCCGCCCCGACAAGCTCAACGCGCTCACCTTCGGCGCCTACGCCGACCTGCGCGACCTGCTCGCCGAGCTGTCCCGGGAGAGGTCCGTGCGCGCCCTGGTGCTGGCCGGCGAGGGCCGCGGCTTCTGCTCGGGCGGCGACGTCGACGAGATCATCGGCGCCACCCTCGGCATGGACACCGCCCAGCTCCTCGATTTCAACCGCATGACCGGGCAGGTCGTCCGGGCCGTCCGCGAATGCCCGTTCCCGGTGATCGCCGCCGTGCACGGGGTGGCGGCCGGCGCCGGCGCGGTCCTCGCCCTGGCCGCCGACTTCCGCGTCGCGGACCCGACCGCCCGCTTCTCGTTCCTCTTCACCCGCGTCGGCCTCTCCGGCGGCGACATGGGCGCCGCCTATCTCCTGCCGCGCGTCGTCGGCCTCGGTCACGCCACCCGCCTGCTGATGCTCGGCGACCCCGTCCACGCCGCCGAGGCCGAACGCATCGGCCTCGTCAGCCGGCTCACCGGCGAGGGCGAGGCCGACACGGCCGCCCACGCCCTGGCCCGCCGCCTTGCCGAGGGCCCCGCCCTCGCCCAGGCCCAGACCAAGGCCCTCCTCACCGCCGAGCTGGACATGCCGCTCGCGGCGGCCGTCGAACTGGACGCCGCCACCCAGGCCCTGCTGATGAACGGTGAGGACTACGCGGAGTTCCACGCGGCGTTCACCCAGAAGCGCCCACCGAAATGGCGAGGCCGCTGAATGCCCGCCGACGGGGCGAGGGAGCCACGGGCGCGGGACGCCGTCGACCAGCGGGCCCGCCCCGAGGCGCGGCCGGCCCCCACCCACCCGCGGACGCCCGCGCACCGCGGCCACCCCCACCGCATCGCGATCATCGGCGGAGGCCCCGGCGGCCTCTACGCCGCAGCCCTCCTCAAACGCCTCGACCCCACCCGCGACATCACCGTCTGGGAACGCAACGCCCCCGACGACACCTTCGGCTTCGGCGTGGTCCTCTCCGACGAGACCCTCGGCGGCATCGAACACGCCGACCCGGTGGTGTACGAGGCCCTGCGAGGCGACTTCGTGCGCTGGGACGACATCGACATCGTCCACCGGGGCACCCGCCACACCTCCTCGGGCCACGGCTTCGCCGCCCTCGGCCGCCACAGACTCCTCCAGATCCTCCAGGACCGCTGCCGCGCCCTCGGCGTCACCCTCCGCTTCGGCACGGAAGCCCCCTACCCGGACTGGCTCTGCCAGACGAACGACCTGGTCATCGCGGCCGACGGCGTGCACAGCGCGACACGCGAGGCGTACGCGGCGATGTTCCGGCCGACCATCGAGACCCACCGCTGCCGCTACATCTGGCTGGCCGCCGACTTCGCCTTCGACGCGTTCCGCTTCGAGATCCTGGAGACGGAACACGGGTTCATGCAGCTCCACGGCTACCCCTACTCCCGCCCGTCCCCCGACCGCCGTCCCTCGACGAAGCCCTCCGGGCCGCGGGATCACCTCGGCGCCTCCACGGTCATCGTCGAGATGCGCGAGGAGGTCTGGCGGGCCGCCGGCTTCGAGGAACTGGACACCGCCGAGTCGGTCGAGCGCTGCGCGAAGCGGTTCTCGGACGCGCTCGGCGGACGTCCGCTGCGCGCCGACAACTCCACGTGGACGACGTTCCGCACGGTCGTCAACGACCGCTGGTCCCACGGCAACCTGGTCCTCCTCGGCGACGCCGCGCACACCGCGCACTTCTCGATCGGCTCCGGCACGAAACTGGCCGTCGAGGACGCCCTCGCGCTGGCCGCCTGCCTGGAGGAACAGCCCGACCTGGACCGGGCGCTGGCCGCCTACGAGGAGGAGCGGCGCCCCGTGGTCGCCTCGACGCAGCGTGCGGCGCGGGCCAGCCTGGAGTGGTTCGAGAACATCGGCCTGTACCGGCGCCAGCCGCCTCGCCAGTTCGCGTTCAACCTGCTCACCCGCAGCCGCCGCGTCACCCACGACAACCTCCGGCTGCGCGACGCGCACTTCACGGGCGCCGTGGAGCGGGAGTTCGGCTGCCCGCCGGGCACGCCCCCGATGTTCACCCCGTTCCGGCTGCGCGGCCTGACCCTGCGCAACCGGGTCGTCGTGTCCCCCATGGACATGTACTCGGCGACCGACGGCCTCCCCGGCGATTTCCACCTCGTCCACCTGGGCGCGCGGGCGCTCGGCGGCGCCGGGCTCGTGATGACCGAGATGGTGTGCGTGAGCCCCGAGGGGCGCATCACCCCCGGCTGCGCCGGACTCTGGAACGCCCGGCAGGCCGAGGCATGGCGCCGCGTCGTCACGTTCGTGCACGACAAGGCCCCCGGCACGGCCATCGGCGTCCAGCTCGGCCACTCCGGACGCAAGGGCTCCACCAAACGCATGTGGGAAGGCATCGACGAGCCGCTGGACGACGGCAACTGGCCCCTCGTCGCCGCCTCCCCGCTCCCGTACACACCGGCGAACCCCACCCCGCGCGAACTCTCCCGCGCCCGACTCACCGACATACGCGAGCAGTTCACCTCGGCCGCCTGCCGTGCCGCCCGCAGCGGTTTCGACCTCCTCGAACTCCACTGCGCGCACGGCTATCTGCTCTCCGGGTTCCTCTCCCCGCTGACGAACCGCCGCACCGACCGGTACGGCGGCCCACTGGACCGCCGGCTGCGCTTCCCCCTCGAAGTGTTCGACGCGGTGCGGGCCGTCTGGCCCGAGGAACGGCCGATGACGGTCCGGATCTCCGCCACGGACTGGGCGCGCGGCGGTACGACCGCCGCCGAGGCCGTGGAGATCGCCCGGGCCTTCGCCGCGCACGGGGCGGACGCCGTCGACGTCTCCACCGGACAGGTCGTGGCCGACGAGCGCCCCGCGTACGGCCGCTCGTACCAGACCCCGTACGCGGACCGGATCCGCCAAGAGACGGGGACACCGGTGATCGCCGTGGGCGCGATCTCCTCCTGGGACGACGTCAACTCCCTGATCCTCGCCGGCCGCGCCGACCTCTGCGCCCTCGGCCGCCCCCACCTCTACGACCCGCACTGGACGCTGCACGCCGCGGCCGAACAGGGCTACGAGGGCCCGGCTGTGACCTGGCCCGACCCCTACCGGGCGGGAAGCCGCCGCCCGAACACCGGCCGCACCGACGCCCCCAAGCCGAGGCTCACCCTGGACGGCGCCCCCTGACCCCGACCGTCACCCGACGGCAGCGCCCTACGCTTCGAGCCCCGCGAACGCCGCCCCGGCGTCCCGCAGCCGCTCGTGCAGGGCCCGGAACACGGCCGCCGAGCGCGCCCCCGGCCAGTCCCCCGGCAGCAGGGCGGCCGGCAGTCCGGGGTCGACGTACGGCAGATGGCGCCAGGAGTCCAGGACCAGCAGGTAGTCGCGGTACGCCGCCTCCGGCGGCGTGTCGGCGCGGCCCTCCCAGTCGTGCAGCACGGGTGCGTGCCGGTCGAGGAACGCCTCGTGCTGCTTGGCGATCCCGGCCAGATCCCACCACCGCGACACCGCCTCGGCCGTCGCCGCGAACCCCAGGTGCTCGCCCCGGAACAGCTCCACGTACGGGTCGAGCCGCAGGCGTACGAGGGTGTGCCGGGTCTCCTCGTACAGCCGTGCGGGCGCGATCCACACGCCCGGCGCCGCCGTGCCGAAGCCGAGGCCGGCCAGCCGGGAGCGCAGCACGTGCCGCTTCTGCCGCTCGGACTCCGGCACCGAGAACACGGCGAGCACCCAGCCCTCGTCCTGCTCCGGAGCCGTCGCGTAGATCCGCCGGTCGCCGTCCTCCAGGAGCTGCCGCGCGTCGTCCGACAGCGCGTACCCGGCGGCGCCCGCCGCGGTCCGGGCGGGCAGCAGCAGTCCCCTGCGCTTCAGCCGGGACACCGAGGAACGGACGGAGGGCGCGTCGACACCCACCGCGGCGAGCAGCCGGATCAGCTCGGAGACGGGCACGGGACCCGGCACCGAACGGCCGTACGCGCCGTAGAAGGTGACGATGAGCGAACGCGGTGCATGCTGTTCGGACACGTTGATCATTTTAGGTCTTCGGTATCAGTGCTGGTCACCTGTGGTGCGCAGACGGAACCGCTGGAGTTTGCCGGTCGCCGTGCGCGGCAGGGCGTCCAGGAACACGATCTCGCGCGGACACTTGTACGGCGCCAGCTCGGCCCTGAGGAACGCGCGCAGCGCCTCGGCGTCCCGGTCCGCCCCCGCCGCGACGACCACATACGCCACGGCGACCTGCCCGCGCGCCTCGTCGGGCCGCCCCACGACCGCAGCCTCCAGCACCTCCGGATGGCGCAGCAGGGCGTCCTCGACCTCGGGGCCCGCGATGTTGTACCCGGCGGAGATGATCATGTCGTCGGCGCGGGCGACATAGCGGAAGTACCCGTCCGGCTCACGGACATAGGTGTCACCGGTGACGTTCCAGCCGCCGCGCACGTACTCCCGCTGCCGCTCGTCCGCGAGATAACGGCACCCCACGGGCCCGCGCACCGCGAGCAGCCCCTGCTCCCCGTCCGGCACCGGCTCCCCGTCCGCGTCCTGCACGCGCGCGTGCCACCCCGGTACGGGAAGGCCGGTCGTGCCGGGCCGTATGGCGTCGTCGGCCGCGGAGATGAAGATGTGCAGCAGTTCGGTCGCCCCGATGCCGTTGATGATCCGCAGCCCGGTCCGCTCGTGCCAGGCCCGCCAGGTGGCGGCCGGAAGGTTCTCGCCCGCCGACACGCACCGCCGCAGCGCCGACAGGTCGTGCCCGTCCAGCTCGCCGAGCATCGCCCGATACGCCGTCGGCGCGGTGAACAGCACCGACACCCGGTGCTCCGCGAGCGCGGGCAGCAGCTGCTTCGGGCCCGCCTGTTCGAGCAGCAGGGCGCTGGCCCCGGCCCGCATCGGGAAGACGACGAGCCCGCCGAGGCCGAAGGTGAAGCCGAGCGGCGGAGACCCGGCGAACACGTCGTCGGCCCGGGGCCGCAGCACATGCCGGGAGAAGGTGTCCGCGATGGCCAGGACGTCCCGGTGGAAGTGCACGCATCCCTTGGGCCGCCCGGTGGTGCCGGAGGTGAAGGCGATCAGCGCCACGTCCTCGGCCGCCGTGCCGACCGCCGGGAACGGCCCGTCCGGCGCGGGCAGACGGAGCAGGTCCTCCGGCCCGTCCCCGCCGTACGTCGTGATCCTCAGCCCGGGGACCTCGGCCTTCACCAGGTCGTCCACGGACCGGGTGTCGCACAGCGCGTGCGTCACCCGCGCCAGCTCACAGACCGTCACCAGCTCGTACGGCCGTTGCTGCGCGAGCACCGTCACCGCGACCGCACCCGCCTTGAGCACCGCCAGCCAGCAGGCGGCGAGCCAGGGCGTGGTGGGCCCCCGCAGCAGAACCCGGTTGCCCGGGACGACCCCGAGGACGGAGGTCAGGAGGTGGGCGACGCGGTCGACGCGGGCGGAGAGCTCGCCGTACGTCCAGGTCTCCCCGGCGGGCGTGTGGAAGACGGGCCGGCCGGGGTCGGTGCCGCCGAGCAGCTCGGCGGCGGCGTTGAGCCGGTCGGGATAGCGCAGTTCGGGAAGGTCGAAGACCAGCTCGGGCCACTGGTCCGGGGGCGGCAGCCGGTCACGGGCGAAGGTGTCGACATGGGCGGTGACCCTGGAGTTCATGACGTTCGCCCCCTGCTCGGTCCCTGCGGTGGTGGACTCGCATGTGGTGGTGGACTCGCACGTCGTGGCGGGCTCGCATCTGGAGCGTATCGCCTTGGTGACGACAGTCAACAGATCGCGATAACCTGAAGCGGTCCGATGGGGGAGAGGGGACGGCAATGACCGCATTCTCGCTCGAACCGGAACAACTCGCCCGGTGCGCCGACCTGCGCGCCCTCGCCGCCGACCGGCTGCGCCCCCTCGCCGAGAAGGGCGAGCCCGGCCGCGTCAACCGCCCCCTCGTCGCCGAGTTGGGCCGCCTCGGCCTGCTGCGCCGCCTGTTCACCTCCGGCGCCCTCGACCTCTGCCTGATGCGTGAGTCCCTGGCCTACGCCTGCACCGAGGCCGAGACCGCGCTCGCTCTCCAGGGCCTGGGCGCCCACCCCGTCCACGCCCACGGCACCGAGGCCCAGCGCGTCCGCTGGCTCCCCCGGGTGAGTGACGGCGACGCGGTCGCGGCCTTCGCGCTCAGCGAGCCCGGCGCCGGTTCGGACGCGGCGGCGCTGGAGCTGCGGGCCGAGCCCGACGGCACCGGCCGCTGGCGGCTCACCGGTGAGAAGTGCTGGATCTCCAACGCCCCCGAGGCCGACCTCTACACCGTCTTCGCCCGCACCACCCCCGGCGCGGGCGCCCGTGGCGTCACCGCCTTCCTGCTCCCGGCCGACCGCTCCGGCCTCACCGGCACCCCGCTCGACATGCTGTCCCCGCACCCCATCGGCACCCTCGCCCTCGACGCCGTCCCGGTCACCGCCGACGACGTCCTCGGGGCACCCGACCGGGGTTTCAGCGTCGCCATGGGCACCCTCAACCTGTTCCGCCCCAGCGTGGGCGCCTTCGCGGTCGGCATGGCCCAGGCCGCCCTCGACGCCACCCTCGTCCACACCGCCCGGCGCGAGGCCTTCGGCGGGAAGCTGCGCGACCTCCAGACCGTCGCCCACCAGGTCGCCGAGATGGCGCTGCGCACGGAGGCCGCCCGACTCATGGTCTACGCGGCGGCCACGGCGTACGACTCCGGTGCCCCGGACGTCCCCGGCCGCGCGGCGATGGCGAAGCTGCTCGCCACGGAGACCGCCCAGTACGTCGTCGACGCGGCCGTCCAACTGCACGGCGCCCGGGCACTGCGACGCGGCCATCTTCTCGAACACCTCTACCGGGAGGTACGGGCGCCACGGATCTACGAAGGGGCGAGCGAAGTGCAACGGGCCGTCATCGCCAAGGAGTTGTACGCCCGGACCGGGGAACAGGAGCCGTCCTCATGAGCATCGAACGGGTGAACCCGGCGGAGCTGTCGCCGCCCACCGGTTTCTCGCACGCGGTGGTGGCCACGGGGGGACGGGTGGTCTTCCTGGCGGGCCAGACCGCGCTCGACGCGGACGGCAAGGTCGTGGGGGAGACGCTGGTCGAGCAGTTCGAGCGGGCGCTCGGCAATCTGCTGACCGCGCTGGAGGCCGCCGGCGGCACACCGGCCGACCTGGCCCGCGTCACCGTCTACGCCACGGACGTCGCCGACTACCGCGCCCATGTGTCGCGGCTCGGCCAGGTGTGGCGGAGGCTGGCGGGGCGGGACTATCCCGCCATGGCGGTCGTCGGTGTCGTCAGGCTCTGGGACGAGCGGGCCCTGGTGGAACTGGACGGTTTCGCGGTCCTGCCGCAGCCCGAGAAGCATCGGACGTAGGGCGTGGCGCGTAAGTCATTCGGCGTCTCAGGCGGCGACGGCGAGACGGCTCGGGGCGACGACACGGCCGTCGGGGAGGATCTCACCGGTGTCGTCGAAGACGATCGCTCCGTTGCACAGCAGGTTCCAGCCCTGCTCGGGGTGGAAGGCCACGATGTGCGCGGCGTCGGCGTTCGTGCTGTCGGCCGCGGGGCACTGGGGCTGGTGTGAACACATGGCGCACCTCCACGTCATTGTGAGTGCCGGCGGCGAGTCACCGCCTCGCAGTACTGACGATGCACGCCCTCGGAACTTCTCGACAAGGCGTCGCGGCGAGACGTGACAACACCCGGACGTCCTGTGACACGACGCGGACACAACGCGGCGGTGTACGGGCAACGGTGGAGGCGACGCGCCGACGGAGGGGTGACGATCGCCGGTGCCGCACGGCCTGGCCGGTACCTCTGTAAGCCCAGCCAAGGAGGTCATCCCATGCCCGCTTCCCGCGTCCGCCGGGTGCTCGGCCCGGCCGCCGGCGCCGCGCTGCTGCTGTGCGCCGCCGCACCGTCCGCCGACGCCACGGCCGAACCGTTCGAGACGGTGACGGTCGACGCCATCGGAAAGGTCGCCCCCGACGGCACCCTCACCCTGTCGGGCACCTACCGCTGCCTCGGCGGCGGCGGGCCCGTCTTCGTCTCGTCGTCACTGCAGCAGGGCGACAGCCCGGTCCGCGAAGGGGTCGGCGGATCCGTGGCGATCTGCGACGGCGCCGACCACGCGTGGACCAACACCGACAAGGCCGCGCCGGGCCGCTTCCGGCCGGGGCCGGCCCGGGTGGAGGCGACCGTCATGGAAGTGTCCGGCGAAGGACTGCCGCTGCCCCGTTTCCATGCCGCCCGTCAGCAGGACATCACCCTCGTCAAGGGCTGAGCCCCAGCACGCCGAAGGGGCCCCGGCGGAATCTGCGCCGGGGCCCCTTCCGTCCGTCTCGCGGCGGACTACTTCAGCAGGTGCACCCGCTGGGTGGTCAGGTCGTAGCGGGCGCCGACGATGGCCACCTTGCCCGTCTTCACCTTCGCGGCGAGGTCGGGCTCGGCCGCCAGCTTCGAGCGGACCAGCCGGACGTTCGCGTCGATGGTCGCCGCCACACGGGCGTCGCCCTCCACGTGGTGGTCGATCGCCGGGCGGATCTGGTCGGCCACGTACTGGATGTGGGCCGGCAGCTTCTCACCGGTGCTGTCCGCCTGGACCGCCGCCTTCACGGCCCCGCAGGACTGGTGGCCGAGCACCACCACCAGCGGGATGTCCAGTTCGAGCACGCCGTACGCGACACTGCCGAGCACCGCCTCGTCCAGCACCTCGCCCGCGCTGCGCACGGTCATGAGGTCACCGAGGCCCTGGTCGAAGACCAGCTCCGGGGGGACGCGGGAGTCGATGCAGCCGAGGATCAGCGCGAAGGGGTGCTGACCGGTCGTCAGGGTCTTGCGGGTGGTGCCGTCCTCGTGGGGGTGCCGCTCGTGGAAGGTCCGCCACCGGCGGTTCCCCTTCGACAGTTCCTTCAGCGCCTGCTCGGGGGTGTCCGGCCGGGTGGGGGTGGCGGCCGGGGTGGAGCGCGTGGTTCGGGAGCGGGGTTCCGCTTCGGCGGGGAAGGAGCCGACCGCGAGTCCGCCACCGATGACGGCGGTGCCGGCGAGCGCGGCGCGCAGCAGCGACCGGCGCCCACGGGGCCGCATGAGGGATATCGGGCCGTCGGCGGAACCGGACGCCACGGCGTCGTCGCCTCTGTGAGGTGCTTGGTCAGAGTTCACGCGGAGGAACGTACGTCCGGCCAAACGTCCGAACGTTCGCCTTGCGGAATCATGGACGAATGTTGATCAATCATGGTCGGCCGTTGAATCGTTCTTGGCCGACCGCGGGAAAGGTTTTGGACAGTCCGTCACCTGCCGTTCGCCGGGCGCGGGGTGCGCTCCCACCGCTGTGCCCGGCCCTGTCGTGGGCCGGGATCCGCCGGGCTCAGGTGAGGTGCCCGAAGACCACCAGATTGTCGGTGTAGTCCTTGGCGGAGTGGTCGTAGGCTCCGGCGCAGGTGATCAGCCGGACCTCGGGGCGGTTCGTGTCGGCGTACACGCGCTCGTCCGGGAAGTTGTCCTTGGCGAACGTCTCCACGTCGTCGACGACGAAGTTCGCCTTGCGCCCGTCGGCCCGTACGACATCGAAGACATCGCCCTTGGCGAGGGTGCCGAGTCGCGCGAAGACGGCCGGGGACGTGGCCGTGTCGACGTGCCCGGCGATGATCGCCGTGCCCGTCTCGCCCGGCGTGGCGCCGTCGGAGTGCCAGCCCACCAGGTTGACGTCGTTGGGGGGCGGGGCTTCCAGTTGCCCCGTGGCGCCGATCTTCAACGGGGTGAAGGGGGCGTCGACGGAGATCTTCGGGATGCGCAGCCGCACCGGGCGCGACCGGGGGAGGGGTCGGCTCGTCGTTCGGACGGAGGGGGAGGAGGCCGTGGCGGACGGAGGTGGCGTCGTGGCCTGCGGGGCGTGCCGGGCGTCCGGCGGTGGGGAGGCGTCGGGCGAGGAGCCCTCGCGGCCGAAGAGGATCAGGGAGACGATCAGCAGGCCCAGGGCGACCACTACGGTCACGTTCGGTCGGCGGCGGGTCGGTTCCGGACCGGTGCCGCCGGGGTAGGGGGGATGGGCTGCCATTGGACACCACCTCACAAGGCACGGCAGCGGAACGGGCGGGGCGGGGGACGGGAGCCGGGCGGCCGGGCCGCCACACGATGTACGGTGTGACGGCCGCGGCCGCTATCGGGCCGGATATCGCGCCGGGCATGGTCAGGCCGCGTTTCCGCCGATGTTCTTGCGACGCAGGGCGTACATGCCGGTGCCCGCGACGGCGAGGATCGCCAGCCCGCCGGCGGTCATGGTCGGTGAGGCGAGCGCGCCGCCGCCGGTGTGCATGCCGCCCCGCGGCTTGTCGTGGTCGCCCTTCCAGCCGCCCTTGTCGTGGTCGCCCTTCCAGGACTCCTTGTCACTGTCGTCCTTCCATGACTCCTTGTCGTAGCCGCTCTCCTCGCCCTTCTGCTTGTCCTCTTCGCCCCAGGCCTTGTGGCCCTTGTCCTCGGAGCTCCACTCGCCGTTCTGGGCGGTGGCCAGGGCGCCGCCACCGGTGTGAACGCCGCCGCGCGGGCCGTCGTGCACGCCGTCCTTGTGGTGCTCCTTGCTGTACCCGTGGTCCTCGCGGTCCCACTCGTCCCCGCCGGCGTAGGCGCCGGGAGCGGTGATGGCGAGGACGGCCGTGGCCGCCGCTGTCGCAAAAAGCATGCGGGCTGAACGCATTTGATGGTCCTTCCGCCATGACCGGGCAGCTGGTGCTTCATCAGCTGAAGGGACCCGGCCTTGACGTGATCAACCGTCAGTCGGTTTTCCGCTCGCCACCACTCAAGGCGCTCAGCCGGGTGAAACCGGCTGCCCGCGACCTCCCTTGACCACCCGTTCGGCGCCGGCCGCGCCCCCTCGGGCCACCGGGGCCGGGGCGGCGGAAGGAGGCGGGAGGGGGGCGTCAGTGGTAGGCGTGGACGACGGCGTGGCCCTTGCCGCGACCGATCATCCACTTGTTGACCGGCGTGGTGATCAGGAACGCGACCACGAACCCGCCGAGGAGCGCCGACCAGAACAGCCCGTCGGAGAGGTGGGCGTCCATCGCTCCCGGAGTCAGGGCGATGATCGCGTTGTCGACCGTCTCCATCACGGCGATGGAGACGGTGTCGGCGGCCAGCGCCACCTTGATCGCGCCCCGCAGGTCCAGGCCCGCGCGGCGTACCGCGAACAGGGTGAAGGAGTACCCGAAGACGAACGCGAGGGCGATGGCCAGCACCATCGTCGGCGCGTTGCCCCATCGCAGGGCCGTGCCGACGACCATCCCGAGGATCTCCCCGATGGCGCACCCGGTCAGGCAGTGCAGCGTCGCCTTCACCGCCGTGCCCCAGGAGGCTCCGCCGTGCCCGCCGGGGGCCATCGCGTGATCGGCGTGCCCTGCGTGTGCCTCGTGCGCGGCGTGGCCGTGCGCGTCGCCGCCATGGTGAGCGCTGTGGTCCATGACCTGTCATCCCCGTCCTTCGTCCGTGGTGCTCCGTCCTGACACCAGCAGGCTATACCCCTAGGGGGTATATGGCGAGGGGTGCGGGCGTCCGTGTCGGGCCCTTCCGCTGTGTACTTCCGAGTACCTCGCTGAGTCGGATCGCCGCCCTGCACGTACTAAGGAGATACGTAGTGGTCGACGAGCGGTGGTGGGGATGTGACGGGACACCTTCTGGGCTGGACGCTGGTGGTGCTGGGAGCGGGGGCGGCCCTCGGGAACCTCGTCCGGATGGCGCTGGTCGACGGCTGGGCCCGGTTCGAGGCGGGAGCCGAGGTCGCCATGGGCGCGGGCATGGCCGTGATGGCGGCGCCCCCGACGGCCCTCCACTACGGCACGTACGGCCTGTGGTGGGCGGTGGTCTTCGCTCTGTTCTGCCTCGGGGGCGTGGCCCTCTCCGTACGCCACGTCAGGCGGGGCGGGATAAGGCAGCTGGGGCACGGGGCGCATCTCGTGATCGGAAGCGCGGCCATGGTGCTCATGACCCTGGCCATGCCCGGCGAGAGCACCGGACCGAGCCTCGCCCTGGGCGCTTCCGGACACGGGCACGGCCACGGGGCGATGGCCGGCATGGCGGGCGAGGGCGGCGGCCACGGGGTGACCGAGGCCGCCGCGTCATCGGGCTCCGCCGTCCTGTGGCGCGTCGCCTTCTGGGCGCTGGCCGCCTACTTCGTGGTCTTCGTGGCCCTGGCGGTACGGGCCCATCTGCGCGGCCCGGTCGCGGCATCCGTGCCGCCCGCCCCGAGGGCCCGTCACCGCCGCGCCGCCCGTACGCCCGCGGTGCTCTCGGCGCCGAACGCCCGCCTGGCCGGTCACATCGGCATGGGCGGCTCGATGGCGACGATGCTGCTGATGATGACGGCGTGAGGGCGTGACGGCGTGACGGCGCCGTCCGGGGGTCAGGTCGCCGCCTCGACCGGGAGTTCCAGGCGGAGCGTGTAGCCGCCGTCGGGTGTGGGGCCCGAGGTGACCGTGCCGCCGAGGAGTTCGGCGCGCTGGCGCAGGCCCACCAGGCCGTGGTGGGCGCCGGGGAGGGGGAGGGCCGGGCGGGTGGGGGCCGTGTTGGCGACGGTGGCGTGCACGGTGCCGCCCCGGTGCCCAACGTGGATCGTGGCCGTGGCGCCGGGGGCGTGCTTGCGTACGTTGGTCAGGGCCTCCTGGACGGTGCGGTACACCGCGCGCTGCACGGCGGGCGCGAGGTCGTCCGGCAGGTCGGTGCGCAGCTCGGCCTCGATGCCGCTGGAGTCCACGAGGCGGCGTAGGTCGGCCAGGGACGGCTGCGGGGTCAGCTCGGTGGGGCGGCTGCCGGAGGCGCGCAGCACGCTCACCATGTGCCGCAGCTCCTCCAGCGTCTGCACGCTCAGCCGCCGGATGGTGGCCGCCGCCTCCCTCGTCCCGGGGTCCCGGCTGCCGACCTGGAGCGCCCCGGCCCGCACGGCGATCAGGCTGACCTGGTGGGACACCACGTCGTGCATCTCCCGGGCGAGCTGCGCGCGTTCCCGGGCCAGTACGCCCTGGGCCAGCAGCAGGCGCTCGTGCTCGCGGGCCTCCGAGATCTCGTCGAGCCGCAGCGACAGCTCACGGCGGGCCTGGACGAGCCGGCCGAGGAAGACGGGGGCGGCCCCCGTCGCCACGCTGTAGGTGACCGTCACGAGCGCCGAACTCTCGTGCGGTTCGAGGAACTCCGGCGAGGGCCACGACCACCAGGTCAGGTCGCAGGCGGCGTACGCCAGCGCGCACCCGGCCGGCAGGACCCGGTGCCTGGACAGGGAGGCGAGGGTGTACAGCGCGGCCAGCGTGGCGAACACCGCGTCGGAGACCAGCGCGGACGGCAGGGCGAGCAGGAACGTCAGCGACGGCAGTCGGCGGCGGGCCGGCAGGACGAGGGCGGCGAGCAGGGCGCAGACCATGCGCGGCTCCTCGTCCGGCGTGAAGTGGATCCGGACGTCCACCAGGGCCGCCGCCACCAGGACGGTGTCCCACAGCGCCGCCGGCGGACGGTACGACCGGACCGCGGGCCACCGCCTCACCCCGCCTCCCCGTCCCGCCGTGCCCGCAGCAGACCGGCGCGCTCGGCGAGCAGGGCCGCCTGGACACGGTTGCCCACCGCCAGTTTGCCGAGGACGGCGCTGACGTGGTCCTTGACGGTGCCCGTGCTCAGGTTCAGCCGGGTCCCGATGCCGGTGTTGGACAGGCCCTCGGCGAGGAGGACGAGCACGGCACGCTCCCGCTCGGTCAGCCCCGCGACGCGGTGGACGGCCTCCCGCCGCGGGCCGCCGTCGAGATAGCCGGCCACGACCGTGCGGGTGACCCGGGACGCCAGGACGACCCCGCCGTCCGCCAACGTGCGGACGAGATGCGGGAGCTGCTCGGGGTCGGTGTCCTTCAGCAGGAACCCCGCCGCACCCGAGCGCAGCGCGGCCGCCACGTACTCGTCCATGTCGAACGTCGTCAGCATGGCGACGACCGGCGGGTCCGGCAGCCGGCGCAGCTCCGCCAGGACGGTGAGACCGTCCACGTCCGGCATCCGGATGTCGAGCAGCACCACGTCGGGGCACAGCTCCCGCACCACGGCGACCGCCCGGCCACCGCCGACCGCCGCCACGACCTCGATGTCGTCCGCCGTGTCGAGGATGTGCTCGAACCCCGTACGGAGGAGGGCCTCGTCGTCGACCACCATGACGCGGATCACCTGAGCTCCCCTCACCCCGGGGCCGCCGTCGGAACCCTGTGACGGCGGCTGCCGCCCGCGGGTTCCGTCCGGCCGGGGTGGTGCGGGAGCGCGGCGCGCGACGGGGGCGGCTCCGGCCGGTCGGCGGGGGCGACTCCGGCCGCCCGCCGGATGGGCCGCGGCCCGCCCCGCTACCGACGCTGAGGTCCATGACACCCAACCCGCCACCGCCCGCCCCGCCCACGCAGGCGGGCCGCCCGACCGCCGTCCCCGGCGCCCCGCCACCGACGGGGCGACTCGTCGGCGTCGACCTGGCCCGGGGCCTCGCGGTCCTCGGCATGTACGCCGCCCATGTCGGACCGGACCCCGCCGTGGGCGGCCCCCTCGGCTTCGTCCTGGAACTGGCCCGCGGCCGTTCCTCCGCGCTCTTCGCCCTGCTCGCGGGCTTCTCGCTCGTCCTCATCACCGGCCACCCGCACCCGAGGACCGGGCGGCCCGGACGGCAGGCCGTGGGCAGGATCGTCATCCGCTCGGCCGTCCTGCTCGCCCTCGGTCTCGCCCTGACCGCCCTGGACACCGACGTCGACGTGATCCTCGCCTTCTACGCCCTGATCTTCCTCGCCGTCCTGCCGCTGTACCGGCTGGACGCCGTGCCGCTCGCCGTCGTCGCGGCGACGGGCGCGCTGGTCATGCCCCAGGCGCTGTACGCGGTCCGCCGGTCCATCGACGAGGGCACCTGGGCCGACACCGTCATCGCCGTGGACCCGCTGGCCCGGACCGGCGACACGGACGGCGTCGTCGAGCTGCTGTTCACCGGGGAGTACCCGGTGCTCACATGGATGCCGTTCGTCGTCGCGGGCATGGCGGTGGCCCGGCTCGACGTCGCCCGGAGCACGGTCCGCGTCCGCCTCGCCCTCACCGGCGGCGCCCTGGCCGTGCTCGGCCACGGCGGCTCCTGGCTGGCCCTGACCCTCGTACCCCACGCGCGGGCCACCGTCGCCGCCGCGACGGACGGCGACGCGGGCGCCTCGGCCTGGTGGTCCGACACGGTCGGCGAACTCCTCGACCACACCCCGCCGGCGTGGCTGCTGGTGGGCGCGCCCCACAGCCAGACGACCTTCTCGGTCCTCGGCAACACGGGCGTCGCGCTCGCCGTGCTGGCCGCGTGCCTCGCCGTCACCGACCGGATGCCACGCCTCACCCGATGGGCCGCCCCGGTGACCGCGGTCGGCACGATCGCGCTGACCGCGTACGTCCTGCACATCCTCGCGATCCGCGCCGTCGGCATGGAGGAGGAGACCGTCCCGGCGCTGCTCGCGCTGCTCGCGTTCACGGCGACGGCCATGCTGTTCGCGACCCTGTGGACCCGGTGCTTCCGCCGCGGCCCGCTGGAGCACCTCCTCCACGTGACCACGCTCGTGGCTCGCCGGATCACGTGAGGGGCAGAAGCGGCGGACGAGGGGCGGAGGGGAGGGCGGACGCGACCAGGGAGCGGGAGGTGTGTGGGGCAGCCGAGGCAGGCCGGGCAGACCGGCGGGCCGGGCGCAGGTCGGCCGCGACCGTGGCGGACAGCCGGTCGGAGGCGGTTGCCGAGGCCGAGGCCGGACGCGCGGCGGGGGGATCAGGTGAGGCCGGGTGGGCAGGTGGCGAGCAGGGGCAGCAGCGGCACCGTCACCGCCAGGGCGGCCATGGTGGGGGACAGCGCCCGGTGGGGAGCCCGGGGCGGGCCGAGTACGCGCCGCATCCGGATCAGCACCGCCCGGCCGCCCGCCCCGAACGCGCCCCGCGGTGCCCGGGCCGCCGCCATCTCGTACATCGCGGTCGCCAGGGCCTCGCGGGAATGCCCGCGCAGCGCGCGGTCGTCGGCGACCAACTCCAGCAGCAGCGCCGTCTGCTCCCGGACATGGCGGGCCACGGGCAGCAGGCGGAAGACGGAGTGGAACGCCTCCGCGGCGGCCAGCACCAGATGGTGACGGCCCGTGACATGGGCCTGCTCGTGCTCCAGCACGGCACCGAGCTGCTCGGCCGTCAGCTCACGGACGGCCCCGTCACTGACCACGATCCGGGGCGAGCGACCCGGCAGACAGTAGGCGGCGGGCACGTCGTACGGCAGGACGACGGCACCCAGCCGGTCCGACCGGCGCCCCACCAGATCCACCGCCCGCCGGTGCCGCGCCCGCGCCCGGCGGGCCCGTACGGCGTGGAAGGCGAAGCTCCCCGCCAGGGCGAGGCCCAGCGAGGCGGGCAGGGCCACGGCGACCCGGGCGGCGGTCCGCGGATCGGCGCCGCTCCCGAGGACGGCCAGCCCGCAGGAGTGCAGCAGACCCAGCAGTCCCGCGTGCGGATGCCCGGCGGGCATGGCCAGGTGGTACGCGGTCAGCGCGACGCCCAGCGCGAACGACAGGGCCAGCGCGTGCCAGACCGCGAGGGCGGCGGCGGGCGCCCGGTGCGGCCAGTCGGCCCGCACGAGCAGCGGCGGCGCGACGAAGCCCACCAGGGCCGTGTAGGCGACCAGGACGGGCGTCGCGTTCACGGCTTCGCCTGTCGTCCCATGGTCCGCAGGGCCTTGCGCAGGGCGGCCACCTCTTCCTCGGTCATGTTCTCCACGAAGTGGACCAGCGCGGCCGGGCGGTCCTTGCTCGCGCCCAGACCGTCCTCCATCAGCGCGGCGGCGTACGCCTCGCGGCTGCGGACGGGTGAGTAGAGCCACGCTCGGCCCTGCTTGCCGCGCAGCAACCAGCCCTTGTTGTAGAGGATGTTGGTGACCGTCATCACCGTCGTGTAGGCCACGGGCCGGGTCAGGTTGATGTCGTCGACGACCTCGCGCACCGTCGCGGGACGGTTCCACGTCCAGAGGCGGTCCATGATCTCCGCTTCCAGTTCCCCCAGCCGGCGCATGCCCTGACTCCCTCGTCCCACCCGACGTGCACAACGGATACGTAAGTCCATAGTAGGTTAGTAGAACTGACGGCCCTGCCCGCAGGGGTCGTCACGACACACAAGGGACCCATGAACCGTGCCCACGACGGGGCCGTGATCGGCCTCGGAACGCCGCACCGCCGGCCGCGCCAGCCCCTGCGGGCCCGCGGCCTTCTGGTGTGCGGGCTGCTGCTGGGCCTGCTCGGCATGCACGGTCTCGGACCTGTCCCCGCGCCCCACGAAGCCGCCGCCGGACACGACCGCATGACGGCGAGCGCGACGCGCGCGGGCGCGGAGGCGCCCGTTCGGGTGTCGATGCCCGGGGCGTGCGGTCACGACACCGACGGCGGCACGGGACACCTGCACCACGCGGACCCGACCTGCGCCTCGGCATCCGTCGGCCAGACCCCGGCCGTGGTGCCGGTGCTGGTGCCCGACGTGGTGACGTGGGCCGAACGGGCGCACGCTTGGGCGTCGTTGACGGGCTCCGGCCCCGAAGGCGGCCGCGCGCCACCGACCCTCGCCGAACTCCAACTCCTGCGGATCTAGAGAAGCCCGCACGCCGCCGCGCGCCCACCGGGCCGGCGCCGTGCCCCGGAACGCCCCCCTTCCGGCTTCTCGATCCGAACCAACGCAGGAGTACCACCATGACCGCATCCCGCGGATTCCTCCGTCGTGCCGCCCTCACCGTCACCGCCGGTGCCGCCGCCCTCGTCCTGACCGCGTGCGGCGGCGACAGCGACGGTGACAGCCACGACATGGGCTCGATGGCCTCCGAGTCCGGCTCCCCCAAGGCCGGTTCGTCCGGCAAGGCCGGGGCGGGCGGCCACAACAAGGCGGACGTCGGCTTCGCCGAGGAGATGATCCAGCACCACCGGCAGGCCGTGGACATGGCCGAACTCGCCGACAGCCGCGCCGCCTCACCGGAGGTCAAGGAACTCGCCACCAAGATCAAGGGTGCCCAGGCCCCGGAGATCGAGACGATGTCCGGCTGGCTCACCGCCTGGGGCGAGAAGGTCCCCGAGGACATGGCCGGCATGGGTCACGACATGGCGTCCGGCATGCCCGGCATGATGAGCGCGGAGGACATGGCCGCCCTGGAGAAGGCGTCCGGCGCGGCCTTCGACGAGAAGTTCCTGAAGCTGATGGTCGAGCACCACGAGGGTGCCGTGGAGATGGCCGAGACCGAGCAGGCGGAAGGGGAGTACGCTCCCGCGATCGACCTCGCCGAGGACGTCATCACGGCCCAGACCGCCGAGATCAAGCAGATGAACAAGATGCTCGACAAGAGCTGACGTTCGCGGGGCGGCGGGTATCGGGTGGCGGTCGGCCGGGCCAGGGGCGGCTCGTGTGCCTTCCCCCAGGGCCATCCCTACCAGCGATCCGGCCGCCCCGGCCACCGCCCCCGTCGCCCAGTCGCGCGACTTCCCGTCGCGCGACTCCCCGGCTGACGGCGGTCCCGGCCGTACGCCGCTCAGATGTCCCTGAAGGTCTCGATCTGTGCCCCCACCGTGTTGAGGCGCTCCGCGAGGTCCTCGTAACCGCGGTTGATGACGTAGACGTTGCGGAGGACGGACGTGCCCTCGGCGGCCATCATCGCGAGGAGGACGACCACGGCGGGGCGCAGGGCCGGCGGGCACATCATCTCGGCCGCGCGCCAGCGGGTCGGGCCCTCGACGAGGACCCGGTGCGGGTCGAGGAGTTGGAGGCGGCCGCCGAGGCGGTTGAGGTCGGTGAGGTAGATCGCCCGGTTGTCGTACACCCAGTCGTGGATGAGGGTCTTGCCCTGGGCGACGGCGGCGATGGCCGCGAAGAACGGGACGTTGTCGATGTTCAGGCCGGGGAACGGCATCGGGTGGATCTTGTCGATCGGCGCCTGGAGCTTCGAGGGCCGGACGGTGAGGTCCACCAGGCGCGTACGGCCGTTGTCGGCGAAGTACTCCGTCGTGCGGTCGTGGTCGAGGCCCATCTCCTCCAGGACCGCCAGCTCGATCTCCAGGAACTCGATCGGCACCCGGCGCACCGTCAGCTCCGACTCGGTGACGACCGCCGCGGCGAGCAGGCTCATCGCCTCGACCGGGTCCTCGGAGGGGGAGTAGTCGACGTCCGCGTCGATGTGCGGCACACCGTGCACCGTGAGCGTGGTCGTGCCGATGCCCTCGACCCGGACGCCGAGCGCCTCCAGGAAGAAGCACAGGTCCTGGACCATGTAGTTGGACGAGGCGTTGCGGATGACGGTCACACCGTTGTGGCGGGCCGCGGCGAGCAGCGCGTTCTCGGTCACCGTGTCGCCGCGCTCGGTCAGCACGATCGGGCGGCCCGGCGTCACGGACCGGTCCACCTCGGCGTGGTAGAGGCCCTCGGTCGCGGTGATGTCCAGCCCGAACCGGCGCAGTGCGATCATGTGCGGCTCGATGGTCCGCGTACCGAGGTCGCAGCCGCCCGCGTACGGCAGCTTGAAGTGGTCCATGCGGTGCAGCAGCGGACCGAGGAACATGATGATCGACCGGGTGCGGCGGGCCGCCTCCGCGTCGATCGCCGCCAGGTCCAGCTGGGCCGGGGGCACGATCTCCAGGTCGACGCCGTCGTTGATCCAGCGGGTGCGGACGCCGATGGAGCCGAGCACCTCCAGCAGGCGGTACACCTCCTCGATCCGGGCCACCCGGCGCAGTACCGTGCGCCCCTTGTTCAACAGGGAGGCGCACAGCAGTGCGACACACGCGTTCTTGCTGGTCTTCACATCGATCGAACCGGAGAGCCGGCGCCCGCCGACCACCCGCAGATGCATCGGACCCGCGTACCCCAGCGAGACGATCTCGCTGTCCAGGGCCTCACCGATGCGAGCGATCATCTCAAGGCTGATGTTCTGGTTGCCGCGCTCGATACGGTTCACCGCGCTCTGACTCGTCCCCAGAGCCTCCGCCAACTGCGACTGTGTCCAGCCACGATGCTGTCGGGCGTCACGGATGAGCCTGCCGATGCGTACGAGGTAGTCGTCGGTCATGCGGTGAGGCTATCTCAGATATGAGATGCGCATGACGTCCGGGTGGGCTGTTCGGGTGGGAGGTCGCCCGGTGGCGCCCGTACTCCCGTGTGAGGGATGCCACTTCTCCCCGGAGGGGTAACGGAAGTGTGCTCCGAACGGCGATTGAGGGTGCGGACGTCGCACGGGCCGAGCCCGGCCGCGATGCCGTGACGGTCCCCGACGCCAGGAGCCCACCATGACGAACCTCCCGTCCCGCCCCGCCGGAACGCGGCCTTCCAACGCCGAACTCGCCGAGATGGCGGCCCGTCTGGACCGCCTGGACCGGCGGATGGAGAGCGGCTGTGCCACCGCCGCCGGGCTGTTCGCGGTCGGCGGCACAGGGGCGCTGGCGTCCGCGGTCCACCAGTACGCGGTGGTGCACGACGGCTCCATGGCCTCCGCGGGGGTGGCGCTGGCGACGGCGCTCTTCGTGGCCGCGACCAGGCTCGCGCGCCGCGTACGTGCTTCCCGGCGCGCCCGAGTGCGCCGCTCGGTGGGGTGAACTTCCCTTGACGCGAAGCGAGTTGCGCCCTGCGGGGCGGCATTCGGCGCGGGGCGTAAAGACAACCGTCCGGCTGTCCCGATTCCCCAGTGAAACAACCCGCAGCACAAGCTCCGCAACACCAGGAGGAAGTATGACCGGACTGGTACCCGAGCCGGTGGACGGGGTCCCGTGCGAGACCACGCCGCCGGCCGCCCCGGTGCCGGGTCCACAGCGGCGCGGCGAGACCGGGACGGACGCCGGTCCGGCGGCGGACGACGGCGACGTGCCGAGTCCCGTGGCGGCGCGTGACGGCGCGGCGGCGCTGGTCGGGGCCGCCGTCCCGGACGCCGTCGCGGTGCCGCCGCCCGCCGCCGTGCCGCCCACCACGCCTCCCGCCGCTGTGCCGGACCCCCGTACGGAGCCGGACGCCGGCCCGCCGCGCTCCCTCACCCCCGAACAGGGGTCGAGGCTGGAGGCCGAGGGCTTCGCGTACGCCGTGGCGCGGGGCGTCGGCGCGCCGGACGCCCGCTACTTCGCCAAAGTGGCGAGCCACGCGGCGGTCACCCGCGTGCCGCCGCTCGCGGAGAAGGCCGCCATCGGCTACACCATCCGCGCGGTCCGCAACCAGATCGCCGACCTGCGGCGCACCCATCCGCGCGAGGTCCCCGTCGAACGGTTCCCCGACCGCGCCACCGGTGACACCACCGCGGAGCAGGTCATCCGCCGCGACGAGGTCCGCCGCGCGCTCCGCATGGTCAGAGAGCTGTTGACGGAGCGCCAGTTCGAGGTTTTCTGGCTGCGTCGGGTCAAGGAGATGACGCTGGACGAGACCGCCGACATCCTCGGCATCCGTCCGGGCACGGTCGCCGCCACCCTCAACAAGGCGGAACGGAAGATCGGACGGCACCTGGCACGCCAGGGTGCCCGGGCCCCGGGGAGGCAGCGGCGCCACCGCGGGTAGCGCGCGTACGGGGATCACGGATTCCGGTGGCCTTCGCCCGGACGGGCCCGGGCCCGAGCCGCGGAGGCGACCAGAGACCGTGATCCCCGGGCGGGCCTTACCCGGGCCCTGGCAAGCCCAACGATCGGGGGAAAAGGGGTTCGAATGGATGAATCGGAGAACGAGGCCATGACGGCGCTCGTCGGCCAGTTGAAGGAGGCCGACGCCGAACTGGTGGCCTATCACCTGGCCGACGGCGTACAGGACGAGGAACTCGTCGTTCACGAGGAACTCGTCGTCCACCACCGCGCCGACGCCGTGGGGGGCGAAGGGGGCCTTCATACGGTCGGTGCCGCCACCGGCCGTCGCGCGGGTCCGGCGGTCGCGGAACGCGACGGCACGCCCGCGGAACGAAGGTCCGGTGCGGGCGGCGGCGAGGACACGAAGGGGGGCCAGGCACACATCGGGGGAGTGTGGGTGGCCCGCCATCTCGTGACCCTGGCCGGCGCGATGGGGGCGGTCGCCGTCGCGGCCGCGCCCGCACCGTGGAGCGTGGTGCTCGGCGTGGTCGTCATCGCGGTCGCCTTCCTCGGCGTGCCGTTGGCGGCGCTGCTGCACGGGCGCCGCGAGCACGACGCGAGGCGCCGCGCGGGGCTGGACCTCATGGCGGGTGGGGCGGCCGCGGTCATCGTCACCGTCGTCGCCGCGTGGGCCGCCGGCCAGCGCAAATAGGGGTGCCGCGAGGAGGGCGGCACGGCACGGGCAGGGCCCCACACGGGGGAGGGGGCGCTGCCCGGTCCCGCCGCCCTCACGCGTCCGCTCCCGCGGCGCACGACGAGGAACGGCCGAAGCGGGAGGGGCCCGGCGAGCTGAACTCGCCGGGCCCGCGAGACCGACGGGGCGGTCGGAAGAGGCGGACACGGGGGGGAAGAGGCCGACACGGGGGTCGGGAGAGGCGGACACGAGGGTACGGCGCACCGGGCCGCCACCGGTCTGGCCCGGGCGACGGGTCAGGTCGTGCGATGACCCTGGCCGCCCGCGACGGTCGACGGGTCGCACCTGGGAGGGTGCGGCGCGGCTCTCCCGACCGCCGCCCCCTCCCCGTTCACCCCCGGCGTGACCGGGTCGAGCGTGTGCGGCGCCAGCCGAAGGGGCCGGGCAGGTCCATGGAGGTCGTACGGCGTCCCGTGCTGCTGCGGGTGTGGCGTGGCCCGTGGTCGCCACCGGTGGTGATGGACCACGAGCGCTTGTTGATGTTCAGGCGCACGCCCGGCAGGATCCGGAAGCTCTTGCGAAAGGTGAGCGGCATGCAAGCCTCCCCTCGAAGGGTCACTGACGCCTTCCGGATACCCCGACTCGGCGAACTGATGGCCGAACACACGGAGTTCGCCGGAACACACCGCGGCCGGCTCATCGTCTGCCGTCCCCGCCCGCGGACATCACGGCTCATCCGGCCGTAGCCGCGGCCCGCTGACCGCGGCCCCAGCCGCTCTCCGGCCGCCGCTGCCCGTCCGTTGACCGCGGTCCCAGCCGCTCTCCGGCCGCCGCTGCCCGTCCGTTGACCGGGGTCCCAGCCGCTCTCCGGCCGCCGCTGACCGTCCGTTGACCGGGGTCCCAGCCGCTCTCCGGCCGCCGCTGCCCGTCCGTTGACCGGGGTCCCAGCCGCTAACCCGGCCGCCGCCCCCCGACCGCGGTCCCAGCCGCTCATCCGGGCGTAGCCGTAGCCGCCGCCCGCCCGCCGACCGCGGTCCCAGCCGGTCGCCACCCGCAGACGCCACCACCTGCGGAGCTCGGACACGCCCATCCCCGACCTCGGACGCGGCCACTCGCCCGCTTCAGACACGGGCGCTCCCGCCCCGGAACACCCGGCACGCACCGGCCCGCCCCCCTCCGGCCGCGGACATGGGCGCACGCCACATCCGCCCGGGCATGACCTGTCCGCGCCCATGTACTAGAGTTATCTCGACATCGAGATATCTGCCGAGGCGCACTGCGGCCGCCACCCCGGTAAGGGGAGCCTAACTTAGCCTTACCTTAGCGGACCGGCCAAGAGGGCGTGGCGGCAGGATGCGGTGGAACGCGCACATGGAATGAAGGAGACTGTCGTGTCGGCGAACAGCTTCGACGCCCGCAGCACGCTGCAGGTGGGCGACGAGTCGTACGAGATCTTCCGGCTGGACAAGGTGGAGGGCTCGGCTCGCCTGCCCTACAGCCTCAAGGTCCTGCTGGAGAACCTGCTCCGCACGGAGGACGGCGCGAACATCACCGCCGACCACATTCGTGCCCTCGGCAACTGGGACTCCCAGGCTCAGCCCAGCCAGGAGATCCAGTTCACGCCGGCCCGCGTGATCATGCAGGACTTCACCGGCGTTCCCTGTGTGGTGGACCTCGCCACCATGCGTGAGGCCGTCAAGGCCCTCGGCGGCGACCCGGCGAAGGTCAACCCGCTCTCCCCGGCCGAGATGGTCATCGACCACTCCGTCATCGCCGACAAGTTCGGCACCAACGACGCCTTCAAGCAGAACGTCGACCTGGAGTACGGCCGCAACAAGGAGCGCTACCAGTTCCTGCGCTGGGGCCAGACCGCGTTCGACGACTTCAAGGTCGTCCCCCCGGGCACCGGCATCGTCCACCAGGTCAACATCGAGCACCTGGCGCGCACCGTCATGGTCCGTAACGGCCAGGCCTACCCCGACACCCTCGTCGGCACCGACTCCCACACCACCATGGTCAACGGCCTCGGTGTGCTCGGCTGGGGCGTCGGCGGCATCGAGGCCGAGGCCGCGATGCTCGGTCAGCCGGTGTCGATGCTCATCCCGCGCGTCGTCGGCTTCAAGCTGACCGGCGAGCTGACCCCCGGCACCACCGCCACCGACCTCGTGCTCACCATCACCGAGATGCTGCGCAAGCACGGTGTCGTCGGCAAGTTCGTCGAGTTCTACGGTGAGGGTGTCGCCGCCACCTCCCTGGCCAACCGCGCCACCATCGGCAACATGTCGCCGGAGTTCGGCTCCACCGCCGCGATCTTCCCGATCGACGCCGAGACGATCAGCTACCTGAAGCTCACCGGCCGCTCCGAGCAGCAGCTCGCGCTCGTCGAGGCGTACGCCAAGGAGCAGGGCCTCTGGCTGGACCCGGCCGCCGAGCCCGACTTCTCCGAGAAGCTGGAGCTCGACCTCTCCACGGTCGTCCCCTCCATCGCCGGCCCGAAGCGCCCGCAGGACCGCATCGTCCTCGCGAACGCCGCCGAGCAGTTCAAGCAGGACGTCCGCACCTACGTCAACGACGAGTACGAGGCCAGCAAGGAGTCCTTCCCCGGCTCCGACGCCCCGTCGACGATCCCGAACGGCACCCCGTCCAACCCGGTCACCGTGACCGCGCCCGACGGCTCGTCGTACGAGATCGACCACGGCGCGGTGACGGTCGCGGCCATCACCTCCTGCACCAACACCTCCAACCCGTACGTCATGGTCGCCGCCGCGCTCGTCGCGAAGAAGGCCGTGGAGAAGGGCCTGACCCGCAAGCCGTGGGTCAAGACCACCCTCGCCCCGGGCTCGAAGGTCGTCACCGACTACTTCGACAAGGCCGGTCTGACGCCGTACCTCGACAAGGTCGGCTTCAACCTCGTCGGCTACGGCTGCACCACCTGCATCGGCAACTCCGGCCCGCTGCCGGAGGAGGTCTCCAAGGCCGTCAACGACCACGACCTCGCGGTCACCTCGGTCCTCTCCGGCAACCGGAACTTCGAGGGCCGGATCAACCCCGACGTCAAGATGAACTACCTGGCCTCCCCGCCGCTGGTCGTCGCGTACGCCATTGCGGGCTCCATGAAGGTGGACATCACCAAGGACGCCCTCGGCACCGACCAGGACGGCAAGCCGGTCTACCTCCAGGACATCTGGCCGACCGAGGCCGAGGTCAACGACGTCGTCGCCAACGCCATCGGCGAGGACATGTTCTCCAAGTCCTACCAGGACGTCTTCGCGGGCGACGCCCAGTGGCAGGCGCTGTCGATCCCGACCGGCGACACCTTCGAGTGGGACCCGGAGTCGACCTACGTCCGCAAGCCCCCGTACTTCGAGGGCATGACGATGGAGACCACCCCGGTCACCGACATCGTCGGCGCCCGCGTCCTGGCCAAGCTGGGCGACTCGGTCACCACCGACCACATCTCCCCGGCCGGTGCCATCAAGGCCGACACCCCGGCCGGCAAGTACCTCACCGAGCACGGTGTGGAGCGTCGTGACTTCAACTCCTACGGCTCCCGCCGAGGCAACCACGAGGTCATGATCCGCGGCACGTTCGCCAACATCCGCCTGCGCAACCAGATCGCGCCGGGCACCGAGGGCGGCTACACCCGCGACTTCACGCAGGAGGGCGGCCCGGTCTCCTTCATCTACGACGCGTCGCAGAACTACCAGGCCGCCGGCATCCCGCTGGTCATCCTGGGCGGCAAGGAGTACGGCTCCGGCTCGTCCCGCGACTGGGCGGCCAAGGGCACCGCGCTCCTCGGCGTCAAGGCCGTCATCACCGAGTCGTACGAGCGCATCCACCGCTCGAACCTCATCGGCATGGGCGTCCTCCCGCTGCAGTTCCCGGCCGGCCAGTCGGCCGACACGCTCGGTCTGACCGGCGAGGAGACCTTCTCCATCACCGGCGTCACCGAGCTGAACGAGGGCACGACCCCGAGCACGGTGAAGGTCACCACCGACACGGGCGTCGAGTTCGACGCGGTCGTCCGCATCGACACCCCCGGTGAGGCCGACTACTACCGCAACGGCGGCATCATGCAGTACGTGCTGCGCAACCTGATCCGCAACTGAGCGATCCGGTAGGGCAGTTGAGGGTCGCATCCCCGGCGACGGGGGTGCGGCCCTCCGTCGTGCACCGGGGCGGACGGCCCTCCGCCGCGCCCACGTTCCCCTCCTCGCGCCAACGGTTTACAACCGAACCACTTCGCGCTAGCTTCCGAAGCAGGTGGGGGTGGGAGCGCTCCCATTCGAGCGGCGGACCGGAACCCGCCCCTCGGGGGACCGTTCCCGCCCCGCACCACTCATGTGTACGCACGCACCCGCACGTTCCTCAAGGCCGTACACCCAAGGAGCGTTTGTCATGCATATGACAACATCGCGATTGAGGCTGCCCGAACGGCACCGCGCGCTGCTGCTCGTCCTGCTGGCCCTCGTGACGACGATCCCGGCGCTCGGCCTGGTCGTCACCGCCGCCAGCGGCAGGGCGGAGGCGCACGGCACGCCGATGAAGCCCGGCAGCCGTACCTTCCTGTGCTGGCAGGACGGGCTGACCGACGCCGGTGAGATCAAACCGGTCAACCCGGCCTGCCGGGCGGCACAGCAGACGAGCGGGACGACCCCGTTCTACAACTGGTTCTCGGTGCTCCGCTCGGACGGCGGCGGCCGCACCCGGGGCTTCGTCCCGGACGGCCAGCTGTGCAGCGGTGGCAACACCAACTTCACCGGCTTCAACACACCCAGCAGGGACTGGCCGCTGACCCACCTCACCGCCGGCGCGAACGTCGACTTCTCGTACAACGCGTGGGCCGCGCATCCGGGCTGGTTCTACGTGTACATCACCAAGGACGGCTTCGACCCGACGAAGACGCTCACCTGGAACGACATCGAGGACCGGCCGTTCCTGAGCGTCGACCACCCGCGGCTGAACGGCAGCCCGGGCACGGTCGAGGCCAACTACTCCTGGCGGGGTCAGCTCCCCGCGAACAAGTCGGGCCGCCACATCATCTACATGGTCTGGCAGCGCTCCGACAGCCAGGAGACCTTCTACTCCTGCTCCGACGTCGTCTTCGACGGCGGCAACGGCGAGGTGACCGGCGTCAAGGAGCCGGGCAACCCCACCGAGCCGGTACCGGGCCAGTGCTCCGCGACCCGCCGTACGACGGGCACGTGGAGCGGCGGCTACCAGTCCGAGGTCGTCGTCAAGAACACCGGTGACGTACCGATGCTCGGCTGGATGGTCGACTGGACCCTGCCGAGCGGCCAGCGGGTCGACAGCCTCTGGAGCGGCACCGCCACCTACAGCGGACAGAACGTGATGGTCCACAACGCCAACTGGAACGGCTCGTTGGCCCCGGGCGCGACGGCGACCTTCGGGTACGTGGTCCAAGGGCCGGGAGGCGATTCCAGTACGACGCTGCCCTGCCGGGTGGGGTAGGGGCTGAGCGCTCCGGCGAGGGCCTGAGGTGCTCGGGCGGACCGGGTGGGCGGGCGGTGCGTGCCCACCCGGTCCGTGAGCCGAGCCGGTACGGGGGAGACCGGCTCGGGGGAGGAATGGCTCGGCGACCGTCGACGACACGGACAGACAACGTTGTCGAGTGGTCTATACAACACTCTATCCCCTCAACGTCCCACGCCGTCAAATCAGTTGGGGCCCGACGAGCCGCCGGGCCCCTGGTCTCTCACCGTGTTGGCGCGCTCGGTGTCACGACAGCAGTTCCACCTCCGCGAGGGTCGACCGGGTGTCGAGGAGCAGGCGGTAGTGGCGGTAGGGCCTCGGGGTGGGGACGGAGAAGGCGCGGGTCTGGCGGTTCCAGGTGAAGGACTCACCGGAGCGCCTGTCGAGGGTCCGCCAGGTGGTGCCGTCGGCCGAGCCCTGGAGGGTCCAGCCGGTGGGGGCCTCGGCGCGGTCGGCGGACGTCAGGGTGTACTGCACGGCCCTGGTGCGGGCCGGCACCGGCAGGTCCGCCGTCGTCACCGTGGCCTTCGTCGACGACGTGTCGTCGAACAGCTCCCCGTCACCTTCGATGGCGTCCGAGCGCGGCGACGGCACCTTGTCGTCCTTGGTGATCGACACCGGCGCGGCGTTCTCACCCGTGCCCCACCGCGACGGCCTCGGGCCCATGTCGAACTCCAGGAGCCCGCCCTTCGCGAGCAGCGCGTGCGGCAGCGACGTCGACCGCCATGTCTTGCCGTTGACCTTCAAGCCCTGAACGTAGACGTTCCTCGCGCTGTTCTTCGGGGCCCGGACCACCAGGTCCCGGCCGTTCTCCAGATGGACCGTCGCCTCGGTGAACAGGGGCGAGCCGATGGCGTACTCGCCGCTGCCCATCACCAGCGGATAGAAGCCGAGCGCCGAGAAGAGGTACCAGGCCGACTGCTCGCCGTTGTCCTCGTCGCCGTGGTAGCCCTGCCCGATGCCGCTGCCGACGTACAGCCGGGACAGCACCTCGCGGACCTTCTCCTGCGCCTTCCACGGCTGCCCGGCCGCGTCGTACATGTAGATCGCGTGATGGGCGACCTGGTTGGAGTGGCCGTACATGCCCATCCGTACGTCTCGTGCCTCGGTCATCTCGTGGATGACGCCGCCGTAGGAGCCGGTGAAGTCGGGCGAGGCCGTCTCCGGCGTGGAGAAGTAGGTGTCCAGCTTTTTCGCCAGCCCCGCGCGGCCGCCGTACAGGTTCGCCAGGCCCTTGCTGTCCTGGGGCGCGGTGAACGCGTATCCCCAGCCGTTGGTCTCCGTGTAGTCGTGGCCCCAGACCCGCGGGTCGTACGCCGACGAGTCCAGCCGCCACTTCCCGGTGGCGTCCCGCCCCTGGAAGAACCCGGCGTCCTTGTCGAACAGCTGCACGTAGTCCCGCGCCCGGTCGAGGAAGTACGCCGACTCCTCCCGGTACCGCTTCTCACCCGTCCGCTCGTACAGGGCCCGGCCCATCCGGGCGATGCCGTAGTCGTTGAGGTAGCCCTCCAGCGCCCACGACAGGCCCTCGTGGGTGTCGGTGGCGGTGTAGCCGAGGAAGGGGGAGGAGGCCATGCCCTTGCGCCCGACGCCCGGGTTCGGGGGGACGACCGTGGCGTTCTTCACGGCCGCCTCGTACGCCGCCTTCGCGTCGAAGTCGACGCCCTTGACGTATGCGTCCGCGAACGCCACGTCCGAGGAGGTGCCCGTCATCAGGTCCGCGTACCCGGGGGAGGACCAGCGGGAGGTCCAGCCGCCGTCCTTGTACTGCTGCACGAAACCGTCCACCAGCTCGCCCGCCCGGGACGGCGTCAGCAGCGAGTAGGCCGGCCACGTCGTCCGGTAGGTGTCCCAGAAGCCGTTGTTGACGTACACCTTGCCCTCGACGATCTTCGCGCCCGTGTGGGTCGGGGTGTCCGGGCCCGGCATGGGGGAGAACGGCGAGGCGTACCGGTGGGTCGAACCGACCTTCTCGAAGCCCGAGTTGGGGTAGAGGTACAGCCGGTACAGGTTGGAGTACAGCGTGGTCAGCTGGTCGGGGGTCGCGCCCTCGACCTCCACCCGGCCGAGGAGCCGGTCCCACTGCGCCCGCGCCCGGTCCCGGACCCTCTCGAAGGCGGTGCCCTCCGGGATCTCCTGGCGCAGATTGTCCTTCGCCTGGTCGAGGCTGATGAGGGAGGTGGCCAGGCGGAGGGTCACCGTCCGGTCCGCGCCCGCGTCGAAACGGAGGTGGCCCCTGACCCCGGCGGAGTCGCCGCCGGTCACCGGCTTGTCGAACACCCCGTACACGAAGAGGCGGGTCGCGCCCGTCGACAGCCCGGACTTCACATCTGAGAATCCCGTGACGACCCCGGCCTCCTTGTCGAGGGTCAGGCCCGCCTGGTCGGTGACGTTGTCGAAGAGGACACTCGCGTCGTCCCCCGGATAGGTGAAGCGGAGCACCGCCGCGTGGTCCGTCGGCGCCATCTCCGCCTTGATCCCGTTCTCGAAGCGGACCCCGTAGTAGTACGGCCGGGCCGTCTCGTTCTCGTGCCGGAACGCCAGCGCCCGCGCCGTGCGGCCCAGGTCGGGGGTGCCGGCGGCGGCCGACGGCATCACCTGGAAGGTCTGCCGGTCACCCATCCAGGGGCTCGGCTCATGACTCGCGCTGAACGCCTGGACGGTCGGCAGGTTGTCCCCGTTGTTGGCCCGCGCGTAGTCGTACAGCCAGCTGAGCGAGCCCGCGTTGGTCACCGGCGTCCAGAAGTTGAAGCCATGGGGGACCGCCGTCGCCGGGAAGTTGTTGCCGCGGGAGAAGCCGCCGCTGGAGTTCGTTCCCCTGGTGGTCACCGCGTAGTCGGAGAGATGTGCCTTCGGCCGCTCGGGCGCCCGCACCCGCAGGGTCACGTCGTCGAGCCAGCCGCGGAACCTCGCCGGTCCCTTCGGGGAGTCGTACGCCACCAGGACCCGGTCCACCGTCTTCCCGGCCGCGACCGACCCGATCCGGGAGACGACGTCGTTCCACTGGTTGACGTACAGCACCTTCGCCGCGCCCTGTCCACGCGGCGTGAGGGGGAACCCGTGCTGGTCGACGGCGCGCAGCTCACTGAGCGAGGTGCCGTCCGTGAAGACCAGGTCGACCGCGACATGGGTGGCGTCGTAGTCCAGGTCGCCGTCCGCCATGGACGGGAAGATCCGATATGCCAGCTCGGTGTCCCGCCCGACGGCCACGTCCACGTCGAAGACCTTGTTGTACGAGTGGGCCGGGCCGTCCGCCGTGTGCCGGCCGGCGTAGCGCAGCGCCCGCTTCCCGGTGAAGCCCACCCCGGCCTTGGCGGTCGCCGAGCCGCTCGGCCCCCGGTCGGTGTGGGTGCGCATCTCCTTCGGCGCGGGCGTCTGGCCGCCGCCGGTGGAGAACTGCACGTCGGCGAGCTGGGTGATGGTGGAGGCCCCGTTGTTCCGGGTGATGTCCAGCCGGAAGTGCCGGTACCCGGCGACCGCGTCGGCGGCGATGTCGTACGACTTGGTCAGATACCGCTCGGGGAAGGACTCGCCGGTGCGGGTGTCGAGGGTCCGCCACTCCTTGCCGTCGGTGGAACCCTTCAGGGTCCAGTCCTTCGGATCGCGCCCCTCGGCGTCGTTCGCCGAGGTCAGCGCGTACGTCACCACCTCGACGGGTCGGTCGAGGTCGAACTCCAGCCAGGCGGTGGGCTGGAAGGAGAGCCACTTGGTGCCCGGCTCCCCGTCGACCAGGTTCTCCTTCACCTCCCCGCCGGAGGTGTTCTCGCCGCTCGCCCTGACCTCCGTCACCCGGTCGGTGATGTTGCCGGGGATGCCCGTGGCGTAGCCGCCGTCGACCCCTGAGGCGCGGGGGGAGCCGTCCGGCGCCGTGTCGACGGTGTCGGTCCAGTCGGGTGCCGGATCCCCCGACTCGAAGGAGGAACTGAACTCCCGGTCGGCTGCCGCCGGTCGGGCTGGTAACGCGACGGCGGCCCCCTGCGAGGCCACCACCAGAGCGAACGCGGCGGCGCCGAGCGCCACCGTGGAACCCCATCCGTGCCGCATCCGCGAGCACCCTCCCTGCGCCTGATCACCCGCCCGACCGCCTGGACGATCAAGGGACGACCCGAAGTGGACAACGTTGTCTGCCGTGTTGCGCAGGGACCAGTAGGGGTTCAAGTGCTGTGTGGTGTCAAGGGTGTTGAGTGAGCCATCCGGGTCGGACGGCGGGGAATTTGTGGTCGAGCGGCGCGCGGACGCTCGTATTTCCGCGAGGTCTCAACTCGGAAAAGACCGACGGCCAACCTTGCATTCGATCTTGCTCCCTTGGCGGGAAGTGGACTATACCTGTCGGCGTCCGCATCGTGGTCGCACGACGGTGGACGGGCACTACCTGGGGGGAATTACCGGTGGGCGCGGACGTGTCCGCGCGCGGACCGCCGTCTTGCCCCTGTTGAATCCTCACGCACGACCCCAGCTTGAACCGATCGCGGTGCCGGGAGGATCCGGTTCACCGCCTGAGTCCTGGAGAAGGCGAGGACTTGAGCATGGGATCCACGACCGCTGAGAACAACGAACCCGAGGCCCCCGGCACCACCACCGCGGAGGGTGTGGGCCGCCGCGATCTGATCAAGCGATCCGCCGCGCTGGGCCTGATCACCGTCCCCACGATGAGCTTCCTCGCCGCCTGCGCGAGCGGCGGCGGGGACGACGACTCCTCCGAGGACGCCCAGGGCGAGACGTCCAAGTCCAACCCCTTCGGCGTCAAGAAGGGCAGCAAGCTCGACGTCGTCATCTTCAAGGGCGGCTACGGCGACGCCTACGCCAAGGCGTGGGAGGCCGCCTTCCAGAAGAAGTGGGGCGTCACCTCAACGCACACCGGCACCCAGGAGATCACCGGCAAGCTCCAGCCCCGGTTCAACGCGGGCAACCCGCCGGACATCGTCGACGACTCCGGTGCCCAGCAGATCCCGATCGACGTCCTCTACAAGAACGACCAGCTTCTCGACCTGGCCGCGGTCCTGGACGCCCCCTCGATCGACGACCCCGCCAAGAAGGTCCGCGACACCCTCATCCCCGGCACGCTCGACGCGGGCATGCAGGAGGACAAGGTCGTCGCCCTGAACTACATCTACACGGTGTGGGGCCTGTGGTACTCCGGCAAGCTGTTCAAGGAGAACGGCTGGGAGGAGCCCAAGACCTGGGCGGACTTCCTGACCATCTGCAAGGAGGCCAAGGCCAAGGGCATCGGCGGCCTCGCCCACCAGGGCAAGTACCCGTACTACATCAACGTCGCCATCATGGACCTGATCGCCAAGACCGGCGGCCTCGACGCGATGAAGGCAATCGACAACCTCGACCCGAAGGCGTTCGTCGGCTCCGACGCGGCGAAGGCCGGTGTCGAGGCGATCTACGAGGTCGTCGAGAAGGGCTATCTGATGCCCGGCACCAACGGCCTCACCCACACCGAGTCCCAGACCCGCTGGAACCAGTACAAGGCCGTGTTCATCACCTCCGGTTCCTGGCTGGAGAACGAGCAGCTCAAGCAGACCCCGGCCGACTTCGACATGAAGTTCATGCCGATGCCGCTGCTGCCCGACAGCAAGATGCCGTTCGAGGCGATCCGGGCCGGCTCCGGCGAGCCGTTCATCATCCCCGCCAAGGCGAAGAACCTGCCGGCGGCCAAGGAGTTCATGCGGATGATGCTGTCGAAGGAATGGTCGACGCTGTTCGCCAAGGAGGCGAACTCCCTGACCATCCTCAAGGACGGTGTCGACCCCGGCGTACAGCTGCGGCCCGGCACGCAGTCCACGGTCGAGGCGTCCAAGGCCGCCGGTGACAACACCTTCCGCTACCTGTACACCGAGTGGTACAGCGAGATGGACACGGCGATCCAGAACGCGTCGAACGAGCTGATGGCGAAGCGGATCCAGCCGGCCGAGTGGCTGAAGCGGGCGCAGGCGGCCGTGGACAAGCAGGCGAAGGACCCGGATTCCAAGAAGAACCGCCGGGACTGAGCGGGCCTTCGGGCGTCGTGGGGGGCTGAGTGGTGCGGTGGGCCGGCGGTCCACCGTGGATGGCTGTCGCACAGTTCCCCGCGCCCCGAAGCGTGCGGGCCCTTCGTCTCAAGTAACCCAAGGCAGGATCACGCCAATGCGCAAAGGGCAGTACCGGTTCGTCGCGGGGTTTTTGTTCATCCCCGTGGCGCTTTATCTGATCTTCGTCATCTGGCCCTATCTCCAGACCTTCGGCTATTCGCTGACGGACTGGAAGGGGCAGTCCCAGACGTTCAACTTCGTCGGGCTGGACAACTACACCGCGCTGTTCCAGGACGACATCTTCCTCAAGGCCATCTGGCACAACATCCTGTTCCTGGTGTTCATCCCGGTGATCACCATTCTGCTCGCGCTGTTCTTCGCGTTCATGCTGAACGCGGGCGGGCGCGGCCGGGCCGGCGGTGTCTCGGGGGTCGCCGGATCGGGCTTCTACAAGATCGTCTACTTCTTTCCGCAGGTCCTGTCGCTGGCCATTCTCGCGGTGCTGTTCGGCGCCGTGTACCGCAGTGACAGCGGCGGCATGCTCAACGGCTTCCTCATGAAACTGGGGCTGGTCGACGAGAGCGGCCCCGTCGAATGGCTGAACGAACCGAACTTCGTGCTCTGGGCGCTGATCGCGGTGGTCGTCTGGCACGGCGTCGGCTTCTATCTGGTGCTGTTCTCCGCCGCCATGCAGGCCATTCCGAGGGACATCTACGAGGCCGCGCTGATCGACGGCGCCGGCCGCGCCCACACCTTCTTCCGGATCACCCTGCCCCTGCTCTGGGACTCGGTGCAGACCGCCTGGGTCTACCTCGGCATCGCGGCGATGGACATGTTCATCCTGGTCTCCACGATGACGGCGGGGGAGTACGGCGGCGGCCCCGATCACCACAGCGAGGTCATGGCGACCGTGATGATGCGGAACTTCCTGCTGTACGGCAAGAGCGGCTACGCCTGCGCCATGGGCGTGGTGATGCTGCTCCTCACCCTGATCGTCTCGGTGGTCATGCTGCGCGCCACCCGCCGTGAACGCATCGAGTTCTGAAGCCGGAGATGACGGAACGATGAGCGCACCCCTCAAGACCGCCTCCCCCGGCGACTCGGCCCCCACCGGTCCGGCCGTGACCAAGAGCGGGACCAGCCCCGGTGACGAACGCGGGGAAGGCGTCGTCCTGAACGTCTTCTCGCACGGCTTCCTCGCCCTGTGGGCCCTGATGATCGTGCTGCCGCTGCTGTGGCTGATCCTCAGCTCCTTCAAGACCGACGCCCAGATCGGCGGCTCGGCCTTCGGCTGGCCGCAGAACTGGTCCCTGGACGTGTTCTCCCGCGCCTGGGACAAGGGCATCGGCGACTACTTCCTCAACACGGTCATCGTGCTGGTCTTCTCCGTGCCGCTGACCATGCTGTTCGGCTCGATGGCCGCGTACGTCCTGGCCCGCTACCAGTTCTGGGGCAACCGGCTGCTGTACTTCTTCTTCGTCGCCGGGGCCATGTTCCCGGTGTTCCTGGCGCTGGTCCCGCTGTTCTTCATGGTCAAGCGCCTCGACATGCTGAACAGCTACCAGGGCCTGATCCTGGTCTACGTCGCCTACTCGCTGCCGTTCACCGTGTTCTTCATGCACGCCTTCTTCCGGACCCTGCCCACGGCGGTCTTCGAGGCGGCGATCCTGGACGGGGCCTCCCACACCAGGACCTTCTTCCAGGTGATGCTGCCCATGGCGAAGCCGGGCCTGATCAGCGTGGGCATCTTCAACACCCTCGGCCAGTGGAACCAGTACATCCTGCCCACCGTCCTCATGCAGCCGCAGAGCGGTGACGATCCCGAGCGCTATGTCCTCACCCAGGGCCTGGTCCAGCTCCAACAACAGCAGGGATACGCCTCTGACCTGCCCGTTCTCTTCGCAGGTGTCACCATCGCGATGATCCCCATGCTCGTCGTCTACCTCTCGTTCCAGCGCCAGGTGCAGGCCGGCCTGACGTCGGCGACCCTGAAGTAGTAAGGAGGGCTTCCGGACGACCCCGACGTAGCGCCCCAGTGACATTTAGTGGTCGATTGGCGACGCCAGTTTCCGTCAAGGACTTGACTGCGGTAACCCGTTCAGCGGAGCTTGGAGTTCACAACTTGTAAGTGACCCGGGATCCGCGGCTTTGACCTGGGTCACGGGCGGCGGGGGCCGTCCGGCCTGGGACAGGAGTGGATGAGTCGATGGAGACTCCGGGGTCGCAGTCGTCGCTGCACCGAGCAAATCTCGAACGCGTCGTCCGAGCGGTGCGTCTCGCCGGCTCGCTCACGCAGGCGGAGATCGCCAGGACGACGGGTCTGTCCGCGGCCACGGTCTCCAACATCGTCCGCGAGCTCAAGGACGGCGGAACGGTCGAGGTCACGCCCACATCGGCGGGTGGACGCCGGGCTCGCGCGGTCTCCCTCAGCGGCGACGCCGGGATTGTCATCGGCGTGGACTTCGGGCACACCCATTTGCGCGTCGCGATCGGGAACCTCGCTCATCAGGTGCTGGCCGAGGAGTCCGAGCCGCTCGACGTGGACGCCTCCTCCACCCAGGGGTTCGATCGTGCGGAGCAACTGGTCACCCGGTTGATCGAGGCCACCGGGGTGGATCCCACGAAGATCGCGGGCGTGGGCCTCGGTGTGCCCGGACCGATCGACGTCGAGTCCGGGACGCTGGGCTCCACCGCCATCCTGCCGGGCTGGACCGGCACCAACCCGGCCGCCGAGATGGGCCACCGTCTGGGCGTCCCGGTCCACGTGGACAACGACGCCAACCTCGGCGCCCTCGGTGAGCTGGTCTGGGGCAGCGGACGCGGGGTGCGCGACCTGGCCTACATCAAGGTGGCCAGCGGTGTCGGCGCCGGCCTGGTCATCGACGGCAAGATCTACCGGGGCCCCGGTGGCACAGCGGGAGAAATCGGGCATATTACTCTTGATGAATCCGGACCGGTCTGCCGCTGCGGAAACCGCGGCTGCCTGGAGACCTTCGCCGCGGCGCGCCATGTGCTGCCGCTCCTCCAGTCCAGCCACGGGACCGATCTGACGATGGAAGGCGTCGTGCGGCTGGCGAGGGACGGGGATCCGGGCTGTCGCCGGGTGATCGCCGACGTCGGCCGCCACATCGGCAGTGGAGTCGCCAATCTCTGCAATCTGTTGAACCCGAGCCGCGTGGTCCTCGGTGGCGATCTCGCCGAGGCCGGGGAGTTGGTGCTCGGGCCCATAAGGGAGTCGGTCGGCCGGTACGCGATCCCGAGTGCCGCACGTCAACTCTCGGTGCTGCCAGGGGCGCTTGGCGGCCGCGCGGAGGTCCTCGGGGCCCTCGCGCTGGCGCTCAGCGAGATGGGTGATTCAACCCTTTTGGACGGAACCCTGTCCGCAGCAACCCCTGCCTTCACTTAGAGAACGAAACACGCCGTTGCCAACCCGTTAAGGATTTACTTCTTGACGTCGCACGTGTGGCCGAGTTGACTTCCAGCCACCTCGGCCGCAGTGCTGCGGCCCGTGTCAGGGAGGCACAACCCAAATGAACGCAACGATGCGTAGAGTCGTGATCGGCGCCACCGCGGTTTCGCTGGCGCTCTCCGTGGCTGCCTGTGGGAAGGCCGGCGACGACAACGACTCGGACAGCGGCAGTGGCTCGGACAGCAAGTCCATCGGTCTGCTCCTGCCCGACAACGTCACCGCGCGCTACGAGAAGTTCGACAAGCCGTACTTCGAGGCGAAGGTCAAGGAGCTCTGCTCCGACTGTGACGTCCAGTACGCGAACGCCGCTGCTGACCCGAACAAGCAGGCTCAGCAGATGAGCACCATGGTGACCAAGGGCGTCAAGGTCATCGTCGTCTCCGCGCAGGACTCCGCCGCGATCAAGTCCTCCATCCAGTCCGCGGTGGACAAGGGTGTCAAGGTCGTCGCCTACGACCGCCTCGCCCAGGGTCCGGTCTCGGCCTACGTCTCCTTCGACAACGTCAAGGTCGGCGAGCTCCAGGGCCAGGCCCTGCTCGACGCGCTCGGCGACAAGGCGACCAAGAAGTCCAAGGTCGTCATGATCAACGGTGACGACGCCGACCCCAACGCCGCCCAGTTCAAGGAAGGCGCCCACAAGGCGCTGGACGGCAAGGTCGACATCGCCTACGAGCAGTCCGGCCTCTGGAAGGACACCGTCGCCGCCGAGAAGATGTCCGCGGCGATCACCCAGCTGGGCGCCAAGAACATCGCCGGTGTCTACGCCGCCAACGACGGCATGGCCGGTGGTATCGCCAACACCCTCAAGGGCGCCAAGATCGGCGACATCCCCCTGACGGGCCAGGACGCCGAGCTCGCCGCCATCCAGCGGATCGTCGCCGGCACCCAGTCCTCCACGGTCTACAAGGCCTACAAGCCGGAGGCCGACACCGCCGCCGAGCTCGCGGTCGCGCTGCTCGAGGGCAAGGAGATCAAGAACCTCGCCGACACGCAGGTGACGAGCGGCTCCGGTGACAAGGTGCCCGCCAAGCTCCTGACCCCGGTCTCGGTCACCAAGGACAACATCAACGACACGGTCGTCAAGGACAAGCTGTACACGGTCGCGGACATCTGCACCGCCGAGTACGCCAAGGCCTGCAAGTCCGCCGGCCTGGAGTAGTCACGCCACCGCGCGTCATCCGGTCCGGGTCCCGCTGAGGGGCCCGGGCCCGGACGGCCGAGCGGCCCCGTGAAGCCCCGCCGGCGCCCGCCCCGCCAACAGACCCCGCTGCGGGGCGGGCGCCGGACGGAACCCGCCGCCGAGCGCGGCGGATCCAGGCATGTTCACCCTGTAAACCACGGTGCGAGCGCGGCCCTCCCGCCGCGCTCCGCACGTCACTCCGCGCACACCCCCAAGCGCGGCATCCCCGCCGGTCAGGCGGCGAAGGAGATGGTTCACGTGTCCGCTACGCCCGTGCTGGCGTTGCGCGGAGTCTCCAAGCGATTCGGTGCGGTCCAGGCCCTCACCGACGTCGATCTGGAGGTCCACGCCGGAGAAGTGGTCGCCCTGGTGGGCGACAACGGCGCAGGCAAGTCGACTCTGGTCAAGACGATCGCGGGTGTCCACCCCATCGATGACGGTGTCATCGAGTGGCAGGGCAACCCGGTGAGGATCAACAAGCCGCACGACGCCCAGGGACTCGGCGTCGCGACGGTTTACCAGGACCTGGCTCTCTGCGACAACCTCGATGTCGTCGGCAACCTCTACCTCGGTCGCGAGCTGCTGCACCGAGGCGTCATCGACGAGGTGACGATGGAGAAGAACTCCCGCGAGCTGCTGTCCACGCTCTCCATCCGCATCCCGAGCGTGCGTATCCCGATCGCGAGCCTGTCGGGTGGTCAGCGCCAGGTCGTGGCGATCGCCCGCGCCCTGATCGGCGACCCCAAGCTCGTCATCCTCGACGAGCCCACCGCCGCCCTCGGTGTCGAGCAGACCGCGCAGGTCCTCGACCTCGTCGAGCGGCTGCGGGAACGCGACCTCGCCGTCATCCTCATCAGCCACAACATGGCCGACGTCAAGGCGGTCGCCGACACCGTCGCCGTGCTGCGGCTGGGCAAGAACAACGGCTCCTTCCCCGTGAAGGACACCAGCCACGAAGAGATCATCGCCGCGATCACGGGTGCCACGGACAACGCCGTGACCCGTCGTGCGGGGCGGCGCACCGCGGAGGCGGCAAAGTGAGTGACACGTCCAAGACCGTGAAGAGCGACTCCGCGACGACCGGCAAGGTCACCGAGGGCGAGGGCGTGGTGGAGCAGCAGGACACCGTCGCACCCGCCGACGACCCCACGGCGGCCCCGGTCTCCGTCACGGACCCGCGGCTGCTGATCCGCGAGGAGGGCCTCAAGGGCTACCTCACCGAGTTCAAGCGCAAGGTCAAGGGCGGCGAGCTGGGCTCGCTGCCGGTGGTCATCGGCCTGATCGTCATCTGGACGATCTTCCAGCTCCAGAACGACCTCTTCCTGAGCGCCGACAACCTCTCGGACATCAGCTACTTCCTCTCGGCCACCGGCATGCTCGCCATCGGCCTGGTCTTCGTGCTGCTGCTCGGCGAGATCGACCTGTCCGTGGGTTCGGTCAGTGGTCTGGCCTCCACCCTGTTCGCCGTGCTCGCGGTGAACCACGGCATGAACTCCTGGTTGTCGTTGGTCCTCGCGATCCTCACCGGTATCGCCATCGGCGCGCTGCACGGCTGGTTCTTCGCCAGGATCGGCGTACCCGCGTTCGTCGTCACCCTGGCAGGCTTTCTCGGCTGGAACGGCGTGATGCTGTGGCTGCTGGGTGACAGCGGCACGATCAACATCCCCTCCGACGAGGGCCCGGTCCGCCTGCTCGGCAAGAGTTCCTTCTTCATGGACCAGGCCATCATCGGCGCGTACATCCTGGCCGGCCTCGCCGTGGTGCTCTCCCTCGTCGGCAACGTCAACGAGCAGCGCCGCCGTCGGGCCGCGGGTGTGCCGTTCCGGCCGACCAGCGAGATCGCGCTGCGGGTCGGCGCGCTCGCCGTCGTGTCCTTCGTCGCCGCCGCCGTGCTCAACGACGCGGCCGGTGTCTCCAACGCGCTGGTGATCTTCCTCGCCGCGCTGGTGATCGTGGACTTCGTGCTGCGGCGCACCACGTACGGCCGTCAGGTGTTCGCGGTCGGTGGCGGTATCGAGGCGGCCCGTCGTGCCGGCATCAACGTGCCGATGGTCCGGATCACCGTGTTCGCGATCTCCGGCATGTTCGCGGCGATGGGCGGTATGTTCTTCGCCGGTCAGACCGCGAGCGCGACGCTCTCCGCCGGTGGCGGCAACACGCTGATGCTCGCGATCGCCGCCGCCGTCATCGGTGGCACCAGCCTCTTCGGCGGACGTGGATCGGTGTGGTCGGCCCTCCTCGGCATGCTCGTTATCCAGTCGATCACGACGGGCCTGAACCTGCTCAACATGAACACGTCGATCCAGTACATGATCACCGGTGCGGTGCTCCTGGGCGCCGTGGTCATCGACTCGGTCTCCCGCAGGAGCCAGAAGGCGGCGGGTCGCGCCTAGACGGGCAGACGGCCCTCGCACAGAAGTGCCCGGCATCGCATCCGATGCCGGGCACTTCTCTTGTGGGCCGGACGTTTTCGTGTGCGGGGACCGGTGCAGGATGGTTTACGGCCGTTCGCGCGATGCGGGTTCCCCCCGCCCGGCGGTCGGCGGTGCACGCGGAAGATTAGACTTCGACGAGCCCGGCAACGCTCGAACAGCACTATTGCAAGGAGGCACGGGTGCCGCTGCTGACCCGCATCAGGGGACCGCGCGATCTGGACCGGCTCAGCCTGGAGGAGTTGGACCAGCTGGCGGAGGAGATCCGGACCTTCCTCGTGGAGGCGGTGTCGAAGACCGGCGGTCACCTCGGCCCCAACCTCGGCGTGGTCGAGCTCACCATCGCGCTGCACCGTGTCTTCGACTCGCCGAAGGACAAGGTGCTGTGGGACACGGGCCACCAGTCCTACGTCCACAAACTCCTCACCGGCCGACAGGACTTCTCCCGGCTGAAGATGAAGGGCGGCCTGTCCGGCTACCCCTCGCAGGCCGAGTCCGAGCACGACGTCATCGAGAACAGCCACGCCTCGACGGTCCTCGGCTGGGCCGACGGCCTCGCCAAGGCCAACCAGGTGCTGAAACGCGACGACCACGTGGTCGCCGTGATCGGTGACGGCGCCCTCACCGGCGGCATGGCCTGGGAGGCGCTCAACAACATCGCCGACGCCAAGGACCGGCCCCTGGTCATCGTCGTCAACGACAACGAGCGCTCGTACGCGCCGACCATCGGCGGCCTCGCCAACCACCTCGCCACCCTGCGCACCACCGACGGGTACGAGCGGTTCCTGGCCCGCGGCAAGGACCTGCTGGAGCGCACGCCCGTCGTCGGCCGGCCGCTCTACGAGACGCTGCACGGCGCCAAGAAGGGCCTGAAGGACTTCATCGCCCCGCAGGGCATGTTCGAGGACCTCGGCCTCAAGTACGTCGGACCGATCGACGGACACGACATCGAGGCCCTGGAGTCCGCCCTGTCGCGCGCCAAGCGCTTCGGCGGCCCGGTCATCGTGCACTGCCTCACCGAGAAGGGCCGCGGCTACCAGCCCGCCCTCCAGGACGAGGCGGACCGCTTCCACGCCGTCGGCAAGATCCACCCGGACACCGGTCTGCCGATCGCCTCCTCCGGCGCCGACTGGACCTCCGTCTTCGGCGAGGAGATGGTGAAGCTCGGCAAGGAGCGCGAGGACATCGTCGCCATCACGGCGGCCATGCTCCAGCCCGTCGGCCTCGACAAGTTCGCCAAGGCCTTCCCCGAGCGCGTCTACGACGTCGGCATCGCCGAGCAGCACGGCGCGGTCTCCGCGGCCGGCCTCGCCACCGGCGGGCTGCACCCGGTCTTCGCGGTGTACGCGACCTTCCTCAACCGCGCCTTCGACCAAGTCCTCATGGACGTCGCCCTCCACAAGTGCGGTGTGACGTTCGTCCTGGACCGGGCCGGCGTCACCGGCACCGACGGCGCCTCGCACAACGGCATGTGGGACATGTCGATCCTTCAGGTCGTCCCCGGGCTGCGGCTCGCCGCGCCGCGCGACGCCGACCAGGTGCGGGCGCAGCTGCGCGAGGCCGTCGAGGTCACGGACGCGCCGACCGTGGTGCGCTTCTCCAAGGGCGCCGTCGGCCCCGCCGTACCGGCCGTGGGCCGGGTGGGCGGCATGGACGTGCTGCGGGAGCCGGGCACCGACACACCGGACGTGCTCCTCGTCTCCGTCGGCGCCCTCGCGCCGATGTGCCTGGAGATCGCCGCCCTCCTCGACAAGCAGGGCATCACCACCACCGTCGTCGACCCGCGCTGGGTCAAGCCGGTCGACGAGCACATGGCGCCGCTCGCCGACAAGCACCGTGTGGTCGTCACCGTGGAGGACAACTCCCGTGTCGGCGGCGTCGGCTCGGCGATCGCGCAGGCCCTGCGCGACGCGGGCGTCGACATCCCGCTGCGGGACTTCGGCATCCCGCCGCGCTTCCTCGACCACGCCTCCCGCGCCGAGGTGATGGCCGAGATCGGGCTCACCGCGCCCGACATCGCCCGTCAGGTCACGGGCCTCGTCTCCAAGCTCGACGGGCGGCTGGACGGCACGCCCTCCGAGGTCGAGCCCGCGCGCGACTGACCGCCCGTCTGGGCCGTCCGGGCCGGTCCCACCATCCTTTACGGTGGTGAGACCGGCCCATTCGCGTGAAACCGCCCGTGCCGGGGCATACGCTCTCCCAGCTCTCGGCTTCGCTCGACCCGGGGGGACCCCCATCGCCCCCTCTCGATCATGTCGAGGACGACAAGCGTGGGAGGTAACCCTGTGAGCAGCACACTCTTTCGGACGAAGAAGGTCGAGCAGTCCATCCTCGATACCGAGGAGCCCGAGCACGCGCTCAAGAAATCCTTGTCCGCGCTGGATCTGACGGTCTTCGGGGTCGGCGTCATCATCGGCACCGGCATCTTCGTCCTCACCGGCAAGGCCGCCAAAGAGAATGCGGGGCCGGCAGTCGCGCTGGCTTTCGTTGTGGCGGGTATTGTTTGCGCCTTGGCTGCGCTTTGTTACGCCGAATTCGCCTCGACCGTCCCAGTGGCGGGCTCCGCGTACACCTTCTCGTATGCCTCCCTCGGGGAGCTGCCCGCCTGGATCATCGGCTGGGACCTGGTCCTGGAGTTCGCGCTCGGAACGGCGGTGGTGGCCGTCGGCTGGTCCGGCTACATCCAGTCCCTCATGGGAAACGCGGGCTGGGAGATGCCCGCTGCGCTAGGCAGCAGGGAGGGCGCCGATACTTTCGGCTTCGACATCCTCGCTGCGGCGCTCGTTCTGTTGCTCACCGCCGTCCTCGTCATCGGCACGAAGCTCTCGGCGCGGGTCACCGCTATTGTCGTCGCCATCAAGGTGACCGTCGTTCTCACCGTGATTGTCGCGGGCGCGTTCTTCATCAAGGGCGACAACTACGATCAGTTCATTCCCAAGGCGGAGACCGTACCTGCGGGAGAGAGTCTTCAGTCCCCGCTCATCCAGTTGATGTTCGGCTGGGCTCCCTCCAATTTCGGTGTCATGGGCATCTTCACCGCCGCCTCCATCGTCTTCTTTGCCTTCATTGGCTTTGATGTCGTGGCGACCGCAGCCGAGGAGACCAGGAACCCGCAGCGGGACATGCCCCGTGGCATTCTGGGCTCGCTCTTCATCTGCACCACCCTGTACGTCGCCGTGTCGATCGTGGTGACGGGAATGCAGAACTACAGGGCACTCGACGTGAGCGCCCCCCTTGCGGAGGCGTTCAAGGACACCGGGCATCCCTGGTTCGCTGGCTTCATCAGCTTCGGCGCTGCCGTAGGCCTCACGACGGTCTGCATGATTCTGCTGCTCGGCCAGACGCGCGTCTTCTTCGCCATGAGCCGGGACGGCCTTCTGCCTCGTTTCTTCTCTCAGGTGCATCCGCGTTTCAGGACCCCGCACCGGCCGACCATTCTGCTCGGTGGGCTCATCGCGATCCTGGCCGGCTTTACCCCGCTGGGCGAACTGGCCGAACTGGTGAACATCGGCACGCTGTTCGCCTTCGTTGTGGTCGCGATCGGTGTGATCATCCTCCGCAGGACCCGCCCCGATCTGCACCGGTCGTTCCGCACCCCGTGGGTGCCGGTCATCCCGATCCTGTCGGTCTGCGCGTCCCTCTGGCTGATGATCAACCTGCCCGCCGAGACGTGGGTGCGGTTCGGGCTGTGGATGGCCGCCGGGTTCGTCGTGTACTTCCTCTACGGCCGCTCCCACAGCCGCCTGGGCCGCCACGAGGAGACCACGCCTGGCGACGTCATCGAACCGCCGGGACGCTAGCGCTGTGCCGCTCCGGCCCCGTACAGCCGCTTTCCGGGCACGTACGGGGCCGGACCGCGTGGCCCTACAGTCCGTCAGCTGTCAGCCGTCAGCCGTCAGCCGTCGTCAGGTGTCAGGCGTCGCCGCGGACCGTGCGCGGGCCCGCCACCTCGGCGCCCAGTTCCCCCACCCGGCGGCGCAGTTCGCGATCGGCGGTGACGACGAGGATCGGACGGTCCCGGCCCTCCTCGGCGACCAACTGGACGATGCGGTCGTCGCCGCTGCCGGGGGCCGTGTCGACCCGTACACCGGGGACGGACTCCACACCGCGGGCCGCGCCCTCCACGACCATGACGAGCTCCACGGGCCCGTCCCGGCCCGGTACCCCGTCACGGGCGAGCCGGTCCCGCAGACGTTCCGCCGCGCCGCGCCGGTCGCGCCACCAGCCGTCGGGGACGGAACCGATCACGTTCGCGGCGTCGATGATCACGAGGGTCGTCATGCTTCCCCATTGTGGACCCGGGACGGCGACACCCGGTCGGCCGCCCACCGGCGTACCGGCGCGGGCCGGGCACGGAAAGAGGGCCTCCGTCCGGGGACGGAGGCCCTCTTCACACGGCTGCGGTCACGCCGGGACCGATGCCACGCCCGGCTCCAGGAACTTCTTGCCGTTCACCCGCTCGCTGACGCCCTCGCGGTCCAGGTACGGCGTGATGCCGCCCAGGTGGAAGGGCCAGCCGGCGCCGGTGATCAGGCAGAGGTCGATGTCCTGCGCCTCGGCGACGACACCCTCGTCGAGCATTAGGCCGATCTCCTGCGCCACGGCGTCCAGGACACGGGCGCGCACCTGCTCCTCCGTCAGGACGACGTCGCCCTGCTTCAGGAGCGCGGCGACCTCGGGGTCCAGCTCCGGCTTGCCGGAGTCGTAGACGTAGAAGCCGCGCTTGCCCGCCTTGACGACGGCCGCGAGGTTCGGGGAGACCGTGAAGCGGTCCGGGAAGGCCCGGTTGAGGGTCTCCGAGACGTGCAGACCGATCGCGGGTCCGACCAGCTCCAGCAGGACGAGGGGAGACATCGGCAGGCCCAGGGGCTCCACCGCCTTCTCCGCGACCTCGACCGGCGTGCCCTCGTCGATGACGTTCTGGATCTCGCCCATGAAGCGGGTGAGGATGCGGTTCACGACGAACGCCGGGGCGTCCTTCACCAGCACCGCGGTCTTCTTCAGCTTCTTGGCGACGGCGAAGGCCGTGGCCAGCGAGGCGTCGTCGGTCTTCTCGCCGCGGACGATCTCCAGCAGCGGCAGGATCGCGACCGGGTTGAAGAAGTGGAAGCCGACGACCCGCTCGGGGTTCTTCAGCTTCGACGCCATCTCGGTGACCGACAGCGAGGAGGTGTTGGTGGCGAGGATCGCGTGCGCCGGGGCGACCGCCTCGACCTCCGCGAACACCTGCTGCTTGACCCCGATCTCCTCGAACACGGCCTCGATGATGAAGTCCGCGTCCGCGAAGCCCTCGGCCTTGTCCAGGACACCGGTCACCAGCGCCTTGAGGCGGTTGGCCTTGTCCTGGTTGATGCGGCCCTTGAGCAGCAGCTTGTCGATCTCGGCGTGGACGTAGCCCACACCCTTGTCGACGCGCTCCTGGTCGATGTCGGTCAGCACGACCGGCACCTCCAGGCGGCGCAGGAACAGCAGCGCGAGCTGCGAGGCCATCAGACCGGCGCCGACGACACCGACCTTGGTGACCGGACGGGCGAGCGACTTGTCCGGCGCGCCGGCCGGGCGCTTGCCACGCTTCTGCACCAGGTTGAAGGCGTAGATGCCGGCGCGCAGTTCGCCGCCCATGATCAGGTCGGCGAGGGCCGTGTCCTCGGCGTCGTAGCCCTGCTGGAGGTCGCCGTTCTTGGCCGCGGCGATGATGTCCAGCGCGCGGTAGGCGGCCGGGGCCGCACCGTGCACCTTGGAGTCCGCGATGAAGCGGCCCTTGGCGACGGCCTGGTCCCAGGCCTCACCGCGGTCGATGACCGGGCGGTCGACGACGATCTCGCCCTTGAGGACGGACGCCGTCCACAGCAGCGACTGCTCCAGGAAGTCGGCGCCCTCGAAGATGGCGTCGGCGATGCCCAGGTCGTAGACCTGCTCGCCCTTGAGCTGCTTGTTCTGGTTGAGGCTGTTCTCGATGATGACCGAGACGGCCTTGTCGGCGCCGATCAGGTTCGGCAGCAGCGTGCAGCCGCCCCAGCCGGGGACCAGGCCGAGGAAGACCTCGGGGAGCGAGAACGCGGGCAGGGCCGCGGAGACGGTCCGGTAGGAGCAGTGCAGACCGACCTCGACACCGCCGCCCATCGCGGCACCGTTGTAGTACGCGAAGGTCGGGACGGCGAGCGTCGCCAGCCGCTTGAAGACCTCGTGGCCGCCCTTGCCGATGGCGAGCGCGTGCTCGTGCTCCTTGAGGAGCTCGACACCCTTGAGGTCGGCGCCGACCGCGAAGATGAACGGCTTGCCGGTGATGCCGACACCGACGATCTCGCCGGCGGCGGCCTCCTTCTCGACCTGGTCGATGGCGGTGTTCAGGTTCGCCAGCGAAGCCGGGCCGAAGGTGGTCGGCTTGGTGTGGTCGAAGCCGTTGTCCAGCGTGATCAGGGCGAAGCGCCCCGCGCCGAACGGCAGGTCGAGGTGGCGTACGTGCGCGCTCGTCACGACCTCGTCCGGGAACAGCTCCGAGGCCTGCTTGAGAAGCTCGGCGGTGGTGGTCACTTGTCCCCCTCGAAGTGCGGGTTCTCCCAGATGACGGTGGCGCCCATGCCGAAGCCGACGCACATGGTCGTCAGGCCGTAGCGGACGTTCGGCTGCTCCTCGAACTGGCGGGCCAGCTGCGTCATCAGACGCACGCCGGAGGAGGCCAGCGGGTGACCGAAGGCGATGGCGCCGCCGTACTGGTTCACGCGCGCGTCGTCGTCGGCGATGCCGTAGTGCTCCAGGAAGGCGAGGACCTGGACGGCGAAGGCCTCGTTGATCTCGAACAGGCCGATGTCGTCGATGGTCAGGCCCGCCTGGGCGAGCGCCTTCTCCGTGGCCGGGATCGGGCCGTAGCCCATGACCTCCGGCTCGACACCCGCGAAGGAGTACGCCACGAGGCGCATCTTCACCGGGAGGTCGTGCTCGCGGGCGAAGTCCTCGGAGGCGATGATCGAGGCGGTGGCGCCGTCGTTCAGACCGGCCGCGTTACCGGCGGTGACCCGGCCGTGGACGCGGAACGGCGTCTTCAGACCCGCGAGGTTCTCGATGGTCGTGCCCGGACGCATCGGCTCGTCGGCGGTGACCAGGCCCCAGCCGGTCTCGCCGCCCTCGGGGTTGGTGCGACGCACCGAGATCGGCACCAGGTCCTGCTGGATCTTGCCGTTGGCGTACGCCTTGGCGGCCTTCTCCTGCGAGCGCACGGCGTACTCGTCGGCGCGCTGCTTGGTGATGGTCGGGTAGCGGTCGTGCAGGTTCTCGGCGGTCATGCCCATGAACAGGGCGGACTCGTCGACCAGCTTCTCGCTGACGAACCGCGGGTTCGGGTCCACGCCCTCACCCATGGGGTGGCGGCCCATGTGCTCGACACCGCCGGCGATGGCGACGTCGTAGGCACCGAAGGCCACGGAACCGGCGACCGTGGTGACGGCGGTCAGGGCGCCGGCGCACATGCGGTCGATGGAGTAGCCGGGCACGGACTGCGGCAGACCGGCGAGGATGCCCGCCGTGCGGCCGATGGTCAGGCCCTGGTCACCGATCTGCGTGGTCGCGGCGATGGCCACCTCGTCGATCTTCGCCGGCTCCAGACCGGGGTTGCGGCGCAGCAGCTCCCGGATCGCCTTCACGACGAGGTCGTCGGCGCGGGTCTCGTGGTAGATGCCCTTCGGGCCCGCCTTGCCGAACGGGGTGCGGACGCCGTCGACGAAGACGACGTCCCTGACGGTACGAGGCACGATGGCTCTCCTCCAGGGTGCGGGATGGCACTACTGCTGCACGACACGCTGAGCGCGCGCTCAGGCCCATGCTACTTACGAGTAACCGGACTGCCCACCCCTGAGGGCGGGAGCGGTGAACGTCACACACCCTCGGCGTGTTACCGCCGGTTACATGCACCCAGCTTAGGGGTGCGGGGAACGGTGCGACCAGCCCGAAACGCCTCCGCGGTCCCATCTCGCGATCACGCCGCGGGAGCGGTGGATCCCCTGGGCACCAGGACCGGGGTCGCCACCGGGTGGGAGGAGGCCTCCCCGGCGATCACCTCGAACAGCGTGCGCGCGACCTCCGCCCCGAACCCGTGCACGTCGTGGCTCATCGCCGACAGGGTCGGCCGGGTGAGCCGGCACAGCTGCGAGTCGTCCCAGGCCAGCAGCGAGACGTCCGCCGGCACCCGCACCCCCATCTCCGCGGCCACCGACAGGCCCGCCACCGCCATGATGTCGTTGTCGTAGAGGATCGCGGTCGGCCGGTCCCCGTCCGGCGCGCTGAGCAGCGACCGCGTCGCCCGGGCCCCGTCCTCCCCGGAGAAGTCGGTCGTCACCTGGCGTACCCCGGCCAGCCCCAGCCGCCGCGCCGCCTCGTCGACCGCGGCCGTCCGGATGGCCGTGTGCCCCAGCAGCGCGGCGCCCCCGACCCGCGCGATCCGCCGGTGTCCGAGCGCCGCGAGATAGCGCACCGCCTCCGACACGGCGGTCGCGTCGTCCGTCCACACCGAGGTGAGCCCCCCGGTCAGGGACGGATGCCCCACCGCGACGACCGGCATGCCGAGCCGCCGCGCCGACGCCGCCCTCGGATCGTCCGCGCGGAAGTCCACCAGGATCGACCCGCTGATCTGCCGTCCCCGCCACCACGCGTCCTGCACCGCCATCTCCTCGTCCACGTTCCGCACGAGGCGCAGCAGCAGCGAGCAGGACCGCTCGGTCAGCACGCTCTCCACCCCGGAGACGAACTCCATGTAGAACGGCTCCAGCCCCAGCAACCGCGCCGGCCGACAGATCGCGAGCCCCACGACGTCCACCCGCCGGCTCGACAGCGACCGGGCCGTCAGGTTCGGTGTCCAGCCGAGCTCCCGCGCCGCCGCGAAGATCCGGTCGCGCGTGGCGTCGGACAGTCCCGGCTTGCGGTTGAAGGCGAGCGAGACCGCGCCCTTGGACACTCCGGCACGCGCGGCGACGTCCTTGATCGTCACCCGAGGGGGTGTGCTCATCGGGCGGGCTCCACACAGAACAGGGCCCGCCGGACGGCCGCCTCGTCCGGCACGGCCGCCCAGCCCGTCACCCCGATGGTGACCCGCTCGCCGGGCAGCAGCGTGACCCGCCCGGTGTCGGCCCGGGCCCCCGGATCCAGCCGGTCGGCCTGGAGCAGCAGGTCCCGCAGCAGGGTCCGCGCGGTCACGGTCACCGCCCCCGGTGCCACCTCCACGTCGAACTCCGGCCGGGGGTAGGGCACTTCGCGGTCGGGTGCCGGAAAACGCAGCGCCCGCAGTCCGTCCACGTCCGCCACCAGGAACTCCCTCGCGCCCACCGGCTCCACCTCACGCGGCACCGGCACCCCGACGACCGCGCGAGGGCCGACGGCCGCACCGGGGACCGAGAACTCGGCGATCACCTCGCCGTCCACCGACATCCGCCGCAACCGCGGCCCGGCCGGCTCCCACACCTCACCCGCCTGGTTCACGACGGCCAGCACCAGCGCTCCACCCCGCTCCTGAAGCGTCACCAGCCGGTCCGCGTAGAGCCGCCGCAGCTCGTGGTAGAGCGGCTTCTCCCTGCCGTCGCCGTCGATCGCAGCCCAGGACGTCACCGGCCAGCAGTCGTTGAGCTGCCACACGATCGTGCCCGCGCACACCGGCCAGTGCGACCGCCAGTGCTCGACACCGGCGGCGACGGCCCGCGCCTGGTTCAGCTGCGTCAGATAGTGCCACCGGTCGAAGTCCCCCTCGGGCAGCACGAAATGGCGGGCGAGGCCCCGCTCCAGCTTCCCGTTGCCGTCCTCCGCCTTCTGGTGGTGCAGCATCCCCGGCGAGTCGGCGGCCAGTTCCTCCCCGACCTCGGCCAGCGCCCGCCGCAGCGTCGCGTACGCGGGCGGCGCCTGCCAGCCGAACTCCGCAACGAACCGGGGCACGTTCGCCCGGTACTCCGCGTAGTCCTCCCGGTTCCACACCTCCCAGGAGTGGTGCGTGCCGTGCGCCGGGTCGTTGGGATGGCGGTCCCAGGACCCCGACCATGGGCTGCCCGCCGTGTACGGCCGCGTCGGGTCCAGCTCCGCGACGATCCGCGGCAGCACGCCCAGGTAGTACCCCTCACCCCAGGACTCCCCGGCGAGCCGCTCCTCCCAGCCCCAGTCCCGGAACCCCCACAGGTTCTCGTTGTTGCCGTTCCACAGCACCAGCGAGGGATGCGGCATCAGCCGTACGACGTTCTCCCGGGCCTCGGCCTCCACCTCGCCCCGCAGCGGCTGCTCCTCCGGGTAGGCGGCGCACGCGAAGGGGAAGTCCTGCCAGACCAGCAGCCCCAGCTCGTCGCAGACGTCGTAGAAGTCGTGGCTCTCGTAGAGCCCGCCGCCCCAGATCCGCACGAGGTCGACACCCGCGTCGGCCGCCTGGGTGAGCCTCGCGCGGTAGCGGTCGCGGGTGACGCGGGAGGGGAAGGCGTCGTCCGGGATCCAGTTCACGCCCCGCGCGAACAGCCGCTCGCCGTTGACGACGAAGGTGAACCCGGTGCCGTGCCCATCGGCCCCCCGGTCGACCTCCACGGTCCGGAACCCGACCCGCCGCCGCCAGGTGTCGAGCCCCTGGCCCTCGTCCTCGCACAAGGTCAAGTCCACGTCGTACAGCGGCTGTTCACCGTAACCGCGCGGCCACCACCGTTCGACGCCGGGCACCTCCAGCCGGACGACGCCGCTCGCGCCCTCGACCTCCGCGACCGCGTCGACGCCCCCCACCCGCGCCCGGAGCCGCAGCCCCGCCTCCACGGCCGCCCGCTCCACGTCGACGTGCAGTTCCACCGTCCCGGTCGTGCCCTCGACCGTCACCAGCGGCCGGACGCGGGCGATCCGGGCCGTCGACCAGTGCTCCAGCCGCACCGGCCGCCAGATCCCCGCCGTCACCAGGGTCGGCCCCCAGTCCCAGCCGAACGAGCAGGCCATCTTGCGGATGAACTGGAAGGGCTCGGGATACGCGTTCGGCCGGTCGCCGAGCCGTTCGCGCACCGCCTCCGCCTCGGTGTACGCGGAGGCGAACCGCACCGAGAGCCGGCCGCTCATCCCGGTGACGTCGAAACGGTACGACCGGTGCATGTTCCGCACCGACCCCAGCAGCCGCCCGTCGAGCCGGATCTCGGCGGCCGTGTCCAGCCCGTCGAAGACCAGGTCGGTCCGGTCCCGCCCGCCGACCACCCCCGGCAGATCCACCTCGTACGTCCACTCCCGGCGCCCCACCCACGCGACCTCGGTCTCGGCGCGCCCGAGGAAGGGGTCCGGGATCAGCCCCGCCGCCAGCAGATCGGTGTGCACGCACCCGGGCACGGCGGCGGGCAGCTCCCGCCCCTCGTACCGCAGGATCCAGCCCTTGGTGAGCGGGGTGGCGTCGAGCATGCGCCCTCCTAAACCGGTCCAGTCGATGACGCGGCAGCACCACGAAAAGTTTCGGCACCCTTGGCGGGATTGGGACTTTACCGGTTCAGTGAACGGCTGCCAGAGTGCCGAACCAGCCAACCCACCCGTGCTCGTCCGTCCCGAACGGAGCTGGTGCACATGAACCACCGAAGGACGCTCACCGGAACACTGCTCGCCGCCGCGCTCCTCGCGTCGGGCTGTACAGGCAGCGGAGGAGGCGCGAAGGCCGCCGACGCGAAGGCACCCGACGATCCGTCGAAGGTGTCCGGAACCATCAAGGTCCTCACCCATCGCACCGACATCGTGCAGGACGGCACGATGAAGAAGTACGCGGCGGAGTTCAACAAGATCTACCCGAAGGTGAAGGTCGAGTTCGACGCGATCACGGACTACGAGGCCGAAGTCAAGATCCGTATGAACACGAAGAACTACGGCGACGTCCTCATGATCCCCGGCGTCATCAAGAAGAACGACTACCCCAGGTTCTTCGCCTCCCTCGGCACCCGGGACGAGCTCGCCGAGAAGTACCGCTTCACCGGCTTCACCACGGTCGACGGCAAGGTCTACGGCCAGAGCCCCATGGGCGCGACCCCCGGCTTCCTCTACAACAAGCGGATCTGGGCCGAGGCCGGCGTCACCGACTGGCCCACCACGCCCGACGCGTTCCTGACCGCGCTGAAGGCCATCAAGTCCAGGACCGACGCCGTCCCCTACTACACCAACTTCGCCGCCCAGTGGCCGCTCACCCACTGGACGTTCGTCAACGGCTCGGTCAGCTGCGACACCGGCGCCACCACCGCCCTCGCCGAGACCGACCCCTGGGGCGAGAACGGCGAACTGCGGGTGGGAGACACGCTGTTGTACGACATCGTCGAGCAGGGCCTCGCCGAGAAGGACCCGACCACCACCAACTGGGAGGAGTCCAAGCCCAAGCTGGCCAAGGGCGAGATCGCCACGGCGTGGCTCGGCAGCTGGGCGGTCATCCAGTTCCGGCAGGCGGCCGAGAAGGCCGGGGCCGACCCCGACGACATCGGCTTCATGCCGTTCCCCGCCCGCGTCGACGGCAAGGCGTGCGCCACCGCCAACCCCGACTACAACCAGGCCGTCAGCATCCACTCGAAGCACAAGGCGGCCGCCCGCGCCTGGGTCGACTGGTTCACCGACAAGTCCGGCTACGCCGAGGACAACCTCTCCATCGCGACGCTGAAGAACGCCCCGCTGCCCGAGTCGCTCAAGCCGTACGAGGAGCAGGGCGTGAAGCTCATCGAGCTCGACGACGCCGAGGGCGGCCGGGTCAAGGAGATCGACAACGCCTCGGAGGTCGGCATCTACGCCCCCGAGTACCGCCAGGACCTCGTCGACCTCGCCCGCGGCGCCAAGGACGGCACCCTCGACGACTTCCTCGACGACCTGGGCGAGCGCTGGACCGAGGCGCAGAAGACCGTGGGCTCCTGATGCCCGCCACACACACGACCGAGAAGGTGGCGCGGCCCCCGTCGGCCGCGCCACGGCCCCCGGTGCCGGCGCCGGCGCCCCGCACGGTGCGGCTGTGGCGAAGGCTCACCCCGTGGCTGTTCCTCGCCGCCCCGCTGGCCCTCCTGGTCGCCTTCACCTACGCGCCGGTCGTCAACATGCTGGCGTACAGCTTCACCGACTGGGACGGCGTCAGCCCCGAGCTGAGCTACACCGGCGCCGACAACTACGTGGAGATCGTCACCCGCCCCGAGCTGTTCCAGGTCTTCTTCGTCAGCGGCTACTACCTGGCGGCCTCGGCGGTGCAGATCGCCCTCGCCCTCTACTTCGCGACGGTCCTCAGCTTCAACGTGCGCTTCCGGAACTTCTTCAAGGGCGTGCTGTTCTTCCCGTACCTGATCAACGGCGTCGCGATCGGCTTCGTCTTCCTCTACTTCTTCCAGGACGGCGGCACCCTCGACTCGGTCCTCGCCCTCGTCGGGTACGAGTCCGACCGCGCCTGGCTGGGCACCCCGGCCTCCGCGAACATCTCCCTCGCGAGCGTCTCCGTCTGGCGCTACCTGGGCCTGAACTTCGTGCTCTTCCTCGGCGCGATCCAGTCGATCCCGGGCGAGCTGTACGAGGCCGCCGAACTCGACGGGGCGGGCCGCCGGCACCAGTTCCGGTACATCATCGCGCCCGGCATCAAACCGGTGCTGAGCCTGAGCGTGATCCTGTCGATCTCGGGGTCCCTCTCGGTCTTCGAGATCCCGTACATCATGACCGGCGGCGCCACCGGCACCGAGACCTTCGTGATCCAGACCATCGACCTGGCGTTCCGCTTCAACAAGACCGGCCTCGCCTCGGCCGCCGCCGTGGTCCTGCTGCTGATCATCCTCGCGGTGACCTGGGTGCAGCGCCGTCTCGTCCCGGACGACAAGGTGGACCTCACATGACGCTCGCGCACCCGACCCCGGTCGTACGCCGCCGGGTCGCCCGGACGCTCACGCAGCTCTCCCTGGTCGTGGCGTCGGTGGTCGTCCTGCTGCCTCTCGCCGTGGTGTTCCTGACCTCGCTCAAGTCCGAGCGGGAGATGGCGAAGGGCAGCCGGGCGCTCGGCCTGCCCGACGACCTGCTCAACTTCCGGAACTACGCGACCGCGTTCCGGGACGGCGAGATGCTCGCGGCCTTCGGCAACACGGCCTTCATCCTGCTGTTCGCCGTCACCGGCACGGTGGTCATCGGCTCGATGGCCGCCTACGCCATCGACCGGTTCACCTTCCGCTTCCGCAGGCTGGTCGTCGCGCTCTTCCTCGTCGCCACGCTGGTGCCGGGCGTGACCACCCAGGTGGCGACCTTCCAGATCGTCGACAGCTTCGGCATGTTCGACAGCCTCTGGGCGCCGATCGCCCTCTACATGGGCACCGACATCGTCTCGATCTACATCTTCCTGCAGTTCGTCCGGTCGATCCCGATATCCCTGGACGAGGCGGCCCGCCTGGACGGCGCCAACGCGTTCACCATCTATCGGAAGATCATCTTCCCGCTGCTGAGGCCGGCGATCGCCACCGTCGTCATCGTGAAGGGGATCACCGTCTACAACGACTTCTACATCCCCTTCCTCTACATGCCCTCGGAAGACCTTGGCGTGATCTCGACATCCCTGTTCCGCTTCAAGGGCCCCTACGCCGCCCACTGGGAAACGATCTCGGCCGGAACGGTCCTGGTCATCCTGCCGACCCTGATCGTCTTCCTGGCCCTGCAGAGGTTCATCTACAACGGCTTCATGAGGGGAGCGACGAAGTAGGGGGCGATGAAGAGGGCTGTGCAGGGGGGCGCGCCCCGCGACTCCCGGGAGCCCGTCGGGGGCGCGGGGAACCGCGCGACCAGCCCCCACGCACCCGCACCCGTGCACGCACCGGCACTCGCGCAGGCACCCGCACCCGAGCGCACCCCCCGAAGCACCCCCTCCGCGGAGCGGCTACGCGCGCTTGCTCACCGCCGACAGCGCCCCCACCAGCACCGGCGTCACCAGCTCCACCTGCCACGCCCGCGCCCCGTGCCCCGCGAGCGAGGCGGAGACCGAGTCGGCGTCGACCGTGGCCGGCGGCTCCCAGCACAGACGCCGCACCGTGTCCGGCGTGATCAGGTTCTCCTGCGGCATGTTCAGCTGCTCCGCCAGCGCGCTGACCCCGGCCCGCGCCGCGGACAGCCGCGCGGCGGCCGCCGGGTCCTTGTCGGCCCACGCCTTCGGCGGCGGCGGCCCCGTCACCGGCTGCCCGTGCGCCGGCAGCGCGGTCTCGGGCAGCGCCTTCGCCCGGTCCACCGCCGCCTGCCACTGCTCCAGCTGCCGCCGCCCCATGCGGTGCCCGAAACCGTTCAGCGCGGCGAGGGCCTGGGCGCCCGCCGGCAGCGCCAGGGCCGCCTCGACGATCGCCGCGTCGCTGAGCACCTTGCCAGGCGAAACGTCCCGCCGCCGCGCGATACGGTCCCGGGCCTCCCACAGCTCCCGCACGACCGCCATCTGCCGCCGGCGCCGTACCTTGTGCATCCCGGACGTACGCCGCCACGGGTCCTTGCGGGGCTCGGCGGGCGGCGCCGTCGCGATCGCGTCGAACTCCTGGCGGGCCCATTCGAGCTTGCCCTGCCGGTCCAGCTCCTTCTCCAGCGCGTCCCGCAGGTCGACGAGGAGCTCCACGTCGAGGGCGGCGTAGCGCAGCCAGGGCTCGGGCAGCGGGCGGGTCGACCAGTCGACCGCGGAGTGGCCCTTCTCCAGGACGTAGCCGAGGACGTTCTCCACCATCGCGCCGAGGCCGACGCGGGGGAACCCGGCGAGCCGGCCGGCCAGCTCGGTGTCGAAGAGACGGCTGGGGACCATGTCTATCTCGCGCAGACACGGCAGGTCCTGGGTGGCCGCGTGCAGCACCCACTCCACGTCGGAGAGCGCCTCACCGAGGCCGGAGAGGTCCGGGCAGGCGATGGGGTCGATGAGCGCGGTGCCCGCGCCCTCACGGCGCAGCTGCACCAGATAGGCGCGCTGGCCGTAACGGTATCCGGACGCGCGTTCGGCGTCGACGGCGACGGGGCCGGAGCCGGCGGCGAACGCGGCGATCACCTCGGCCAGCGTCGCCTCGTCGGCGATCACGGGCGGAATGCCGTCCCGCGGCTCCAGCAAAGGGATCGGCGCCTCCGCGTCAGAAGATCCGGCGTCGTCCGGAGGGGCGCCTCCGGTGGTTCGCAGGGTGCTGTCTGCTGCGGTCTCTTGGGCGTCGGTCACCTGTCAAGGGTATCTGTGTATGGACATGGCCCGCCGACGGAACGTTCCGTCGGCGGGCCACGCAGGGGCGTAAACAAGTCATGTGTCACACGTGTCAGTGAAACTTCCCGGTGAATCGGGATGGACCGGGCGTCATTGAGCGATCTCGGCCTCCTTCCGGCCGCTCCGGCGCGATTCCGGGCCGCTCCGGTTCGAAGTCAGTGGATGATCCCGGTCCGCAGGGCCACCGCGACCATTCCGGCGCGGTCACCGGTGCCGAGCTTGCGGGCGATACGGGCGAGGTGGCTCTTGACGGTGAGCGCGGACAGGCCCATCGACACGCCGATCGCCTTGTTCGACTGGCCCTCCGCGACCAGACGCAGCACCTCGACCTCGCGGCCCGACAGCTCCCGGTAGCCGCCCGGGTGGCTCGGGGCACCCGGGGGGCGGCGGTGCATACGGGCGGCGGTGCCGAGGGGGGCGGCGCCGGGACGGGTGGGCAGTCCGATGTTGGTGCGGGTGCCGGTGACGACGTATCCCTTCACGCCGCCCGCGAGGGCGTTGCGGACGGCGCCGATGTCGTCGGCGGCGGAGAGCGCGAGGCCGTTGGGCCAGCCCGCGGCTCGGGTCTCGGAGAGGAGGGTCAGGCCGGAGCCGTCCGGCAGGTGGACGTCTGCCACGCAGATGTCGCGGGGGTTGCCGATGCGGGGACGGGCCTCGGCGATGGACGAGGCCTCGATGACATCGCGGACACCGAGGGCCCACAGGTGCCGGGTGACGGTCGACCGGACACGTGGATCGGCCACCACCACCATCGCGGTCGGCTTGTTCGGACGGTAGGCGACCAGGCTTGCGGGCTGCTCGAGGAGAACGGACACCAGGCCTCCTGGGGTGCGGGACGAGGGGGCCGGTTCGCTGGGCTCGTGGGGTCGAAGCCGGGACGAACCGTGCTTTCAAGGTCACAGAGGTCTTCGGCATCAAACCTCTGCTCCTTTAGAGAATGATCACGATTTGGTGAGTAACAATCCGTGCAATTCGGACACGCCTTCGATCATTCGAAGACCGAACGGTGTCGCTTCCCGTCGATACGAGGCCGAAAGTGGCCGTATCGACAAAGTGATGGTTTCGATCGGCGTGGCGACGCGCGCAAGAAAAGGACCGTGCCCCTCAGGGCACGGTCCTCGGACGGCGGCGGATCTCAGCGTGACTGGGGCCCCCGCCGCTGCGGCAGCGTCACCACGGCGGCGTCCCCCGGATCGACGGCGGGCGGCAGCCCGGCGACCTGGGCGAGCAGATCGCACCAGGACGCGAGGTGCGCCGCGGTGTCCGGGACACCGCCCAGCACCTCCCGCGGGGTCCAGGACGCCCGGATCTCGATCTGGGAGGCGGCGGGCCGTGCCGCCAGCCCGCCGAAGTAGTGCGAGCCGGCCCGGGTCACCGTCCCGCTCGGCTCGCCGTACGACAGTCCACGCGTCTGCAGCGCGCCGGTCAGCCAGGACCAGCACACCTCGGGCAGCAGCGGGTCCGCGGCCATCTCCGCCTCCAGCTCCGCGCGGACCAGTGTCACCAGCCGGAAGGACCCCTGCCAGGCGTCGTGGCCCGCCGGGTCGTACAGCAGGACGAGACGGCCGTCGGCCAGGTCCTCGTCGCCCTCGACGACCGCGGCCTCCAGGGCGTACGCGTAGGGGGCGAGCCGCTGCGGCGGCCGGGTGGGCTCGATCTCGATCTCCGGCCGCAGGCGTGTGGCCCTCAGCGCGTCCACCGCGGAGCGGAACGGCAACGGGGCCGTCCCGCCCGCATCGCGCTCCCCCTCCTTCGCGTCGTCCATTCCGCCAGCGTCGTCCGACAGTCGTCCCTGAGCCGCAGCCATGCCGGAACAGTAAGGGGAACGGAGCCCCGGCGCAGGGCAAGACACCCGTGCGCTCGGTCACGGTCGGATCGCGCTCAGCGAACGCGGCCGGGCAGCGACCCGGCGGAGGTGGCCGGAAATATTCGGTGCCCCGCGTTGTCCACAGCCCGGGCCGTCCCTGTCAAGCAGGCGTGGGAGACTTTGCCTCGTGAGTGCCAACGCCAGCCCCTCGGGCCACCAGCCGACCGCCACGTATGACTCCGCCTTCCTCAAGGCGTGCAGGCGCGAGCCCGTGCCGCACACGCCGGTGTGGTTCATGCGGCAGGCCGGGCGCTCGCTGCCGGAGTACCTGAAGGTGCGCGAGGGCATCCCGATGCTGGAGTCGTGCATGCGGCCCGAGCTGGTCACGGAGATCACCCTCCAGCCGGTCCGCCGCCACCACGTGGACGCGGCGATCTACTTCAGCGACATCGTCGTCCCGCTCAAGGCCATCGGCATCGACCTCGACATCAAGCCAGGCGTCGGCCCGGTCGTCGAGCACCCGATCCGCAGTCGCGCCGACCTCGACCGGCTGCGCGACCTGACCCCCGAGGACGTCTCGTACGTCACCGAGGCGATCAAGCTGCTCACCGCCGAGCTGGGCGGGACCCCGCTCATCGGCTTCGCCGGCGCCCCCTTCACCCTGGCCAGCTACCTCGTCGAGGGCGGCCCCTCCCGCACGTACGAGAACGCCAAGGCGATGATGTACGGCGACCCGGAGCTCTGGGCCGACCTGCTCGACCGGCTGGCCGAGATCACCGCCGCGTTCCTCCGCGTCCAGATCGAGGCCGGCGCCTCCGCCGTCCAGCTGTTCGACTCCTGGGCTGGCGCGCTCGCCCCCGCCGACTACCGCCGCTCGGTGCTGCCCGCCTCCGCGAAGGTCTTCGGCGCCGTCGCCGGATACGGCGTCCCGCGCATCCACTTCGGCGTCGGCACCGGCGAGCTGCTGGGCCTCATGGGCGAGGCGGGCGCGGACGTCGTCGGCGTCGACTGGCGCGTCCCGCTCGACGAGGCCGCCCGCCGCGTCGGCCCCGGCAAGGCGCTCCAGGGCAACCTCGACCCGACGGTCCTGTTCGCCGGCCCCGAGGCCGTCAGGACCAAGACCCGCGAGGTGCTCGACTCGGCCGCCGGGCTGGAGGGCCATGTCTTCAACCTGGGCCACGGCGTCCTGCCCTCCACCGACCCCGACGCGCTGACCCGCCTCGTGGAGTACGTCCACGAGCAGACCGCCCGCTAGGGAGTGTTGCCAAGTCCCGTCTGCCCGGCGGCGCCGGGCAGGTGAGGCGCCGCTATGAGGCGCTCAGGGAAGCGTCCTTCTCGCGCTCGCGCCGCTCGTGTGCACGCGCCCGGTCCACCTTGCGGAAGGGCGCGTCCACGGCCGCTCGCCATACCAGTTCGAACGGCCCCTGCCGGAAGCGCCGCAGCCCCAGGGACGCGGCGAGCATCAGCAGGCCGCTGATCCCGGCCCAGGCGGGATCGTCCCGACGCTGCCCAACGGCCCCAGGGCAAGACCCCATCCGCTGAAGAGGACCAGGGCGACGACGTTCCGCAGCATGTAGCACGACAGCGCGGCCCTGCCGACGTCGGCCAACCGGCGGGCGAGGAACCCGGAGCCGCCGCGGCGCCGACTCTGCTCGACGGCATCCGTGCCGTCGCCCGCGGCAATGGCTTCGTCTCGCCCGGACCGACCAGGAGACTGATCGCCCGGGTGTCCGGCGTGGGCGGCGGCCCGTGCGCGCTGCCCGCGGAGTTGACACCGCGTGAGCATGACGTACTGGTCCTGCTCGGGCACGCCCTCAGCAATACGCAGATCGCCCGCAGACTGCACATCGAGGAGAGCACCGTGAAGTCCCACGTGCACAACGTGCTCACCAAGCTGGGCGCCCGCACCCGTGTGCAGGCGGCACTCATCGCGAGCCGGGCCGGGCTCCTGGACGGGCCGACTCCGTAACCGACCCACCGACCCACCGACCCACCGGCCCACCCACCGGACCGGCGACCGGTGGCGTCCCGGGCCGACCCGATCGTGCTCACCAGTGCGGCCGGGCGTGCCGTCCGAGGAGCAGGCCGCGTGGTTCCGGCGGCGGCGTGGTCCCGGCGCGCAGCGGCCAGGCGATGAGCGTGCCCGCGAGGAAGCCGACGATGTGCGCCGCGTACGCCACGGTGCCGGTACCGGAGACGCCCTCCCCGGACGAGTAGACCGCCTGGAGCCCGAACCAGGAGCCGAGCACGATCCAGGCCGGCAGGCGCAGCGGCAGGAACAGCAGGAACGGCACGAGGATCCAGACCCTGACCCTCGGATACAGGACCAGATAGGCGCCCAGCACCCCGGCGATCGCTCCGGACGCGCCGATCAGCGGGTCCGACGAGGTGTCGTTGAGGTAGGCGAAGGCGTACGTCGCCGCGTAGCCGCAGGCGACGTAGAAGAGGAGGAACCTGAGTGCCCCAGCCGGTCCTCGACGTTGTTGCCGAAGATCAGCAGGAACAGTAGGTTGCCCAGCAGATGCAGCCAGCCGCCGTGCAGGAACAGCGCGGTGAGGACGGACAGCGCGGGCGACTTGTCGTAGCCCGGCGCGCCCACGAGGCAGCCGCCCGTGCGGGGATCGACCGCGCCCGTGGGCACCAGCTGAGGCAGTTGATTGTGGATCAACTCGCGTGGCACCGCCGCGTAGTGCTCGACGAACGCCTGGAGATGGCACAGCTGGGCCGGACCGCTGTCACCGGCCGTCGAACCGGCGAGGCCGGGCATGAAGAGGAAGACGAAGGCGTTCGCGGCGATCAGTGTGTACGTCACGTAGGGCGTGCCGCGAACGGGGTTCACGTCGTGCACGGGGATGACCACAAGGATCGTGTGCCCGCGATACGGGGCCGGAACCGGCCCGCGCCCGCGTAGGCGCACCCGGCCGTCGGACGGGTGAACGCTCGTGCACGGTGGTGCGTATGTGTCCTCAACCGCGGATCTACGTGAGGAACAGGCGATGAACGACCGAGTCACTCCTTCGATGCACGCCACCCCCGACGGTGAGGCGGAACTGTCCCTGGTGGTGAAGCTCACCTGGGAAGACGTGGCCGCGCTCGGCCAGGAGGCCGGGCGGCTGTCCGCGCGGATGCAGCGACCGGTGACGCTGGACGAGGTGGTGAGCCACCGGCTGCGGTCGGTGCGGGCGACCGCGGCGCACGCCAAGCCGGCGACGCCGCCCACGGCCCCCGCCGCGGTGACCTCCTCCGCGTCCGTGTCGTCGCTGCCGTCGCGTCCGGGCACGGACCAGGCGATGCAGGCCATCGACCGGATCAGCGGGACCTCGTCGGCCGTCTAGTCAGGGTGTGCGCGGTTTCCCGCGCACCCGACAGGACCAGGCGCCCGACCGCAGGCCTAGGCGTCCGACCTCACCGCCGTCACCGCCTTTCTCGCCGCCACCAGAACCGGGTCCCAGACCGGCGAGAAGGGCGGGGCGTAGCCCAGGTCCAGGGCTGTCATCTGTTCGACCGTCATGCCCGCCGTCAGCGCCACGGCGGCGATGTCGACGCGTTTGCCCGCCCCCTCCCGGCCGACGATCTGCACACCCAGGAGGCGGCCCGTGCGGCGTTCGGCGAGCATCTTGACCGTCATGAGGGCGGCGCCCGGGTAGTAGCCGGCGCGGCTGGTCGACTCGATGGTGACGGCCACGAACTGGAGGCCCGCGCGGCGGGCGTCCTTCTCGCGCAGGCCCGTGCGGGCGATCTCCAGGTCGCAGACCTTGCTGACGGCGGTGCCGACGACGCCGGGGAACGTGGCGTAGCCGCCGCCGACGTTCGCGCCGATGACCTGCCCGTGCTTGTTGGCGTGGGTGCCCAGGGGGATGTGCCGTTCACGGCCGGAGACCAGATCGAGGACCTCCACGCAGTCGCCGCCCGCCCAGATGTCGTCGTGGCCGCGGACCCGCATCGACAGATCGGTCAGCAGGCCGCCGTGGTCGCCGACGGGCAGGCCCGCCGTCCGCGCCAGCTCCGTCTCGGGGCGCACCCCGATACCGAGGACCACGACGTCCGCCGGGTACTCGGCGTCGTCCGTGGCGACCGCGCGGACCCTGCCGTCGTCGCCCGTGAGGAACTTGGTGACCTCGGAGTCGTCGACCATGGTGATGCCCATGCCCTCCATGGCCCGATGCACCAGGCGGCCCATGTCCGGGTCCAGCGTCGACATCGGCTCCTTGCCGCGGTTGACGACCGTGACCTCGTACCCCAGGTTGATGAGCGCCTCCGCCATCTCCACGCCGATGTAGCCGGCGCCGACGACCACCGCGCGGCGTCCCTCGGTGGCGGCGAGCGTGTCGAGGAGGGCCTGCCCGTCGTCCAGGTTCTGCACCCCGTGCACCCCGGGGGCGTCGACGCCGGGCAGGTCGGGGCGGATCGGGCGGGCCCCGGTCGCGATCACGAGCTTGTCGTACGGCGTCCAGTACGTGTCGCCGGTGTCCAGCTCACGCGCGCGGACGCGCCTGCCCTCGACGTCGATCTCCACGACCTCCGTGCGCATCCGGAGATCGATGTCGCGGGCCCGGTGCTCCTCGGGTGAGCGGGCGACGAGCCGGTCCCGCTCGGGGACGTCGCCGCCGACCCAGTACGGGATGCCGCACGCCGAGTACGAGGTGAAGTGGCTCCGCTCGAACGCCACGATCTCCAACTCGTCGGCCCCTCTCAGCCGGCGTGCCTGCGACGCGGCGGACATGCCCGCCGCGTCGCCCCCGACGACGACCAGGCGTTCCCTCGAACGTTCCGTACGGCTCATGTTCATGGGAACACGCTACGACCGCCCCGCATTTCAGCTCTCGTCGCCGCCTTCCGGCTCGGCGGTCGGGGCGGCGGCGGCCGGGGCGGGGCGCCGCGAACGGCCGAAGAAGCGGAACCACAGCAGCAGGACGAGGGCCGTGGCCGCCGCGAACGGCAGGATCGCGGCGAGCGCCATGCCGAGCCAGCGGAACACCGCGACGAACGCGTTCCAGCCGCCCGCCAGCGCGTCCACGAACCCCGGCTCGTCGTCCTTGTCTGCCTTCTTCACCGCGGTCTGCGACAGCGACAACTTGACGGTCGCGAGGCTCGTGCGGTCCTTCAGGGACTTCTGCCGGGCGAGCAGCGACTCCAGGTCCGCCTGGCGCGTGCTCAACTCCCCCTCCAGCGTGACCACATCGCTGATCTTGGTCGCCCGGTCCATCAGCTCACGGATACGGGCCACACTCGCGCGCTGCGTCGTGATGCGGCTCTCCACGTCCACGACCTGCTCGGTGACGTCCTCCGCCTTGGCCTTGCGCTCGATCAGCCTGCCGGTGCCCGCCAGCGCGGTGAGGACCTCCTCGTACTTCTCGGTGGGCACCCGCAGCACCACCCGCGTGCGCTCACGGCCCTTGCCGTCGCGGGTCGTGGACTCGTCGCCCACGTACCCGCCCGCGTTCTCGGTGACCGTCCGCGCCTCGTCCAGCGCCTTCGGTACGTCCTGCACCCGCACGGTCAGGCTCGCGGTACGGATGACGTGGCTCGGTCCGAGCTTCGGCGCGGTGTCGGCGGACTGGTCCTTCGTCGAGCCGCCGCCGCTCTCGGTGTCCACGCCGCTCCCGGTGTCCAGCGCCCCCTTCTGCCGGGACGCGGCGCCGGCCTTGCTGTCGGAGGTCGTCGTGCCGCCCGAACTGTCGTCGTTGGCGCCGCACCCGGTGAGCGCCAGCGCGGCGGCGAGGAACAGGGCGGCGAAGGCCCCTGCGGGCCGTCGGGACCGTCGTACGTGTGTCTGAGCCATGGCGGCGTACCCCCGGGAGTCGTGTCCTGCTTCCTGATGACGCTCCTTCGACGCCGGAGGGCGGCGGAACGTTGGCGCGCGGTGGTCCCGAAGCGGTCACGGTCGGGACTCGGCGGGGCCACACGGCCCTACCAGGGCCGTCGGGGGCGTCTGAGAAGGTGGACCCATGAGCGGATCACGTCCGGAAGCCGGACATGTCGTCGTCGTCGGAGCCGGGATCGCGGGGCTGGCCGCCGCGCACGGACTGCTGGAAAGGGGCGCCGGGGTGACCGTCCTGGAGGCCTCGGACCGGGTCGGCGGCAAGCTGCTGCCCGGCGAGATCGCGGGCGCGCGGGTCGACCTCGGCGCCGAGTCCCTGCTGGCGCGCCGCCCGGAGGCGGTCGCCCTCGCCCGGGAGGTCGGACTCGCCGACCGGCTCCAGCCGCCCGCCACCGCCACCGCCTCCCTGTGGACCCGGGGCGCGCTGCGCCCCATGCCGAAGGGCCACGTCATGGGCGTCCCCGGCACCGCCTCCGCGCTCTCCGGGGTGCTGTCCGACGAGGGCCTCGCCCGTGTCGAGCGCGACGCGGACCTGCCCCGCACCGAGGTCGGCGACGACGTGGCGGTGGGGGAGTACGTGGCGGCCCGCGTCGGCAGGGAGGTCGTGGACCGCCTGGTGGAGCCGCTGCTCGGCGGCGTCTACGCGGGCGACGCGTACCGCATCTCGATGCGCTCGGCCGTCCCGCAGCTCTACCAGGCCGCCCGGACCCACACCTCCCTCACCGAGGCCGTCCGCGAGATCCAGGCCCGCGCGGCCGCCGCGCGGCAGACCGGCCCCGTCTTCATGGGCATCGAGGGCGGCGTGGGCCAACTGCCCCTCGCCGTCGCGGAGTCTGTGCGGGCCCGCGGCGCCGAGATCCTCACCCGCAGCCCCGTCACCGAGCTGCGCCGCGAGAGCACCGGCGGCTGGCGCGTCACCACCGGCGACCGGGTGCTGCACGCCGACGCCGTCGTCGTCGCGGCCCCCGCCCCCGTCGCCGCGGACCTGCTGCGCGCCGAGGCACCCGAGGCCGCCGCCGAACTCGCCGGCGTCGAGTACGCCTCGATGGCCCTCGTCACCCTCGCCTACCGCCGCGCCGACGTCACCCTCCCCGAGGGCAGCGGCTTCCTGGTGCCGCCGGTCGACGGGCGCACCATCAAGGCGTCCACCTTCGCCTCCCAGAAGTGGGGCTGGATCGCCGAGCAGAACCCCGACCTGCTGATCCTGCGCACCTCCGTGGGCCGCCACGGCGAGACGGAGATCCTGGAGCACGAGGACGCCCACCTCGTCGACGTCTCCCGCCACGACCTGCGCGAGGCCACCGGCCTGATCGCCGACCCCGTCGAGACCCGCGTCACCCGCTGGGACGACGGCCTGCCGCAGTACCCGGTCGGCCACCACGCGCGCGTGGCCCGCGTCCGGGAGCACCTCGGCAAGCTGCCCGGTCTCGCCGTCTGCGGCGCGGCGTACGACGGTGTCGGCGTCCCGGCCTGCGTCGCGAGCGCGGCCGCCGCCGTCGACCAGATCCACGGTGACCTGCGCGCTGTGCAGGACCTCACGGCCAACCCGGTGCAGAGCCTGCACGGCGGAGCGGGAGAATGAGTTCCATGAGCGACGACGCCCCCACCAACGAGTCCGGCCGCGTCCCCAACAAGGGCAAGCTGGCCAAGGACCTCAACGAGGTCATCCGTTACACGCTGTGGTCCGTCTTCAAGCTGAAGGACGTGCTCCCGGAGGACCGCACCGGTTACGCCGACGAGGTCCAGGAGCTGTTCGACCAGCTCGCCGCGAAGGACGTCACCGTGCGCGGCACGTACGACCTGTCGGGCCTGCGCGCCGACGCCGACCTCATGATCTGGTGGCACGCGGAGACCAGCGACCAGCTCCAGGAGGCGTACAACCTCTTCCGCCGCACCCGGCTGGGCCGCGCCCTCACGCCGGTGTGGTCGAACATGGCGCTGCACCGCCCCGCCGAGTTCAACCGCTCCCACATCCCGGCCTTCCTCGCCGACGAGACGCCCCGCGACTACGTCAGCGTGTACCCGTTCGTGCGCTCCTACGACTGGTACCTGCTGCCGGACGAGGACCGCCGCCGGATGCTCGCCGACCACGGCAAGATGGCCCGCGGTTTCCCCGACGTCCGTGCCAACACGGTCGCCTCGTTCTCGCTGGGCGACTACGAGTGGATCCTGGCGTTCGAGGCCAACGAGCTCTACCGCATCGTCGACCTCATGCGCCACCTGCGTGCCTCCGAGGCCCGGATGCACGTCCGCGAGGAGGTCCCGTTCTACACCGGCCGCCGCAAGTCGGTCGCGGAACTGGTCGAGGGCCTGGCGTAACGCCTACCCGCGCCCCGTGAGGGGCGCGGGGAGCCGAGCGGCCGACGCGGCCCCGGCCGGCCGCTCGGCGGACGGTGCGCTCGCCGACCGTGCGGTGGCGGGCTTAGGCTCCGGGCGCCCCGCGCAGGCCGCCCGCCCGTCGGGCGCCCGGCCCTTCAGCAGATACGCCTCCAGATGCGCGTTGACGCACGTGTTGGGGCCGCCCGCGACACCGTGGCTCCCGGCGTTCCGCTCGGTCACCAGCACCGATCCCGAGAGCCGCCGGTGCAACGAGATCGCCCCCTCGTAGGGCGCGGCCGCGTCCCGCTCCGCCGCGAGGATCAACGTCGGCGGCAGCTCACCGGGCCCGGTGCGCACATCCAGGGGACGCTGCCGGGGCGCCGGCCAGTACGCGCACGGCAGGTTCGTCCACACGTTGTCCCATGTCTCGAAGGGCGCCGTCCGGGCGAGCCGGGTGTTGTCGCGGTCCCAGACCCGGAAGTCCGTCGGCCAGGGCCCGTCGTTGCACTCGACGGCCGTGTACACCGCGTGCGCGTTCTCCTGCTCGACGGCCGCCTCCGGGTACGGCCCGGCCAGCTGGATCAGCGGTTTCGGGTCTCCCCGCAGATACGCGGAGAGCGCGAGCGCGCGCTGCGGCCAGTAGTCGTCGTAGTACGCGGCCTGGAGGAACGTGCTCCGCAACTGCCCCGGCCCCACCTTCCCGCCGGCCGGCCGCACGGCCAGGCGGGCGGCGGCGCGCTCGTAGCCGCGCAGCACCTTCTGGGCGGTGTTCCCCAGCCGGTACACCTCGTGGTGCTTGGCGACCCACCGCCGGAAGTCCGCCCAGCGTCCCTCGAACGCCGCCGACTGGTCGAGGTTGTTGCGGTACCAGATCCGCTCGGGGTCCGGGTTCACCGCCGAGTCGAAGACCATCCGGCGCACCCGCGAGGGGAACAGCGTCGCGTACAGCGCCCCGAAGTAGGTGCCGTACGACGCCCCCATGAACGTCAGCCGGTGCTCGCCGAGCGCGGCGCGCAGCACGTCGAGGTCGCGGGCGTTGTTGAGCGAGTGGTAGTGCCGCAGCGCGCTTCCGGCCCGCTGCGCGCACCCGCGCGCGTACGCCTTCGCCCGCGCGATCCGCTGCTTCTTGTACGCCGCCGAGGGGTGCGTCGGCGCGGGGGAGGGGCCCTGGTGCAGCCGCTTCGGGTCCTGGCAGGACAGCGGCGCCGACCGCCCGACGCCGCGCGGCGCGTACCCGACGAGGTCGTAGGCCGCCGCGATCCGCTTCCACTGCGGCAGGACCCCGATGAGCGGGAAGTACATCCCGGAGCCGCCGGGCCCGCCGGGGTTGAACACCAGCGCCCCTTGGCGGGGGACCTTTCCCTTGCCCCTGGCCTCGACCCGGCTGACCGTGAGGGAGATCTGCCTGCCGAAGGGCCGGGTGTAGTCGAGCGGCACCTTGACCGTCCCGCACCGCAGCCCGTCCGGCAGCCCCTCCTCCGCCGGGCACGTCCCGAACCGGATGCCCTCCTCCGCCGCCCGCCGGGCCGCGGCCTCCACTCCCACGACCGCGGTCGTCCCACCCGCCGCCGGCGCGGCGGCGACACCGCTCAGCAGCACCGCCCCGACCGTCCCGTAGAGCACGGCAGCTCGCATCGCGTATCCCTCCGAAGCACGACAGCAACAAAAGGGATGTTTCGTTCGGAAGGGGGTGATGTAAAGCACCGACCGCCGGTGTCGTGGTCCGGGCGTCGGAGGTCCTAGCCCTCGTCCTCCGCGCGCGGGCCCGTCGCCGCCGGGGGGAGGGAGTAGCGCTCGGAGGGCGAGGTCGTCGGGGAAGGGGTCACCGGGATCGGGGAGCCGGGGTCGCTCAGCGGGCCGGGCGGGGCCGGGGAGTTGGTGATGGGCGGGGGGCTCGCGGCGGCCGCCTCCCGGGCGATCGCGTCGTAGTCGACGAGCCCCGTGGCCTCCAGGACCTTGATGTGGTCGAGGACGGTGGTGTTGGCGTCGTCGGCGAGGTCGCGGACCAGCGAGTTGCGGGTGGTGGCGCGGACCTGGGCGACGACGGAGAACACCTTGCCGTGGGCCGTCCGCAGGATGTTCGCGAACTCCCGGTCGTACTGCTCGCCCCGCGCCGTGTCCAGCGTGCTCAGCCACGCCTTCTGCTGGTCGTTCGGCTGGTTGGGCAGGGCCAGCCCGAGCCGGGCGGCGACATTGCGGACCCGGGCGTCGAGGAAGGTGTGCCCCTCGACGAGGTGCTCGCCGGCCGTCCGTACGGCCTCGGTGGTGCCCTTCGTCTGGGCCTGCTGACCGGCGGGCAGCTCCCACAGCCCCGCCAGCCGGACCTTGGTGATGAACTCCCGGTCCAGCCCGGACAGCGCGCCGTACCGCGTCGTCACCGTGGACGCGTTCAGGGTGTCGACGCCGGTGCCCGAGCGGTCGCTGTACGACCAGACCGGGAAGATCAGTGCCAGGAGCGTCGCCGTCAGCCCGGCGACGATGAGCCCTGTTCCATTGAGCAGTCCTCTGCTGCGTCTGTCGGATCGCATGGTGCCTCCTGCTCGCGGCACCGCACGCATGTGCGTTTCGGGTGCGGATTGGCCTACGGAACGGCATGTTACTGCCCGGTCCGCACCAACTGCCGTACGAGGAGGAAGGGTTGAGGACGGTACAAATCGCCCCGGATGGGATGCCCGGGGTGCTGGACAGGTCCGGTGAAAGCGGAGTGAATGGGGCGTGAAACCCGTGTGCGGGACATGGGTTTGTTAATCGCAGCACACCGGGGGCGCGCGAGAGGCCGCCTCGCTCCCGGGAGCGGGGCGGCGCGGGGGCGCACGGCGGTCAACGGCGCAGCAGCACCCTGCGGGTCGCACGGGCCAGCCGCGCCGTCGGGCGCCGGGACAGGGGTGCCGGGCCGGAGCGCTCCAGCCACCACTCGCGCAGCGCACGGCGGGTACCCGCGTCCTCGACCCGGTCGCCCAGCAGCAGGTGCTCGGCGAAGGACAGCGCGTCGCGCCGGTAGCCGTCGGTCATCGGGTGGCCCTGCGCGTACGCCACGAACGCCGGCCGGTACGACGTGCCCAGGATCACCGGCAGCTCCGGCGCGACCTTCCCCACGACGTCCGCCCGCTTGGCCGCGAGTGCCCGGGACTGCACCCCGAGCCGCACCCGGTCGAACCCCTCGGGCACCGGTGTCCCCGCGACCAGTGCCGACAACAGCGCGGCCTGGGCCAGCCCGAGCCGCTGCCGGGCGACCGGCTCACCCTCGCCACCGGGCGCCTCCTCGGCGGACGTGACCGGCTCGGCCGCCGCGGCGGGCCCGGCCGTGGACCCGGCCGAGGTGGCCCGTGCGGTGGCCGGTGTCGTGGCCGGCTCCTGCGACGCGGGCGCTCCGCCCTGCGCCCCGGCGGTCTTCAGCACCCCCCGGATCGCGTCCAGCTCGCGCTCCAGCTCGGCCGGCTCCGGGAAGTTCTCGTCGCGCTCCAGGAGGACACCCGGCGGGGCCACCCGCGAGGCGAGCTCGGCGAGGACGTCGAGGACCTGCGGGGGGACGGGGTGGGCGTGGCTGTCGTGCCAGACGCCGTCCCGCTCGAAACCGCCCGCGACATGGACGTACGCGATGGCCTCGACCGGCAGCTCGTCCAGCGCCTTCGCGGGGTCCTCGCCCCGGTTGACGTGGTTGGTGTGGAGGTTCGCCACGTCGATCAGGAGCCGGACCCCGGTGCGGTCGACGAGGTCGTACAGGAACTGCCCCTCCGTCATCTCCTCGCCCGGCCAGTTGATCAGCGCCGCGATGTTCTCCAGGGCAAGCGGCACCGGCAGCGCGTCCTGGGCGATCCGTACGTTCTCGCACAGCACGTCCAACGCGTCCCGGGTGCGCGGCACCGGCAGCAGATGCCCGGCCTCCAGCCGCGGCGACGCGGTGAGGGCGCCCCCTGCCCGGACGAACGCGATGTGCTCGGTGACGAGGGGCGCGCCCAGGGCCTCCGCGCGCTCGGCGAGGTTGCGCAGCCGCTCCTCGTCGGGGCGGTCGGCGCCGCCGAGGCCGAGCGAGACGCCGTGCGGCACGACCGTGACGCCCCGCTCGCGCAGCCGCAGCAGCGACTCGGGGAGGTGGCCGGGGCAGACGTTCTCCGCGACGACCTCGACCCAGTCGACGCCGCCGGCCGACCCGGCCATGCGCTCGACGGCGTCCTCGATCTCCGGACGCCATCCGATTCCCGTACCCAGCTGCCTGATCCGCTCCATCGTCCCCTCCTCGGCCACGGCTGCACCCAGACCCTGTGTTCGTCTCCTTACGACGGACCTGTGTTCCGGCGTGACGGAGTCATGGCCCCGTCGCCCGGAGCCGAACCCCGAGAAGGGGACCTTCAGAGCAACATTTGAGCTTTCGGCGGCTACTGGATCGCCGGTTCGCCCTGGTCCTTGTTCAGCTCCTCCGGGTCGGGGCGGCCGGTGGGGACGAGGCCGGGCGTGGTCGGCGAGGGGGTCGACTTCACATCGGGGTTGGTCGACGGCTCCGCGGCGGGCGCGGGCTGCACGATCTGCCCCGGCACCGGCGGCGGCGGGCCGGTCGGGCTCGCCGTACCGCTGACCGAGTTGTCGGCGATCTGAGCGAAGTCGATCTCCCCGGTCGCCTCCAGGATCGTGATGTGGTCGAGCACGGTCTGGTTGGCGTCGGAGGCCAGCTGGCGGACCAGGGTGTTGCGGGTCTGGTTCCGCACGGCGGCGATGGCCGGGAAGATCTTGCCGTGCGCGGCCCGCAGCAGGTTCGCCCAGGTCTTGTTGTACTCGGCCTCGGTCTTGGCGGCGGTCATCTCGTCCAGCCAGCCCTGCTGCTGGGCGTTGGGCTGGTTCGGCAGCTCGACACCCAGCTTCGCCGCGATGATCCGGGACCGCTTGTCCAGGTCGGTGTGACCCTTGATCAGGTGGTCCGCGGCCTCCCTGACGGACTTGCTGCCGCTGCGCTCCAGGGCCTGCTGGCCGGCCGGCAGCTCCCACAGGCCGGCGAGCCGCACCCGGATGATGAGGTCGCGGTCGGTGGGGGTGAGCGGACCCCACTGCGTGGTCACCGTGTCACCGGTGGGCACGGCCGCGGCGGCGGCCGCGTTGCGGTTGGGGTACGAGTAGAACACGGGGTAGGCGACCGCACTGACTGTGCCGACGATCGCCACGGCGACGAGGACAGAGCCCTTGGAGCGTCGCAAAGGTGCCTCCCGGAGGAAACCAACTGGTCGTTGGGGACTGAAGTGGTGCTGGGCGTGGAGTGGGGGTGGGGGCCGTCCGGACCCCACCGCTCGGCGGCGGGCCGACTGCCACGGGTACGTACGCAGTACGTACCGCGGGCGTCAGATCGTGCCGTTGGCGATGGCGTCGAAGTCGACCTGGCCGGTCTTCTCCAGCATCGTGATGTGGTCGAGCACGGTCTGGTTGGTGTCCGAGGCCAGCTGGCGCACCAGCGTGTTCTCGGTCATGTTCCGCACCGTGCCGATGGCCGGGAAGATCTTGCCGTGGGCCGAGCGCAGCAGATTCGCCCAGACGCGGTCGTACTGGTCGTCGGTGGCGTTGGACATCTGCTGCAGGAAGCCCTGCTGCTGGGCGTTCGGCTGGTTCGGCAGTTCGACGTTCAGCTGCTCCGCCACGGCCCGCACCCGCTGGTCGAGATCCTTGTGACCCACGATCAGATGGTCCGCGGCCTCCTTGACGGCCGGGCTCTTCGACCGCTGCATCGCCTGCTCGGCGGCGGGCAGCTCCCACAGTCCCGCCAGCCGCACCCTGATGATCAGGTCACGGTCGGCGGCCGTCAGCGGCCCCCACTGGGTGTTGACCGTGCTGGCCGCCATGTTGGCCTGAGCAGTGCCCGAGCGGTCGGCGTAGGACCAGACGGGGAACGCAAGCGCTCCGACGGTGACGACGAGCGCCAGGCTGGCGATGACCGAGCCATTGATACGCCGCAAAATGAGCCTCCCGGGTAATGCCAACTGGTCGTTGGGGCAGTTGCTTGGCCAGTACCGGGAAGTACGTGCGGGGTGCCGCTGTTGTTCAACGACCTTCGAACCGGCTGAGGACCAGTGGGTCGGGTGGGTCGGACGCGACGGGCGCCGGGCGGTGGCCCTGTGGCTGGGCGAGGTTCCCCAGGGAGGCCCCTTCCGTGGCGCACCGGTCGGCGATGCCGGCGGTCAGGGCGCCGAACCGCTCGGCATCCCCGTCCCGGGCGGCGGCGAACAGCCCCTGGAGAGCGGCGGCGAGCGGGGCGTCGCCCGCCCGTAGGGCGTGCTGCACCGCTTCGTAGAGCCGGGCGTTGGCCTCGGCCGGGCCGGCGGCTCCAAGGAACGCATCGAACTCCCGGCAGGCCGCCGCCGAGGACCCCACGGCACCGGTGTCGGACGCCTGTCCGAGGGGACCGACGAGGAGCGCGAACGCCACTACGGCGGCCGTCGGCACACAGGCCAGGGCGATGGTGAGCCGCCGGTCGAGCTGTGGGGCCCACGGCATGGACGGTGCGGGTCGTACGGGTGGTACGCGCAGAGGCGGCGCGACGCGGGGACGTTCGCCCCGGAGGTGGGTGAGGGAACGGGTGACCGCCGCGCCCGCGAGTGCGCAGAGGAACCCGCCGGCCAGGATCCGCAGCAGCATGTCGCGGATCAGGGGCAGTGGAAGGTCCAGTGCGCACCGGCCCGGAACGATGGCGAGAGTGTCGGTGCAGCCGGCCAGGACGACCCCGCCGAAGAACACCGCGGTCAGCAGGCAGCCGGTCACAAAGGCGGTCAGCAGGGCGAACGGGATCGCGAGGTGGTCGCCGCGGCGTACTCGGACCGTGACGGCGGCGGCGATCCCCTGGAACAGCATCGCGGCGCCGATCTGCCAGTACGTGAACGCCAGCGGGAAACCGTCCTGTCCGCGCACCTCCTGGCTCACGCCCTCATGCAGCAGCCCCCGTTCCAGGAGCTGGAACCACGCGAACGCGGCGGCTGTCGCCGTGCTCGTCAGCAGTACGTGCCGGGCCCACCCCGTGTCGTACGAAGGCGGGCGGCGCCACGGCGCGGCGACCGGGAACAGCCACACCGCGACCAGTGCCATGACGAGCGGGGTCCACTGGGTGAACCGGAGCGTCAACGGGTGTTCCACGAGGGCCCACAGCCAGTAGGGCCCCACCGGTGCCGAGGCGTCGGCCAGGGCGTACAGCTCCCGGGCGGAGTCGTGGAGGGGGCCCAGTCGGTCGCCGGCGTCGTACAGCAGCATCCATCCGCTCAGGAGCACCGCCAACGGGAGCGCGGCGGCGAGCAGTCCGGCCTGCCAGGCCCTGCTCGGCGCCCGCTCGCCGGTGGTGTGCCAGAGCAGCGCCGACCGTGCGATCCACGCCGACAGCGCCACCATGAGCGCGCACAGCGCGAGGGACCACAGGACGGCCGCCGGCCCCGGAACAAGGGGACGGTCCGTCAGGACGATGCCGTTCTGGGGCGCGAGCGGCACACCCACGACCAGCCCGAGACCGAGGCCCACCGCAGGCAGCAGGACCGCCCGGGCGCCGCCGCCGAACAGGGCGGCGCGCCAGACGCCCAGTCCGATCACGGCGAGGGCGGCGGGTGCGCACAGCAGCACGATCGTCCAGCGCGCGTCGAGGGCGTCGAGCCGGTTGAACATGAGCCACAGCAGGGTGAGCAGTCCGCTCGCGGCGACCGAGACGGCCAGCCCCGCGGCGAAGCACTCGGTGAAGCGGAGCCGGAACAACTCCCGCGGTCGCCCGATCTCGGCGGCCCGTGAGGCTGCCGACGGATGCAGGGCGAGTGGCCCCAGACGCCACCAGGACGCGGGTCGGCCGCCCTCGGTACCGACCACGTCCAGCAGCCCCGGCCCCGCGCCCCACGCGGCAGCCCGCACATCGGCGCCGTACTCACGCATCCGCAGCACGGATGTGCAGGTCACCCCGACGAGGGCCACGAGCACCAGGGAACGCCACGTCACCGCCAGGACGTTGTCGGCCGGTGTGGCGATCAGCGCGACGGCGAGCGGCAGCAGTCCGGTGGGGACGAAGGCCAGGGCCAGGGCGACGGTGAGGTAGGTGACGTCGACGTCCTTGTTGCGCAGGTGCGCCAGTTCGTGCAGGACGACGGCACGGGCGCGCTGCGGGGCGAGGCCGAATGCGGTCATCGTGCCCTGGCTCAGCGCCACGCGGTACCGGCCGCCCCGGCCGAAGGTGTACGCGTCCACCTTGCGGTCGTCCAGGCCGCTCACCCAGAACTCCGGGGGCCGGGACAGGCCGGCCTCCCGGCACAGCGAGTGCAACAGCGCCAGCAGCGGGGCGTGGTCGGGGTCGTGAGGTGACAGTGGCTCCAACTGCCTGCGACGGGTCAGGTACCCGGGCAGCAGGATGAAGATCACCGCCGCCGTCGACACCAGCAGCACGATCCCGCCGAGCACCCACCACGCCTTCTCCCGCTCGTACGGGGCGATGCAGGCCAGGAAGCCCTGGGAGTACGCAAGGGCGTCCGTCGCGGGTGACTGCCCCCGTGGGGCCGCCGCGCACCGCTGGTAGACGGCCACGGCACGGTCGGCGTCGGGCGAGAGGGTGAAGTAGAGCAGGTTGTGGACGAAGGCCGTCGTCCCCAGGAGAGCGGTGACGACGAGCGCCAAGCGGAATGTGTGGCCGCTGGGTAACGCGAACGGGTCGGGCGAGGCGGACGGATCGGGCGAGGCGGACGACACCGGGGCCTCCGGCGGGTCACCGGCGGACGCGGGCCGCGCCCGCGAGGGCGTCCGCCAGCAACCGGGCCTGACTCTCCTCGAGTTCGGCTCTCAACGCGGTGCGGTACGCCTCCTCGCGCAGCCACTCCACCTGGTCGGGGGTCAGTGCGCTGTCCGTCCCGGTGTCGACTTCGCCGCCGCCCCGTCCGAACAGGCCGCCGAGCCAGGTCCGTACGGCGGTGCCGCTGCCGTCGGCGAGGTTCGCGGCGAACGCTCCGATGAACGAGGAGAGCGCGCCCTGCACCATCGCGAGGGCGAACGGAGTGAGCAGTACGACGACCTCGGCGCCGCCGGCGCCCAGCATGCTCTCCTTCGATCCGCCGCCGTCGCCCGCCGCCGCTCTCAGTGTTCCGGCGGGATCCCGGAAATAGGCGCGGCTGTTCATTCCGAAGACGACCATCTCCTGCGGTGCGACTTCGGAAACCACGATCCGGGTCACCTGACGCACCAGATCCTCGTCCACCGCCGTGAAGTGATCACTCATGGCCGCCCCTTCCTCTGCTGAATGCGGACTAGCTGATCTGGCGCATGTAACTCACGCCGTCCAACATGAGGGTTTCGAATGCGTAGCCGTATTCATTTCCGATGTCGGGACGCTCGATGTACCAGCTCTCGTAGATGATCGGCCCACCCGGGACGTAGAGGGTCATCCGTGAGTCCTCCACGACCGCCGGTCCGTCCAGCACCTGGCCGTTGTTGTACGACAGGCTCACGGTGCCGTCGCCGAAGAAGGCGATCTTGTCGACCCGGGCCGAGCCCTGTCCGTCGCCGTCCCACTCGCCCACCAGTTCTGAGGGAACCTCCCCGGTGATGGACTCTTCCGGGGGAGGGCTTGCGGCCGTGGTCTCCACGGGCACGTTGACCGATGATCCCGCATTGTCGTCCCCGGAACCACCGCCGGACGACCTGTCGTCACCGCATCCGCTGAGCAGAAGTGCGAGCAGAAGGGCGAGCAACAGAGCGAGCGGTGCGGGAATCGCCGAGATCCGGGAAAAGGAAATTTTGATGACGCCCCCCCGATGCGTCAGGCCCGATGCGGGCGGAATGCTGACGATGCCCGGTTTCTATTCCACTCGGGGTGACGCTCACACCTCATCGACCAAAGCGGGCGGAATACGTTCGTCTGCTTTCGCTTGGTGCAGGCGTATGATCTGAAAGTCGCGTAATCAGGGCGGGTCGTGGTCAGGAACGCAACGCCGTGTGGTCCGCGACCACCGTGCAGGCGCCCGGGGCGACCTCCGTGAAGCCCGCGTCGCGTACGACGGGGAGGCCGGCGGTGGTGAGGGTGTCCCAGTGGGCGGGGGCGGCGGTGCGGACGGCGAGCGGGAAGCCCGCGTCACGCCATGCGGTGCGGGCCGCGTCGTCCAGGTCCCACCACGCGAGCTGCGCGCCGTGGCCCGCCTGGGCCATCGCCTTGCCCGCCGACATCGCCACCTCGGGGTTGAGCCACAGCACCGGGGCCGCGGGCTCGGGGTCGGCCGGCGGCTCCGGGTCGTCGAGGTCCGTGCCGGAGACCTGGAGGCGGGCCAGGTCCTTGGGCCAGCCGTCGAGCGGGACCGGCGGGAAGACGCGCACTTCGGCCGACTTGCCCGTCACCGTGATCCCCGGCAGCGCCTCGGCCCGCCGCCACTCCGCGCCGCGCGCTCGCCGGACCACCTTGCGGATCCGGGCGTCCTGCCAGTTCCGCATCGCCTCGGCCCACTCCCCGTCGCCCAGCGACCGCGCGTCGCTCAGCATCACCAGCACCGCCCGCGCCGCTGTCTCCAACGCGTCGGTACGTGCCGGGGGCGAGGCCTTCTCGATGTGCGCGACCAGGGGCAGCACGAACTGCGGCGCCTCGTCGCGGGAGGTCCGCTCGTCCCGGAAGGGGCTGTCCGGCGCGGGGCTGTCCTGGGGGGCATCGCTGGTGGTCACCCGCCCAGTCTGCCAGGCACGAACACCGTTCCCGCGCCCTGCTCGCTCGCTTGTACGCGGACTGGTGCGAGGACGTGTACGAGGATGGGGGCATGGAACGTGAGTTACTGCTGAGACTGGAGGGGGTCGGCCGACGGTACGGCTTCCGTGGCGACTGGGTGCTGCGCGGCCTCGACCTGGAGATCGTCCCCGGTGCCCTGATCCGGATGGAAGGCGCGAACGGCACCGGCAAGTCGACGCTGCTCCGCCTCCTCGCCGGGATCGACGCGCCGACCGAGGGCCGGCTCACGGGCCGCCCTCGCACGGCGTACGTCCCCGAACGCTTCCCCGCGGCCCTGCCGTTCACGGCCGCCGAGTACCTCACGCACCTCGGCGCCGTGCACGGGCTGGACCGCCCGGCCGCCGTGCGCGCCGCCGACGAGTGGCTGGAGCGCTTCGGCGCCGCCGAGTACGCCCGTACGCCGATGGCCCAGCTCTCCAAGGGCAGCAGCCAGAAGGTCGCGGTCGCCCAGGCCCTGCTCGCCGAACCGGAGTTGCTGGTCCTGGACGAGGCGTGGACCGGCCTGGACGCCGAGGCGCGCGAGGAGTTGGAGCGCGTGGTCGTCGAGCGCACGGCCGCCGGGTCCGCCGTGGTGTTCGTCGACCACGACCCGCGGCGCCTGGCCGGGGTGCCCGACGCGACGTACGCGGTGGTCGGGGGTGCCCTGGAACGCAGCGAGGGCAAGGGGACCGGGGCTCCGGCGGCGGCTGTCACCGGCCCGTGTGTGCTCGTCGAGGCGAGGGGCCGCGGGGGCGCGCGGGTGCCCCCGGAGACAGGGAAGTTGGCGGTCTCGGTCGAAAAAACCGGCTCCGGAGCACACCGGTTCACCGTCCCCGAGACCCAGTCGGACACGCTGCTGCGGGCGTTACTGGGGGCCCGGCCACCCTGGCACGTGGTGAGCGTGGGACACGTGGACGATCCGGACCCGGACGTCGCGCCGGCCGGGCTGGAAGTGGAGAGCTCCCGATGACCGCCCTTCTCCGCTACCAGGCCGCCCTCCTCGTCCGCTCCCAGCGCTGGTTGCCGCCGGTCATCCTCTACGCCGCGTTCCTCGGCGTCGGCGTGCAGAGCGGGCAGCCGGTGCTCGACTCGCTCGGCTACACGGCGGCCGCGCTCCTGCCCGTCGCCGCCTGGCTGGTGCGGATCTGCGCGACCAACGAGCCGCCCGCCGCCCGCAGTTGCACGGGCGCGGCGGCCGGACCGGGCCGCGCCCACCTGGCCTGCGTCCTGGTCGCGCTCGCGGCGGCCGGTGTGCTCGGCACCGCGGCCACGGTGATCGTCACGATCATCAGCGCCCCCACCAGCACGGCCCACGACATCCGTGTCGAACCGCTCCCCGCGGGCGGGGCCGGCCTCCTCGCGACCCTCGCCTGCGCCCTCCTCGGCACGGCCGTCGGCGCCCTCACGAACTGGCCCCTGCTCCGGTCACCCGGCCGGGCCGTCCCGGCCCTTCTCCTCGGCGCGCTCCTGGCGCTCGTGGTCGTGGGCTCCCCGGCGAGGGCGGCGATCACGGCCCTGGTCGACGGCTCCCAACGCGGCACGATCCCGGTCCCCGCCCTGCCGGTCCTCGCCGCGGCCCTGTGCACGGCGGCCGCGACAGCGGTGGCGTGCGCGCTGACGACGCGGCGCGCCTGAGAGGGGCGACGACGGGTGGCCGACCGAGACTAGAGTCGCCGCATGCGGCGAAGGACAGGACTGGCGGTGGCCGGGGTCGCGGCCCTGGCCTGGGGCGAGTGGGTGAACTGGCGTTGGTCCCGGGTGCTCGTGAAGAACCACGGGGGCGGCTCGCTGGCCGTGGTGGTGCTGGGGTACCGCAATCCCCGGGCGACGGTGAACCTGATCAACCGATGGCGGGTCCGCGTCGGAATCCGCTCCGCCGCCGCTGACGGGGCGCAGGAGACGTGCCTGATCTTCAGCGGCGGCCCGACCGGCGCCGGCACCACGGAGGCCGAACTGATGGCCGACTACGCGAAATCGGTGCTCGGGTACGACGGCACGGTGCTCCTGGAGGACCGGTCCACGACGACGTGGGAGAACATCACGAACGTCGTCCCCCTGCTCGAAGGCGTGGACCGCATCAAGATCGCCTCCCAGCCGGCTCACGCGCTCAAGGCCCGCGCGTACCTGCGGCGGCAGCGGCCGGATCTCGCGGAGCGGCTGGTGCGCGCCGACGATTACCGCCCCGGTGAGTGGACCGTCGTCAAACCGCTGCTGGCGCTGTACGGGCTGTGGACACTCCGCCGCCTCACGGCCGGCGAACGGAAGGGCTCGCCGTAGTCAGTTCAGCCCGAACAACGTAGTCAGTTCAGCCCGAACAAGCCGTGCGCTCGGCCTCGCGCCACTCGCACACGGGGCACAGGGTGATCCCCTTGTGCGACTCGGGATACTCGGTCGGTTCCTGGCAGAGGACGCAGTCGGCGAAGGGCGGACCGGCGGCGACGGGAGCCTGCCCCGCCGTCTCCGTGGCCGACGCGGGGGCCGAGGCCGGGGCCGCACCCGTGGTCGTCGTCTCGGTGCCGCAATAGTCGCTCATGTGTCCAGCGTAGGACGACGGCGAGGAAACGTTCCCGCGCGGGACTCACGACGTGGTGGCGGCCGCCGCCCCGACCAGTTCCGATACTTTCACCAGCCGGAAGCCGCGCTCCCGCAGCGCGGGCACGATCATCCGCACCGCCCGCTCCGTCACGGGCGCGGCGCTCCTCACGCAGTGCAGGACGACGACGGACCCGGGCCGCACCCGCTCCAGTACGTTCCGGGCGACCACCGCCGGATCCGAGGCCGCGGTGTCACCGCCGGCGACGTCCCACTGCACGGCCGTGACCCCGGACGAGCTGAGCGCGCGCAGGGCACGGCGGTCGTAGCAGCCGCCCGGGAAGCGGAAGTACGGCATCGGGTCCGCCACCCCCGCCTCGCGGAAGGCGGTGTAGGCCCGCTCGACATCGGCCGCGATACGGCCCGCCTCCAGGGTGGGCAGGCCATGGCAGTCGGCGCTGAACGCCTGGTGACCGTACGAGTGGTTCGCCACCTCGAAGAGCGGGTCCCGTCCGATCGAGCGGGCCTGGATCGGGTACTCCTCGGCCCACCGTCCCGTCATGAACACGGTCGCCGGCACCTCCAGCCGGCGAAGCGTCGCGATGAGCCGCGGATTGTCGAACCGCTCGCCCTCGGCGGCCCGAGCCCCCTGCTCCTCGGTCATGTCCGCGTCGAAGGTGAGCGCGACCGCCTTCTCGCCCCGGTTCCGCGGCCCGTGCTCGAACACCGGCGCGAGGCCGGCCGGCCCGGGAGCGAGTGTGGGCGGCCGGGACGCCACGACCGGGCGCTGAGCGGCCCCCGAGGCGGTGGCGGTGACCACTCGGGAGGAGGCCCGCGGCCCACCGCAGGCGGTCAGGGCGACCCCGAGCGCCACGAGCGCACAGAGCACCCTGACACTACGTACAGTAACGATCACGACACGAACGTATACGCCTCGCGCTCCCCGCTCATCCGATCACCCGCTCATCCCTCCGGAATCCGCCTCTGAAGTCACCCGGCCGGCCGAGCGGAGCGGAGCCGGGGAGCGGGGAACCCGGCACCGGAGTGGGGGGACGCGCCGCGGGTGCGCGAGAGGGGGGCCGGCGCCCGCAGGCGCCCGCCCCCCTTCCGTCCAGCCGGGTCGGGTACGACCCGTCACCTCACGTGCGGCGCCACGGCCCCGTCACCGCGAACGTGGTGCCCGGCGCGTAGCAGTTGACGTACATCGTGCGCCCGTCGGGGGAGAACGTGACGCCAGCGAACTCGCCCCACTCGGGTTCCGTGGGGGTGCCGATGTTCTGGGCGTTGCGGGCCATGGCGTAGACGTCGCCGCGGCGGGTGACGCCGTACACGTGCTGGGTGCCGTTGCCGTCCTCGCAGACCATGAGGCCGCCGCTGGGCGCCAGGCAGATGTTGTCGGGGGACTCGCCGGGCAGCTGGATGTCGGTGTCGGGGCCGAAGACGATCACCAGGGTGAGGGTGCGGTGGTCGGGGTCGTAGCGCCAGATCTGGCCGTAGTGGTCGGCGGCCGAGCCGTCCGCGCTGCGGGCGAAGGACGAGACGAAGTAGACGCAGCGGCCGCCCCAGTAGCAGCCTTCCAGCTTCTGGGCGTGGGTGATGCCCCGGGGGCCGAAGTCCTGGTGGCGGATGGCCGTCGTGGTGGCAAGCGGGTCCGGGACGTCCACCCATTCGATCTTCTCGAAGCAGGCGCCCGTCTCCTGGATGGAGGACAGGTCGGGGACCCCCGGTACCCGCATCGCCTGCAGACGGCCGCCCGCGCGCAGGGAGCCCAGGCCGCCCTTCGGCCGGTCGGGGAGGAAGCGGTAGAAGAGGCCGAAGGGCCGCTCGAAGGCGTCCTCCGTCTCGTAGACGACGCCGCGCCTCGGGTCGACGGCGATCGCCTCGTGCTGGAAGCGGCCCATCGCCGTGAGCGGGACGGCGCCGGAGCGGTGCGGGTCGGCCGGGTCGACCTCGAAGATGAAGCCGTGGTCCTTGGTGTAGCCGTTGGTGCCGGCCCTGTCCTCGGTCTCCTCGCAGGTCAGCCAGGTGCCCCAAGGAGTCGGGCCGCCCGCGCAGTTGACGGCGGTGCCGGCGATGGCGACGCGTTCGGCCAGGACGTCGCCGCGGGCGTCCAGCGTCAGCGCCGTACAGCCGCCCTTGCCTGCCGGGTCGTAGGTGAGGCCCTCGACCGTGGGGACGGGGATACGGCCGGTGGCGCGGTTCTCGTGGTTGCGGACCAGATGGACGCGGCCGTGTCTGCCGGCGAAGGCGGACATGCCGTCGTGGTTGCTGGGAACGCGGCCCTCACCGGAGCGGAGCTGGTCGCCCTCGCGGGAGAGGACCTGGTAGCGGAAACCTTTCGGCAGGTCGAGCAGGCCGTTCGGGTCGGGGATCAGCGGGCCGTAGCCGGTGTGGCCGAGGTCGCTCTGCGCGGCCGCTGTGCCCGCGAAGAGTTCGGACAGGGCTCCGGTGAACGCGATGCCCGCTCCCAGGGCACCGGTACGGGCGAGGGCCTGACGTCGAGTCACTGACACGGGACAACCTTCCTGTTGGCGGACAGGATGTGACCCGCCTGTGTGTATCACGGGGGTACGGCCGCGTGAACCACGCGCGTAGAAGGTGTTCCGTAGGCATCACTCGGTCGGCGTGGGGTTGTTCGGTGTGACGGGTGGGAACTGGGGTGCGACCGGCGGGGCGTCCGGAGTCCGGTGGGGCGGAAGCGCGGCCGACTGTCCGGGCGGGTCGGGGAGCCCTGGAGGGCCAGCCGATGCGGGGGAATCCGGGAGCTCGGGAGGGGCGGCCGACGCGGGGGAGTCCGGAAGCTCGGCGGGGGTGGTCGGGCCGGTCGGGTCCTTGACCGGCGTGGACGGGTCCGGGCGGGGCCGGGGCTCGGGGGCGGTCTCCTGTTCCGATCGGCCGCGTTCCAGGAAGCGCAGGAGCTCCACCGGGATGGGGAGGACCAGGGTCGAGTTCTTCTCCGCGGCCACCGCCATCACCGTCTGGAGCAGGCGCAGCTGGAGCGCGGAGGGTGCCTCGGCCATCTGTTGCGCCGCTTCCGCCAGCTTCTTCGACGCCTGCAGCTCCGCGTCCGCGTTGATGATGCGCGCCCGGCGTTCACGGTCCGCCTCGGCCTGGCGGGCCATGGAGCGCTTCATCGTGTCGGGGAGGGACACGTCCTTGATCTCCACGCGGTCGATGGTGACGCCCCACTCCACCGCCGGGCTGTCGATCATCAGCTCCAGTCCCTGGTTCAGCTTCTCCCGGTTGGAGAGCAGGTCGTCGAGGTCGCTCTTGCCGATGATCGAGCGCAGGGAGGTCTGCGCCATCTGGGAGACGGCGAAACGGTAGTCCTCGACCTGTACGACCGCGCCGGCCGGGTCGACGACCTTGAAGTACACGACCGCGTCCACGCGGACCGTCACGTTGTCACGGGTGATGCCCTCCTGGGCGGGCACCGGCATCGTCACGATCTGCATGTTCACCTTGCGGATACGGTCGATGACGGGGACGACCATGGTGAAACCGGGCGGTCTGGGCGCGCCGAGCAGCCTGCCGAGCCGGAAGACCACGCCGCGTTCGTACTGCTTGATGACGCGGGCCGCCGCCGCGACATAGACGGCGCCGCCGGCGGCGAGGGCCGCGGCTGCCGCGATGAGTGCTTCGCCCATGACGACCGCCCCTTTGAGTCGACCGTGACGACCGCCCCCGGCCTCTCTCGGTCGTCGTGCATCCGCGGAGTCGTCGCACATCCACGCGAATACCACGATATGCCTCGGGTGCGGGCCGGGGCGACTGTCGTTCGCCGGGGGCCGAACACGGGTGGCGCCCCGGTCGCGGGGACCGGGGCGCCAGGGCGGGGGCGGCACAGGACGGCCGCCTGCCGCCCGGTGGGGCCGTGCGGCGTCACTGGGCCGCCGAGGCGACCTTCTCCGGCTCCGGGCCCGTCATCCTCACCGGCTCGGTGCCGGTCGCGCTGTGCCGTTCCGCCCAGTTCTCCAGTGCGGTGCGGCATGCGTGGTCGAGGTGGTGCAGACCCGAGAGGTGAAGCTCGACGGGGCGGTCCTGAGGCAGGGACTCCAGGCTGTCGAGGATCTTCGGCAGTCGCAGGAAGGTGGCGTTGCCGGAGAGATAGGCCTGGACGGGGCCGGCGCCCTTGTCGATGACCTCCAGCTTGATGTGCGAGGCCTCCCAGGCCGTCTTGACGACCGCGAGGGCCAGGCCGATCAGGACGCCCTCGAACATGTTCACCGCGACGATCGACACGGCGGTCGTCACCAGGATCAGCGCCTCGCCCCGGTGGCCGCGCCACAGCGAGACGACCGCGCGGAACGGGATCAGCTTCCAGCCCGCGTGGACGAGGATGCCGGCCAGGGCCGGCAGCGGTATCAGGGCGAGGGCCCCCGGCAGCAGCGCGGCGAACAGCAGCAGCCAGACGCCGTGCAGGACCCGGGACGCCTTGGTCCTCGCGCCGGCGTGCACATTGGCGGAGCTGCGCACGATGACCGCGGTCATCGGCAGCGCGCCCAGCAGACCGCACACCGTGTTGCCGGCGCCCTGGGCCATCAGCTCCTTGTCGTACTCGGTGCGCGGTCCGTCGTGCAGCCGGTCCACCGCCGCCGCGCTGAACAGGCTCTCGGCGGACGCGATGAGCGTGAAGGCGAGGATCGTGCCGATCAGCGCCACATCGGCCAGCCCGCCGAAGGCGTCGAGTCCGGGCGGCTGGATGGAGTCCAGCAGACCCTTCACCTCGACCTTGGCGACCGGCAGACCGAAGGCGAGGGTCGCGACCGTGGCGAGGACGACCGCGGCGAGCGCGCCGGGCACGACCTGGACCTTCTTCGGCAGCCGCTTCCACAGCACCATCACGGCGACGGTGCCCGCGCCGAGGGCGAGGGAGGCGAGCGCCGTGGTGCTTCCCACGGCCTCGACGAAGGCGCCGGGCAGGCCCGCGATCTTGTCGAGCCCGGAAGCCGGGGCCTTCAGACCCGCCGCCGCGTACAGCTGGCCGGCGATGATCACGAGCCCGATTCCGGCCAGCATGCCCTCGACGACGGACACGGATATCGCACGGAACCAGCGGCCCAGCTTCAGCGCGCCCATGGCGAGCTGGAGCAGACCGGCGGCGAGCACGATCACGCCGAGCGCGGGGAGGCCGAACTGGCGCACCGCCTCGAAGACCAGCACGGTCAGCCCGGCCGCCGGGCCGGAGACCTGCAGACTGCTGCCGGGCATCAGACCGGCGACGATGCCGCCCACGATGCCGGTGATCAGGCCGAGTTCGGCCGGCACCCCGGAGGCGACGGCCACGCCCACGCACAGCGGCAGGGCGACCAGGAAGACGACCAGCGAGGCGCCGAAGTCCTGGCGTATGTAGGGAAACTTGGAGGTGGGGGAGGTCGGGGAGTTCATCGAGGACACCGGCCCGCCGCTCAGAGGGTCTCGAACGTGTCGGTGTCCGCGCGGTGTTCGCGCACGGCTCCGGTGTGTACCTCGTAGTACCAGCCGCGCAGCCGCAGCCGGCCGTCGGCGAGGCGCTTCTCCACACAGGGGTAGGAGCGCAGCCGCAGCAGCTGGCTGAGGACGTGGTTCTGCACGCCGTCGGCGACCGTGGGGTCCTCGACCGTGCCCAGGGGGCGCGGGGTGGCGTGGGTGAGCCAGTCGCGTACGGCGGGCACGGCGTCGAGGTCGTCGCCGCGCACCAGCGCGCCGACGGCACCGCAGTGCGAGTGGCCGCAGACCACGATGTCGCTGACGCCGAGCACTTCCACGGCGTACTCGATGGTGGCCGTCTCACCGGTGGGGCGGTCCGGCGTGTACGGGGGGACGATGTTGCCGGCGGTCCGCAGTTCGAAGAGCTCGCCGGGGCGGGCGCCCGTGATCAGGGCCGGGACGACCCGTGAGTCGGAGCAGGTGATGAACAGGACCTCGGGGGACTGGCCCTCGGCCAGCCTGGCGAACTCCTCAGGGCGCTGTCCGAAGGTACGGGCGTTGTCGATGAGGGGCTGCATGATGTGGTGACTCCTCCTGGCGCGCCACGGCGGCGCGTCGGGCTTGCACGACAGAGGTGGGGGGAAACGGGCTCCGCGCTCTCAGCAGCGGAAGACCTGGAGGGCGGCCGGGGTGTGGGCCGTGAGGGATCTCGGCTGCCGGTGGTGCCGGGCCGAGGGCCGTTCCGGTTCGCTCGCGACCGCCGGGTTCTCCCCCTGCGACGGGCGTACGGGCGCTCCGGAAGCGGTGTGGGTGGTGGCGCGGTGCCGGTCGCGGGTGCGGAGAGGGCCGGTCGGGTCCTCGGGATGACCGCAGGGGTGAGAGATGGCGGCCGGGTCACGCACCGGGGTGGCCGGGAGGGCCTTTCCGGGCGCGGCTTTGGCCTTGGCGTGACCGGATGTGTGCGCGGATGCGAAGGAAGTGGAGGGAGTGAAGAACTGCAGGGCGAGCAGGACGGCGGCTAGGGCCGTGATGACGGTCCGGGGCGTCGTACCTCGCAACATGAGCCTCCCCACTGCCCGTTCGTCTGCTTCCCGTGTGCCGGCAGTTGCACGACTTGGTCAATCAATGGTCAACCGCTGGTCAAGAAACACGTTAACCCTGCAAAGTTGTTTGCAGGGTTAACTTAACGTTTCGAGCTGAAGAGAGCCTGAAAAGCGTGGGCAGGATGGCCGAAACAGCCCCTTGAACTGGGCGAGTTCCTCCCGGTAAAGGGTGCCGGTGGGCCGCTGGGGCTCAGCTCCCGGCGAGTCGCCCGGCGTCGCGGGCGAGGGCGGTGAGGCGGGAGATGGCTCGGAAGTACTTCTTCCGGTAGCCGCCGTTCAGCATCTCCTCGCTGAACAGCCGGTCGAAGGGCAGACCGGAGGCGAGCACGGGGACCTCACGGTCGTACAGCCGGTCCGCGAGCACCACGAGCCGCAGGGCGGTCGACTGGTCGGGGACGGGCTGGACGTCGGTCAGGCACACCGCCTTCAGGCCGTCCGTGAGGGCGCCGTACCGGCTGGGGTGCACGCGCGCGAGGTGCTCCAGCAGATGCGGGAAGTCGTCGAGGGAGGAGCCCTCGGTGGCGTACGCCGCCTTCGTGACCTGCTCGTCGGAGAACGGCGGCGGCGCCTCGGGCAGCCCGCGGTGGCGGTAGTCCTCGCCGTCGATGCGCAGCGCGCGGAAGTGGGCGGACAGGCCCTGGATCTCCCGCAGGAAGTCGGCCGCCGCGAACCGGCCCTCACCGAGCTTGCCCGGCAGGGTGTTGGACGTGGCGGCCAGGGCGACGCCCGCGTCCACCAGCTTGCCGAGCAGCGTCGACACGAGGACGGTGTCACCCGGGTCGTCCAGCTCGAACTCGTCGATGCACAGCAGCCGGTGCCCGGAGAGGGTGTGGACCGTCTTCTGGAAGCCGAGCGCGCCGACCAGATTGGTCAGCTCCACGAACGTGCCGAACGCCTTCAGCGCGGGCTCGGCCGGGGTGGCGTGCCACAGGGAGGCCAGCAGATGGGTCTTGCCGACGCCGTAGCCGCCGTCCAGGTAGACACCGCGCGGACCGGCGGGGACCTTGGGGGTCTTCGCCCTGCCGAAGCCGAAGAGGCCGCGCTTGCCGGCGCCGGTCGCGTGGGCGCCGCCGAGGCCCGCCGCAAAGCCGCTGAGGACCTTGACGGCCTCGGTCTGGCTCGGCTGGTTCGGGTCCGGGATGTACGTGTCGAAGCGCACCGAGTCGAAGCGGGGCGGCGGCACCATCTCGGCGACGAGCCGGTCGGCGGGGACGTGGGGCTCGCGGGTGCACAGGGACAGCGGAGCCGTTTCGGCCAGGGGGCCGAACGCGGCGGCAGAGGACGACGACACGGTTACCGAGTCTAAAGGCCGTGCCACACTGCACGACATGCGACGCCTGTTCCCTGTGACCGAAGAGACAGCGGCCCGGACCCCGGACGAGGCCGGTGAGGACACGGATACGGCCGGGACCCCCGTGCCGGCGGTGGCCGCCGGGTCGGACGCCGGCGGGCGGGTGCCGGGTGCCGGCGCCGTCGACCGGGAGTGGAGCCTGGCGGAGCTGGCGGCGGCGTACGCCTATCCGGCGCCCGCGCCCGGCCCGGGCGGGCTGGAGCCGTGGCTGCGGGCCAACATGGTGTCGACGCTGGACGGGGCGGCCCAGCACGACGGGCGCTCGCAGCCGATCTCCAGCGACGCCGACATGCGGATCTTCGGCACCCTGCGGGGGCTCGCCGACGTGGTGATCGTCGGCGCCGAAACGGTACGCCAGGAGGGCTACCGTCCGGCACGCGCGCGTGAGGCGTTCGCCGAGGCCCGCCGGGCCGCCGGACAGGCCCCGGCCCCGGCGATCGCGGTGGTCAGCGCCGGGCTGGACCTCGACTTCTCCCTCCCCCTGTTCACCTCGCCGCTCACCCCCACCCTCCTGCTCACCGGTGCCGCCGCCCCGCCCGACCGGGTGGCCGGCGCCGAGAAGGCGGGCGTGCGGGTGGTGATCGCCGGGGACGGCATGGGCGTCGACCCCGCGCGGGCCGTGCGCGCCCTCGCCGACCTGGGGCTGACCCGGCTGCTCACCGAGGGCGGGCCGCGCCTCCTCGGGCAGCTGATCGCCGCCGGAGTCCTCGACGAGCTGTGCCTCACCGTGTCGCCGATGCTCACGGCGGGGGACGCCCAGCGCATCGCCGGAGGGCCCCCGGTGGCGGTGCCGAGGCGGTTCGAGCTGGTGTCGTTGCTGGAAGAGGCCGGGTTCCTGTTCGGTCGTTACCGTCGTACGTGAGAACGGGAGGAATCTACCGTTCCGTTTAGTTCCCGCCGGGCAGACTAGATCCCTGAGGAGCGAGGGCCGCGGGGTCCTCCCGGAAGAAGGGCGCCTGTGGTGTCGTTCACGAGCGTTTTGATGATCGAGAAGGCTCTGACGTCCGCGGACGTGGAGTTCGTCACCACCCTGCACGGCGACGAGCCGGCCTCTTTCCATGTGCTGCTCCAGCCGCGGGGCAACCAGGCCGACCGGCTGCTGCGGGCCATCGACGACCTCGCGCTCGGCGAGCTGGACGAGGCGGCACGCGAGGGGGAGACCCCGGAGGGGGAACAGGCCCTCGACGAGGGGGAACGGGCTCTGGAGGTGTCCCTGCGGGCGCTGCACGCGGCCGGCAGCGAGGCGGAGGGGCGGCTGATCGAGGACCATCCGCTGGACGCGCTGAAGTCGCTGGTGGAGGAGGTCGGGGCCGACGAGGTGCTGGTGCTGACCGATCCGCACTACGTGGAGGAGTTCTTCCACCGCGACTGGGCGTCCCGGGCACGGCACAAGGTGGGGGTCCCGGTGCTGAAGCTGTTCTCCCACAGCCGGGCGTAGCCCCCCAACCGGTGGTCCATGCCGATCGCGGGGGCGTATGGGCATAGGGTTGCCCTGAAACTTCGCCGTACCAGTACTGGGAGAACGCACATGGCACCCGGCCTTCCTACCGCCATGGACCGACCGCACTTCATCGGGATCGGCGGGGCCGGGATGTCGGGGATCGCGAAGATCCTGGCCCAGCGCGGCGCCAAGGTGGCGGGGAGCGACGCCAAGGAGTCGGAGACGGCGCAGGCGTTGCGCGCGCTGGGTGCGACCGTGCACATCGGGCACGCGGCGGAGCACCTCGCGGACGACGCGACGTGCGTGGTCGTGTCGTCGGCTATCCGCGCGGACAACCCGGAGCTGGCCCGCGCCGCCGAGCTGGGCATCCCGGTCGTCCACCGGTCGGACGCGCTCGCCCGCCTGATGGACGGCCTGCGCCCGATCGCGGTGGCCGGCACCCACGGCAAGACCACCACCACGTCCATGCTGGCCGTGTCGCTGACCGCGCTGGGCCTGAACCCGTCGTACGCCATCGGCGGCGACCTCGACGCGCCGGGCTCCAACGCCCTGCACGGCGACGGCGACATCTTCGTGGCCGAGGCGGATGAAAGCGACCGCAGCTTCCACAAGTACGCCCCCGAGGTCGCGATCGTCCTCAACGTGGAGCTGGACCACCACGCCAACTACGCGTCCATGGACGAGATCTACGAGTCCTTCGAGACGTTCGCCGGCCGTATCGTGCCCGGCGGCACCCTGGTGATCTCGGCCGACCACGAGGGCGCGCGGGAGCTGACCCGTCGCGTCGAGGGCGTCCGCGTCGTCACCTACGGCGAGAGCGAGGACGCCGACGTCCGTGTCCTCGCCGTCGTGCCCCAGGGGCTCAAGAGCGAGGTCACCGTCCTGCTGGAGGGACAGGAGCTCACCTTCACGGTGTCGGTGCCCGGACGGCACTACGCGCACAACGCGGTCGCCGCCCTGGCCGCGGGCGTCGCGCTGGGCGTCCCGGCGGCCGAGCTGGCGCCCGCACTGGCGGCGTACACCGGTGTGAAGCGGCGGTTGCAGCTGAAGGGCGAGGCCGGCGGGGTGCAGGTCATCGACTCGTACGCGCACCACCCGACCGAGATGACGGCCGACCTGGAGGCGATGCGGGCCGCCGCCGGTGACGCGCGCATCCTCGTCCTGTTCCAGCCCCATCTGTTCTCCCGGACGCAGGAGCTGGGCACCGAGATGGGGCAGTCGCTCGCCCTGGCGGACGCGTCCGTCGTGCTCGACATCTACCCGGCCCGCGAGGACCCGATCCCGGGCGTCACCAGTGAGCTGATCATCGACGCGGCGCGGGCGGCCGGCGCCGAGGTCACGGCCGTCCACGACAAGGCGGAGGCACCCGCGGTCGTCGCGGGAATGGCGAAGCCCGGTGATCTCGTTCTCACCATGGGCGCGGGTGACGTGACCGACCTGGGCCCGAGGATCCTGGACCGTCTTTCGCAGTGAGGGGCTGAGACCCATGCCGTACGACGTCGACAAGCCGGACGAGCAGTGGCGCGCGGAGCTGACCCCGGCGGAGTACGCGGTGCTGCGTCAGGCCGGTACCGAGCCGGCGTTCACCGGGGAGTACACCGACACCAAGACGAAGGGGGTGTACTCGTGCCGGGCCTGCGGCGCGGAGCTGTTCACCTCCGACACCAAGTTCGCGTCGCACTGCGGATGGCCGTCCTTCTACGACCCGAAGGACAGCGACGCGGTGGAACTGATCGAGGACCGCTCGTACGGGATGGTGCGGACCGAGGTCCGCTGCGCCCGCTGCGGATCGCACCTCGGGCACGTGTTCGAGGGGGAGGGGTATCCCACCCCCACGGACCAGCGGTACTGCATCAACAGCATCTCGCTGCGGCTGGCGCCCGAGGGCGAGTGACGGGCTGATTCCGCCGGCACGTGTGCCCCGCGCCCCTGACAGGGGAGCGGGGCACACGTCGTTCAGCTGGTGAGGCGTACCGCGTCGCGGATGACCGCCGCCACATCCTTCGGGCGGGAGACCGCCACCGCGTGGGAGGCGCCTTCGAGTTCGGTGACGGTGGAGCCCGCGCGCTTCGCGGCGAAGCGCTGGACCTCGGGGTTGATCGCCTCGTCGGCCGCCGCGACCACGGCCCAGGACGGCCGGGTCTTCCAGGCGGCGACCGGCGGGGTCTCGGTGAAAGCGGCGGTCGCGAGCGGACGCTGCGACACCGCGAGGATCCGGGTCGCCTCGGCGGGGACGTCCGCGGCGAAGATGCCGGGGAAGGCGTCCGGCGCGATGGTGACCTCGACGCCGGGCTCCCCGCCCTCGACGGGGTAGGTCCGCTCGACCAGGTTGGCGACGAGCGGGGACAGCGGGAAGCGCCCCTGCAACTCGCCGAGGCTCTCGCCCTCCTCCGGGATGTACGCCGCGACGTAGACCAGGCCGACGACGTTCTCGGTCGCGCCCGCCACGGTGATGAGCGCACCGCCGTAGGAGTGGCCGACGAGGACGACGGGGCCGTCGATCTGGGCGGCCGCGGAGGCGATGTACGCGGCGTCGGAGGCCAGACCGCGCAGGGGGTTCGGTACGGCGACGACGGGGATGTCGTGACTCTGGAGCTCCTCGACGACGCCGGCCCAGCTGGACGCGTCGGCGAAGGCCCCGTGCACGAGGAGGGCGGTGGGCGTGGTGGACATGAGGGGGTCCTCTCTCTCGGTGCGGGTCGGTCAGCCGGCGTGCAGCGCGGTGCGCAGGGTGCCGGTGGCCAGCGTGATCGCGGCCTCGGCGGCGTGGGTGCCGCGCAGCGCGTCGAGCATCACGAAGTCGTGGATGATGCCCTGGAAACGGACGGCGGTGACCGGGACGCCCGCTTCACGGAGCTTGTTCGCGTACGCCTCGCCCTCGTCGCGAAGGACGTCGGCCTCACCGGTGACGACCAGCGCCGGGGGGAGCCCGGTCAGCTGCTCGGTGGTGGCGCGCAGCGGGGACGCGGTGATCTCCGCGCGCTCCTCCTCGCTGGTCGTGTACTGGTCCCAGAACCACTGCATGCCGTCGCGGCGCAGGAAGTAGCCCTCGGCGAACTGGCGGTAGGAGCCGGTGTCGAAGTTCGCGTCCGTCACCGGGTAGAAGAGGACCTGCTGGACCAGGGGAACATCCCCGCGCTCCTTGGCCATCAGGGTCAGGGCGGCGGTCATGTTGCCGCCGACCGAGTCACCGGCCACCGCCAGCCGGGTGCCGTCCAGCTCCTTCGACGCGCCCTGCTCCACGACCCACTTGGCGACGGCGTAGTTCTGCTCGATGGCGACGGGGTAGCGGGCCTCGGGGGAGAGGTCGTACTCCGGGAAGACCACGGCGGCGCCCGCGCCGACGGCCAGTTCACGGACGAGACGGTCGTGGGTGTGGGCGTTGCCGAACACCCAGCCCGCGCCGTGGATGTAGAGGATCACCGGCAGGGTGCCCTCGGTGCCGGCGGGCCGCACGATCCGTGCCCTGACGCTGCCCGTCGGGCCGCCCGAGACGGTGATCCACTCCTCGTCGATCTCCGGCTTCCCGATCTCGCCGGACTGCACCTCGTCGACCGCCTTGCGGCCCTCGGCGGGCGGCAGTTCGAAGAGGAAGGGGCGGTTGGCCGTCGCCTCGGCGAAGGCGGCGGCCGCCGGTTCCAGGACCGGCCGTACCGGTTCGACCGTGTCGGACATGTGTTTCTCCCGATGGTGTTGTGCGCGTGATGCGGGTGCGTCGCCCTGCACGCTAGGACCGGGAATGCGGCGGGAATTGCCCATGAGCGCACCGGGACCTATCCCACAGCGCACGGAAAAGGGCGGCCGGGCGCGGTCAGTGCGCTGGGAGTACGAATTCCGTGCGCTGCCGGGTCACTTGGTGCCCGTGAGGCGAAATAGCTTGAGGACACACGCCGTTCAGCCGCTCCCGCCCCCATTCCCAGGAGGTCGAACTCCGTTGTCCACGATGCCGGTCGGTGGGCTCGTGCCCCGTGCCGTCGACGACGCGGCGGACCTCGTCGTCCGCAACGCGAGGATCCACACCGGCGACCTGAGCCGCCCGGCGGCCGAGGCGCTCGCCGTGCGCGCCGGGGTCATCACGGCCGTCGGCGACGACCGCGACGTGGCGCCCCACATCGGCCCGGGGACCCGGGTCGTCGACGGCCTCGGCCGGCGCGCCGTCCCCGGCCTCAACGACTCCCATCTGCATGTCATCCGGGGCGGCCTCAGCTACGTGCTGGAGCTGCGCTGGGACGGCGTCCCCACCCTCCGCGAGGGCCTCGCCATGCTGCGCGAACAGGCGGCCCGTACCCCCAAGGGGCAGTGGGTGCGGGTGGTGGGCGGCTGGTCGGCCGAGCAGTTCGCCGAGCGCAGGCTGCCGACCGTCGCCGAACTGAACGCCGCCGCGCCCGACACCCCGGTGTTCGTCCTGCACCTGTACCAGTCGGCGATCCTCAACCACGCCGCGCTCAGGGCAGCCGGGTTCACCCGCGACACCCCCGACCCCAGGGGCGGCCAGATCGTCCGCGGCCGGGACGGCGCACCCACGGGCCTGCTGCTCGCCGCGCCCAGCGCCCTGATCCTCTACTCGACGCTCGCCAAGGCACCGGCCCTGGACGACGAGGACCGGAAGACCTCCACCCGGCACTTCCTGAAGGAACTCAACCGGTTCGGACTCACCTCCGCCATCGACGCCGCCGGCGGATTCCAGAGCTTCCCCGACGACTACCGGACCGTCGTCGAACTCGCCGCGGCCGGACAGCTCTCCCTGCGCATCGCCTACCACCTCTTCCCGCAGACCCCCGGCCAGGAGACCGCCGACCTGGCCCGCTGGATCGGAACGGTCCGCCCCGAGGACGGCGACGCCTGGCTGCGCCTGAACGGCGCGGGCGAGAATCTCACCTGGGCCGCCGCCGATTTCGAGAACTTCACCCAGCCGCGCCCGGAACTCACCGCGGACTACGAGACGGAATTCGAGAAGGCCGTCCGTCTCCTCATGGAGAACGGCTGGGGATTCAGGCTCCACGCCACCTATGACGAGACCATTCGCCGGGACCTCGCCGTATTCGAGAAACTCGCCGCCGAAGGGCTTTTCCCCGCCGGGAACAGATGGCTGTTCGACCACGCGGAGACCGTCTCCGGCAGCAGCCTGGACCGGATCGCCGCCCTCGGCGGCGCCCTGTCCGTGCAGAACCGCCTGTCCTTCCAGGGCGAGGCGTTCCTGCGCCGCTACGGCCCCGAGGCCGCCGCGACCGCCCCGCCGGTCCGCGCCATGCTGGACCGCGGCCTGACCGTCGGCGCCGGCACCGACGCCACCCGCGTGTCCACCTACAACCCGTGGGTCGCCCTGCACTGGCTGGTCAGTGGCCGCACCGTCGGCGACCTCGCCCTGCGCCCGCCCCGCAACCGGGTCGACCGGGCCACAGCGCTCGCGATGTTCACCACGGCGGGCGCCGCCCTCACCGGCGAGGAGCACCTCAAGGGCGTGCTGCGCACCGGGTACTTCGGCGACCTCGCGCTGCTGTCCGAGGACTACTTCACCGTGCCCGAGCCGGACATCCCGCACATCGAGTCCGTCCTGACCGTCGTCGGCGGACGGATCGTGCACGCCGCCGCCGAGTACGAGGGCCTCGACGAGGAACTCCCGCCGGTCAGCCCCGCCTGGAGCCCCGTCGCCCACCACGGCGGCTACCGGGCCGGTGGACCCACCGGCCGGTCGGGCGCCCGCCAGGCCGAACTGCTGGGCGAGGCCGCCGCCGAGTCCGCACTGCACCGCCAGTGGCGCGCCGCCCGCGGCCTCGCCCCCGGCACCGACGACGGCCCGGCCCTCGACCCCTGCTTCGCCCTTTGACCGTTCCTGTGAACTGAGCATGCGTGAGCCTGCTCAGCCGCACGCCCCGAACGGTCGTGGGCGCACTGGTCCCCGGCGTTCTCGACCCCGGGGCGGCGACACGCATCCTGTGCGTGGTCCGGGCCCGGGAGGCCGGCTCCCTGCGCGACCTGGCCGTAGAGGTACGGCCAGAGGCGACGGGGAGGTCTCCGATCACACCCCTCACAACAGAAAGGCACCCTTCATGGTCGACATCGACGAGGTCACCGCGGCTCCCGGCCCGGACCTCCTCACCCCCGACAACTGCGCGGTCCTCTTCGTGGACCACCAGCCGCAGATGTTCTTCGGCACCGGCAGCGGCGACCGCGGCGCGATCATCAACGCGACCGTCGGCCTCGCCAAGGCGGCCCGGGTCTTCGACGTGCCCGTGGTGCTGAGCACGGTGGCCGCCGAGTCCTTCTCCGGCCCCCTCCTGCCGCAGCTCGCCGACGTCTTCCCCGACCACAAGATCGTCGACCGTACGACGATGAACGCCTGGGAGGACGTCGCGTTCGTCGAGGCCGTCAAGGCCACCGGCCGCAAGAAGCTGGTCGTCGCCGGTCTGTGGACCGAGGTGTGCGTGGTCCTGCCCACGCTGTCAGCGCTCGCCCAGGGCTACGAGGTCTACGTCGTCACCGACGCCTCCGGCGGTGTCAGCCCGCAGGCCCACGAGCACGCCGTCCAGCGCATGATCCAGGCCGGCGCCGTGCCCGTCACATGGGTGCAGGTGCTGCTGGAGCTCCAGCGGGACTGGGCGCGCGAGGAGACGTACGGACCGACCACGCAGGTCGTGAAGGAGCACGCGGGCGCGTACGGCCTCGGCATCGTCTACGCGCAGGCCGTCATCGGCGCGCACGCGGCCGGCTGAGAAGCACGACGGACGTCGGGAACGGGCGGGAACGTGATGGACACCGGACTGTTGCTGCTGCGTCTCGTGGCCGGGCTCCTCATCGCCGGGCACGGGGTGCAGAAGGTCAGTTTCCTGCTGGGCGGGAGCGGCCTGGCCGGCGGAACCGAGGAGTTCCGCCGCGACGGCTTCCGCGGCGGCCGGCTCACCGCGCTCGCCGCGGGCGGCGGCCAGCTGGGCGCCGGCCTGTTCCTGGCGGCCGGACTGCTCACCCCCCTGGCGGCGACGACCGCCATGGGGGTCATGACGGTCGCGATCACCGTCAAGTGGCGCAACGGGCTGTGGGTGCAGAACGACGGGTACGAGTACCCGCTCGTCCTCGTCCTCGTGGCCGCCGTGCTCGCGCTCACCGGCCCCGGCCGCTGGTCGGGCGACGAGGTGCTCGGGTTCGCCCCGTGGCCGCTGTGGGTGTCCGTCGCGGCCGTACTGCTCGGGCCCGCCGCCGGGCTCGCCACCCGGGCGGTCCTGCACCGCCCGGCCCCCGCGGCGGAACCCGAGGGGGTGACGGGACGTGCGTGAGCTGGTGACCGACGCGGTGCGCACGTTCGTACCGCCGCGCGGGGACCGGCACGGGCCGCTGCCGCCGCTCCTGCTGGCGCTCACCGTGGTGACCGGTGTCGTCGACGCGGTCAGCTATCTGGCGCTCGGCCACGTCTTCGTCGCCAACATGACGGGCAACGTGGTCTTCCTGGGGTTCGCCCTGGCGGGCGCCGAGGGCCTGTCCGCGCTCGCGTCCGTCGTCGCGATGACCGCGTTCCTCGCCGGGGCGCTCGCCGGGGGCCGGGTCGCCGCCCGGTTCGCCACCCATCGCGGAAAGGTGCTGGCGATCGCCGTGGCGGCGCAGACGGCCCTCGCCGCCGCGGCCACCCTCGCCGCCGTCCTCTCCGACGGCGACCGGGTCGGCGGCCCGCTCCGCTACACCCTCATCGTGCTGCTCGGCCTCGCTATGGGGCTCCAGAACGCGGTCGTACGGCGCCTCGGCGTCCCCGACCTCACGACGACCGTGCTGACCCTCACCCTGACGGGCCTCGCGGCCGACTCCACCCCGGCCGGCGGGCCGGCGCCACGGCCCGGACGGCGGATCCTGTCCGTCCTCGCGATGTTCCTCGGCGCCCTCGCCGGGGCCCTGCTCCTGCGGCACACCGGACTCGCCGCCACCCTGGGCCTGATCCTGCTGCTGCTCACGCCGACTTGCGTGGCCGCCCTGCGCCTGTCGTCCTCCGACGAGGCGTGGACCCGCCCGCCGAGCTGACGACCCCGCACCCCCCCGTGGCGGTGGCCCCTCGACCGGGGGCACCGCCCGCTCCGCTACCGGGCGGGGGTCCGTCCGCCCCGGCCAACGCTGTCCCGCCACTCGCTCGGCGACATCCCGTACGCCGCCCGGAACACCCGGCTGAAGTGCGTCGCGCTGAGGAAACCCCAGCGGCCCGCCACCGAGGCGATCGTGCGGCGCCCCCGGACACCGAGCTCCAGATCGCGCCGGCACTCCTCCAGACGGCGGCGCTGGATCCACCGGCCCACCGTCGTGCCCTCGTCCTGGAACAGCTTGTGCAGATAGCGCACCGAGATGTGGTGCGCCCCGGCGATCACCTCGGGCGACAGGTCCGCGTCGGCGAGGTGCTCGTCGATGAACCGCAGGATCCGCGCCACCAGCGGCGACCGGGTGCCCGGCGGCCCGCCCGCCTCCCGGCCCAACTGTTCCGTGGCCAGCGTGGCGAGCAGGTTCACCGCGTTCCGGGTGAGCATCTCGGCGACCAACGGCCGGGCGGAGACCGCCGAGTCGGCCAGCTCGGACAGGAACGGCGACAGCAGCGACCCCAGCCGGGAGGCCCGGGCCACCGGCGCCGCCGTCACCCGCCGCACGTCGCGCTCCTCCAGCCCCATCGCCTCACGCGGCACGAGGAACACCTTCAGGCGGCAACGCTCGGGGAACGCCAGTAACGGCGGGTGGTCCGCGTCGTAGAAGCAGATGTCCCCGGGCGCCAGGGCGAGGTCCGGCAGCCGCTCCGGAGCAGGGGCGCCGGTCCCGCACACTCCCACGAACAGGTACTCGCCGCCGGTCCGCGCGGTCAGCCGGTACGCCGCCGCCCGCACCGGATCCCGACCGGGCGGCTCCTGGCCGGGCAGCCGCGCCGGCGCCTCGTCGAGCACGGCGATACGGAGGGCCGGGGCCCCGAGAGTGCTGGTGTCGGAGATCATCTGAGGCTGCCTCCCGGGCCGCTCGAACACACCGTCGGTCACTGCACCCGGAGCGTAGGAAGGGCGATGTGCAAAAAGAGTGACGTCGAAGTGACGGTGGCCGGGAGGGCTTGTCGCGCGAGGGTCCGTCGGGGGCGGTGGTCCGGGATGGGTGCCGCGTGAGGTGGGGGGTGGTCAGGGACGGTCGCCGTGCGAGGTGGGGTGGCGGTCGGGGACGGTCGCCGCGTACGCGCGGAGCCGGTGGAGGGCGGCGCGGCGTTCCGTGGCGGAGTCGTGTCCGGCGGTCAGCTCGGCGGCGAACAGGCGCAGCAGGGGGTGCTGGACGTAGCGGCCGGGGGCGTGCTCCGTGACGAGGTGGGCGTCGGCGAGTTCGTCGAGCAGCAGCCGGGTGCGGCGCGGCGGGAGGCCGGCCAGCGCGGCGGCCGTACCGGGTGTGAGGTCGGGTCCGGGGCGCAGGGACAGCAGCCGGAACAGGCGGGCGCTCTCCGGGGGCAGCTTGCGGTAGGAGGGGGCGAAGGCGGTTCGGAGGCCGGACGCGCCTCCCGCGCCGGCGAAGGCGTCGAGCCCGTCCCCCTCGTGCCGTAGCTCGGCGGCGATCGCGGAGAGCGGGAAGTCCGGGCGGTCTGCGGCGCGGGCGGCGACGACGGCCAGCGCCAGCGGCAGCCGTCCGCAGCGCGCCACGATCTCGGCGGTGGCCCCGGGTTCGGCGGCCGTCCGGTCCTGGCCGACGCGGCGCGCGAGGACGGTACCCGCGTCCGCCGCCGACGGCAGGTCCAGGTGCAGCGGATGGGCCCCCGACGCGGTCAGCCCGGACAGGGCGAGGCGGCTGGTGACCAGGGTGAGGCTGCCCGGTCCCGCGGGCAGCAGCGGCCGTACCTGCTCGGTGTCCGCGGCGTCGTCGAGCAGTACGAGCAGCCGCCGTCCGGCCAGCGTGCTGCGGTAGAGCCCGGCCAGGGAGTCCACCCCGGCCGGCATCCGCGCGGCGGGCACGCCGAGCGCGCTGAGCATCCCGCGCAGGGCCTCGGCGGGCTCCAGCGGGGGCCTGGCCGCGTCGAACCCCCGCAGTGAGACGTGGAGTCGACCGTCCGGGAAGCGGTCCGTGACCCGGTGCGCCCAGTGCACCGCGAGGGCCGTCTTGCCGATGCCGGGCATCCCGCTCACCAGGACGGTCACGGGCGCGCCGGTGGAGGCGGCGGCCGCGTCGGTGACCCGCAGCAGGGTGCCGAGTTCCGCCTCTCGGCCGACGAAGACGGGGAGGTCGGCGGGTAGTCGGGCGGGCAGGAGGGGGGTCGGTGACGGTGCCTGGGCGGTCACGGGTACGGCTATGGGGCCGGCGGCGGGTACGGCTGCGAGGGCGGCGGAGGGGACCGCCACGGGGGTTGCCGTGGGGTCCACCGCGGAGGCCGCCGTGGGAACGGTGCCCGTCGGTGTCGGGTGGGGTGGCCGCGCCGGTGCGGACGGCCGGGGTGGACCCCACTCCTGGCGGAGCACCCGGGTGTGGGCGGCCGTCAGCTCCGGGCCGGGGGAGATGCCCAACTCCTCGGCCAGCAGCCGTCGTACGCGCTCGTACGCCGTCAGCGCCTCCGCCTGGAGGCCGGAGGCGGCCAGGGCCATGACGAGGCCCGCCTGCGCCGACTCGTCCAGGGGGTCGAGTTCCACGGCGCGGCGCAGATGCGGCAGGACCAGCTCGGAGCCGCCGCAGAGCAGCGCGGCATCAGCGGCCATCCGTGCCGTGCGCGTCAACTCGCGTTCCAGCGCCGCGAACTCGGTGTGTTCCCGCACGGACGCGGGGATGCCCATGGCCACCGGGCCGTGCCAGTCGCCCAGCGCGTCCACGAAGTGCCGTAGCGCCGCCTCGGACCGCCCGGTGGCCGCCGCTCGCTTGCCGCGCTTGGTGAGCGCGCGGAACCGCAGCAGGTCCACCTCGTCCTCGGCCGCCTCCAGCAGATAGCCACCGGCGCGGCGCAGGACGCGGCGCCCGGGGGCGCGGGGCGGCAGATCCGGTTCGAGGAGCCGCCGCAGCGCACCGGCGTACCGCCGCACGACGTTCATCGCGCTGGCCGGCGCTCGTCCGGGCCACAGCACGTCGACGATCTCGCCCGCGAGCACCGGGCGGCCCGCCCGCACCAACAGCAGGGCGAGCAGCGCGCGTTGCTGGGGGAACCCGAGGTCCAGCTCCTCGTCGCCCCGGCACACCCGCAGGGGCCCCAGCACCTCGAACCGCATCGCTTCCCGCACCCCGGCCACCCCCGACCGCCGCCCACGTCCTGCCCCACGCCCCGCCCCACGGACCGGCGCCCCCGTGGGGCCACCCCACCGGTCACCGTCTTCAGGGAACAGAGCCGCCGCGCCCCCGGTCAACGGGCTCTCATCGGCCACTCGCGCGGCGGGCGCCGGTGAGTCGTGACCCGACCGGTGCGGTGGCCCAGGCTTGGGCTCCCCGCCGGTCACACACATCGGTCACCGGCCGTGAGGAGTGCCCTGACGTCGTCGGCGTCGGGGTGGCCGAGGGTGATGAGGATGGTGAGCGCCTGCTGCCAGGCCGCGTGGGCGTCGTCGTGGTTGCTCATCGCGCGATGGGTGTCACCGATGTGGACGAGGGTGCTCGCCTCCAGATACGGCACGCCCAACTGCTGGTAGAAGCCGAGGGCGTTGCCGTAGCCGAGGAGGGCCTGCCGGTGGCGGCCGAGATGGTGGTGGGCGAAGGCGATGCTGTGCCAGGTGGCCGCCTGGCCGTAGCGGTCGCCGAGGTCCTGGAGCAGGGGCAGCGCCTGGAAGCAGTGGCTCAGCGCCTCCCGGTACTCCCCGAGCAACGCGTGATACCAGCCGACCGAGTTGAGGACGCTCGCACGCGCGGCCGGGCGGCCGCTGTCCTGGAACAGTTCCAGGGCGAGCCGGTTGTGGCGCAGCGCGCCCGGCAGGTCGCCCGCCTGGTCGCAGGTCCAGCCGAGGCTGCGGTGGGTGTCGGCCCGGCCGATGGCGTCACCCAGCCCGGTGAAGAGTTCCAGCGCCCGATCGAGCCGGGGCCGGGCCAGCTCGTGCAGACCCAGTCGCCCCTCGGCCCGGGCCAGCGCACGCAGCCCCCTCGCCTCCCACCCGGGGTCGCCCAGCCGCAGTGCGGCGTCGAGCGCGGTCCGCTGGGTGGCCACCCAGTCGTGCCAGTGGCCCCGCCGGTCGAAGTACGGCTCCAGCGCCCAGGCCAGCAGACAGGCGAGCCGGTCCCGCCCCGAGCGCACCGCCGCCTCGATCACGGCCAGGAGCACCGGATACTCGGTCGTCAGCCACGCCAGGGCCTGCTCGTGATCGCCGAACGACTCGACCCGCACGCCCGCCGGGACCGGCCCCGGCGCCAACGGATCCTCCTGCGGGGCGAGCAGCCGCTGGCCGGCGTGGGCGGCGTGCAGGTGGTAGGCGTACAACCGCCCGACGGCCGTGTCGTGTTCGGCGGGGGTCTCGCCGTCCGGCTCCCGTCCGGCTTCCCTGAGGAGTTCGGTCGCGTGGGCGCGGAGGAGGTCGTGGAGGGCGTAGCGGCCGGGGGCGTGCTCGTGGACGAGGTGGACGTCGGCGAGTTCGGTCAGCAGGGAGCGGGCCCGGCGCACCGGGAGCCCGGCCAGCGCGGCCGTCGCCGCCGCCGAGAAGTGCGGGCCCGGGTGCAGGGCGAGGAGCCGGAAGAGGCGGGCCGCGTCCGCCGACACGGCACTCAGGGACCACGAGAAGACCGCGCCGACGTTCGCGGACGCGTCGCTCCGGCTGAAAGCGTCGAGGCTGCCGTGTGCCTCCCGCAGCTCGGCCGCGATCGCCGACAGCGCGAAACGCGGATGCGCGGCGGCGCGGGCCGCGACACACGCCAGGGCCAGCGGCAGCCCCGCGCACAGCGCGGCGATCTCGGCCACCGCCCGCGACTCGCCCGTGAGCCGCGCGGCACCCAGCCGCCGTTCGAGGAACGCCCGCGCCTGCTCGGTGTCCAGGGGCCGCAGGGTCAGCGCGTGGGCGCCGTGGGCGGAGACGAGCCCGGTCAGCTGGTTGCGGCTGGTGACGATGGCCAGGCACCCCGGCGCCCCCGGCAGCAGCGGCCGTACCTGCTCGGTGTCGCGTGCGTTGTCCAGCAGCACCAGGAACCGCCGCCCGGCCAGCAGGCTGCGGTACAGCGCGGCCCGGGCGTCCACGCTGTGCGGGACCCGCTCCGGGGGCACGCCCAGCGCGTCGAGGAACACCCGTACGGCTTCGTCCGCGCCCATCACCGCGCCCGAGGGGGTGAAGCCCCGCAGATTGACGTACAACTGCCCGTCCGGGAACCGGTCGGCGACCCGGTGCGCCCAGTGCACGGCGAGTGTGGTCTTGCCGATGCCGGCCATACCGCCGATGGCGCTGATGACGACGGTGGGTGTGGGGGGAACCGTGGTGGCGGAGTCCAGGAGGGCCAGTACCTCGTCCAGCTCCGCCCGTCGGCCGGTGAACGTCGGCAGATCGTGCGGGAGCTGGGCTGGGACGGGTCCGGAGACCGGCGCGGCTCCTGAAGTCGGTGCCGGTGCCGGTGCCGGTGTCGGTGTTGGCGCGGGTGCCTGCGCGGGCACGGACGCGGATGCAGGGTCGGGGACCCGTACGGGTGCGGGCGCGAGCGCCGATGCCTGCGCGGCAGGGCGACCCGTGGCGGGGCGAGGGGCGGGCACGAGGGGCGGATCCACGACCCCCGTCGACGCCTCGGCGTCCCCTGACCGGCCGTCGGCGTCCCCAGGCCGCGCCTGGGCGTTCGGGGGCGCCGCCCCGCGCAGGACCGTCCGGTGCGCCTCCCGCAGTTCCCGTCCCGGATCGATGCCCAGCTCGTCGGCGAGTCGCGTGCGCGCGGCCCGGTAGGCGGTCAGGGCCTCGGCCGTGCGGTCGGTGGCCGCCAGGGTGAGGATGAGCCTGGCCAGCAGGGGTTCGTCGAGCGGTGCGCCGAGCGCGGCCTCCTGGAGGGCGGGCAGCACCGCGCCGGGTATGCCGGCGCGCAGGGCTCCGTCGGCGGCCTCCCGCACGGCTGCCAGGCGCTCGCGGTCGAGTTGGCCGAACCCGGCCCGCTCCCGGACATCGACGGGGAGACCGGCGCCGACCGGTCCGCGCCACAGCTCCAGGGCCTCGGTGAGGAGGTCCACGGCCCGTGCGGGCGCCGCGTCCGGATCGGCGGAGCTCCGCCGCGCCTCGTCGCGCAGCCGGCGGAAGCGGAGCAGGTCCAGACAGTCGTCGTCGACCAGGAGCCGGTACCCGCCCGCCTCGCGGGCGAGCCACCGCCCGACGGCCCGGGTGGGAAGTCCCGGCTCCAACCACCGTCGCAGTGACCCCACATGGCGGCGTATCACATTGACGGCACTGTCCGGCGGGCGCCGCCCCCACAGCACGTCGACGATCTCGCCCACCGCGACCGGTCGCCCCGCCCGCGCCAGGAGCAGCGCCAGCAGCGCCTGTTCCTGCGGACGGCCCGGTGTCAGCTCCACCCCGGCCCGCCGTACCCGGACCGACCCCAGAACCGCGAACGACACCGGCTCCAGTGCCAAGGAGGCCCCCTTGTATCTCGTATCTCGTATCTTCTGTGACCCCCTGACGATACGTGGCCCCGCGGGTCACCCAGAGTCATGCGCGGGAAGGCGGAGGGGGCGGTGCTGAGCGGCGAGGGACGGAGGGCAGGCGTCGGTGAGCCGTGGGGGCGGTTCGCCGGGCGCGGTGATACTGGTGTCAGGTCGCAAGGCGAATCTCCGGAAAAGGGAGCACGTTCGGTGAACTCGGGTGGGGCGGACAGCAGTTGGGAATCGGCGGCAGCGGGCGGCTCGGCCGGCCGGCACGCGGTCGTCGTCGGGGGCAGTCTCGCGGGGCTGCTCGCCGCGCACGTCCTCGCGGGGCACGCCCAGAGAGTGACGATCGTGGAACGCGACCGCTTCCCCGCCGAAGCCGAAGCCGAAGCCGAAGCCGCCCTCGGCGCCGGCGCCGCCGGGAGCACCCTCGCGGGTACGGCGCCCCGGCCCGGCGTACCGCAGAGCCGGCACCCGCACGTCCTGCTGGAGGGCGGCCAACTCGCGCTGGAGGCGCTGCTGCCGGGATTCATGGAGGAGCTGCGGGCGGCGGGCGCGCCGCGCGTGGGGATGCCGGAGGACATCGTGCAGTGGCAGAGCGGCCGCTGGTTCCGGCGGGTGCCCGCGTCGACGCACATCCACACCGGCTCGCGGGCGCAGATCGAGCGGCTGATCCGGCGCCGGGTCCTGGCGAACCCCTCCGTCACCCTCGTCGAGGGCACCGAGACGGTGGGGCTGCTCGGCGACGCGTCCCGCGTCCGGGGTGTGCTGCTCCGCGAGCGCGGCGACGGTGCTCGGGGCGAACAGCGCGAACTGGCCGCCGACCTGGTCGTCGATGCCTCCGGGCGCGGCACCAAGGCCCCACGCTGGCTGACGGCCGTCGGGGCCGAGGCGCCGCACGAGGAGACCATCGACACCGGCCTCGCCTACGCCTCCCGCGTCTACCGCGACACCACCGGAACGCTCGGCGCCGACGCGAGTGCCGCGGCCCTCGGGTTCTACGTCGTCCCCAACCCCGACCAGCCGTACGGCGTCGTCGTGCTGCCCCTGGAGGACGGCACCCATCTGGCCACCTTCTCCGGGCTGCGCGGCGACGAACCGCCCACGGACGAGGAGGAGTTCGAGACGTACGCCAAGCGGCTCCCGCATCCGGTGGTGCACCGCTGGATGCGCGATGCCGAGCCGCTCTCCCCGGTCTCCGGGTTCCGGCGGACCGCCAACGTCCGGCGCCGCTACGACCTGCCGGGCCGCCGCCCCGCCGGGTTCCTGGCGACCGGCGACGCGCTGTGCACGTTCAACCCGATCTACGGGCAGGGCATGGCCGTCGCCGCGCTGAGCGCGGTCGCGCTGCGGGACGCCCTCGCCGATCCGCGCCGTACGCCCACCACGCGCCGCGTGCAGAAGGCGTTGCTCGCCGCGTCCCGGCAGGCGTGGGACATCTCCGCCGGGGCGGACAAGAAGATGCCCGGAGCGGTCGGCAACGCCGCCGTCGTACGGCCCGCCGACCGGGTCGCCGGGTGGTATCTGCGCCGGGTCCAGGAACGCACCCCGGGCGACCCCGTCGTGGGCCGCGCCTTCCGTTCCGCCCTCACCCTGAAGGAGCCCCTGAGCGCCCTTTTCGCCCCGAAGGTGGCCCGAGCGGTCCTCTTCGGCCCGGCCCTCCCGACCCCGGAGGAACCACCGCTCACACGCGACGCCGGGGACGCCTGAGGGAACGGCGGGGGCGGGGGTTCGCGCGGCCTCCCCCGCCCTGGACGGCGATGGAAAGCGCTTGCTGCACCGCGCGGGCGCCGGCGCCGGTCGCGCGGCCTTCCGTATGGCGCACCGCAATCGCCGGTTCGACCGGCCCGCTCAGGGGCCCGCCCCTTTCGCCCCCGGGTACGCCCCCTCCGGGCAACGCCTGCTCCCCGACGCGGCTCGCCACGCGGAACCGGTCCGAACCGTCTCGTCCGCTCACCTCCACATCGCGACCGATAAATCCGCACCAAAGGTGTGTGAATGACATCAAAACAGTCACTCGCGTACATAACAGTTCCGAACAAGTGGTGCGAAGTTACGTGACCGCGTGAGGAGGAGTGGCTGATGAGCGAGGCAGAGCAGGGCAACTCGACGAGGTTGCAGCAGACCGGTGAGACGGCCCGGGCCGAGGCGTCGGCCACCGCCGATCGCGCCAAGCAGGCCGCGGGACAGGTCGGGGGAACCGCCGTGGACCAGGCCGGTGCCGTGGTGGGGGAAGCGCGTCAGCAGGCCGGCGCGGTCGTCCGCGATCTGCGGAGCCGTGCGATGAACGAGGCCGAGGAACAGGCCCGGCGGGCCGCCGAATCGGTGCGCCACTGGGCGGACGAGCTGGCGGGGATGGCGGAGAACGCACAGAGCGACTCACCGGCCCGCGGTCTCGCAGCCCAGGCGGCCGACCGCGGACACCGGGCGGCGGACTATCTCGACAGAGCGGGCGCGGACGGCGTCCTCACCGATGTGCAGGACTTCGCCCGCAGGCGCCCCGGCATGTTCCTGGGCGGCGCGCTGCTGGCGGGGCTGGTCGTCGGGCGGCTGGTGAAGGTGGCGGCGAAGGCCGACGGGTCCCCCGAACAGGGACAGCGGCCCACGGCGACGGATGACGGGCACCCCACGGCGCTCCCGACCGCCCCGGCGCCCGAACTGCAGCCGTCGGTCGGCATGCCACCCGGTGGCGCGGCGGCCCGAGCCCATCCGGGGGTGTGAGCGATGGGTTCGACCCGCTCCCGAACCGTGGAGGCACATGAGGACGCCACCGTGGGCGAACTGTTGTCCACCGTGACCTCCGACGTCCAGACCTTGTTCCGGCAGGAGGTCGAACTGGCCAGGACCGAGGTCAAGCAGGAGGCGACCAAGGCGGGCAAGGCCGCCGGCATGTACGGCGGCGCCGGGTTCGCCGGCTACATGGTCCTGCTGTTCCTGTCCGTGGCCGCGCTGCTGGGCCTGTCCAACGTGATGGACGGCGGCTGGGCCGCACTGATCGTCACCGCGGTGTGGGCCGTGGCCGGGGCGGTGCTGTACCAGCGTGGCCGCTCCCGCATGCGCACCGTGTCGCCGAAGCCCGAGCACACGGTCGAGACACTGAAGGAGGATGCGCAATGGGCACGTCACCCGACCAGATGAGGGCCGAGATCACGGCCACGAGAGACCGGTTGTCCGCCGACGTGAACCGGCTCGCGGACCGCGCCAGTCCCCGGAAGATGGCCCGTCGCCGTACGCGCAGGATGCGTGGCGCCGTCTCGGGCATGCGGGAACGGGTCATGGGATCCGCCTCCCAGGCCGTCCAGGAGGTCGGCGGCGGCGCGCAGTCGATGGCCGGAACGCTGCAGGAGGGTGGCCGGCAGGCGGTCGACACCGCTCGCCAGGCGGCCGACCAGGCCGGTGAAGCCGTACGACAGGCGCCGGACCAGGCCATGCGCCAGACGCAGGGCAACCCCCTGGCCGCCGGGCTGATCGCCTTCGGCGTCGGCATGCTGGCGGCGTCGATGGCGCCCGCCACTGAGATGGAACGGGAGAAGGCCGGCGAGCTGATGCAGCAGGGCAGCGAGGTGCTGGAGCCGGTGAAGCAGGCCGCCCTCGACTCCGCGCAGAACCTGAAGGAGGGTGCCAAGGAGTCCGTCCAGAGTGCGGCGCAGGAGGTCAAGGACACGGCCGCGGAGGCCGCCCGTACCACGCAGGGCGAGGCCCGCGACCAGGCCACGCAGGTGGCCGACCAAGCCCGCGACTCGGGCCGGCAGGTCACCGACGAGGCCCGGCAGAACCCCGGCCCCGGCTGAGCATGGCCCCGGCCCGGAACCGAGACCGCCCGGACCGGTACAGCCCGGACCGAGACCGCCCGGACCGGTACAGCCCGGACCGAGACCGCCCGGACCGGTACAGCCCGGACCGAGACCGCCCTGACCGGCACAGCTCGGACTGAGGCCGCCGGGCGAGACCGCCCCGACTCCGAGATCCGCCGTAGCCCCTCGAGCCTCCGGCCGAGGGGCCTGGGCACGCCCGGCGGCAGCGCACCGGCCGTCGGCGTGGGCGGGCCCCCGGCCGCAGCCCGGCAGGGCACATCCCCTCGACGGCCACCCACCACCGCACGCCGTCCGCGCCGGTGCCCGTCTGCGTCGCGCCCAGCCGTACCCCGCAAGGCGTCCAGCCACGCCCGCCCCCACGCCGACGATCCACGGACGGCGTCTTGACGGTCCTGATGTTACCGGTAACACTGCGAAGGTCCCCAGCCGCGACGAGGTGGAGTGCCCGCGTGTCCGACGTTCCGACCGCATCCGCTGTGAACCACCCCCAAGTGGCCGAGGAGGAGCGGGTGTTCAGTCCGGCCGCCGTGGTCGCCTCCTGCGTCGGGTTCGTGCTCATCGGCGCCCTCCAGGCGCTGTACGGGCCCGCCATCCCGGCCTTCCGCGACGAGTTCGGGCTGTCCCCGTCGGCCGCCGGGCTCGGGCTGAGCGCCCACTTCATCGGCGGTGTCGCCGGTGTCCTGCTCTTCGACCGGCTCTACGGCCGGATGGGCAACCGCACGATCCTCGGTGCCTCGTACCTGCTGATGGCGCTCGGCGCGGCGGGCTTCGCGCTCGCCCCGAACTGGCCCGTCGGCCTCGCCGCCGCCCTGCTCGCCGGGCTCGGCTTCGGCGGTATCGACTACGGACTCAACCAGCTGTTCGCCGTCGGCTTCGGCAAGCGCTCGACGGCCATGCTGAACATCCTCAACGCCCACTTCGGCATCGGCGCGATCCTCGGCCCCGCCCTGATCGGCGCGGTCGGCGCCGAGCACTACCCGGCGGTCTTCCTCGCCTTCGCCGCCGCCAACCTGCCCCTGCTGCTGTGCCTGCGCGGCGTCCGCGACCGCGCACCCCTGACCGCCGCCCCGGACGAGGACACCGCGGGGGCCGGCGGGTCCGCCCTGCGCCGCAGCCTGGCCTCGGTGCTCGGCGTCTTCGTCGCCCTCTACGTCCTGCACGTGGGCATCGAGGCCGGCGTCGGCGGCTGGGAGCCCACCCACCTGGAGACCGTCGGCTACAGCGCGGGCGCCGCCGCCACCGCCACCTCCGTGTACTGGCTGATGCTGACCGTCGGCCGTTTCCTGGTGGTGCCCATCGCCCTGCGGTACTCCCCCCAGGCGATCATCACCGTCTCCTGCGCGGGCATGACCGTCTGTCTGCTCCTCGCCGTCATCCCCTGGCTCGCCCCGTTCGCGTACGCCGGCGTCGGCCTCTTCATGGCGCCGATCTTCCCCACCGGCCTGCCCTGGCTGAACGCCGCCGCCCCGCGGGCCCGCAGCGCCGGCGCGCTGGTCATCGCCGCGTCCATGGTCGGGGGAGTGGCCGCCGGGCCCGCGCTCGGCAAGGCCATCGAATGGTCCGGCGTCCGCGCGGTGCCGCTGCTGCTGTGCGTCGTGTCGGCCCTGTGCCTGCTGGCCACCCTGTGGCTGATCCGCGCCACCCGCACCGACGCCCCGTCCCGCTGAACCGCACCCGCCCCCGAGTCACCCGCACCCGCGTCACCCGCACCTCCCGAGCCGAAGGGAATTCAGCCTTGCGCACGCCCGCCCTCACCACGTCCTCCGACGGTTTCCTCCTCCACGGCGAACCGTTCCGGATCATCTCCGGCGCGATGCACTACTTCCGCATCCACCCCGACCTGTGGGCGGACCGGCTGCGCAAGGCCCGGCTGATGGGCCTCAACACGGTGGAGACGTACGTCCCCTGGAACCTCCACCAGCCCGACCCCGACAGCCCCCTCGTCCTCGACGGCCTCCTCGACCTGCCCCGCTACCTCAGCCTCGCCCGCGCAGAGGGCCTGCACGTGCTGCTGCGCCCCGGCCCGTACATCTGCGCCGAGTGGGACGGCGGCGGCCTGCCCTCCTGGCTCACCACGGACCCCGACATCCGGCTGCGCACCAGCGACCCCCGCTTCACGGACGCCCTCGACCGCTACCTCGACATCCTGCTGCCCCCGCTGCTGCCCCACATGGCCGCGAACGGCGGATCCGTCATCGCCGTCCAGGTCGAGAACGAGTACGGGGCGTACGGCGACGACACCGCGTACCTCAAGCACGTGCACAACGCGCTGCGCTCCCGCGGCGTCGAGGAGCTGCTGTTCACCTGCGACCAGGCGGGCTCCGCCCACCACCTGGCCGCCGGGAGCCTGCCCGGCGTGCTGTCCACCGGCACCTTCGGCGGCCGGATCGAGGAGTCGCTGCGCAAGCTCCGCGAGCACCAGCCCGAAGGCCCCCTGATGTGCTCGGAGTTCTGGATCGGCTGGTTCGACCACTGGGGCGAGGAGCACCACGTCCGGGACGGCGCCGACGCCGCCGCCGACCTCGACCGGCTGCTCGCCGCGGGCGCCTCCGTCAACATCTACATGTTCCACGGCGGCACCAACTTCGGCTTCACCAACGGCGCCAACCACGACCAGTGCTACGCGCCGATCGTCACCTCCTACGACTACGACGCCGCCCTCACCGAGTCCGGCGACCCCGGCCCCAAGTACCACGCCTTCCGCGAGGTGATCGCCCGCCACGCCCCGGTCCCGGACGAGCCCGCCCCGGCCCCGTCCCCGAAGCTCTCCGGCATCACCGTCGAGCTGGACCGCAGAGCGCCCCTCCTGCCGTGGGCCACCGCCCACAGCGCGTCCGCCGGCCGCACCGAGGACCCGCTCACCATGGAGGAGCTGGGCCAGCGCTCCGGCTACGTCCTCTACCGCAGCGCCTTCCCCGAGCCGGGCGACGGCCTGCTGCACTTCGCCGGCGGGGTCGGCGACCGCGCCCAGGTCTTCGTGGACGGCGCCCCCGTCGGCGTACTGGAACGCGAACGCCACGACGAGACCCTCCCGCTGCGCGTCCCCCGCGCCGGCGCCACGCTGGAGGTGCTGGTCGAGAACATGGGCGGCGTGAACTACGGGCCCCGCATCGGCGCCCCCAAGGGCCTGCTCGGCCCCGTCACCTTCAACGGCACGGCCCTGCACGGCTGGGACATCCACCGCCTGCCCCTGACCGACCTGTCCACGGTGCCCTTCGCCCCGGCCGGCGAGACGGCACACGTCATCGTGCCCGCCTTCCACCACGGCACCTTCGACGTCGACACCCCCGCCGACACCTTCCTCTCCCTGCCCGGCTGGACCAAGGGCCAGGCCTGGATCAACGGCTTCCACCTCGGCCGCTACTGGAACCGGGGCCCGCAGCGCACCCTCTACGTCCCCGCCCCCGTCCTGCGCCCCGGCGCCAACGAGCTGGTCCTGCTGGAGCTGAACGCCACCACCGCCGCCCGCGCGCACTTCACCGACACCCCCGACCTGGGGCCGGTGAAGCCCTGATGACGGCCCCCCACCGGCTACGCCTCCCGGCCGAGCCCCCGCCCCCGCTCACCGGGCATCTGCCCTTCGCGGACGTCCCCGGCGCGAGCGACCCCATCGAGGTCACCAGCCGCTGGCTCACCCGCGGCGGCCGCCCCTGGTTCCCGGTCTCCGGCGAGTTCCACTTCACCCGCTGCCCCGCCGGCGAGTGGGAGGAGGAACTGCTGAAGATGAAGGCGGGCGGGGTGACGGTCGTCGCCGCGTACGTCATCTGGATCCACCACGAGGAGACCGAGGGCGACCTCCGCTTCGACGGCGACCGCGACCTGCGGCGCTTCGCCGAACTCTGCGCCCGCCACGGACTGGATCTCATCCCCCGCATCGGCCCCTGGGTGCACGCGGAGGTACGGGGCGGGGGCCTGCCCGACTGGGTCCTCGCCCGCACCGACGCACCCCGCACCGACGATCCCGCGTACCTGGCGCCCGTACGCCGCTGGTACGCGGCCCTCGCCGAGCAACTGCGCGGTCTGGACCGGGGCAGCGGCGGGCCCGTCGTCGCCGTCCAGATCGAGAACGAGCTGTACGACCAGCCGGGCCATCTGCTGACCCTGAAGCGGATGGCCCAGGAGGCCGGACTCGCCGCCCCGCTGTGGACGTCGACCGCCTGGGGCGGCGTCCAACTGCCCCAGGACGAACTGCTGCCCCTGTACGGCGGCTACCCCGAGGCCTTCTGGACCGAGGCCGACGGCGGCTGGCCCGACACCTGCCGCAAGCACTTCTTCTTCACCCACCAGCGCGACGACGAGGGCATCGGCGCCGACCTGCGCCCCACTACGGTCCGCGGCGGCGCCCCGGAGGCGCTCGCGGAGCGCTTCCCCTGGGCGACCTGCGAGCTGGGCGGCGGCATGGCCGTGGCCTACCACCGCAGGCCGCGCGTCGACGCCGCCGACATCGGTGCCCTCGGCCTCACCAAGATCGGGTGCGGTTCGGTGTGGCAGGGCTACTACATGTTCCACGGCGGCACGAACCCCCGGGGCCGCACCACCTTCCTCCAGGAGTCCCACGCCACCGGCTACCCCAACGACCTGCCCCTGCTCACCTACGACTTCCAGGCCCCGCTCGGCGAGTACGGCCAGTACCGCCCCTCCTACGACGAACTCCGCCTCCAGCACCTGATGCTGGCCGACTTCGGGCAGCGCATCGCCCCCATGAGGTCGGTGCTGCCCGAGCGGCTGCCGACGGGCCAGGACGACCGGGAGACCCTGCGCTGGGCGGTGCGCGGCGACGGACGCTCCGGCTTCCTCTTCGTCAACAACCACCAGCCGCACGAGCCGCTGCCGGACCACACGGACGTCTCCTTCACGGTCGACTTCCCCGACGCGCCGCCCCTCACCCTGCCGGCCACACCGGTCACGGTCCGCCGGGGCGCCTACTTCTGCTGGCCGCTCCGGCTCGACCTGGGCGGACTGCGCCTGGAGTGGGCCACGGCGCAGGTGGTGTGCGTGCTCGACGGCGCCGGCGGCGGAGCAGAGGACGCCGGTGACGCAGACGCGGGACGCCCGGTGCTGGTGCTGGCCGGGATCGACGGCATCACCCCCGAACTCGCCCTGGACGCACGGTCGGTGAAGGCGGTGCGCGCGCCCTCCGGTGATCTGACGACCGCCGGGGACCGCCTTCTCGTCACCGGGCTGCGGCCCGGCACGGACGCCCTCGTCGAGGTGGACACCACCGACGGCCGCCGCGTCGACCTCCTCGTCCTGGACGCGGCCACGGCCCGGACCGCCTACCGGGGCCCCGCCTGGGGCGCCGACCGGCTGGTCCTCTGCGACGGCGGCGTCGTCTTCGACACCCACCGCGACGAGGTACGGGTGCACAGCCAATCCCCTGAGCCGTCGTTCGCGGTGCTGCCCGCGCCGCGCGCGGCACCCGTGGCCGCCACGGGCACGGTGAAGGAGACGGCGGACGGGGTGTTCGCCCGCTACACGCTGGTCGCGGCGGCCGAGGGGCCGGGCGGTGCCGACAGAGCGGGCCGGACCCTGCCCGTCGCCCTCGTCCGGGCGCCCGGCGAGGCACCGCCCACCGCCACCGGAGTGCTCGGGCGGGCCAGTGCCCCGGCGGACGGGCACTACGACACCGTCGCCGCCGAGTACCACGTGCCCGTGCCGGACGAGCTCCCGCCCGGCACCCTGCTCCGGGTCCACTGGACCGGCGACACCGGCCGCGCCTACGTCGGGGACCGGCTCGTCGCCGACCAGTTCTACTCCGGGCGCGTCTGGGACCTCGCCGTGGACCGGCTGCGGACGGAAGGCGATCCGGGAACGGAGGGTCTGCGGCTGAAGATCCTGCCGCTGCCCGCCGGGGCGCCGGTGCACATCCCGGGGACCGGCGACTCCCCGCTGCCGGCGCGGATCGACCGGGTGGAGTGGCTCACCGTCCACACCCTGCCGTTCCGGGCCGGCTGACCACGAGACGGGGAGGCCGGGGCCCGCGCCACTGCCTCCCCGTGGGCTCGGATCCCCGGCGCCCCGGGCGCCGCACCTATTCTGTGAACCCCGGCGGGACGCCGTCCCGCCCTCCCGTCGAAGAAGGAAGCGCCGCATGCCCCGAAGCACCACGGACGGCACCGCCGCCGGGGACGCCGGTGCGGCCGGCGGCCCCAGACCCACCGGCAGCCGCAGCAGACGGAACTTCGCCGGCTCCCGGCCGGTGATGGACGACGTGGCCCGGCTCGCCGGCGTCTCCAAGCAGACGGTCTCCCGTGTCCTCAACGACAACCCGGCCGTACGCCCCGAGACCCGCGAGGCCGTGCGCGCCGCGATGCGCACCCTCGGGTACCGCCCGAGCCGCAGCGCGCGCTCCCTGGCCAGCGGCCGTACCCGCATGCTCGGTGTGATCTCGTTCGACGCGGCCCGCTACGGACCCGCCTCCACCCTCACCGCGATCAACACGGCCGCCCAGGACGCCGGCTACCTGGTCAGCTCCATCGCGCTGGACACGGCGGACCGCGACACCGTCGTCCAGGCGGTGGACCGGCTGTCCGCCGAGGGCGCGGACGGGATCATCGCGATCGCCCCCCAGCGCCCGGTGGCGACCGCGCTCGCCTCCGCCCGCCCAGACACCCCGCTGGTGATGCTCGACAACGGCCTCGGCGACGGCACCCCCGTGGTCTCCTCGGACTTCCGGGCCGGCGCACGACTCGCCACCGAGCATCTGCTGGGCCTCGGCCACTCCACGGTCTGGCACATCGCGGGCCCCACCGGCTGGACCTCCGCCGACCGGCGCGCCGCGAGCTGGCGCGACACCCTCACCGGGGCCGGCGCCCCCGTCCACGAACCGCTCGTCGGGGACTGGAGCGCCGACTCCGGCTACGCGCTGGGGCGGCGGCTCGCGGACCGCCCGGACGTCACCGCCGTCTTCGTCTCCAACGACCAGATGGCCCTCGGACTGCTGCGGGCCCTGCACGAGGCGGGCCGCCGCGTCCCGGACGACGTGAGCGTCGTCGGCTACGACGACATCCCGGAGGCCGCGCACCTGCTGCCCCCGCTGACGACCATCCGCACCGACTTCTCCGAGATCGGCACCCGGTCCCTGCGGCTGCTCCTGACCCAGCTGGACGACGCCGCCGACACGGAGGAGCCCCCGGCGCAGACCGAACAGGTCGTCCCGGTCGAACTCATCGTCCGCCGCAGCACCGGCCCGGCACCGCGCTGACCCGGGGGGAGTGCAGGGCGGCGCCGGGGAGAGCCGGGAGCGTCGACCCCGGTTACGGCTTGCGGGCTATCGCCCCGTACATCGCGATGTCCTCGTCGCGGATGTCCTGCTCGCCGGTGCCGTCCGGGTGCCACTTGTGGACCTGGACGATGCCCGGCTCGACGAGCTCCAGGCCCTCGAAGAACTCATGGGCCTCGTCGATGGTGCGCAGCCGCATCGGCATGTCGCGGGCCGCGTACTCGCGGGCGACCCGGCCCACCTCCTGCGGCGCGAACTCGGCGGTGCCGATGGTCATCGCGAGGTAGCTGCCGGACGGCAGGGGTTCGAGGAGCCGGCGCACGATGCCCACCGCGTCGTCCTCGTCCAGGACGAAGTGGACGATCGCGATCACCGTGAGCGCGACCGGCTGGGAGAGGTCGAGGGTCTCCAGGAACTCGGGGGAGCCGAGAACGGTCTCCGGGTCCTGGAAGTCGGCCTCGATGTACGCGGTCCTGCCCTCGGGGGTGCTCGACAGCAGCCCCTGGGACAGGGTCAGGACGATGGGGTCGTTGTCCACGTAGACCACCCGCGACTCGGGGGCCACCGACTGGGCGATCTCGTGGAGGTTGGGGGAGGTGGGGATGCCGGTCCCGATGTCGAGGAACTGGCGCATGCCGGCCTCCTCGGCGAGCCAGCGCACCGCGCGGTTCATCCAGTCGCGGTTGGCGCGCATGTGGACCGGCAGGGCCGGCCACTCGTGCGCCATGGCGTCACCGGCCTCCTTGTCGGCCGGGTAGTAGTCCTTGCCGCCGAGGATGTAGTCGTAGATGCGCGCGGAATGCGCGTGCTCGGTGTCGATCCGGTCGGCCGGCCATCCGTTGTCGGGCAACGCCGCCCCTCCCATCAGGTCGTTCGGTCCAGGTGCGTGGTCGGGCAAGCCCGGGGTCCGGCGTGCGCCGAACCCCGGTTCAGCAAGTGGTGCGTCAACACAGCTTGGCAGCAAAGGGGTTCACAGCAGGAAGTCGGCCTCGCCCGCCTTCACTCCGGCCAGGAACGTGGTCATCTCCCGTGGGGTGAAGACCAGCGCCGGGCCGTCCGGATCGGTCGACTGGCGTACGGCGACCCGTCCGTCCGCCAGCTTCTTCACCTCCACGCAGGCACCGCCCGCGTCGTCGCTCCAGGGACGGCGCCAGTCGTGGGCGCCGAGGTCGCGGGCCGGCATGCCGTTGTGTACGTCGCGGTTGTCACGTATCGAGTGGCGCACTTCCTGGGTCATGTCGTGGTGCACGTCAGAGCTCCTTGCGTAGGGCGCCGAGGAGGGCCTCGGTCTTGCGGGGCGGCGCGGACTGCGCGCCCAGCCGGTCCATGGCCTCGCGGTAGACGACCACGTCGCCCCCCTTGTCGAGGTACACCGCGCCCACCAGACCGTTGAGATAGACGATGTCCGGCAATTCGGGTGCCCTGAACCGGAAGAGATGGAACGCACCGGCCCGCATCGCGGGATGCGGGCCGTTCCGGAACGGCATCAGCTGCACCGTCACATGCGGCAGCCGATTCATCTCGATCAGATGGTCGATCTGGGCGCGCATCACGTCCGGCCCGCCCACCGGCCACCGGAGCACCGTCTCGTCCATCACCACCCACAGCCGAGGCGGCTGCTCCCGTGTGAGCAGTTCCTGGCGGCGCATCCGCAGCGCCACCCGGCGCTCGGTCGCCTCGGTCGCCGCGTGCGGATTGCCGGCCCCCAGCAGGGCTCGCGCGTACGCCTCGGTCTGCAACAGCCCGTGCACGAACTGCGCCTCGTACGCGCGGATCTGGAGCGCCGCCTGCTCCAGGCTCAGATACGCGGCGAACCAGTCGGGCAGGACGTCCCGGTAGGTGTGCCACCAGCCGCGCTTGTTGGCCTCGCGGACCGATTTGAGGAAGGTCTCGATCTCCTGCTGGTCGCCCACCCCGTAGACCTGGAGCAGTTTCTCGACATCCGGCAGGCGCAGCCGGGCGACCTTGGCGGCCTCCATCCGGCGGATCGTGGAGTGACTCACCCCGATCGCCGCACCGGCCTGCTCGAACGAGAGGCCGGCGCGGGTACGCAGTTCCTCCAGTTGGCGACCGAGGATCATGCGCAGTACGGAGGGGGCCCCGCCCCAGTCGGTCTCCGCGGTCACGCCCACCTCCTCGCCTCGATGACGCAGTCTGGCACGATCTTGGCGAGAACGCTGACATCCTGCGATCGACGAATTGCAAATTTCAACTTGCTGGTTGCGAGGTGTTGTTCATGGATGCCAGAGTGGAACCACCGTCACGGCTTCGGTGAACGCTGGGGCTGAGCGGCCAGGTTGGGGGAGATGTGGCCGCAACTCAGCGCTGTGCGCCGCGAGTTGCACGACCCTCGTGGTGTAGGGCGAGGCCGGCCGTGGCACCGGCACCACTGACGGTGCGAAGGGCCGACGAAAGGCATACGGCGATGGCTCCGCCCCTCCTCCCCCAGTCGTCGGACCGGTTACCCCCGGCCATGCGTCCACCCACCCAGCGGGCTGCCGCCTACGAGCCCCACAGAGCGGGCGTCTTCGGACTGCCCGCCGTGCCCGCCTCGGCGGGTGAGGCACGCAGAACGGTCCGCGAACTGCTCGAAGAGTGGGGAGTGGCTCCGGACCTGCGCGAGGACGCCCTCCTCATCACCTCCGAACTCGTCACCAACGCGCTGACCCACACCACGAGCGAGTGGATCGTGTGTCGGCTGCACCTCACCGGGCAGCGGCTCCGCATCGAGGTCGAGGACCAGAACTGCGGTCACGCCCAGCCCGCCCGACGCCGACCCGGACCCGACGACCAGAACGGACGCGGGCTCATGCTGGTCGGCATGCTCAGCAGCGACTGGGGGGTCGACGAGACCCCACAACGGTCCGGTCGCGTCGTCTGGGCAGAACTGCCGTCGGAGGGCCGGGAAACCGCCGAGCCCGCCCCTCCGACGGCGTGATCTTCCACCGGGAGCGCGCGACCGGGTCCACGCTTCCCTCTCCGCACGGCGAGAGGGAAGCCCGGTGAGCACCGAACCACGGCGGGCGCCGAGGGCACCTGCCACCTGACCGGTGACCGTGCCGGGGGCGCCGCGCCGCGGGCCCGGCTGTCAGAGCTGGCCGCTCGCCGCCAGCCGGGCCTCCGCCTGGGCGCGGGCCGCTTCCAGCACCGCCAGCAGGACCGTCTTGCTGGACTGGCGCTCGCGCACGTCGCACAGCACGACCGGCGTCGACGGGTCGAGGTCGAGGGCCTGGCGGACCTGCTCGGCGGTCGCCTCCCTGCGGCCGTCGAAGCAGTTGACGCCCACGGCGAACGGGATGTCGCGGGACTCGAAGAAGTCGATCGAGGCGAACGACGCGTCCAGACGGCGGGTGTCGGCGAGGACCACGGCCCCCAGCGCGCCCGTCGACAGGTCGTCCCACATGAACCAGAAGCGGTCCTGGCCCGGCGTACCGAAGAGGTAGAGCACCAGCTCCGGCGAGATGGTGATACGACCGAAGTCCATGGCGACCGTGGTCGAGGTCTTCTTCTCGATGCCCGCGAGGTCGTCCACGCCCACGCTCGCCGCGGTGATGCGCTCCTCGGTCTCCAGCGGGGCGACCTCACTCACCGAGCCCACCATCGTGGTCTTGCCGACGCCGAAGCCGCCAGCGATGAGGATCTTCAAGGCGGTGGGGAGGAGCGGCTCAGAGCTGACGGATACCATCCATCACCCTTTCGATGAGATCCACACTCGGCTGCTCGGTCAGCGCGGGCGGGGCCTGGACAATGATCAGCTCGGCGTTGAGGAGGTCGCCACAGAGCACCTTCACCACACTCACCGGCAGATCCAGGGTCCCCGCGATCTCGGCCACCGCGACGGCACGTTCGCGGCACAGCGCGAGGATCGCCATGGCCTCCGGCTCTAACTGGTCCTGCTCCGACTCATGGGTGAACCGGGAGACCACCAGCGTGATGAGAGTGAAGTGATGTCTGCTGTGGCGGGTACGGCCACCGGTGATGGCGTACGGCCGGACATGACGTCCGGCCTCCTCATCGTCGAGCCATCGCGGCTCACGCATCCTGGACGTAACCGGACGGGGTCTCCACGCGTGGTGCGGCACTCAAGTACTTGCCGACCTGCTTGACCAGAGTTCCCATCTCGAACGCCATCATGCCGACGTCCACCTCCTCCGAGGCGATCGCGGCCAGCCGCGCGCCCCGGCCCGCGGCCGTCACGAAGAGGAACGCCCGCTCCATCTGGATGACGGTCTGCTGCACCTCGCCGCCGTGGAAGTGGCGTGCCACGCCCCGGGCGAGGCTGTGCATGCCGGAACCGACGGCGGACAGGTGCTCGGCGTCGTCACGCCGGATGTCCCTCGACTTTCCGATGAGAAGGCCGTCCCCGGACAGCACCACGGCGCAGCGGATCTCCGGAATCCGCTCGACGAGTCCGTCCAGGAGCCAGTCCAGCTGGGGACCGGGTTGTACCTGCTCAGTCATTGCTGAATGTTCCTCACAGTTAGTCGGCGCCAGGGGAAGCGCCGGTCAGGTGGCGCCATGGGGGGTTGCGCCGGGGGGTGGGGCGCCGGGGGGAGCACCCGTCAAGTGGCGCCGGGGCCGCGCGGTGGTGCCTGCCGGTCGTCGTCGCCGTCCGGCCCGCCCGGCTCGGAGAGCCGGGCCCGCTTCAGCCCCTGCTGGATCGCGATCATGGCGCGTGCCGAGGCGTCGGGGGAGAGCCCCGCCTCGGTATCGCCTTCCCGCAGACCGTCCGCGGCTTCCTTGCGGAGCTGCTGTGCGAGGCTCGCACCCCGGGTCCGCTGGGGCAGGACCTGGGGTGTGGTCAGGGGACCGGAGGAGGTGCCCCGGCCGGATGCGGCGGCGGAGGAGTGCCCGGTCATGGCACCCGACCCGGAGGTGGCGGGCCCGAGCCCGGCACCCCCTCCGCTTCCGTACTGGGGTCCGCTTCCGCTCCGGTACTCCGTTCCGGCGCTCGTCCGGGCGCCGGAACCGTACTCGGATCCGCCGCCGTACCCGGTGCCCGGACCCTGGTGCGCCCCGCCGGCCGTGCCGCCACCACTGGTCAGGGTGGTGTGCGGCGCGGTGGTCTGCCCGGCGGGCGCGGTGTGGTGCGTGGCGGGCTCCTGCGGGGGAGCCCAGTCGGTGGTGCCCGCGGACGGGGGCAGGGGCGCCGATTCGGGTGGCAACAGACCGGCACCTCCGTAATCGGGGAACCCGCTGTGGTCCGGCATCCGGGTGTCCGTCAGCAGGTTCCCGGGAGCCGCCGGCGGGTCGGCGCCGACGGAGACGGCACCGGCGCCCACCCCGGCGAGCACCCCGGCACCTTGCGGCTCGGACACGTCGGAGACGGCGCGCCCGCCCCCGCCGAGCCCGCTCCGCTCGCCCGTACCGGAGGACACCGCCGCCATGTTCGACGCGGCGACCGCCGACGTGAGCTGGTCGAGGACCGGCGAGTCCACCTCCTCCAGGAGGTCCGCCGGAAGCAGTACGACGACGAGCGTGCCGCCGTACACCGACTCGCGCAGCTCCACCTTGATGTTGTTGCGCTCGGCGAGCCGCGCCACCACGAAGTGCCCGAGGCGCGGGTCCTCGCCCAGGGCGGTCATGTCGAGCTTCGGCGGGTGGGCGAGGAGGTGGTTCGCCTTGTGCCGCAACTCCTCCGGCACACCCAGGCCGTGGTCCTCGACATGGATGGCCAGGCCCTTGGCGACCTTGGTGGCGCTGACGAACACCTGGGTGTCCGGCGGCGAGAAGCTGGTGCCGTTCTCGATGAGTTCGGCGAGCAGATGTGTCACGTCCGACACGGCCCGCCCGGTCAGGGCGAGTCGGCGGTCGGCCGGCTGGTTCTTGATCTTGACGCGGGTGTACGCCTCGGTCTCCGCGACCGCGCTGCGCATCACGTCGGTGATGGAGACGGGCGCGGTCATCCGGCGGGTGGGCGGCGAACCGGAGAGGATCACCAGGTTCTCCGCGTGCCGGCGGACACGGGTGGCGAGGTGGTCGACCTTGAAGATGTCCTTCAGCAGGTCGGAGTCCTCGTGCTTGCGCTCCAGGTCGTCCAGGAGCGAGATGAGGCGGTGGATCAGGATCTGCGTCCGGCGGATCAGCTGGGCGAAGACCTTCTCGGAGCCCTCCCGGCCGAGGCTCTGGCGTACCGCGCTCTCCGCGGCGACCCGCCCCAGGTGCTCGATGGCGCCGGCGAGCCGCTCCATCTCGTCCGCCGAGGGCTGCCGGCCGGCGGCGAGGGACTCCGGCTCTATTCGCTCGCCGCGCTCTATGCGGGCCAGCAGTTGCGGCAGCCAGACGTCCGACAGCTCCTCGGTCCTGCGCTGGAGGTCGGCGATCCGGCGCAGCGTGGAGCGCCGGCCGCGGGAGGCCAGCAGGGCCCCGGCGGTCAGCGCGATCAGGGTGGCGGCGGACCCCAGCAGGGTGGCCAGGAGCAGGTCGTCGGCGCGTTCCGAACCGGCGTCGGCGACGCCCCGCACGGACTCGGCGCCCAGCGACTGGAGATCGCCGATGACACCCTCGCTCGCACCGGGCCAGGTCGGTGCCTGCCGGGGCAGGGCGGTGCCCTCGCCGTTGGTCATGGCGTCCTCGACGACGCCGATGGTGGTCCACTGCGCGCTGTCCGTGATCTCCCCGTAGGAGGCGGCGCCGCCGACGGGGAGATCACGGGCGTCGAGCGCCGCGCGGATCTCCTGCTGGACCGCCAGGTACTGGGAGAACCGGGTGCGCGCCTGCGGGGTCAGCTTGCGCGAGGGCAGCGCGCCGGAGATCAGCGCGTCCTCGCGGGAGAGCATCTCGGTGAGCCGTACGACCGCCGTGGTGGCCTCGGCGGAGTGCGCGCGGTTCCCGTCGTCGCTGCTCACGGCCGCGCCGAAGAGGTTCACCCCGGCCTGCACGGCGCCGGTGAAGTACTGGAAGGCGCCGTCGTTGTCGAGCTCACGGTCGTCGATCGCGGAACGCCGGTCCGCCAGGTCGTCCAGCGCGTCGTCGAGCTTCTCCGCCAGGTTCCGCAACCGGGGGGTGTCGAGCGCGGACATGGACGCCTTGCGGTACGAGGTGACCGAGGCGTCCGTCCTCTCACGGGCCGCGTCCAGCTTCGAACGGTCCGACCCGGCCCGGCTCGTCTGCCAGACGGCCGTGAGCCGGCGCTCCTCCTGGAGCCGGGACAGCACGGTCTGCGCGGGCGCGGCGACGGAGGTGGCCCGGTCCGACTCGGCCCACAACTGGATCTGCTCGTCGACGAGTCCGGCCGCCGTGTAGCCCCAGATTCCCGTGGCGAGGACCGCGGGGACGACGAACGGCACGACGAACGAGTACCGGAGGGATGTGCGAGAGGCGGACCGATGACGTGTCCGCCGGTCGCGGTTGCCTGGCATCTGATTCCTCGTACGACAGCGAAAATCCGATGGCGGTCAGGGGTGGCGCGTGGTGCCCGACATCCCCCCTGTGCGCCGACTTGACACGCCGTCGGCAAATGTCAGCGGCCGTGGGGAACCGTATCAGGCCCCATGCCTGACCGTCAGCATCCGCTTGACCGCAACCAATCGCTCATGGGCGCGAGTTGACGAAGATCACAAAAGGGCGAGCAGCTTGGGGGTGTACAAGGCGCTCGCCGTGCCGATACCGGCCACCGTGTCGAAGTAGATGGACGTCAGTTCCGGGTCCTGTCGCACGGCCCGCAACAGGGACAAGCGTTGCTCGTGGGGCTCCAGTCGGGCAACCCCCAGGGTCGCCTCGTACCCCGGAGTGAGAGCGGCGTCACGTTCCTCGGCGTACGCGCCGAGCGCCGCGTCGAGGGCCGCCGGGTCGCCGCCGAGACGGGGACCGGCGTGCTTCGCCAGGGATTCCGCTTGTTGAAACGCGTCAGTGATGCCGCGGGCGGTGATCGAGTCCTTGTGGTGGCCGGCGTCCCCGACCAGCGCCCAACCGGGCCCGGCCGCCTGCCGGAAGAAGTTCCGCTGGTCGCCCGTTCCGCGCAGTCGCTCCAGCGGCTCCCGGCCCGCGATCCGTTCGTACAGGGTGGGCGCGGTGGTGCGGACCTGCTCCAGGAACGACGAGCAGGCGTCGGAGCGGATCTCGTCGAAGCGGGCCTGCGGGAAGTAGGCGAGGACGAGGGTCGCGTCGTCGTTGGTGGCGACGGCCGCCACCCAGGCCCCGGTGCTCTCGTACAGCTCCAACGACGCCGGGACGTCCGTGTAGTAGGCGTAGTACGCGCAGGTCAGCCGCTCGTCCTCGACGGTGAACGGGGCCTTCGCGAGGTCGGCGACGGTGGAGCGCATGCCGTCGGCGCCGACGACCAGGTGGGCGCGTTCGCTGAAGGGCCGTCCGTCGTGTCTGCCCTCCACACCGACGACCCGGCCGGAGGCGTCGTGCAGCAGGCCGGTGATCACGCACTTCTCCCGGTACTCGACTCCGGCCGCGACCGCCGCCTCCACGAGGACCGGGTCGAGGACCCGGCGCCGTGGCGCGTACGCGGCGCGCTGTCCCTCCACACCGCGGGCGCAGCCCTCCAGCCGTACGTCCGCCACCTCGTAGCTCACCCGGTCGAGCGGTGGGCAGCCGGTGGCGCGGACGGCGTCGAGGAGGTCCCAGCGGGCGAGGGCGGCGACCCCTGGCTGGTGGATGAGGTGGGTGGACAGGGTGTCCGAGCCGAAGGCCCCCTTGTCGAGCAGGAGGACGCGGTGGCCGGCGCGGGCCAGCAGCATGGCGGTCGGGGCTCCGGCACAGCGCGCCCCTACCACGATGGCGTCGAACATGTGGGCCTCACTACATAGGTGAATGTCGGAAGGGGAGTGGACGGGCCGGCGGTGGGGGTGGGGCGCCGACGAGGGGTGCGGGGGCCGGCACGCCGGGTGCGGCCGGTCCCTCCGGGAACGCGAAACCCCCGAGAGACGCGTGCGGACGCCCCCAGGCCGCGTGTGGACGCCCCGGGGGAGGGGGCGGTGCGCGGTGGGTGGGGGGACCGGGCGACTTCGGGGGTCATGGGTGACGGATCGGAGAGTCGGGTGGGGTCGGGGCCGGGGGACGAGCCGGCCCCAGGGGTGGGTGGACGGTCCGTGCGGTCGGGGACGGGAGACGGGAGGGAGGGCGGGAAGGGGAGCGTCCTTTTCATCGCTCCCCAAGGGAGTGGCGCGGTCGCTTCCAGTTCGGGTGAGGGTTCCGGGGAGGGCGGGGAGATGTCGGAGGGGTCGGGGAAGGGTCAGCGGGGGCGGGTGAGTTCGGTGAGGAGGGCTCGGCGGTCGATCTTGCCGTTGGGGTTGAGCGGCAGTTCGTCGAGGACGGTGATCCGGCGCGGCAGCATATAAGGAGGGAGCCGGGAGCCGAGTCCGGCGAACAGCCGGTCGGGGGCGCAGCCGGTGCCGCTGACGGCGGCCTCCAGCTCCGGTTCGCCGTCGGCGGCCGGCACCGCGAGCACGACGGCCTCGCGCACTCCGTCCTGCTCCCGCAGCAGCGCCTCGATCTCACCGAGTTCGATGCGATGGCCGCGGATCTTCACCTGGTGGTCGGTGCGCCCGAGGTGGATCAGCTGCCCGTCCCGCAGGGTGACCCGGTCGCCGGTGCGGTACCAGTCGGCCTCGGTGACCTGGCCGGTGCCGGTGCCGGTGCCGGTGCCGGTGCCGGTGCTCGTGCCCGTGACCGTGCTTGCGCCGGTGCCGTCGTCGGCGGGGACGAAACGGCCCGCGTCGTTCGCCGGGTCGAGGTAGCCGGGGAAGCGCTGCGGGCCGCGTATGCACAGCTCCCCGGTGTCGGCGGGCTCGCCGTCCTCGTCCAGGAGCAGGAAGTCCAGGGTGGGGAAGCAACGGCCGATCGGCGCCGTGCCGTTCGGGGTCTCGGGCCAGTCGGCGAGGTTCGCGGGGAAGCGGTAGCCGGTGCAGGAGATGGTCAGCTCCGTCGGCCCGTACAGCACGTCCAGCTCGCTGTTCGGGGCGGCCTCCCGCCACTCGCGGGCCGCGGCCAGGGACAGCGGCTCTCCTCCGAAGACCGTCCACCGCAGGGTGGGCATGCTGCCCGGCTTCAGGGTGCCGAGGCGGGAGGCGAAGGTGATGAGCGAGGGCACCGAGAACCAGTGCGTCAGCCGCAGGGCGTTGACGGTCTTCACCGGTGACAGCAGCTGACTGCGGGCCGGCACCACCAGGGTCGCCCCGCCCGCCCAGGCCACGAACAGATCGTGCACCGAGGCGTCGAAGGTCAGCTCGAACGTCTGTGACATCCGGCTGCCGGGTCCGACACCGTAACGGGACGCAACGTGACTGAGGTTGGCGGAGATGTTCCGGTGGGTGATCGGCACGCCCTTCGGCGCCCCGGTCGAACCGGAGGTGAAGATGATGTACGCCAGATCGTCCGGGCCCACGCGGGGCCACTCCCCGTCCGGGCGGGGCTCCGCGGCGATCTCCGCCAGCCCCGGCTCGTCCAGGACGAGCCGCGGCACCCCGGGATCCGCGCCCTCGGTGTCCGTGAGGACCAGGTCCAGCTCCGCCGCCCGGACGATCCCGGCGGTGCGGCCCGCCGGGTGCTCCGGGTTGAGGGTGACGACGGTGGCCCCCGCCCGCAGTATCGCGAGATACCCGGCGTACGCGGCGACCGACCGGCTCGCCAGCAGTCCGATCCGCCGGGGCCGCTCACCCTCCGCCGCCGTGAGCAGCCGGGCGGCGATCCCCTCGGCGAGCCGCCGCAGTTCGGCGTAGGTCAGCCGCCGGTCCTCGACCTCCAGCGCGACCTCGTCCGCGAACTCCTCGGCGGAGCGGGCGAACCAGCCGTACAGGGTCCGCGGGCCGGTGCTCTGCCCGGGCGCAACCGGGCCGCCGGGTCTGTTCGGGTCGGGCGTGCCGACCCCGGGACGGGCGCTCATCGGGCCGCGGCCTCCAACTCGCGGGTCCACTCGCGCAGTTCGCCGACCGTGCGCAGGCGGCCGAACTCCTCCGGGTCGACCTCCTGGCCGGACCGCCTGGTCAGCTCCACCACGATGCGGAGCCGGGCGAGCGAGTCGATGCCGATCTCGGTGAGGGTGGAGCCGTCGTCGAAGCCGGTGCGGGCGTGCTCCCGCAGGAGCCAGGACGACAGATCGCTCTCCAGGTCCCCGCCGCCGCGGGCGCTCTCATCGGGCCAGTACCGCTTGGTCTGCCACGGGTAGTGGGGGAGGGGGACGAAGCGGGCGCCCTTCCTGAACTCCTTGAACTCCGTCTCCCAGTCCACCTCCTCGCCCGCGCGGTAGCGGTCGGCGACCTCGCGGGTGGCGTGCGCGGTGTGTGCGCCCGGCGCCCCGGTGAGCGCGGCCACGAGCTCCGCGTGCGTGGCGCCGGACACCGCCATCCGGTGCTCGTGGTGGCGGCGGCGCAGCGCGGCGCTGAAGCAGATGTCCCGCACCGGGTACCCGGCGCCCGCTCCTCCGGTGTCGAGGTACTCCGCGTACGACCGGGCCAGCGCGTCCAGTGCGGCGGGCGTCCTGGCGGAGAGCGGGAGCACATAGGTGGTGATCGACAGCACCGCCTTGAGCCTCTCCTTGAAGGTCTCCTTGGCGGGCTCGGCCTGGCGCAGGACGACATGGGCGTTGAGCGCGGAGGAACCCTGACCGGATATGCCCATGACAGCCGGACGCCCGTGGTCGCCCAGGGGACGCGTCGCGCGGGGTATCTCCAGCGGCAGTTGGTCCCAGGCGACCGCGGGGTTGGGGGTCTCCACATGGAGGCTGGCCGGGATCTCGCCGTGCTCCAGGCAGAGCACCGCCTTGATCAGCCCGGCCAGTCCGCCCGCCGCCTCCGCGTGACCGATGTTCGACTTCACCGAGCCGACGAGCAGAGGCCGCTCCGCCGGGCGCCCCTCGCCCAGCACCGTGCCGAGCGCGGTCAGCTCCAGCGGGTCGAACACGGGGGAGCCGGAGCCGTGCGCCTCGACGTAGTCGACGTCGGCGGGATCGATCCCGGCGTCCTCGTACGCCCAGCGCAGCACGTCGAGCTGGCCGGTGAGGGAGGGGTTGAGCACCGAGTCGCTGGTGCCGCCGTCGTTGCCGACGGCGCTGCCCTGGATGACGGCGCGGATCCGGTCCCCGTCGGCGACCGCGTCGGCGAGGGGCTTCAGTACGACGACGGCCACGGCGTCGCTGGGGGCGTGCCCGTCGGCGCTCGCGTCACCGAACCTGCTGCGCCCGTCGGCGGACATGCCCCCGGCCGCGGTCATCACCTGACCCTCGTCGGGGCGGAGTTTGAGGTTCACACCGGCGACCACGGCGAGCGGGATCTCCTTGGCGCGCAGGCTCTGCACGGCGCTGTGCACGGCGGTGAGCGAGGACGAGCACGCCGTGTCCACGACCATGCTGGGGCCGCGGAAATCGAAGAAGTGGGAGAGCCGGGCCGGCAGCAGCGAGCGGAAGTTGTGCAGCTGGGCGGCGGTCGCCCCGTCGGGGCCGAGCCGCAGGGCGCGCTCCAGGTAGTCGGCGCGGGTATTGCCCACGAAGACGCCGGTACGGCTGCCCGCCAGGGCGTCCGGCCGCTGGCCCGCGTCCTCCAGCGCCTCCCAGGTGGTCATCAGCAACAGGCGCTGCTGCGGGTCGAGTTCCACCGCCTCGGTGGCGGACAGTCCGAAGAACTCGGCGTCGAACTCCGCCGCCTCCACATATCCGGCCCGCCTGCTGGCCAGCTTGCCGGGGCCCGGCCGGGGATCGTGCAGGGCGTCCACGTCGTAACGTTCCGGTGGGGTCTCGCTGGTGGCGTCCACGCCGTCGCGCAGCAGCTTCCACAGTTCGTCGGTCCCGGCGGCCCCCGGGAGTCGGCAGGCCATGCCGATCACTGCCACGGACCGTGCGTCCACGTCCGACTTCTTCAACGGACCTCTCCTTCGCAGTTGCGTCGATGTGCCTGTGTGATGGCGCGCTCGACCTCCACGTGGCCCCGGGGGCGCCGAGTCCGGCGGATGGTGAGCATGTTTCAGGTTCACGAGTCTGAAGTGGCCACCCGGACGTCCTCGTACCGGGTCCCCCGTGGATCAGCGGGGCAGGCGCCCTCACTCAGGCCTGTCGACGACAGGCCCCGGAACCTGTCGTCGACAGGTCCCTAACCGGAACGGTGGCCGACCGTCCCGGATGCTGTACTGCGGCGCTGTGCGCTCAGTGGATCTTGGCGCGAAAACGCCTTGGGTGGAAGGGTGTTCCAGCCCACATGTGAGACCGGGGGTCCGCAGCCCGAACCGCACTTGCCCCACCGCTCGACACCCTCTCGTTCAGCCGGAAGCGCACGCACGACCGTCGAAAACCGGACCATCGCACGATTGTCGTACGCAAAATCGTTTCCGCTTGATTGTCGTTCAAGGTTTGGCGGGAAGTGATCGCCGAAGGTTGAAACTCGGAGAAATTTGGGCAGGTTCCCGGGTTGGCCGGCAGGGCGGGGCCCGTGAGGCAGGGGGTCCGTCAGGGCCGTCCGTGGCACTGTCCATCAGGTCAGCCTAGAGGGACCGCCGTTGTCTGTGAGGCAACCGGGACATAAATTAACGGCCGTGGTGAACCGTGGAGTCCTGGATTCTGCTTTCATCTGCGGTATGGATCCCCTGACCTCCGACCAGGCACTCCGTGCGGGTGAACAGCGCAGGCTACGGCTGCAGGTGCTCGGCCTCAACAGCGTGGAAGCGGAAGCCACCTTCGACCGGGTGGCCCGGCTCGCCGCGAGCTTCACCCGCTCACCCCTGGCCATGGTGAACTTCATCAACGACGAGCGGCAGATGTTCCGCGGCATGTACGTCCCGACCTCGTCCCCCGGCGAGAAGGTCGGCCCGGACAGCCCGGCCATCCCCTTCGACCTGAGCGAACTGTCCCGTGAGGCGCCCGGCGACTACGGCTTCTGCCCCCATGTGGTCGCCCAGGGGTCCCAGCTCGCCCTGGACGACGTCTTCGACTACCCCAGGTTCAAGGGCAACCCCCTCGTCAACGACCTGGGCGTCCGCTCGTACCTGGGCACCCCCCTGCGCGACAACACCGGCATGGTCCTCGGCACGCTCTGTGTCGCCGACTTCGAGCCCCGCCAGTGGGACCGCCGGATACGAGAGGCCATGCAGGAGCTCTCCGAGACCCTGCTCGCCGACTTCAAGCTGCGCGACAGCCTGCTCGCCCAGCAGCAGGAGCTGTTCGCGGTGTTCGACGGCGCCCCCTTCCCCATCATGCTCACCGAGGGGCCCAACCACCTGCTGCGCTACGCCAACGGCAAGCAGGGCCAGGCCTTCGGCATGGTCCCGCAGTTCAGTCCGGGCCGGCTCGCCCTGCCGCACCTGGACGCCGTCGGCGTCTTCAACGCCATGGACGACGCCTTCCACAGCGGCCGCGCGGCCACCCTCTCCCGCGCGCACCTCGGCACGTACGACTACCCGCAGCCCCAGGAGTTCGACTTCCTGTGCACCCCCGTGCGCACCTCGCCCGGCGCGCCCATCAGCGGTGTGCTGACGGTCGCCATGAACGTGACCGGGCAGGCCTTCGCCGGCCCCGAGCAGCAGGCCTTCGCCGCCAATGTGCAGGAGCGCTTCGAGCAGCTCGGCGCGGGCGCGTTCCCGGGGCAGCGGCCGTAGACCACCGGCCGGGCTCAGCTCGGTGGCCGGACACCCGTCGACGGACCGGGCGCGTGGTGAGACGTACATCACATGACCCGGTCCGGTCAGCGGCGAAAAAATCCGGCAGCTGTATGGGCCACATACGGGCAATCTCGGCCAAGTTCCACAACCCCGGAATCCGACCACCTGACGGGAGACGTCCGACATCCCGCGCATTCCGTGTTCGTGCCGTGTGGCTTGTGAGTGACCTGTCACCGCACGGTCCGAGGACCTTCAGAAGGCCGCTCGCCGGGCCGCCCCACCGCCGCACGGTCAGCGCGGGCTCTGCCGCATCTCCCTCGGGCTCACCCCGTAACGCCGCCGGAAGGCCGTGCTGAGGGCGCTCGCGGAGGAGAAACCGGCGGAATAGGCCAGGTCCGTGATCGACTGGTGCTCGCACTCCGCGCACAGCAACCGGTCCCGCACCAGCCGCAGCCGCTCCTCGCGGATCAGCTCACGGGGCGTGGTGCCCGCCTGCTGCAACGCGAGCTGTATCTGCCGCAGCGACCAGCCGAGGGCACGCGCCACCGTCGTCCCCGTGAGCCCCGGGTCGGCCACGTGGTCGCGCACATAGCGGCGGACCATCGCCTCCACCTCGCCCAACTGCCCCGGCACATCGGGGCGGTCGTCCCCGGCGGCCAGCATGCACACCAGCTCCACAACCCGGTCGGAGACGGCGTCGAACTCGGGGTCGGTCAGCTGCTCCCGCTCCTCGTGCAGGGCGGTCAGCATCCCGCCCACGATCCGCCCGAGCCCTCGGGTCAGGTCCAGCCCGGCCGACACCGGCGCCCGGCACCCCAGCCGGCCGTTCACCTCACGGGCGGGAACGGTGAGGATGAACGCGTCGACGGCGTCGCTCTGCAGACACTGGAAAGGCGACGCGAAGGAGACCAGCGCCCCGGTGCCCGGCGTCAGCCGCGCCTCCTCGCCGTCCTGCCGCAGCACGATCTCCCCGCCCAGCGGCAGCAGCAGCCGGTAGTCCTCGTCCGGGTCCTGGCGCACCTGGTGCGGGGTCCGGCTGTACTCGATCCGGTCCGAGCGGTACTTGACCAGTTGGTAGGTGTCCGTGCGCTGCCGGACCGTCCGCCCGCGGAAGTTCTCCGCGCGGGCGTAGCGGAAGCCCATCCGGGACTGGTACTCGCCGATGTGCTCGGTCCAGAAGTCGGCCCGCTCCCGCGGCTGAAGCTCCTCGGTGTTCAGCGCGTCGACGGCATAGCTTCCCCCGGGCAACGCCACTCCTCCCGTTCATCGATCCCGACGGCTTCCTTGCGGTCTCATACGATTCCTGACCGTGAAAGCTTCAACTGGTGCATGATCAAAGATGATTCGGAGTCCGATCCGGCCGTGGGGGCACCCTAGCGCGGCAAGCGATTGCCGTGCCGTGCGGTCGGTCGATCATGCGGAAGGGAAGGTCACAGGCCCCTTCACACCCCTTGCGCCACTCATGCGCCCTGTGACAACTTCCCTGCGCGCCACGGGAAGACACGCCGGGGCCGCATCACTAACGTCGGGCGCTCCGTCAACCCACGTTCACCGTCCGGGACCTGAGGATGTTCCGGGACTTGAGGACGTAAGGACTCGTGGACTTTCATGACCGATCAGATACCGCAGGCGGTGACCTGGGGCCTGGCCGCGGCCCTGCTCGCCACCGCCGTGCTGCTGCTGCGCCAGCACGGGATCACCGCGCGGCAGCGCAGACGGAACGCCGACCTGGTCCGCGAGGTCCGGGCGCGTGAGGAGGAGCTGCGCCATCTGGTCTCGGTCCGGCTGCCCGCGCTCGCCGACCACCCCGGCCAGGACGTCCCCGGCATCGGACCGCGCGACTCCCGGATCGCCGCCACCGAGTACGGCAAACATCTGGAGCGGGTCCTCGCCCTCTTCTCCGTCGCCGTCGACCACGCCCGCTCCCGCGCCGACCGCTCCGCCAAGGCCGCCCTCCAGGCGTCGATGCGCTCCCTCCAGGCCCTTGCCAACGAACAGCAGATCTCCATCGCCGAGATGCAGGACCGGCACGACGACCCCGACGTCCTGCGCGACCTGCTGGAGATCGACCACACCAACGCCCAGTTCGGCCGCCGTGCCCAGGCCATCGCCGTCCTGTGCGGATCCTGGCCGGGCCGCCAGCGCGCCACCGCCCCGCTGATCGACGTCGTCCGCGGCGCCACCTCCCGCATCCGCGACTACCGGCGGATCCGGGTCAACGGTCAGGTCGACATCGCGGTCGAGAGCCGCGCCGTGGAACCCGTCGTCCTCGCCCTCGCCGAACTGCTCGACAACGCCGCCCGCCACTCGCAGCCCGACACCACCGTCGAGGTCACCGTGCAGACCGTGCACAACGGCGCCTGCGTCATCGTCGACGACGCCGGCGTCGGCATGGACGCCCAGGCCGTCGAGAGCGCCGGCCGGCTGCTCGACGGAGCCCGGGCCGTGGACGTCACCCGCCTCGGCGACCCGCCCCGGTTCGGCTTCGCCGTCATCGGGGTGCTCGCCCGGCGCTACGGGTTCAGCGTCTCCGTGGACACCCGCTCCCCCTACGGCGGCGTCCGCGCCGTGGCACTCCTGCCCGCCGCGCTGCTCACCCACCTGGAACCCGCCGCGCCCGAGGCCCCGGCCCGCCCGGCGCCCGCCCCCGAGGACACCCCCCGCCCGGCGGTCACCGAGGGCACCACCGAGGGCGGCCTCCCCAAACGCCGCCGCCGTACCCCACGACGGCAGGTGGCCCCCGTGCCGGAGCCCTTCGACACCGAGGAGCCGCCCGGCCGGTCACCCGAGGAGAACGCCCGCATCATGGGGGCCTTCGCCCGCGGCACCCGCTTCGGCCGGGCCGCCGGGCGCATCCTCGACGACGACATCATCGCCCCCGAGCCCTCCACCCCCCACGACAACGAAGGGACCCCCCGCGCATGAGCGAGCCCGTGACCAACGAGCTGGGCTGGATGCTCGACGACGTGCTGAAGGTGCCCGAGGCACGGAACGCGATCCTGCTCTCCGCCGACGGCATGCTCCGCGCCCACTCCGCCGGCATCGACCGCGACGACGCCGAACGCCTCGCCGCGGGCCTCTCCGGTCTCCAGTCGATCAGCCGCAGCACCGCCGAGTTCTGCGGCCCGTCCACCAGCCCCTGGCGGCAGACCCTGATCGAGTTCGGGCACGGCTACGTCTTCCTCGTCGCGGCCGGCGAGGGCGCCTACCTCGCCGTCTCCACCGGCGTCGAGGTGGACATGGAGGCCGTCACCTACCGCATGCACAAACTCGTCGACCGGCTCGGCAAGGAGCTGTCCACCCCGGCCAGGCCCGCCACGGGCAGCCGGACATGACGCCCCGCCCCCGGCCCGGCGGGCGCCTGGTGCGGTCGTACGTCGTCACCGACGGCCGTGCCCGCCCCACCCGCAACACCCTGGATCTGATCACCCTGCTGACCGCCGCCGACGACCCGCCGCCGACCGGGCTGACCCCGGAGAAGCGCCGGATGATGGAGCTGTGCCGGCACGGCGCGCTCTCCCTGGGCGAGGTCGCCGGGCACCTCGGGCTTCCCGTCAGCGTCACCAAGGTGCTGGTCGCCGACCTCATGGACAGCGGCCACATCGCCACCCGCACGCCGTCCCCCGGGTTCCACAACCCCTTCGAGCAGGGGGAACGCCCCTCGGCCGTCCGGCGGTTCGACGTCGGCATCCTCCAGGAGGTCCTCGATGGGCTTCGCGCCCGCCTCTGACGACGTGTATCTGCGGCCGACCGTGCGGCGCGCGCTCAAGGTGCTCGTCGTCGGACACTTCGCGGTCGGCAAGACCACGTTCGTCGGCACGCTCTCCGAGATACGGCCGCTGCGCACCGAGGAGGTCCTGACGCAGGCCGGCGCCCTCGTCGACGACCTCGCCGGGACCCGCGACAAGACCACCACCACGGTCGCGCTGGACTTCGGCCGCCTCACCCTCAACCCGTCCCTGGTCCTCTACCTGTTCGGCACTCCGGGCCAGCAGCGCTTCACCCGGCTCTGGGAGGACATGACCCGCGGCGCCCTCGGCGCGCTGGTCCTCGCCGACACCCGCCGGCTGTCCCACTCCTTCGACGTGATGGGCACCCTGGAGGACCTGGGCCTGCCGTACGCCGTCGCCGTCAACGACTTCGACGGCGCCCCCGTGCACGACCTGGCCGAGGTGCGCGAGGCCCTCGACCTGCTGCCCGAGACCCCGCTCGTCCGCTGCGACGCCCGCGATCCGGACTCCTCCACCCGGGCGCTGATCGCGCTCGTCGCGTACCTGCTGAGCCGCGACGCCGAACTGGAGCACGCGTGACCCCCGAGAAGCCGTCCGGCCCGCCCCCGGGCTGCCCGGCCCACGAACCCCTCTACGGGCCCGACTTCGCCGCCGACCCGGCCGCCGCCTACCGGCGGCTGCGCGCACACGGCCCCACCGCACCCGTCGAACTCGCCCCCGGAGTCCGGGCGACCCTCGTCACCTCGTACGACGCCGCCCTGCACGTGCTGCGCAGCACCGAGACCTTCTCCAAGGACCCGCGCCGCTGGAACGACCTCGCCGACGGCACCGTCCCCAGGGACAGCCCCGTCGTCCCGATGATGATGTACCGGCCCAACGCCCTGTTCACCGACGGTGAGGAGCACCGGCGGCTGCGGGGTGCCATCACCGACAGCCTGGCCCGCGTGGAGCCGCACGCCCTGCGCGGTTACGTCGAGAGCAGCGCCGACACCCTCATCGACCGGTTCGCGCCCAGCGGCAAGGCCGATCTGCTCGGCGAGTACGCGCAGGTCGTCCCCCTGCTCGTCTTCAACCACCTCTTCGGCTGTCCCGCCGACCACGGGCTGAGGCTGGTCGAGGGCATGTCCGGGATCTTCGACGGGGTGGACGCCGAGCGGGCCGACGAACTGCTCACCACCACCCTGTTCGACCTGGTCCACCTCAAGCGGCGCACACCCGGCCCCGATGTCACCTCCTGGCTGCTGGCGCACCCGGCGGCGCTCACCGACGAGGAGATGGTGCACAGCCTCGTCGTGCTCATGGGCGGCGGAACCGAGCCGCAGCAGAACCTGATCGCGGGCGCCCTGCGGCTGCTGCTCTCCGACGACCATTTCGCGGGCGAACTGTCCGGCGGCAGCCTGCCCGTCGAGGACGCGCTCGACGAAGTGCTGTGGACGGACCCCCCGATGGCCAACTACGCGGTGCACTACCCGGTCCGGGACGTCGTGTACGAGGGCGCGGTGCTGCGGGCCGGGGACCCCGTGGTGGTCTCGCTCGCCGCCGCGAACACGGACCCCGCGCTGACGGGTGACCGGCGGGCCGGCAACCGGGCCCACCTGGCGTGGAGCGCCGGCCCGCACAACTGTCCCGCGCAGAGCGAGGCCCGGCTGATCGCCTCGGTCGCGGTGGAGAAGCTCCTCGACCGCTTGCCGGACCTCGAACTCGCGGTGCGCCCGGATCAGTTGGCGTGGCGCCCGGGTCCGTTCCACCGGGCGCTCACGGCCCTGCCGGTCACGTTCCCGCCGGCCCCTTTGGCGACGCGGGCAGCCCCCGCGCGCACCGTCCCGCCGGTGCCGCCCGCCCCGCCCGGCCCACCCGGCCCGCCTACGGCGGGTGGGACCGGGTGGGCGCGGTTGTTGTCCTGGTGGCGGGGGGAATAGGCGGCGCCTCACAGCTCGGGGATGCGGGGTGCGTTGGCGGCTGCGGGTCCGTTGTGGTTCCTCGCGCAGTTCCCCGCGCCCCTGGAGGGACGGGCCTGCGGCCCGCCCTCCAGCTGAAAGGCACGGGCGCAGCCCGGTCGCTTTTCAGGGGCGCGGGGAACTGCGCGGCCAGCCCCCACTCACCCGCAGTCGCCCACGCACCCCCACCCGCCCCCACGAACCGCGTCCGGCCCTCACCCCGCCCGTACAGGCAACCGCCGATGCCCGTTGGAGATGAACGACTCCACGTACCCCAATGCGTCCTCCTCCGCCCCCAACCGCAGCGCGGGGAACCTCTCGAACAGCGCCGGCAGCGCGATGCGCGCCTCCATCCGCCCCAGCGGAGCGCCCACGCAGAAGTGCACCCCGTGCCCGAACGCGAGGTGCTCCTTGTCGACGCGGGTGACGTCGAAGACGCCCGCGTCCTTCCCGTGCCGTTCGGGGTCGCGTCCGGCGGCGGCGTACGCCGCGAGGATCGCCTCGCCCTTGCCGATCACGACCCCCTCCGGCCCGCCGAACGCGGCGAGGTCCAGGTCCTCCACCGCGTACCGCAGCGGCAGGCTCGCCACCGGCGCCTCGTACCGCAGGGTCTCCTCCACCACGTCGTCCCAGGTCGCCCGGCCCGCACGGACATGCGCGAGCTGCTCGGGGTGGGTGAGCAGGGAGTGCACGGCCTGGTCGAGGAGGTTCACCGTGGTCTCATGGCCGGCGCTGATCATCAGCACCAGCGTGTCCAGCAGTTCCTGCTCGCTGAGCCGCGCGTCGTCCTCGTCGCGGGCCGCGATCAGCCCGGTCGTCAGGTCGTCGCCGGGCGTGGCACGCTTCGCGGCGACGAGTTCGCCGAGGACGCCGTAGAGCCGCTCGTAGGCCGCGGTCATCTCACCGGGGTCGGCGGCCGTGTCGAAGAGGCGGTCCACCAGCTCCCGCAGCTCCGGCGCCCGTTCCTCGGGCAGCCCGAACAGTTCGCTGATCACCCGGATCGGCAGGGGGTAGCAGAACTCCTCCCGCAGGTCGACGCTCCCGCCACCGCGCAGGCCGTCCTCGACGTGGTCGAGGAGTTCCTCGGTGATCTTCTCGATGCGGGGCCGCATCGCGGCCGTCCGGCGCGCGGTGAACGCCTTGGCGACCAGGGTCCGCAGCCGTTTGTGGTCGCCGCCGTACGCGGTGAACATGTTCTGCACGGCGACCCAGGTGAACAGCGGCCACTCCGGGGTGATCTCACCGGCCGCGAACCGCGGCCAGTGGCGTCGCGCGTCCTTCGACACGCGGGGATCGGTGAGCAGCCGCTTGAGCAGCTCGGGGCTGCTGACCGCCCACGCCTCGACGGCGGGCGGCCCCGGGAGCACCACACGGGTCGCCGGACCGTGCGCGCGGATCCGGTCGGCCTCGCCGTGGATGTCACGGCCGGACGAGTCGATCACTAACGGACTGGGGTTGCCCATCGGGCCCTCCTGCGGTCGGGAACACTGCCACGGCGCACCGTGGAAACCCGGTCACGCTACGGCTCCGCGGCGTCGCGGGGCGAGTTCACGGGTGGCGCGCTGCGCACGCGGGCAACTTCCCTGCGCGTTCCCGCAAGTCGGGTGCGGGAGCGGCTCCTAGGATCGGGCCACCCCTCCCCATGAAGAGCCGGTGAGTGCCATGACTGTCAGCTGGGCCCCGCGCTGGATGTGCTCGTACAGCCCCGAGGTGCGTACGGTGCCCGCCGGGCGCTGGTGGAACGCGGTCCGGGTGCCGGTCGCCCTCGGCGTACCGGCGCTGACGGCCCTCGGGGACGCCACGGGAGCCGTCATCGAGGACGTCTTCGGCGGGATCATGTACTGGCTGGTGCCGCCCGGCGACGGGGCCGACTGGCGGCTGGCGGGCGTCCAGGTCCTCGGAGCGGGCTGCCATGTGGCCATCCCGCCCCTGCGCCGCGCCTCGGGCCCCGGCCTCTACTGGCGGGTGCCGCTCTGCCACGACCGCTACTGGACCGACACGGCCCGTCTGAGTGCGGCCCTGACCTCGGCAGCGAAGTTCCCCGCGCCCCTGTAGGGGGCGCGGGGTCGTCGTACCGCGCGTGTTACGCCTCGGCGGGCTGCTCCCGCTGGTGCGGCTTCGCGGCCCGGTCGCGGGCGCGGTTCTTGCGGGTGCGCCGGGGTTCCTGGTCCGGCAGCCACCCGAAGGCGAGCGTGCTGCCGACGGCGCCCATCAGCAGGCCGACGACGAACCCGCCGATGTTGGACGTGAGCCAGGTGCCCAGGGAGAGCAGGATCCCGAGGATGGAGTAGAACAGGCGCTGGGACGGGTTGAAAACGATCAGCAGCCCGCACACGATCATCAGCGAGGGCAGCAGATAACCCGCCAGACCCTGCATTCCGATCTTCAGGATGACGGGGAGCGGTGCCTTCATGGTCACCAGGATCTCCGCGCCGCCCAGGAACAGCAGCAGCCCGCCCGCGAAGGGCCGGCGTCCTCTCCACTCCCGGAACTCGTTCACTTCGGGCAGCCCTCGCTCTGGAATCGCATGTGCAGGTCGGGCAGCTTGAAGACGGCCGCGGTGGCGGCGTAGTTGTGCTGGTACAGGTCGGTGATGGTGACCGAGTCGGCCTGCTGGCCGTAGACACCGGGAGGACCCTGTTGTCCGACCTTGTCGAACGTGCTGGAGTCGCGGCCGATCTCGATGTTGTTGAACGAGGCGTCGCCGCTGATGTCGTCGGAGTCGATCGCCAGGTTCTTCACGCTCACCGGCGTGGACTTGTCGCCCGCGGTGAGGACGAGCTGGATGCCGCCGAGGTCGACGCTCTGGCACAGGTTGGTCAGCTTGCCGCTCTTGACGACCGAGGTCACGACGAGCACCTGGCCGCCGGTGTCGCCCTCGTTGGGGCTGTTCTCGATCATGTGGTCCAGCGCGCCGAACTGGGCGAAGCCCTCACCTTCGAGCTTGTCGGCGGTGACGACGAACGGCATGCCGGAGATGGCGAACTGGACACCCAGGGCGCCCTGCGCGGTGAGGATCATCAGACCGGCGGCGACCGCGGTGGCCGGCACCGCCATCACGGCGGCGCGCTTGAGGCGGACCCGCCCGCGTCTGCCGGATGCTTCGGACCCCTCGGGTCTTTCGTGGGTGGACGCCGTGGCGTCCGAGGACGAGGCCATGTGTGCTCCCTGGACCTTTAAGTCAATGCAGATGGGGCTTCGACGGCACGTTGTCCTGGCGCGGACAGCGGTTGCGGCGCACGCCTGAGCACACCTCCCGAGGGTGCAAGGGCTTACTTGCTACGCCGCAGTAGCCAATCCGGAAGTTACCGGTGGTTACATTCAAGGGTCAAGGTGCTTGTGGCAAAAGGATGTTGGTTGTGCCGCACCTGTGAAAGGTGAACATCTCTCACCTTTGGTTTTGTCCTTCCCCGATCCTCCGCACCCCATGTCGGGTGGCGTCTTCTGGCATCCAACTTCCTTACGACGCCTTGACGTTGACTCTCGCTCAGGTCTACAACTCTCCCGGGTTTCCCCCAACGGATCCGTGGCGCCGGATCCGACGCGCAGCGCCCGTCACCGTCCCGAGCCCCCGTCGCCGACGGGGTGCGGGTGACACATGGAAAGCGCTGCGCGGCCCGACGCGGTATCACCCCTCGCCGGTGCCGGGCACGGTCGCCTTCCCCCTCCACTGGGCCGTGCCCGATTCCCGGACCCGTCGCTGTCGATCCGTCACGTACGGAGAAGGCGTGTCACGGATCGGCAGCGACCGAACGGCGCCGAGCGGCATCGCCGCGTTCCCCCGCGCGAACGGTGTCACCCGCGCCCACCCACCCGCAGTTCTCATCTTCCTGAGAAGAGGCACTCCCCATGCGTACGCGATCCCTCCTCGCCCTCGTCGGAAGCACCGCCGCCCTGATGGTCGCGGCCGTCAGCCCCGCCTCCGCCGCCGACACCGTGCTGACCACCGGCGGTCTCGCCGGTGACGCCGTCGCGGTCGGCGACGTCCTCAACGCCACCCTCGCCTCCGGCACGGCCGCCACGTTCCGCTCCAGCGCCACCGGCACGAGCGGCATCTCCTGTTCCCAGTCGGCCTTCAACGCCACCGTCACCGACAACCCGGCGGCGCCCGGCACGGCCACCGAGTCCGTCACCGCGCACACCTTCGGCGGCTGCACCAGCAACGTCTTCGGTGTGACCGGCGTCAACGGCATCACGGTCAACAACCTGCCCTACACGACGACCGTGACCTCGGACGGTGTCGTCACCGTCAGCCCGCAGGACGGCTCGGTCATCCAGACCACCGTCGTCCTGCGCACCCTGCTGGGCACCATCAACTGCGTGTACCAGGCGCCCAGCATCAGCGGCACGGCCAGCAACGACGACAACAGCATCAACTTCACCGCCCAGCCGTTCACCCGGACCTCGGGCTCCTCGCTGTGCTTCAGCACCGGCTACTTCACCGCGAAGTACTCGCCCGTCACCGACGGCGACCAGGGCGGTGCCACGGTCTTCGTCAACTGACGCCGGCCCGCGCGGCACCGTCAGCGGCGCCTGCGTCCGCGGAGGAAGAGGGCGGCGCCCGCGGCGAGCACCATCGCCGCGGCGCCCCCCGCCACCAGCGGAACGGAGGTGCCGCTGTCGTCGGTCGTGGAGGCCACGGGGCTGCCGGGGACCTCCGCCCCGCCACCGGCCGCGGCCTCCCCGGACGCCGAGGACGGCTCGCGGGAGGGGGTGGGCGTCGCTGTCGGTGTCGGGGAGGGCTTCTCCGCCTTCGGCTTCCTGCTCGGAGCGGACTCCCCGGAGGCGTCCGGCGTCCGCTCCGCCCGCTTCCCCCCGGCGTCCGGGCCGGCCTTCGCGGCCGCCGGGAACACCACGTCCGAGCAGGAGTAGTACGTGTCCACCGTGCTCGTGTTCTGCCAGATCGTGTACAGCACATGGTGGCCGGAGCGGTCGGTCGGCAGCTTCGCCGAGAAGCGGTACGAGCCGTCCCGCAGCGGCGGGTCGGTGACCGAGGCGAACGGCCGCTCGGGCAGGTCGGCCCAGGTGAGCGGCTTCTTCGGGTCGTATCCCGGCTTCGTCAGGAACAGCTTGAACGTCCCGGTGTGCGGAATCGTCGACCGGTACGTCAGATTCAGCGTGCCACCGGGGGCGAGGCGCGTCGAGGGCCAGTCGGCGCGCGCCAGGTCCAGCCCCCGGTAGGCCGCGAGCCCGCCGCTGCACAGCTTTCCGTCGGGGACGACCTGCCGGTCCCGGCCGTTCACCCCGGCGATCCGCAGGTTGTCCCACGCGGTGAAGGGCGCCCCGTTCGCGGCGATCGCCGCCCGGCACGCTGCCGAGTTCTCCCGTCCGCCGCCCTCGGGCGAGCAGGCCGACACCCGGCTCACCGGATCGGTCGGCGCGCCGTGCGCGGACGCGGGGGCGACGGCCGCCGCCGTCACCAGCAGGGGGGCCGCCACGAGCAGCACGGCGCCACGGAGACCGGCGGCGCGCAGGGCGGGGGAGCCGGCGGTGCGGAGGCCGACGACACGCGGGCCGGTGCCGAGGCGGCCGTCGGTGCGCCGGCCGGCGGTGCGGTGGGCGGACAAGCGGTACATCCGGAACGTCCGATCCATGGGGTGCGGGGCGAGTGGTCCACCGAGTCGTACGGGACCCGGGGAGACCGCGTTCAACGGAACCCGGCCCGGCGGGAGTGAGCGGCGTTCAACGGAACCCGGCCCGGCGGGAGTGAGCGGCGTCCGACGGAACCCGGCCCGGCGGGAGTGAGCGGCGTCCGACGGAACCCGGCCCGGCCGTGGCGACCCGCGTTCCACGGGACCCCACCCTGTTCGACCGGTCGGATCCAGCCATCCGCAGGGCCCCCTAAATCGCCTCGGCAAACCCGGCGAAGCGGCATATCCAGCCCGACTGCCCTACGGGATAGGGGAGTTCCTCAGGGGGGTCGAGGGTTTTCCCCGTATCCCCATGACCAGCGCTTTGCCTACTGTGCTGCCACAGCTGAACCACAGGTAACCCCTGGTGAACAGCTTGCGCCTGGCCGGCCTCCGCGCCACACCCCCTTTCTGGACCCCCCGCCGCTTCGACGAAGAAGCGACACACTGCCGCTCCTCCCCTGACATGAGCAGGCCACGAAAGGCGAAGCCCTTGCGTACCTCCACCTCACGCACCACCGGACGGAAGCTCATATCCGTCGCCGCGGTCTCCGTCGCCCTGGTGGCCGGAATGACCACCTCGGTCGCCGTCGCCCAGGCCCCCTCCGCCAAGGCCGACCCCGCCCCGGCCCTCGCCGGTGCCACCGAGGCCGCCCCCGGCACCGTCGCCGAGCGCCTGATCGTCGGCTACAAGTCCGGTGCGGCCGAGGCCACCTCGAACAAGGCCGCCTCCGCCGACGCCGAGGCCAAGGGCAAGGAAGCCGGCGAGAACCTCGACTTCCAGCGCCGCCTCGGCACGGGCGCCGCCCTCGTCGACCTGGGTGAGGACCTCACCCGGACGGACGTCGCCGACGTCATCGCCGAGTACCGGTCCGACCCGCAGGTCGCCTATGTCGTCCCCGACCGCCTGAACAAGCCCAAGGCGGACCCGAACGACACCGAGTACAGCAAGCAGTGGGACCTCTTCGAGTCCACGGCGGGCATGCGCGTGCCGGGCGCCTGGGACGTCACCACCGGCACCGGTGTGACCGTCGCCGTCATCGACACCGGCTACGTCGCCCACTCCGACCTCGCCGCGAACATCGTCGGCGGCTATGACTTCATCGCCGACACCGCGGTCTCCGTCGACGGCGACGGCCGCGACAGCAACCCGGCCGACCCGGGCGACTGGTACAACGCCAACGAGTGCGGTTCCGGCATTCCCGCCAGCACCTCCTCGTGGCACGGCACGCACGTCGCGGGCACCATCGCCGCCGCCACCAACAACGGCAAGGGCATCGCCGGCATCGCGTACGGCGCGAAGATCTCCCCGATCCGCGTCCTCGGCAAGTGCGGTGGCTACGACTCGGACATCATCGACGCCATCACCTGGGCCTCCGGCGGCACCGTCTCCGGCGTCCCGGCCAACACCAACGTCGCCAAGGTCATCAACATGAGCCTCGGTGGCGACGGCGCCTGCACCACGGCGACCCAGAGTGCCATCACCGCCGCCGTGAACCGCGGTACGACCGTCGTCGTGGCCGCCGGCAACGAGAACGACAACGTGGCGAACCACTCGCCCGGCAACTGCAACAACGTCATCTCGGTCGCGGCGACCAACCGCTCGGGCGCCAAGGCCTCGTACTCCAACTACGGCTCCCTCGTGGACATCTCGGCGCCCGGCGGCCAGACCAGCACCGGCACCGCCAACGGCATCCTGTCCACGCTGAACGCGGGCACGAAGACGCCCACCTCGGAGTCGTACGCCTACTACCAGGGCACCAGCATGGCCACCCCGCACATCGCGGGCCTCGCCGCGCTGCTGAAGTCGGCGAACTCCTCGCTGACCCCGGCCCAGGTCGAGTCCGCGATCAAGGCCAACGCCCGCGCTCTGCCCGGCTCCTGCTCCGGCGGCTGCGGCGCGGGTCTGGCCGACGCGGCCAAGACGGTGCAGGCGGTGTCCGGCGGCTCCGGCGGGGGCTCCACGGGGGGCACCACCTTCACCAACACCACCGCCGTCTCCATTCCGGACAACGGCTCGGCGATCGAGTCCTCGATCTCCGTCACCGGGCGCAGCGGCAACGCGCCCGCCACCCTCCAGGTCGGTGTGGACATCACCCACACCTACCGCGGTGACCTGGTCCTCGACCTGGTGGCCCCGGACGGTTCGACCTACCGTCTGAAGGCCTCCAGCTCCTCGGACTCCGCCGACAACGTGAACACCACCTACACGGTGAACGCGTCCAACGAGGTCGCCAACGGCACCTGGAAGCTGCGTGTCCAGGACGTCGCGTCCGCGGACACCGGCCGGCTGAACAGCTGGAAGCTGACCTTCTGACGTCAGCCCCACTGACCGCCACCCCCCACTGCCGGCGGCCGAGCGATGCGAGCGGGCATCGGTCGGCCGCCGGCCCTTTTCCGGCGTGCCGTCAGCGGGCCGTTAGCGTAGGCGCATGTCGACGAAGAAGACCGAGAAGTCCGACGGGACCCAACCGGAGCAGGCCGAGGGGATCCCGTCGCAGAGGTCCGACGGGACCTGGTCGGAGAGGACCGGGGAGAGCCCGGCGCCGGTCGCGGCGGTGTGCCCCGGCTGCGGCGGGTCCGGCCCTTCGGCGCGCACGGTCGCCGAGACCTGCGCCGACCCGGAGTCCCGGGCCTCGGGACTGACCGACCGGCTGGCGCGTTCCCCGGGGGTACCGTCCCGCTTCGACACCGTCCTGCACTTCATCGAGGGCATGATCCTCGTCGCCATGGGCGCCTATCTCGCCCGCAGCGGCCTCCAGAACGACAAGCCCGTCCACACGATCGCCGGTTCCCTGCTCGCCGTCGCGTTGTTCGTCGGCACCCTCGCCGTGGTCCGGGGCGAACTGCGCGAGCGGAAGGCCGTCATGCGGGGCGAGTCCCGCGCCGAACTCCTCTGGCGGCCCGCCCACCACTGCTCCGCCTGCGGCGCCGTGTTCTACCCGTCGGGCACCCCGTGGCAGGGCGCCCTGACCCCCGAGCAGTTCCAGAAGTACGTGTGGACCGAGGCCGGCTACGGCCGGCAGCTCGACAAGAAGGTCAAGGACGTCGCCCTGCCGCCCGCGGCGCCCACCGGCCCCGGAGGGACCCCCGACCGTGTCTGACGCCCCCCTGATCCACGGCACCGACCCGGCCTCCTTCGCGCACGCCGTCCTCGCCGAACGCCATCCCGCCCTCATCCGCAAGGTCCTCGACGCCACCCCCTACGGCCCCGAGCAGCGCCACGCCCTCACGACCCTGCTGCACGACGCCACCGAGGGCCTCCTCGCACCCCCGGACGACGACCCCTGGTGGGACACCTGGGACGTACGTCGCCACGCCGGCCGGTCCTGGTTCGACCTGCCCTTCCTCGTCGCCGAGAGCTGCTTCTACCGCCGACTCCTGCACGCCGTCGGCTTCTTCGGCCCCGGCCCCTGGCAGGGCGTCGACCCGTTCCGCCCCTTCAAGCTCGCCGAGCTCGACACCCCCGAGGCGACGGCCGAACTCACCGCCGCCGACGCCCTCGCCGAACGGCCCCCGCGCGAGCGGCTGCCCGCCCTGCTGCACGGCTCGCTCTGGGGCAACCGGGCCGACCTCGGCTTCCGCATCCAGACCGCCGGGTCCACGGCGGACTCCCGGCTGCTCGTGGACGACGGCGAGGAACTGCTGTCCCTGCTGTCCAGCGGCGGAACGCTCTGCCTGGTCGCCGACAACGCGGGCCGCGAACTGATCCCCGACCTCCTCCTCGTCGACGACCTCCTCACCCGGGGCCGCGTCGAGCGCGCCCTGCTGCATCTCAAGCCGTACCCGTACTTCGTCTCGGACGCCACCACCGCCGACGCCCTCGACGCCGTACGCCACCTCGTCGCCGCCAAGAACGCCGCCGGGCGACGGCTGTGGTCCGCCCTCGCCGACGGCCGTCTCGTGCTGCGGGCCCACCCCTTCTCCTGCGCCCCGCTGCCGTACGCGGACATGCCGGACGACCTGCGCGAGGAGTTCGCCTCCGCCGACCTCACCCTCCTCAAGGGCGACCTCAACTACCGGCGCCTGGTGGGCGACCGGCTCTGGCCGCCGACCACGTCCTTCGCCTCGGTCACCGCGTACTTCCCCGGTCCGGTGGCCGCCCTGCGCACCCTCAAGTCCGATGTGATCGTGGGCCTGGACGCCTCCACCGAGGCCGCGCTGGTGGCCGCGGAGGGGCAGCGGTGGCGCACCGGCGGGGCACACGCGGTGATCCAGGTGAACGCCGGTACGAACTGAGAAGTCCGGGCGCCGGCGACGAAAGCGCCCGGATTCACGCGATGGTGTGATCATGTTCCGCCGCCCGGATGCCGGTCGGGGGCCACGGGTAGGGCCCGGCCATGACGCAGCCGTTCCAACTCCCGCACTTCTATCTGCCGTACCCCGCGCGGCTGAACCCCCACCTCGACGAGGCCCGTGCCCACACCAGCGCGTGGGCGCGGGAGATGGGCATGCTGGAGGGCTCCGGCGTGTGGGAACAGGCGGACCTCGACGCGCACGACTACGGGTTGCTGTGCGCGTACACGCACCCCGACTGCGACGGCCCGGCACTCTCGCTCATCACCGACTGGTACGTGTGGGTGTTCTTCTTCGACGACCACTTCCTGGAACTCTTCAAGCGCTCCCAGGACCGCCCCGGCGGCAAGGCCCACCTCGACCGGCTCCCGCTGTTCATGCCGCTGGACCTGGCCACCCCCGTCCCCGAGCCGCGGAACCCGGTGGAGGCCGGGCTCGCCGACCTCTGGGCGCGCACGGTGCCGGCGATGTCGATGGACTGGCGCCGCCGCTTCGCCGTGGCGACCGAGCATCTGCTCAACGAGTCGCTGTGGGAGCTGTCCAACATCAACGAGGGGCGGATCGCCAACCCCGTCGAGTACATCGAGATGCGCCGGAAGGTCGGCGGCGCCCCCTGGTCCGCCGGTCTCGTCGAGTACGCGACCGCGGAGGTCCCCGCGGCGGTCGCCGAGTCGCGGCCCCTGCGGGTCCTGATGGAGACGTTCTCGGACGCCGTCCACCTGCGCAACGACCTGTTCTCCTACCAGCGGGAGGTCGAGGACGAGGGGGAGAACAGCAACGGCGTGCTCGTCCTGGAGACGTTCTTCGGCTGCGACACACAACAGGCCGCCGAGACCGTCAACGACATCCTCACCTCACGGCTGCACCAGTTCGAGGACACCGCGCTCACCGAGGTCCCCGCGCTGGCCCTGGAGAAGGGGCTCACCCCGCCCGAGGTCGCCGCCGTCGCCGCGTACACCAAGGGCCTCCAGGACTGGCAGGCCGGCGGCCACGAGTGGCACATGCGGTCCAGCCGCTACATGAACGACGGGGCGACCTCCTCGCGCGGCCCGCTCGACCTCGGCGGCGCGCTCCTCTCCGGCCCGTCCCTGGTCACCGGGGCGGGGTTCGGCACGTCCGCCGCCGACGTGGGCGCGCTGGTCGCCTCCGCCGCCGCCGAACGGCTGCGCACCCGCGCGCATCTGCCGTACCAGAAGGTCGGACCGTCCCTGATCCCCGACTTCCACATGCCCTTCCAGGTGGAGCTGTGCCCGCACCTGGACGCCGCCCGCCCGCGTCTCACCGCCTGGTCGCACGCGATGGGCATCCTCGGCGAGGGCGTCTGGGACGAGGAGCGGCTCGCCGCCGCCGACCTGCCCCTGTGCGCGGCCGGCCTCGACCCGGACGCCACCCCCGAGGAACTGGACCTCAGCTCGCAGTGGCTGGCCTGGGGCACCTACGGGGACGACTACTACCCCCTGGTCTTCGGCCACCGCCGTGACGTGGCCGCCGCGCGCCTCACGACCGCTCGGCTCTCCGACTGCATGCCCGTCGAGGGGGAGGCGGTCCCCGTCCCGGTGAACGGGATGGAACGGGGCCTGATCGACCTGTGGGCGCGGACCACCGCGGAGATGACCCCCGACGAGCGGCGCACCCTGAAGGCGTCCGTCGACAAGATGACCGAGAGCTGGGTGTGGGAGGTGTTCAACCAGCTCCAGAACCGGGTCCCCGACCCGGTCGACTACCTGGAGATGCGGCGCGCCACCTTCGGCTCCGACCTCACCCTGAGCCTGTGCCGGATGGGCCACGGCCCGCAGATCCCGCCCGAGGTCTACCGCAGCGGCCCCGTCCGCTCCCTGGAGAACGCGGCCATCGACTACGCGTGCCTCATCAACGACGTGTTCTCGTACCAGAAGGAGATCGAGTACGAGGGCGAGGTCCACAACGCGATCCTCGTCGTGCAGAACTTCTTCGGCTGCGACTACCCGGCCGCGCTGGGCGTGGTCCACGACCTGATGACCCAGCGCATGCGGCAGTTCGAGCATGTCGTCGCCCATGAACTCCCCGTCGTGTACGACGACTTCGAGCTGTCGCGTCCGGCGCGCGACATCATGGACGGCTATGTGGACGACCTGCGGAACTGGCTCGCCGGCATCCTGAACTGGCACCGGCAGGTCGACCGCTACAAGCCCGCCTTCCTGGCCCGCCGCGCCCACGGCTTCGTCCCCGGCCGGGCGCCGGCCCTGCCGTTCACCCCCGCCCGGGTCGGCTGACCCCCGCACGGCTCACACCGGCAGGTGTGCCGCCCGGGCCGCGTGGTCGACCGCGGCCCGGGCCAGCCCGCGCACGAACGGGTGCGGGCGGCTGCCGTCGCCCGAGAGTTCGGGCTGGAAGAGGGTGGCCAGGAAGAAGGGGTGACCCGGCAGTTCGACGATCCTGACCTGGCCGTCCTCGTCGTGCCCGGAGAAGCGCAGCCCGTGCGCCCGCAGGGTGTCGAGGTGAGCGGAGGGGCCGTACCGGCAGGAGTACCGCTCGACGGTCCGCTCGGCGCCCAGCACCGACTGCGCGAGCGAACCGGGTTCGACGCGTACGGCTGCCTCATGTCCGGCCAGGGAGCAGGCGAGCGGCTCGATCAGGAAGTCCTCGGCGTCCGGGTCGTTCTCGGCGTGCGCGACCCCGGTGAGTCCGCACACCGTGCGCGCGTACTCCAGCAGCGCGTGCTGGAAGCCGCCGCAGGTGCCGAGGAACGGGATGCCCTCCTCACGGGCCGTACGGATCGCGGACAGCACCCCCGCCTCGCTGCGGTAGGGGCTGCCGGGCACCACCCACACCGCGTCGAAGCCGCGCACGGCCGCCGAGTCCGCCGCGGCGTCCTCGGAGTGGATCCAGTACGCGTCCACGACGAGCCGGTCCCGCTCCGCGAGGGAGTCGAGGATCCGCGGGATCCGGATGTGGGACACCACGTCGGGGGAGCGGTCGCCGACCAGGGCGAGCCGGGCGGAACGGGAAGCGGAGGGGGCGGCCTGCGCCGGGCTGTTCGTCATGTCCGTCATCCTCGGCGCGGGCCCGTGTTCACGTCCAACGATGATTTCCACACCCTCGATAAGCAAAGCTGATGCTGCTCGGCCGCATCACGGGCGCGTCGCGGGATCATGGCGGCCATGGATCCGCATCTGCTCCGCACCTACGTCACCGTGGCGCGCCTCGCCTCGTTCTCCGAGGCCGCGCGGGAGCTGGGCTACACCCAGTCCGCGGTGTCCCAGCACATCGCCGCGCTGGAACAGGACCTCGGCGCCCCCCTGCTGACCCGGCGTCCGGTCCGGCCCACGGCCGCCGGGGAGCGGCTCCTCGAACACGCCGGGCCGCTGCTGCTGCGGCTCGACGCGGCCCGCGCCGACGTGGTCCGGATGGCGTCCGCGCCCGAGCACGGGCTGACCCTCGCCGTGACCCCGACCGCCCTCGGCCCCCGGACCGTCGCCGCGCTGCCCGCCGCCGGCGTGACCCTGCGGGCACTCGCCCGCGCCGACATCCCGGCGGCGGTCGCCACCGGCGCCGCCGACCTCGGCCTGGTCGACGGGCTCGCCGCGCCCAGCGACCCGCTGCGGCTGCCCGACGTGGCGCCGCTGACCACGTGCGGCGTCGCCGAGGAACCCGTCTGCGTCCTCCTCCCGGCGGCCCACCCCCTCGCCCGGCGCCCCGGACTGCGCCTCGCCGACCTCGTCGACGCCCGCTGGCTGGACGCGCCCGGCGCGGGCCTGCCCCTGGACCGCCTCCACACCGCGGGCGGCGCGGGAGGCGTCCGCACCGCCCTGCGCTACGAGGGCACCGACCTGCGGACGCTCACGACCCTCGCCGCCGCCGGGCACGGCCTGACGGTCCTGCCCCGTAGCTTCACGACCGACGTACCGGGCGCGGTCGCCGTCCCCCTCGTCGCGCCCCGCCTGGTGCACCGCACGGAACTGATCCACGGCGGAGCCCTGCGCGGCCCGGCGGCGGCCCTGGCCCACGAATTGACGGAGCAGCACAGGGAGTGAGGGCGGGGCGAGCGGGCGGGGCGAGGGATGATCCGAGGGCGGCGTGGGCGGCGTGGGCGGCGTGGGCGGCGTGGGCGGTGAGGGCGGCGTGGGCGGCGTGGGCGGTGAGGGGTGGTGACCGGGGTGAGGGGTGGTGCCTATGGGGGGCGCGGTGACCGGCGTGAACGGCGCTGATGGGGGTGAACGGCGCTGATGGGGTGTCAGTCTCACTCTTTCGTGGCTCGTCGCGCCGTCGTGCGCCGGGTAGATGTCCGCCCGACCCGAACCGCGGACCGGAGGCGCGCACCATGGAGCAGACCGCGTTGAGCCCCAAGGCCAGGCCCGGCGAGGGGCCCGGCGGCGAGGTACCCGATCAGCTGCCCGACCGGGCGCCCGACGAGGACCGGCCGTCCGGCCCGGCCCGGCGACCGCACGCCGCGCCCCGCCGCGCGCGGCAGCGGGTGGTCACCCTGGTGTTCGTCCTGGTCACCTGTGTGGTCCTGGTCCTGTCGGGCGTCGGACTCGGCGCGCTGGCCCTCACGGCGACCGGTGTGGGCACCCTCGCGGAGGCCCGGCGGGCCCCGGCCGCCGCCCCGCGCCCCGACAGTGGCTGGGTGCTGCCGACCACCCCGGTACCGGCGTTGGCCGCGGCCCCCGGCCCGGGCCCGGCGCCGGCCCTCGGCGGTTCGGCCATGGGCGGTCCGGCCCGCGCCCCCGCGACCCTCGGTATCGAGGCCGTCGACGCCACCGGGGGCGCAGGCGCGCTCGTCGTCGGCGTGCACGTGCCCGGCCCCGGCTACGGCGCGGGCCTGGTCCGAGGTGATGTCGTCCTCGCCGTCGGGGACACCCGCACGGGGTCGGCGGCCGACCTCGCGCGGGCGATCGCCGCCGCGCGCCCCGGCACCCCGGCGAAACTCCTGGTACGCCACGCCAACGGCACCCGCCGCTACCTGGTCGCCGTACCGGGGGTGGCCATCTGAGCCCCGCCGACCGCTCCTCGGCCCCGTACCGGAAGATGGTCACACCGGCCCCGACGGACGGCGACGCGCCTCCTGCGGCCCTACGCCCCTACGGCCCCTACGGTCCTACGACGCCACCCGGAAGTGGCTCGTCAGGCGGCCCTCGTCGTCCAGCACATGGAACGCCAGTCCGGGCGGCGCCTCCCGGTCCGCGGCCTGGTCGCCCTCCCAGGGCAGCCGGAGTGTCCACGTCACCCCCGGCCCGACGACCAGCGGCCGCCCCGCGAAGGTGGTCGCGGCGGGCGTGTGGGCGTGCCCGGTGATGATCCCCGCGATCTCGGTCCGGCGCTCCAGCAGCCGGGCCAGCGCGCTGGGGCGGCCCAGCCGGTAGGCGTCCGGCAGGGGATGGTGCAGCGCCACCGGCGGATGGTGGAAGGCGAGCAGCGCCGGCCGGTCCCCGTCGAGGTCGTCGAGGGTCTCCTCGATCCAGGCGTACGTCAGCGGCTCCAGCTCGCCCTCGTCCCGCCCCGGCACGCTGGAGTCGCACATCAGCACCGCCGCGTCGTCGAAGAGACGCACGCTGTTGATGGGCCCGTCGGCGGCCGGCTCGCCGAGCAGCGCCTTGCGGTAGGGCGCCCGGCTGTCGTGGTTGCCCGGGCAGGTGAGCACCGGGAACGGGGCGTCCCCGCCGCGCAGCCCCAGCAGCCGCGCCGCCTCCTCGTACTCGGCCTCCGTGCCGTGGTCGGCGATGTCCCCGGTCACCAGCAGCGCGTCCACCCGGCCCGGCAGGCCCCACAGCAGGTCCCGCACACGCTCGGCCCGCCGGGTGGCCCGGTCCGTCCCGTCCAGATGCAGATCACTGATGTGTGCGAGTACGAGCATCGTCGGACGCCTCCCTTGGGCCCACTGCCTTAATGGAACAGGGGAATCTAAGCATTAGCCCTAACGGATGAGCAATCGGCAACCATTAACAGGTCGCCGGGACATCGGCCTCGCCGCGCTGTGGGAGCTCCACGAGATCGGCTCTCCGGCGGCGTGCTGCTGCTTCTCGGCGCCCGCCTCGCCCTGGAGAGCTGACGGAGAGCCCGGCACCGGGCGCGCCGGAGCGCACGCGCGCCGACACCTGCGGCAATGGGGTCGCGTGGGGTGCCGCGGACGGGCAGGATGCTGCCCGTAGGGCGTGCCGCGCCCTGCCCCAGGGAACTCCGAGCACACGGAGGCATGGATGACCGGCACGTCTGGCCACGGATCCGCGCCACTGACCGCCGACGACCCGCCCGGCCCCCTGACGCCCTTCACCGCCGACGACTACCGCGCCCGGATGCGGCGAGCCGCCCGTGCCGCGGCCGACGCGGGCCTCGACGGGCTGCTGGTGGCGCCCGGCCCCGACCTGGTGTGGCTCACGGGGTACCGGCCGCCGGAGACCGAGCGGCTCACCCTGCTGGTGCTGAGGGACGGCGAGGACCCGGTGCTGGTGGTGCCCGCCCTGGAGGCCCCGGACGCCGAGGAGGCCCCCGGCGGCCCCGCGCTGGACCTGCGCGACTGGACCGACGGCAAGGACCCCTACGACACGGCCGTCCCCCTCCTCGGGCCGCGCGGCCGTTTCGGCGTCAGCGACAACACCTGGGCACTGCACCTGCTCGGCCTGCAGGGGCGGCTGCCCGACACGGCGTACGTCGGGCTGTCCGAGGCCCTGCCGATGCTGCGGGCCGTCAAGGACGCGGCGGAGCTGGAGCGGATGGCGGCGGCGGGCGAGGCCGCCGACCGGGCATACGAGGAGATCCGGCGGGTGCCGTTCGCCGGGCGCCGGGAGACCGAGGTCGCCGCCGATCTCGCCGACCTGCTGCGGCGGTTCGGGCACTCCCAGGTCGACTTCACGATCGTCGCCTCCGGGCCGAACGGCGCCAACCCGCACCACGAGGCCGGCGACCGCGTCATCACCGACGGCGACATGGTCGTCCTCGACTTCGGCGGACTCAAGGACGGCTACGGCTCCGACACCTCCCGCACCGTCCACGTCGGCGAACCCGACGCCGAGGAACGCGAGGTGCACGACGTCGTACGCGCCGCCCAGGAGGCCGGGTTCCGCGCGGTGAGGCCCGGCGTCCCCTGCCAGGAGGTCGACCGGGCGGCCCGCGCCGTCATCGCCGACGCCGGGTACGGCGACCGCTTCATCCACCGCACCGGGCACGGCATCGGCGTCACCACCCACGAGCCGCCGTACATGGTCGAGGGCGAGGAACGCCCCCTCGTGCCAGGCATGTGCTTCTCCGTCGAACCCGGCGTCTACCTGCCGGGCCGCTTCGGGGTGCGGATCGAGGACATCGTGACCGTCACCGAGGACGGCGGGCGGCGCCTGAACACCACCCCGCGTGACATGGCGATAGTGCACTGACCCCTCGAAGGAGCCCCGAACCCCCCTCCCCTCCGGACGACAACGGCGCGACCATGACCCAGGCACCGACACCCACCGCGGACACCGTCCGCCGACTGGTCCGTTCCCTGATGAAGAACGGCGAGGGGAGGGCCGGCGGCGCGGGCGGCGACGGCCCCGACGTACGGCCCGTCACCGAGGAGGACGGGCCGTGGACCTGGTGGGTCGGCACCCGCCATGTGCTGCGCCTCGCCCCCGACCGGCACGCCGTCGTACGGCAGCGGCGCGAACTGCGGCTGCGCGACCTGGTCCGGCCGCACGTCGGCGTCGCCGTCCCGGTGAGCGTCGCGCACGGCGAATGGTCCGGCGGCCTCACCTACACGCTCGACACGCGTGTCCCCGGCACCGCCGCCCCCGTGCACGACGTGTCCGCCGTGGGCGAGGACGACCTCGCCGGGCTCCTCACCGGCCTGCGCGAGGTGCCGCAGCGGCAGGCGGAGGCGCTCGGGGTGCCCCGGCTGCCGCCGCGCTCCCTGGAGGGCCTGCGGACGGCGGCGGGACGGGCGGCCAAGCAGCTCGCCGGAGCGGACGAGTTCGACCCGGCGCGGCTGGGGCAGCTCACCGCGCCCAACGCCGCGCAGCTCACCGCTCCCGCGGCCGTGCTCGTCCACCACGCGCTGACCGGCGAACACCTGCTGGTCGGCGCCGACGGGCGGGTGCGGGGGGTGGTGGACTGGAGCGACGCGGCGGTCGGAGACCCCGCCGAGGACATCGCGCGCCTCGCGACGGCGGTCGGCGCGCCCGCGGCGGTCCGCGCGGCGACCCTCGCGGGGTACGGGGCGCGGCCCTGTCTGCGGGGGCTCTGGCTGGCCCGCTGCGACACGGTCGTCGCTCTCGCGGCGGCCGCGCCGCTCCCCGCGCTGCGGGAGCGGCTGCGGCGGGCGTGGGAGCCGATCCTGCTGGAGCGGGTGACCGATCTGCGGGGGGAGGACTGAGGCCCGTATGTGGGGGCTTGCTGCCTGGCGCGTCGGGGGCGCCCAGCAGCTCGTGGGTGGGCGTGATACGGCGACTGCGGCTGGTCCGTGGTCGCTCGCGCAGTTCCCCGCGCCCCCGGAGGGACGGGCCTGCGGCCCGCCCGCCCGCGGCCGCCCCCGCGGCAGCGTCACGGCACGGTCAGTACCACGCAGGACTCGGCCGGCAGGGTCAGTAGGCCGTCGGGGCCCGGGGGGTCCACCGGGGTCCATGCGGCCAGGACCCGGGTCTCCGCCGTGCCCAGGGGGATGGCCGCAGGCTCCTTGCCCAGGTTGAGGGCCACCCGGACGTCGCCGCGGCGGAAGCCGAACCAGCGGGCGTCCTCGTCGTAAGCGACCTTGACGTCGGACAGGTCCGGGTCGGAGAGGTCGGCGTGGGTGCGGCGCAGGGCGATCAGGTCGCGGTACCAGGCCAGCATCCGCGCGTGGGGCTCGGCCGACGGCTCGGACCAGTCCAGGCACGAGCGGTCACGCGTCGCCGGGTCCTGCGGGTCCGGCACGTCCTCCTCCGCCCACCCGTGCTCGGCGAACTCCCGCCGCCGCCCCCGCCGCACCGCCTCCGCCAGCTCCGGATCCGTGTGGTCGGTGAAGAACTGCCAGGGCGTGCCCGCCGCCCACTCCTCGCCCATGAACAGCATCGGCGTGAACGGCCCCGTGAGTACCAGGGCCGCCGCGCACGCCAGCAGACCGGGGGAGAGCGTCGCCGACAGCCGGTCGCCCTGGGCCCGGTTGCCGACCTGGTCGTGGGTCTGGGTGTAGCCGAGCAGCCGGTGCGCGGAGACCCGCGTACGGTCCAGGGGACGGCCGTGGGACCGGCCGCGGAACGACGAGTACGTGCCGTCGTGGAAGTACCCGCCGGTGAGGGTCTTCGCCAGTCCGGCGAGCCCCGCCCGCGCGAAGTCCGCGTAGTAGCCCTGCGCTTCGCCGGTCAGGGTCGTGTGCAGCGTGTGGTGGAAGTCGTCGTTCCACTGCGCGTGCAGCCCGATGCCGCCCTCCGCGCGCGGGGTGACCAGCCGCGGGTCGTTGAGATCCGACTCGGCGATCAGGAACAACGGCCGCCCCACCTCGGCGCCGAGCGCGTCCACGGCCGTCGACAGCTCCTCCAGGAAGTGGCACGCGCGCGTGTCGCGCAACGCGTGCACCGCGTCCAGGCGCAGCCCGTCGAGCCGGTAGTCCCGCAGCCACGCCAGCGCGCTGCCGAGGAAGTACGCCCGCACCTCGTCCGAGCCGGGCGCGTCCAGGTTGACCGCGGCACCCCAGGGCGTGTGGTGCCGCTCGGTGAAGTACGGGCCGAAGACGGGCAGGTAATTGCCGGACGGGCCCAGATGGTTGTGGACCACGTCGAGCACCACCCCGAGGCCCAGGTCGTGCGCCGCGTCCACGAACCGCTTGAGGGCCTCGGGGCCGCCGTACGGCTCGTGCACGGCCCACAGCGACACCCCCTCGTACCCCCAGCCGTGCGTTCCCGGGAACGGGCACAGCGGCATCAACTCGACGTGGGTGACGCCCAGTTCCGCGAGATGCCCGAGCCGCTCGGCGGCCGCGTCCAGCGTGCCCTCGGGCGTGTACGTGCCCACGTGCAGCTCGTACAGCACCGCGCCCGGCAGTCCGCACCCCTCCCACGGCACCCGCCACGCGTACCGCCCGTGGTCGACGACCGCGCTCAGCCCGTCCGGGCCGTCCGGCTGACGGCGCGAGCGCGGGTCGGGCCGGACCGGCCCGTCGTCGACGGCGAACCCGTAGCGCGTGCCGTCCGTCGCCTCCGCGTCGGCCGTCCACCAGCCCGGGCGCTCGGGATCGCGCTCCATCGCGTGCGTGGCGCCCTCGCGGTGGAGCGTCATCCGGTCGGCTTGCGGTGCCCACACCTCGAACTGCACGGAACGGTTCTCCCTCGGCTGCCGGTCGTGATGGTCGGGGGACGGTCAGGAGTCGTCATGGAGCCTTCCCGTCCATCGTGCGGCAAACGAGATCAAGGCGCCCTCGGATCGGCGCGTTTGCCGCGCGCGTCGCACTCTCGTGCGCCATGTCCGAGGATCGTCACCGTTTACCGGTTTTCTGGACACCCCGGCTTCACTGACCGACAATCACACGCGTGACGTCGTCTTTCGAGTTCAACACCTACCCCGCGCGGCTGTCGGACGCCGAGCGCGACCACGCGCTGAGGGTGCTCCGTGACGGCGTCGCCCTCGGCCGCCTCTCCCACGACACGTTCATCCGGCGCATGGAACTGGCCCTCACCGCCCGTCGCTCCGACGAGCTGGCCGCGCTCACCGCCGACCTGCCCGTCGAGAGCCGCTGGTCCCGGCTGGTCCTCGGCACCGTAGGGGCGGTCTCCGGCTTCGGGGTGAAGCTCCGCCGGGCCTGGCAGGCCGAACGGCTGCCCAAGCTCCAGCTTCCGCACCCGGCGAGCGGCCACGCCCTGCGCATCGGCCGCGACCCCGCCAACGGGCTCCGGCTCAGCCACGAGACGGTCTCCCGGGTGCACGCCGAGCTGACCCGGCAGGGCGGCATGTGGATCCTGCGCGACCTCGGCTCCACCAACGGCACCACCGTCAACGGACGTCGGGTCATCGGCGCGGCCGTCGTCCGCGACGGCGACCAGGTCGGTTTCGGCCGCATGTCCTTCCGCCTCTCCTCCGAGTGACCCCGCCGACCGAGCCACCGCAAAGCTCTGGCCTGGGATTTACACAGCGAGTTTCCGAACGTGCCTCGTGTTCCGGGGTGTTGACGTACGTTCTCGGCCATGACTGACTGTGCGTACACCATGCACACCAGGTGAACCGACGGCGTCGCACTCTGGGGAGGTGTGCCCTGCCGCCACTTCTCCGCTACCCGACCGTGGACGAGCTGTCCGCCCGCGCCGCGACCCTCGTCACCCGACATCCGCACCGCGCCCGACTGCGCCGCGTGGGCACCTCACGGGCGGGCACACCGATGTGGCTGCTGTCCGTCGGCCGCGGCACCCGCCAGGCCCTCGTCGTCGCCGGCCCCCACCCCAACGAACCCGTCGGCGGCGCCACGGTCCTGCGGATCGCCGAACGCGCCCTGGCCGACCCCCGGTTCACCGAGGACGTCGACACCACCTGGAACCTGCTGCTCTGCCTCGACCCCGACGGCTCCCGACGCAACGAGGACTGGCTGTCCGGCCCCTACACGCTCGGCCACTACTTCCGGCACTTCTTCCGCCCCGGCTTCCTGGAGCAGCCCGAGTGGCTGCCCGAGGGGGCGGCCGCCGCCGCCCTGCCGGAGACCCGCGCCCTGCTCGCCCTCCAGGACGAGCTGCGCCCCTTCTTCCAGTGCTCCCTGCACGGCGTCGACGTCGGCGGCGGCTTCGTCGAACTCACCCGCGACCTGCCCGGCCTCGCCGAGCGGGTCGCCCGGATCGCCGGCCGCCTCGCCGTGCCCCGCGAGCTGAGCCCGTACGACACCCTGTACTGGCCGCGTCTCGGCCCCGCCGTCTACCGCATCCCGCCCCCGCGCCGCGGCGACCTGGCCGCCGCGATCACCGAGGCCGCCGTCGAGTCCACCTGGTACCACCCGCACCGCTACGGCACCCTCACCGCCGTCGTCGAGGCCCCCATGTGGGGCGTGGCCGCCGTGGAGGACGGCTCGCCCTCACCCGACGCCCACGCGGTCCTGCGCACCGTCAGCCGGGCGCTGCGCCGCGACACCCGGCTCCTGGAGGGCATCCTCGCCCGCGTCCGCCCCTCGGTGAGCCGCGGTCCGGACGCCGCCCGGCTCCTCGCCCCCGTCGACGACTACGTACTGGTAGGACCCGGCCTCGCCGACGCCTGGGACCCCGACGTCCACGACGGCACCGCCCGCCCGCTGCCCCCACTCGACACCGCCCGGCTCACCACCCTCGCCATCTCCGGCCGCCGGGTCACCCTGCGCACCGCCGGGCTGCTGCACCAACTGGTGACCCGCGCCGGACACGACCCGGCGGGCGCGCTGCCCGAGCTGAACCGGCTCCTCGACGAGTGGTGCGCCGACTACCGCGACCGCTACGGGGCGCGCTGGATCCCGGTGGCCCGCCAGACGGAGTACCAGACCCGTGTCGTCCTCGCCGCGTTCGAGCTGGCCGCCCGCCGGGCGCGTGGCGCGCCCGCCTGCGGTGAACCGCACGCCGAGTCCCGTTCGGGTGAGCCGGAATGGAGTTCCGAGCCCGCCGTGCCGATGCACCGGGAATGACGCACACCATCCTCCACACCGTCCGCGGCGGCCTGCTCGCGGCCCTCGCCCTGCTCACCCTCGGCGCCGCCGCGCCCGCCGAGGCCGCCCTCCCGGGCAACTGGCTCTACGTCACCGTCACCCGCGGCGACGCCCGCTCCGGCGACACCCGCGGCACCCTGCTGCTGTGCGACCCGCCGCAGGGCCACGCCCGCGCCGCCAGGGCCTGCGCGGAACTGGCCCGGGCGGGCGGCGACGTCGGCCGCATCCCCCCGAAGAACGGCATGTGCGTCCAGGTCTACGCCCCCGTCCGGGTCACCGCGCGCGGCGTGTGGGACGGCCGGCCCGTCGCGTACGGGCACACCTTCGCGAACAGCTGCTTGATGGCGGCCCGCACGGGCTCGGTGTTCGCCCTGTCGAACTGACCGCACCGCGCGGGGCGCTCAGGGCCCGCCTTCCTCCCGGGCGTGGGAGGCCGCCGCCAGCACCGTCCGCATCTGGTGCTCCACCTGGTCCCGCACCGGCACCCACCGCGCGCGGAACCGGTCGGCGAACGAGTCGCTCCACTCGCCGACGAGCCGCTCCAGCAGCGGCGCCCCCGGATCCCCGGCGTCCACCAGCACCCGCCGCAGCATCGCCGCCGCCCGCAGCGGCAGCCGGCGTCCGAAGGCGTCCACACTGCCCACGTACGCCCGCGACACATCGGGCGGCGGCCCCGCCACCCAGTCGCGGGCCAGCCCCGGTACCAGCGCCAGCGCCCACCGGGCGGCCCGCAGCAGCGGCCCCTCGGGGCCCGGCAGCCGGGGCAGCGCCTCGTCGAGGATCCGCTCCACCTCGCCCGCCTCGTCGAGCAGCCGCCGGGAAAGCTGCCGCAGCGCCGCCGTCGGGGCCGGGTGCGGGGCGGTGTCGTCCACCAGGTCGCTCGCCCACATCGGCACCTCGACGATCGCGGTGAGCCCGCCGTACCGGTGGGCGTGGTACCAGGTGCTGTGCCGAGCGTCGTCCGGCAGGCTCGGGAACGCCGCGTGCCCGGGGCCCGGCATCACGAACACCCCGGGTCCCGAGGCGGGCCAGCCCGCCGCGTCGGAGGCGCTCGTCTCCACCGGTATGCCGAGCTCCGCCGCCGACTTGGCGAACGGCTCGGCCAGCCCCGGCACGTTCTTCGTCAACTGCACCCAGCTGCCGCCGAGATCCGTGCCGTGCAGGGTCACCTGGAGGTAGGGCCGCAGCTCGTCGAGCACCGTCAGCAGCGCCCGTGTCTCGGGCGGCAGCCGGTCCGGCGGCAGCACCGCGGGCGACCACTCGGGCTGCTCCGGCGCGGCCGGCCGGAAGAACCCCAGGTGGTAGTCGAGGAGGGTGCGCGGCGCCGGGGCCGTGTGCAGGCTCGCCCCGTCCGGGTCCGCGCACAGCACGAAGTGCCAGGAGACCCCGGTCCGCAACTCCCGGTCCCGCGCCACGCGCTCGGCGAGCGCCAGCACCGTCGAGCCGCCCGTCGGCTCGTTCGCGTGGGCGCCCGCGACGACGAGGACGGCACGTCTCGCATGGCCGACGGACAGCAGCCGCAGCGGCCGGCCGGCCCGCGAGAGGCCGATTCTCCTGAGGGCGCACAGGTGCGGCCGGCGAACCGTCAGCTCCCTCGCGCGCGACTCCAGCTCCGCCACCGTGGGATAACCGGGCTCCAACAGCAGACCCACCCCCGTCCAGTCCACCTGTCGACCTACCCGCGCCCAACCGGGTGGAGCGCGGGGATGCATGCAGTGTGCGTCGGCGCACGGGGCGGATCCCAGGGGCGTCCGGAGGCATTCACGGAGACCGGCGCGGATCGCGCCGCTACTCTGCGCCGACCCGCTCCAGCAGCGCCACCGGCAGCCCCTCGAACAGTTCCGTCACCGGTACCTCACCGGTGAACTCCCGTCCCCCGCCGAGCACGTCGGCCCACCGCCCGGCGGGCAGGGCCAGCCGGGTGCCCGCCCAGCAGCCGGCCCCGGCGAGCCGCAGCGACAGCCGGGTGACCGCCGTGACCACCGCGCCGGACCGCGCGAACGCCACGCAGTGCCCGGCCGCCGGTCCGGCCGCCGTGAGCGGCGTGTACGTCGCCGCGGCACCGAACACCTCCGGCCGCCGCTGCCGCAGCCGCAGCGCGGCCACGGTGATCCGGTGCTTGTCCGAGTCCCCGTCCCGAGGGGCGAACGGCGCCCGGTTGTCGGGGTCCACCAGCGCCCGGTACTCGCCCTCCGTGCCCTGGTAGACGTCCGGCACCCCCGGCATGGTCAGGTGCACCAGGGCCGCACCGAGGGCGTTCGCGCGGATGTACGGCTCCAGTTCGGCGCGCAGCCGCCCGGTGACCTCCGTGTCCGCCGCCGGGCCCCGCGCCACGAACTCGGCCACCGCCCGCTCGTACGCCGGGTTCTGCTCGGTCCACGAGGTGTGCAGCCCCGCCTCCCGCACATGCTTGAGCAGCGCCCCCTCCAGGCGCTCCGCGTCGGCGGGTCCGAGCCCGAACGCGGTCTGCCACGCGGCCCACGCCAGCTGCGCGTCCGGCACCCCGGCCCCGCCCCGCGTCGCCTCCGCCAGCGCGTCGGCCCACCGCTCGGGGCATTCGCCGAGTACCGCGATTGCCGACCGGACATCGGCGCTGCGCTTGGTGTCGTGCGTCGACAGCACCGTCCCGGTCACCGGCCAGTCCCGCTGCACGCGCGCGCAGTAGGCGTGGAAGTCCTCCGGGGAGACCGCGGGGCTCCCCGGGTTCCCGCCCACCTCGTTCGCGGACAGCAGTGGCACATGACGGTAGAACGCCGTGTCCTCCACCGACTTGGCCCGCAGTGCCGACGAGGTCTGCGCGAACCGCGTCCGGAACTCCACCTGCTCCGGCCCGTCCCCGAACCGCCCCAGCACCAGATCGCGTACCACGTCGACCGCCCTCGCCTCCTCGGGCACCGCGAACGCCGTACGCGCCTCGGCGGCGGCCTCCTCGGTGACGACCAGGGAGGCGTCCTCGCAGGCGTACGGCCGATAGACCTCCATCCGTACGAGCAGCTCGCACAGCGCGGTGCGCAGCGCCCACGGCGCGCGGTCGCGCAGCGCCAGCTCCTGGGAGCGCTCGCACAGCCCGTGCGCCACCCGGGTGAGCCGGTCCACCTCCGCCGCCAGTTCGTGCGTGAGCACCTCGTACGCGGCCCGCCGCGCGGTCGCCGCCCAGTCGCCGCCCCGGTCGGGCTCGGCGGCCGTGAACCGCCGGTACCGGTCCAGCAGCTCGCCCGCCCCCGCCGGGTCGGTGAACAGCCCGTCGACGTGGCGCAGCGCGTCGTACCCGGTGGTCCCGGCGACCGGCCAGGCCGCCGGCAGGGCCTCACCGTCGCCAAGGATCTTCTCGACGACGGTCCACCGGCCGCCGGTGGCCTCGTGCAGCCGCCGCAGATAGGCGTCGGGGTCGGCGAGCCCATCGGGGTGATCGACCCGCAGCCCGTCGACGACGCCGTCGTGCAGCAGCTCCAGGATCTTCGCGTGGGTCGCGTCGAACACCTCCGGCTCCTCCACACGCACCCCGATCAGCTCCGAGATGCTGAAGAACCGCCGGTAGTTCAGCTCCGTACGGGCCAGCCGCCACCACACCGGCCGGTACCACTGGGCGTCCAGCAGCCGCGGCAGCGGTAGCTTCTCGGTGCCCTCCCGCAGCGGGAAGACATGGTCGTAGTAGCGCAGCTCCTGCCCGTCGACGACGAACTGGTCGATCTCCTCGCCCAGCGGCCCCCCGAGCACCGGCAGCAGCACCTGCCCGCCCCGCGCCTCCCAGTCGATGTCGAACCACCGCGCGTACGGCGACCCCGGGCCCTCCCGCAGCACCTCCCACAGCGGCCGGTTGTGCCGGGGCGCCATCGCCATGTGGTTCGGCACGATGTCCACCACCAGCCCCAGCCCGTGCTCCCGGGCGACCCGCGCCAGCTCCCGCAGCCCCGCCTCACCCCCCAGCTCCCCGCGCACCCGCCCGTGATCGACCACGTCGTACCCGTGCGCCGACCCCGGTACCGCCTCCAGCACCGGGGACAGATGCAGGTGCGACACGCCGAGCGAGGCGACGTACGGCACGGCGTCCGCCGCGGCGGCGAACGGGAACGCGGGCTGGAGCTGGAGCCGGTATGTGGCGGAAGGCGCGACAGACGTCATAGGGACCTACGTACCCGCCCCTGGCGGATCGGAGCACCCTGACACGCGAGGAGACGGGGTTTTCCCGCGTCTAGGGCCTGTCGTTTGGTTCGCGCCTGGGCCGCGGGGCTTGGCACGCACATCTGCCGCTTTGTCGTCGGTTGCCAACTCCCCCACGCTCGAACAACCTCGCGCGGGCGGACCCCCGTCGCGTTGAGGCCCTCCTCCGCCCTGCGGCTGCACGCACCAAGCCCGCTCACCGGCAGCAGCCTCAAGGCACCGCAGCCCGAAATCGGCATGATCCAAACGACAGGCCCTACGCCGGCCGGCGCAGCACCGCGAGGCTCCGGTCCACCAGCGTCACCCGCTCCCCGGCATCCACCTTCGGGCCGTCGTCGGGAACCGCGTCGTCCCGCCCCGTGTCCACGACCACCTGCCACTGCCGCCCGTGGTTCACGGGCACCACGAACTCCAGCGGCTCGGCCGACGCGTTCACCATCAGCAGGAACGAGTCGTCGGTGATCCGCTCCCCGCGCGCGCCCGGCTCGGAGATCGCGTTGCCGTTGAGGAACACGGTCAGCGCCCCCGCCCTGGCCGAGTCCCAGTCCCGCTGGGTCATCTCCCGGCCCTCCGGGGTGAACCAGGCGATGTCCGACAGCTCGTCGTGCGTGCCCTCCACGGGCCGCCCGTGGAAGAACCGCCGCCGCCGGAAGACGGGGTGGTCCTTGCGCAGCCAGACCATCGCGCGCGTGAAGGCCGGAAGATCGGCGAAGGCGTCGGCGCTCCCGCCGTCACCCTCGCCTTCACCACCGCCGTCCTCACCGGCGCTGTCGCCTTCACCGGCGCCGGCGGACGGCCAGGGCACCCAGGACAGCTCGTTGTCCTGGCAGTACGCGTTGTTGTTGCCCCGCTGCGTGCGGCCGAACTCGTCGCCGTGGCTGAGCATCGGCACACCCTGCGACAGCATCAGCGTGGCGATGAAGTTCCGCATCTGCCGGACCCGCAGCGCGAGCACCTCGGGATCGTCGGTCTCGCCCTCGGCGCCGCAGTTCCACGACCGGTTGTGGCTCTCGCCGTCCCGGTTGTCCTCGCCGTTCGCGTCGTTGTGCTTCTCGTTGTAGGAGACCAGGTCCCGCATCGTGAAGCCGTCGTGGCAGGTCACGAAGTTGATGGAGGCCAGCGGACGCCGCCCGTCGTCCTGGTACAGATCGGACGAACCGGTCAGCCGCGACGCGAACTCGGCGAGGGTGCGCGGCTCACCGCGCCACAGGTCCCGCACGGTGTCCCGGTACTTGCCGTTCCACTCGGTCCACAGCGGCGGGAAGTTGCCCACCTGGTAGCCGCCCTCGCCCACGTCCCAGGGCTCCGCGATCAGCTTCACCTGGGAGACCACCGGGTCCTGCTGGACCAGGTCGAAGAACGACGACAGCCGGTCCACCTCGTGGAACTGCCGGGCCAGCGTGGCGGCCAGGTCGAAGCGGAACCCGTCCACATGCATCTCGGTGACCCAGTACCGCAGCGAGTCCATGATCAGCTGGAGGACGTGCGGGGACCGCATCAGCAGCGAGTTCCCGGTCCCCGTCGTGTCCATGTAGTAGCGGGGGTCGTCCGTCAGCCGGTAGTACGACGGATTGTCGAGGCCCCGGAACGACAGCGTCGGGCCCAGGTGGTTGCCCTCGGCCGTGTGGTTGTAGACCACGTCGAGGATCACCTCGATCCCCGCCTCGTGCAGCGCCCGCACCGCCGACTTGAACTCCAGCACCTGCTGCCCCCGGTCGCCCCAGGAGGCGTACGCGTTGTGCGGGGCGAAGAAGCCGATCGTGTTGTAGCCCCAGTAGTTGTTGAGGCCCATGTCGACCAGCCGGTGGTCGTTCACGAACTGGTGGACCGGCATCATCTCCAACGCCGTCACACCCAGCTCGGTCAGGTGCTCGATGACCGCCGGGTGGGCGAGCGCCGCGTACGTACCCCGCAGCTCCTCGGGGAGCCCCGGGTGCCGCATGGTCAGACCCTTGACGTGCGCCTCGTAGATCACCGTGTGGTGGTACTCGGTGCGCGGCCGCCGGTCGTCGCCCCAGTCGAAGTAGGGGTTGACCACGACCGACGTCATCATGTGCGGGGCGGAGTCCAGGTCGTTGCGCCTCTCGGGCGCCCCGAAGTGGTAGCCGTACACCTCCTCCCCCCAGCCGATGGAGCCGCTGATCGCACGCGCGTACGGGTCGAGGAGCAGCTTCGCGGAGTTGCAGCGCAGCCCCCGCTCCGGTGCGTACGGGCCGTGCACACGGAACCCGTACCGCTGCCCGGGCATCACGCCCGGCAGATACGCGTGCCGCACGAACGCGTCCGTCTCGCGCAGTTCCACCGCCGTCTCGGAGCCGTCGTCGTGCAGCAGACACAGCTCGACTCGGTCCGCGGCCTCCGAGAAGACCGCGAAGTTGGTGCCGGCGCCGTCGTATGTGGCACCGAGCGGATACGCCTGTCCAGGCCAGACCTGCATGGATACGACTCTTCCCGTTGTCGCGCGCCGCCGGGGCGACTGTCGAAGGGAGTCTCCCCCAAAGTGGGGAACCATCGACGGCATATGTCTTTCTTGCCGCGGCGCCGTCCGTCACCCCTCCTCGGGGCGAGAATCTGAATCGGCCCGCTCCCGGCCCGCCCGGGAAACGGAACCGTCGTACGACACGCGGTGGTTGAGAAACGACCTGTCCATCCGGCTGCACCGCCCCCCGCTCCCGGAGTACCCTTCCTTGATCGTTGAGTAGGGGTGAGCTCGGGGGAGCGGAAGGCGGTGCGTGGGTGGGCTCGGGAGGGCTGGAGCTGCCTCCTGGTGACACGGGCGACACGGGTCACGAGGGGAACTCCACAGATGTCCCGCCCGGCGCGGTGTCCCTGGCACGGCCGATGGAGACGGGATCCATCGGCCCGGAACTGGACTGGAACGCCGACGCCTGGCTCGAGGTGCGTACGCGCGCCCAGCGGGCCGGCCGCGCCTACATCTGGCTGAACCTCGTCGAACAGCGGCTGCGCGCCGTCGTGGCCGCCGTGCTGCGCCCCGTCTACGAGCCGGTGCACGGCGACGACTGGGTGGTGGCCGCCGCGGGTCCCGCCGGACAGGAGTGGGTGCAGCGCGCCGTCGCGGTGCGCGAGGTCAGCCGCCGCAAGGGCTATCTGCTCGACCCGGCCGACGACAACGTCCTCAGTTTCCTCACGCTGCCCCAGCTGCGCGAGCTGATGGTCCAGCACTGGCCCTGCTTCGAGCCGTACGTCGACGAGCGGCGCGACGTGGAACTGGCCCTCGACGAACTGGAGGTCACCCGCAACGTCGTCTCCCGCAACCGGGCCCTGTCCGAGGCCGTCCTCGCCCAGGCCGAGCGGGCCTCGGCGAAGCTGCTGGAGATCCTCGGCGCGGGCAGCGACGTCCCCTCGGCCCGCCGACTGCCCGTCGACGCGGTGGAGGACCTGGTCGGCGACCGGTACGCGGACGTCGTCGCCGTCCACCCCGACCGGGTGCGGCTGCTGCGGCAGTTCCCCGCCGAGGACCTCTTCGGCGGCGCCCGTCGCCTCGACGCCATCGGCATAGGGCTCAATCTGCTGGTGCAGAACTTCTCCGGGCGGCGGCTGGTCCGGCTCGCCGAGTCCGGCTGCCGCGTCCGGCTGCTGTTCCTCAACCCGGCCTCCAGCGCGGTCAAGCGCCGGGAGCGGGAACTCGGTATAAAGCGGGGCGAACTCAGCCGGGCCGTCGAGATGAACATCCTGCACATGCGCCGGGTCCGTTCCCGGCTGCGCGACCCCGGGGCCTTCGAGATCCAGGTCTTCGACGAGACCCCCCGCTTCACCGCCTACCTCGTGGACGGCGACGGCTCGGACGGCATCGCCGTCGTCCAGACCTATCTGCGCCGCACCCGCGGCATGGAGGCGCCGGTGCTGGTGCTGCGCGGCGGCAACCGGGTGCTCAAGGCGGACGAGAACGGCGAAGTCGGGCTTTTCGATACGTATCGCGAGGAGTTCGAGGTGGCCTGGGCCGACTCGCGCCCGGTGTCATGAGTCACGCCACGCCCCGAACCGGCCCTTTACCGGCCCGCGCACCGGCCCCGGAGTGTCTGCCGCGCGGCGGTAAGCGGAACGCGGTCCTCGGATTGTCAGTGGCGCGTGCGATGGTGGTGACCACTGGGGGAAAGCACCACCAAGAAGGGGGGCCAGCATGGGTTGGCACCGGCAGCTGCTGATCGGCTTCGACCTGGAGACCACCGGGACGGACCCGCGCGAGGCGCGCATCGTCACCGGGGCGGTGATCGAGGTCAAGGACGGGGAGCCGGTCGGCCACCGGGAGTGGCTCGCCGACCCGGGCATGGAGATCCCGGAGGAGGCGGTGGCGGTGCACGGCATCACCAACGCCCGCGCGACGGCCGAGGGCAGACCCGCCGACCAGGTCGCCGGCGCCATCGCCGACGTCCTCGTCTCCTACTGGAAGACCGGCGTCCCGGTCGTGGCGTACAACGCGGCCTTCGACCTCACCCTGCTCTCCGCGGAGTTGCGCCGCCACGACCTGCCGTCCCTGCGGGACCGCCTGGGCGGCTCCGATCCCGCCCCCGTCATCGACCCGTACACCATCGACCGCTCCGTGGACCGCTACCGCCGGGGCAAGCGCAACCTCGAAGCGGTCTGCGCCGAGTACGGCGTCCCCCTGGACGCCGCGCACGACGCCTCCGCGGACGCCCTGGCCGCCGCCCGGCTCGCCCGGGCGATAGCCGGCCGCCACCCCAAGGTGGCCGCCCTCGGGCCCGCCGAGCTGCACCGCCGTCAGATCGAGTGGTACGCCGAATGGGCGGCCGACTTCCAGGACTTTCTCCGCCGCAAGGGCAACGCGGACGCGGTGGTGGACGCGACCTGGCCCCTGCGCGAGCCGGCGGACGAAACGGTCCGCTAGGACCTTCGTTCCGACGGACCGATCACGGACGCATCAAGCGGGGATCGGCGCATGGACGCCCACGGATCGACGCACGGACGCACCACGGACCGACCCACGGACCGACGCACGTACCGACCCACGGACCGACCCGGAAAGCGAGCAGCCGAATGATCTCTCTGCGCGAGACACATGACAGCGACGTGCCCCACTTCTGGGCGCACCAGTCCGACGCGGACGCGCAGTACGCCGCCGCCTTCACCGGCAAGTACCACTACGACCGGGCGGAGTTCGACGCCCACTGGGCGCGGATCCGCGCCGACGACGGCATCGTGCAGCGCACGGTCCTGGCCGACGGCGACGTGGTCGGCCAGATCGCGGTCTTCGGCCCGTCCGACGAACGCGAGGTCACCTACTGGATCGACCGCGCCCGCTGGGGCCGGGGCATCGCCACCGCCGCCCTGACCGCCCTCCTGGACCTCGTCCCGGACCGACCGCTGTACGCCCACGCGGCCGCCGACAACACCGGCTCGATCCGGGTCCTGGAGAAGTGCGGCTTCGCCGTCACCGGCCATGACCGGGGCTTCGCCCTGGCGAGAGCGGCCGAGATCGACGAAGTGACCCTCACCCTGACCTGACCTCACCTGGGTCCCGAGGTCAGAAGGGGTACCAGCGCACCGTCTCGTCCCCGTCCCGCAGGGAGGCGACGCGGCGTTCGAACTCCGCCAGCGCCTTGGGGTTGCTCGGCGCGTGCTGGGCCACCCAGGCGCAGCTCGCCGTCTCCCGGGCACCGCGCAGCACGGAGCAGCCCTCCCACGCGCGCACGTCCCAGCCGTAGGCGGCGGTGAAGGCGTCGTACTCCTCGGCCGGCAGCCCGTAGCGGTCGTGGGACAGCGCCATGACGACGAGGTCGTGCTCGCGCAGATCGCCGGAGAAGGTCTCCAGGTCGACCAGGAGCGGGCCGTCGGGCCCGACATGGACGTTGCGGGGCAGGGCGTCACCGTGGATGGGCCCCGGCGGCAGATGGGGGACGAGAGCGGCCGCGGCCGCCGCGAAGCCGTCGCGGCGCTCCCGCAGATACGCCGCGTCGGCCGGGTCGACGGCGTCGCCCGCGAGACGCAGCCAGCGCTCGACCCCGCCCAGCAGGTCCCGGCGCGGGAGGTCGACCTCGGGGGAGGGCAGTGCGTGGACCAACCGCAGCAGTTCGGCCAAATCGCGGGCACCCGCGGGCCGTACGGGGTCGGGCAGCCGGTGCCACACCGTCACCGGGTGTCCCTCCACGAGCAGCGCCTCGGCCTCGGCCGCCCGTACCGCCGGGACGCCCGCCCCGGCGAGCCAGGCCGCGATCCGCAGCTCCCGCCGGGCCCGGTCGAGGAGCTCGGCGTCGCGGCCCACCTTGACCACCAGGTCACCGGCGGCGAACACCGCGTTCTCGCCCAGCGCGAGCAGCCGCGCGTCCCCGGCCGCACCGGGCAGTACGCCCGACGCCACCAGTACGTCCCGTGCCCGTGCCTCGTCCATCCGTCACCTCCGTGTCCGGCCCCGCCGTGCGGCCGACGCTCCCCCGTGGGAGGTCGGGTTCACGCCATTGCCGGGTCAGTCTCGCATTCGCACAGGTCGGGGCGTGTGCGCGGTGCCTTGACGGCCTGTCATGCCCTCAGCACCATGACGGACATGACCGTGGCGACCGCGACGCCGAAGCGTCCGCGACCGGCGAAGCGGCGCACATCGGCGGCGGACCGGGAGCGGCGTCCTCTGGACCACGGCGCCTGGTTCCTGGTACTGCCGGCCCTGATCCCGGTTCTGGTGTTGAGCGTGGGGCCGCTGCTGTACGGGATCTCGCTGGCGTTCACCGACGCCCAGTCGGGCCGCACCGAACCCACCGAGTGGATCGGCACCCTGAACTTCCAGGACCTGCTGCACGACACGCTGTTCTGGGAGTCGTTCCGGATCGGGCTGGTGTGGGCGGTCGGGGTGACCGTGCCGCAGTTCCTGCTCGCGCTGGGCCTCGCCCTGTTGCTCAACGAGCGGTTACGTCTGCGCTGGCTGGCGCGGGCCCTCGCGATCGTCCCGTGGGCGATGCCCGAGGTGGTCGTCGGCGTCATGTGGCGGCTGGTCTACAACCCGGACGCGGGCATCCTCAACGAGACCCTCCGCGACCTGGGCCTCGGCGGCGGCCGCGACTGGTTGAGCGGACTGGCCACCGCGCTGCCCGCCGTCATCGTGGTCGGCGTCTGGGCGGGCATGCCCCAGACCACGGTCACCCTCCTGGCCGGGCTGCAGAACACACCGCGTGAACTCCACGAGGCCGCCGCGATGGACGGCGCGGGCGCCTGGCGCCGCTTCCACACGGTCACCTGGCCCGCCATCAGGCCCGTCGCCCTCGCGATCACCGCCCTCAATCTGATCTGGAACTTCAACTCCTTCGCCCTGGTGTACGTCCTCACCAGCGGCGGACCGGGCGGCCGTACCCGGTTGCCGATGCTCTTCGCCTACGAGGAGGCCTTCCGCTACGGGCAGTTCGGGTACGCGGCGGCGATGGGCTGTGCGATGGTCGCGCTGATCTCGATCGTCCTCGCGTTCCACCTGGTGGGCCGGTTGAGGCGGGGTGGTGAGGGGTGAGGACCGGTAGGGCGGCCCGCGCGGGCCAGTACACGGCGCTCGTCGCGTATCTCGTCTTCCTGGCGTTCCCCTTCCTCTGGCTGATCTCCACCGCCTTCAAGCCGGCCAGGGAGCTGGGCAGCCTCCATCCGACCTGGATGCCCGAGCACCCGACCCTCGGCAACTTCCGGCAGGCGTTCGACGAACAGCCGCTGGTGGAGGCCGCGCTCAACTCGCTGGTCGCGGCGCTCGGCGCGGCCGTCGTCGCCGTCGTGATCGCGACCCCGGCGGCGTACGTCATGGCCCGGCACCGCTCCACGCTGTCGCGGATGGCGACCGGCTGGGTGGTGGTCAGCCAGGCGTTCCCGTTCGTGCTGGTGATCATCCCGCTGTTCCTGGTGCTGAAGAACCTCCGGCTGATCAACTCCGTGCCCGGTCTGATCACGGTGTACGTGGTGTGGGCGCTGCCGTTCGCGGTGTGGATGCTCGTCGGCTACGTCAGGGCCGTGCCCGTCGAACTGGAGGAGGCGGCGGCGGTCGACGGGGCCGGCCGGCTGCGGACGCTGGTGTCGGTGACGGCGCCGCTGCTGGCGCCGGGCATCGTGGCGACGGCGCTGTTCGCGTTCATCACCGCTTGGAACGAGTTCTTCTTCGCGCTGGTGCTGCTCAAGACCCCTCAGAAGCAGACCCTGCCGGTCGTCCTCACCCATTTCATCGGCGCCGAGGGCGTCGCCGACCTCGGCCCGCTGGCCGCCGCCGCGTTCCTCGCGACGCTGCCCTCGCTGGTCGTGTTCGCGCTCATCCAGAGACGGATCACGGGCGGCATGCTCGCCGGGGCGGTGAAGAGCTGATGCGCGGCCTCCGATGGCTCACGGCGGTGCTGCTGCTGTGCCTGCTCGCCGCCGGCTGCACGGCGGACGGCGGCGACGGCTCTGACGACGGCCGGGTCACCCTCCGCTTCCAGTCCCTGGCGTGGCAGGAGGAGTCCGTCGCCGTCAACAAGGAGCTGGTGCGGGAGTGGAACGCCACGCATCCCGACGTCCGGGTCGAGTACGTGCAGGGCAGTTGGGACAGCGTCCACGACCAGCTGCTCACCTCCTTCGAGGGCGGTGAGGCCCCGGACATCATCCACGACGCCTCCGACGACCTCGCGGACTTCGCCCACGGCGGCTACCTGGCCGATCTGCGGGGGCTGCTGTCCGAGCGGCTCAGGGCGGACATCCCGCGGCACAGCTGGGAGACGACGACCTTCGGGGACGGGATCTACGGGGTGCCGTTCCTCCAGGAGCCCAGGGTCCTGATCGCCAACGCGACCCGGCTCCGGGAGTCCGGCGTCCGCGTGCCCACCCCCGAGGACCCGTGGAGCTGGGCGGAGTTCCGGGCGGTCGCCGAGGAGTTGAGCGGCGAGGGGAGGTACGGCGTCGCCTGGCCGCTGAAGGAGCCGGTGTCGGCCACGCTCAATCTGTCGCTGTCGGCGGGCGGACAGCTGTTCCACCGGGGCGCGGACGGCAAGGTCGAGGTCCGCTTCGAGAGGGCCGACGCGGTCGTGCCGAGGACCGTGCACGACGGGGTGAACACCGACCGGAGCGCGTCGGGCACTACGCTCGGCATGGGCGGCTCCGACACCCTGCCCGGCTTCTTCGGCGGTACGTACGCGATGGTGCCGCTCGGCTTCTCCTACCGCCAACAGATCGTCCAGCAGGCGCCCGAGGGCTTCGACTGGCAGGTGCTGCCCGCCCCGGCCGGGGCCGCCGGCCTCACCCAGGGCGTCAGTCCGCAGACCCTCTCCATCGCCGAGGACAGCCCCCACAAGGAGGAGGCCGCCGCCTTCGTGGACTTCCTCCTCCGGCCGCCGAACATGGTCCGCCTCGCCCTCGGCGACTGGATGCTGCCGACCGGCACCGAAGCCCTGAAGGACCCGGCCCTGCGCACCACCGAGCACGGCTGGGCGACCGGCACGGCCCTCGCCGCACACCTGCGCCCCGCCCCGGCCCAGTCGGTGCGCGGCTACCCGGAGTGGAAGGACAAGGTGGCCACGCCCGCCTTCCAGGAGTACTACAGCGGCGCCATCGGCCTCGACGAACTGCGCTCCCGCCTGGAGGAGGACGGAAACCTGGTCCTGGCCCGCTACCAGCGCTGAGCGCCGGAAATCAGATTGCACGAGACGTCTCGTCTCGCTTAGGGTCCTCGTATGACCTCCCACATCGCCACCTCCCACATCGCCATGTTCTCCATCGCCGCACACGGGCACGTGAACCCGAGCCTCGACGTCATCCGGGAGCTGGTCGCACGCGGCCACCGCGTCACGTACGCGATCCCGCCGGCGTTCGCCGAGAAGGTGGCCGCCACCGGCGCCGAACCCAAGCTGTGGCACTCGACGCTGCCCGGCCCCGACGACGACCCCTCGGCCTGGGGGAGTGAACTGCTCGACAACGTGGAGCCCTTCCTCGACGACGCGATCCAGGCCCTGCCGCAGCTCGCCGCGGCGTACGAGGGCGACGAACCCGACCTCGTGCTGCACGACATCACCGCCTACCCGGCACCCGTCCTCGCCCGCCGCTGGGGCGTCGAGTCGATCTCGCTCTCCCCGAACCTGGTCGCCTGGGACGGCTACGAGGAGGAGGTCGCCGAGCCGATGTGGGCCGAACCGAAGAGGACCGAGCGCGGCAAGGCGTACTACGCCCGCTTCCGGACCTGGCTGGAGGAGAACGGGATCACCGCGCACCCGGACCACTTCGTCGGCCGCCCCGCCCGCTCCCTCGTCCTCATCCCGAAGGCGCTCCAGCCGCACGCGGACCGGGTCGACGAGAGCCGCTACACCTTCGTCGGTGCCTGTCAGGGCGACCGCTCCGCGCAGGGCGACTGGCAGCGGCCCCCCGGTGCCGAGAAGGTGCTCCTCGTGTCGCTCGGGTCGGCCTTCACCAAGCAGCCCGACTTCTACCGCGAGTGCGTCCGGGCCTTCGGCGGCCTGCCGGGCTGGCACCTGGTGCTCCAGGTCGGACGCCATGTCGACCCGGCCGAACTGGGGGAGATCCCGGCCAATGTCGAGGTCCGGGACTGGGTGCCGCAACTGGCGGTGCTGGAGCAGGCCGACGCCTTCATCACCCACGCGGGCGCGGGCGGCAGCCAGGAGGGGCTCGCCACCGGCACGCCCATGGTCGCCGTACCGCAGGCCGTCGACCAGTTCGGCAACGCCGACATGCTCCAGGCCCTCGGTGTCGCCTGCCACCTCCCGATGGAGGAGGCGACGGCCGCGACCCTGCGTGAGGCGGTGCTCGCCCTCGTCGACGATCCCGAGGTGGCGCGCCGGCTCAAGGAGGTGGGGGAGGAGATGGCGCGGGAGGGCGGCACCCGGCGGGCCGCCGATCTCATCGAAGCCGCGCTCAACGCCCGGCCATAGTGAGACGATGCAGGAAAAAGCAGGACGGTTGCGTCTCCACCATGACGTCTCGGCGCAATTCAGGTAACGATCCGGTCGCTTCATAACGCTCGGGTAACGCCCGTCCTGTGGGGTGAGCGCACTGATCCTGTTGCCGAGTACGACCGTTACCCCGTCCGAAAGGTTGCACTGGGCACTTCTTGTACCTCGGGTGAACAGCTCCCAAGCTGAATGCGAACTCACTTCGAACGCCAGGAAGTTGACCCATGCGCCGAGACATACCCGACCTCGCAGAGGTGCGCCGCGTCACGCAGAAGAAGCGTGACGCCTGGTGGACCGTGCTCCTCGTCGACCCGGTCGCCACACCGCTCGTGCGGCTCACCGCGAAGTACACGAGGATCACGCCCAACCAGCTGACCTGGGGCGCCTTCCTGCTCGGTCTGGTGTCGGCGGCCTTCTTCGCGCTGGGCGACTGGCGGTGGCTGATCGCCGGCGCCGTCCTCTACCACCTGAGCTTCATCCTCGACTGCATGGACGGCAAGGTCGCCCGGCTCACCGGCCAGGGCTCCGTGTTCGGCGCCTGGCTCGACTTCGTCTTCGACCGCATCCGGGTGGCGGCGTGCGCGGTCGCCCTGATGGCCGGGCAGTACCACCGCACCGGCGACACCCTCTACATCTGGCTCGCCGCCGCCGTCATCGGCTGCGACGCGCTGCGCTACATCAACTCCCTGGAGACCTTCAAGGTCCGCCACACCATGCGCAAGCAGATCAAGGTGCGGCTCCGCGAGGCCCGCCGCGCCGAGAACGAGCGCGAGCTCGCCTTCATGGAGGACCTGCTCCGCGAGAACCCCGAGGCCGACATCGAGCAGGACCTGCGCACGGTGACCGCCGAGGCCGTCCAGAGCGCCCCGCAGGCCCAGGTCGTCGACCTCCACCAGGAGTTCCGCCGCCGCTTCCCCGCGTATCTGCGCGTCCGTTCCTTCCTGCTGCGTCACCGTGTCCGTCCCCATCTGATCAGCGGCATCGAGTTCCAGATGGGTGTCTTCATGATCGGCCCGCTGGTCGACTCGGTGCTGCCGGCGACCATCGTCTCGGGTGTGCTGCTCCTCGTCTTCGAACTGGCCATCATCTACAAACTGCTGCTGTCCACCAGGGACTTCGCCCGCACGATCGACTCTTTCGACCGCGAGACGGTCACCGAGACGATCACCAGGGCGGCCTGACGGTCGTACGGCACGGCACGGGGGCCGGGGTGCGCCACGCACCCCGGCCCCCGCGCACGGGACGGCCCGTCAGACCCGTACCGCGTCGTCCTTCCGGGACCCCGGGACCGGTCCCGGCTCCGGCGACTCGTCGTGGGTGAGGTCGGGCAGGCGGTGCAGCCACTTCGGCAGGTACCAGTTGCGTTCGCCGAGCAGGGCCATCACCGCCGGGAGCAGCACACCCCGGATGATGGTCGCGTCGATGAGCACGGCGGCCGCCAGGCCCACGCCCATCTGCTTCATGGACTGCATGGACAGCGTCCCGAAGATCGCGAAGACGGCGACCATGATGACGGCGGCACTGGTGACGACGCCCGCCGTGGTCACCACACCGTGCTGGATCGCGTCCTTCGTCGTACGGCCCCGCAACCGCGCCTCACGGATCCGCGAGACCACGAACACGTGGTAGTCCATCGACAGACCGAAAAGGATCACGAAGAGGAACAGCGGCAGCCAGGTGATGATGGCGCCCACGCCCTCCGCGCCCACCAGCGAGGCGCCCCAGCCGTGCTGGAAGACCGCGACGAGGATGCCGTACGCGGCGCCCACCGACAGCAGGTTCAGCACGATCGACGTCACGGCGACGGTCAGCGAGCGGAACGACAGCAGCATCAGACCGAAGGCGAAGACCACCACGAACGCGAAGACCGGAACGACCGCTCCCCCCAGCTCGTCGTTGAAGTCCTTCGAACCGGCGACCTGCCCGGTGATCGGTGCCTCGACGCCGTCCACCTTGCCGAGCGTCGCCGGGCGCACCTCGTCCCGCAGCTTGTCCAGGCTCTCGCCCGCCCTGTCGAGGTCGGAGCCGCCCACCAGCGGGACGTAGACGAAGGCGAGGTTCTGCGCGTCGTGCACCTTGATCTCGACCGGGCCGCGCGAGGCACCGGAGCTGATCGCCCGCTCCCGGAAGTCGGCCAGGGCCGCCTTCACGTCGGCGGAGTTGATGTCCTTCGCCTTGACGACCACCTCGGCCGGCTCGGAGCCGCCCGGGAACGCCTCGTTGAGCCGGTTGTACGTCTGCACGATGGGCAGCGAGTCGCCGAACTCCTTGTCCAGGGTGAGCTGCTCGGTCTTCATGCCGAGCGCGGGAGCCGCGATGGCGAGCAGCGCGCCGCCCGCGACGGCGACCGAGACGACCGGCCGGGCGAGCACGCCCTTCAGTACGGCCGTCCAGAACCGGCTCTCGCGGTTGACGCCGCCCCGGTTGCGGCGGAGCTTGCTCTGCGGGTGCAGGAAGGGGATCTTGCCCTTCTCGACGCGCTCGCCCAGCAGCGACAGCAGCGCGGGCAGGACGGTCACCGACCCGACCATGGCGACCGCCACGACCATCAGCGAGGCCAGGCCCATCGCCTCGAACTCGGCGAGACCGGTGAACAGCATGCCCGCCATCGCCACGCACACCGTGACACCGGAGACGATGATCGCGCGGCCGCTGGTGGCGGCGGCGATCCTGAGGGCGGTCTGCGCGTCCCGGCCGGCCTCGCGCTCCTCGCGCTCGCGCCGCAGATAGAACAGGCAGTAGTCGACACCGACGGCCAGACCCACCAGCAGCATCACCGAGTTGGCGGTGTCGCTCATCGGCATCGCATGGCTGACGATGGCCATCAGACCCATCGTCGCCATGATCGCGGTGAGGGCCAGGGCCACCGGCAGCAGCGCCGCCACGACCGCGCCGAAGGCGATCAGCAGAATGCCGAGGGCCACCGGTACGGCGGAGTACTCGGCCTTCTGGAAGTCGTCCCCGTACGCGTCGGAGAACGTCTTCATCATGCTGGCGCCGCCGATCTCCTCGATCCGCACCGACGCGTGCTCCTCCTGCACCCCCTCGACGGCCTTCAGCACCGGCTCGATGCGCTCACCGGCGGTCTCCGAGTCGCCCTTCACATCGAACTGCACGAGCGCGCTGCGCTCGTCCTTCGAGATCGTCCGGCTGTCGTACGGCGAGGTGACGCCGCTGGCCTCACCGGTGCCGTCGACGGCCTTGATCACCGCGGCCACGGCGGCCCGGAACTCCGCGTCCGTGGCCTTGAGCCCCTTGTCCTTCGCCTGGATCAGGACCGACTCGCTCGCCGGTTCCTCGATCCCCGCCTCCTCGATGATGTGGGCGGCCGTACTGGTCTCGCCCTTGAGCTGGTCGCTGTCCCGGACGTCGACCCGGCCCGCCGCCGAGCCGATCCCCATCGCCAGGACGACGAACAGCACCCAGATCCCCACGGCCGCCCATCGGTGCCGGGCGCTCCAGCCACCGGCCCGGGCGGCGATACCCCGCACCCGTACGTCTCCGTTCCCCATGACGGGCAAGCCCCCTCGTGAGCGGTGGCGACCCCCTGCCGCCACCTTCCGTCTCGAAGGTATGGGCCGGATAAAGCCATCTCGTCGTGCTGTCCGGTGAACCCGCGATCCGGCACCTCCACCCCTCGGACCCCGTCGCCTCCCCACCAGGGAGGACGGCGGCCCCTTACACCTATCCCGCGCCCTCGGGGCGCGGCCTCAGGGACGCACCTGCCCCGACCGGGCGTACGACCGGCCCCCACGTGCCTATCGTGAGCGCATGACGACGTACGCCGCGCTGTTGCGCGGAATCAACGTGGGGGGCAGCAGGAAGGTCCCGATGGGCGACCTCCGTACGCTGCTGTCGGGCCTCGGGTACGACGCGGTGGCCACCTACCTCCAGAGCGGCAACGCGGTCTTCGCCAGCGACCACGGCGACGAGGACTCCCTCGCCGCCGAGATCACCGCCGCCCTCGAGAAGCACTTCGGGTTCACCGTGGACGTCCTGGTGCGCGACCACGCCTACCTGGAGGCGGTACGGGCCGACTGCCCGTTCCCGGCCGCCGAACTGGAGGGCAAGCAACTGCACGTCACCTACTTCTCGGAGCAGGTGGCGGAGGAACGCTTCGCCGGACTCGACCGATCGGCCTTCCTGCCCGAGGAGTTCAGGCTCGGCGACCGGGCGCTCTACCTGTACGCCCCCGACGGCCTCGGCCGCTCCAAGCTGGCGGAGGCGCTCGCGAAGCCGCGCCTGGTGAAGGGCCTGATCGCCACCACCCGCAACTGGAACACCGTCGTGAAGATGGCCGAACTGACCTCGACCGGAGGCTGACCCATGCGCTACCTCGTCATCGGAGCCGGCGCGGTCGGCGGAGCCATAGGCGGGCGCCTGGCCGAGGCGGGCCACGAGGTCGTCCTCGTCGCCCGCGGCGCCCAGTACACGGCCCTGCGCGACCACGGCCTCCGCCTCAGGACCCCGGACGGCGACCGCACCCATCCCCTCCTCACCGTGGACGGCCCCGCCGCGCTCGGCGAACTCCGCCCCGACGACGTCCTCCTCCTCGCCGTGAAGACCCAGGACACCGAGGCGGCCCTCGCGACCTGGGGCCCCGCCCCGGTGGCCGGCGGCGGCACGGCCGCCGAGCGGCTCCCCCTGGTCTGCGCCCAGAACGGTGTGGAGAGCGCACGGCTCGCCCTCCGCCGCTTCCGGCGCGTGTACGGCGTCTGCGTATGGCTTCCCTCCACCTTCGTGGAGCCCGGCGTCGTGTCGGCGGCCGGCACCCCGCTCACCGGCATGCTCCACCTCGGCCGCCACCCCCACGGCACCGACGAGACGGCCCACCGCATCGCCGCCGACCTGGAGAAGTCCCGGTTCGAGGCGCCCGTCGTACCGGACGTCCAGCGCTGGCAGTACGCCAAACTGCTGGGCAACCTGGGCAACGCCCTCGAAGCGCTGACCGGCCCCGTCGACGGCGAGGAGGCCGGCGCGCTGCTCGCCCGGGTGCGCGCGGAGGGCGAGCGGGTGCTCGACGCCGCGGGGATCGCGTACGCGAGTGCCGAGGAGCAGCGGAGGGCCAGGGGCGACAAGATCACCCTGGTGCCGCTGGACGGCGTCCCGCGCGGCGGCGGCTCGTCCTGGCAGTCCCTCACCCGCGGCACCGGCACCATCGAGGCCGACCACCTCAACGGTGAGATCGTCCTGCTCGGCCGGCTGCACGGCGTACCGACCCCGCTGAACGAGCTGCTGCAACGCCTCGCGAACACCTTCGCCCACGAGCGCCGGCCCGCCGGCTCGATGCCGGTCGCGGAACTCGTGCGGCGGGCGGACGAGGCTGAGCGGGAGGCGGACGAGGCTGAGCGGGAGAAGGCGGGGGAGGAGGCGGCGCGGGCCGACGCGGGGGAGTAGGCGGCGGGCGGACGCGGGGAGCCGGTCGGCCGGGGGCAGGTCGTGTCGTCGACGGTGTCGCGTTTGTTCAAGAGCCGGGCGTGCGCCGTCCCTAGCGTGGGACGCATGAACAGCCACGACTCGTACCCGCACATGGTCGAATGCGCCGCCGAGGCGGCCCGTGTCGCACGGGGCGTCACGGCGGCGCAGCTCGCCCTCCCCACCCACTGCCCCGACTGGGACGTCCGCGCCCTGGTGAACCACTGGGTCCTCTACACCTCGCACGGCCTGGAACACCGCGCCCGGCGCACCCCGCTCCCCGAGGAACTGACGAAGCGCGACTTCGCCGCCGACCCGGACTGGGCCGACGCGTACGCCGCCCAGCTGGACCGGGCGGTCGCGGCCTGGGCCGACCCGGCGCTGTGGGAGGGCGACATCGACCTCGGCATGGGCCCGCTGCCGGCCGCCGACCTCGCCGGGATGATCATCAAGGAGATGGCCGTCCACGGCTGGGACGTCGCCACCGTCACCGGTCAGGAGTTCCACCTCTCCGAGGAGGCCGCCCGCTTCGTCCTCGGCGTCGTCGAGACCCACGGCGAGCTCTACCGGAAGTACGACGGCTTCGCGGCCCCGGTGCCCGTGCCGTCCGACGCCCCGACCTTCGACCGGGCGCTGGCGTCGAGCGGCCGTGACCCGAGGGGCGGCGCACCGGTCGACACCGGCCAGGGAACCGACGGAAAACCGATGGACGGCCCCACCGGGGACGACGTACTGTCGGCCTCCACGCCCTGAGACCGACGGAAGGAGGCGAGTGCCGTGCGTTCCACACCTGTCCCGCGCTCCCTTCCCCGCTGTCCCGGCGTGTTCGACGAGGTCTGACCGGGAGCGCTGCCAGCAGCTCGTATCCCGGAGGATCCCCTCATGACCGACACGGTCATCCGCGCGCTCACCGCGAGCGACGCCTCTCTCTTCGACGCACACCCCGACCCGCTGGGCGCCCGTGAGGGCCACCGGCGCACCCGGTTCCGCCCCGACTGGAAGCGCGTCGCCCTGCGCGACGGCGAGGTCGTCGCACGCGGCGCCTGGTGGGGCGGGCCCGACGACCCGGAGCCCGTCAACATCAACTGGTTCGACGTCGCCGAGGGCGAGGAGGAGGCCGGCGCCGAACTCCTGCGCTCCGCCCCCTGGCGGGTCGAACTGGAGATCAACCTGCCCGGCGGCTGGCGGGACGACCCCGCCCTGCGCAACGCGGCCGAGGCCCGCTTCGGCGCCGCCCGAGCCGCCGGGTACGCCCTCCTCGTGGAACGCTTCCTGTACCGCTGGACCCCGGAGCGGGGTCTGCCCGAGCGGCCCGGGCGCCTGCGGTTCAGCGCCGAGGCCGACGACGAGGTGTTCCGGGACGCGTTGCGCCGCATTCACTCCGTCACCCTGGACGCCCACGCTCTCAGGGCCATCGAGGAGGGCGGTCTCGACCGGGCCGCCCAGGAGGAGCTCGACTTCTTCCACTGGTGCCCCTCCCCGAGGGAGTGGTGGCAGGTCGCGCACACCCCCGACGGCGACCTCGCGGGCATCCACATCCCGGCACACAACCCCTCCGGCCCGACCATCGGCTTCATCGGGGTCCTCCCCGAACACCGCGGTCACGGCTACGCCTACGACCTCCTCGCCGAGTGCACGCACGTCCTCGTGGAGCAGGGCGCGGAGTTCGTCAGCGGAGCGACGGACCAGGGCAACTTCCCCATGGCCGCGAACTTCACGAAGGCCGGCTTCCCTGTGGTGAGCGAACGCATCAACTTCCACCCGGTGGACCCGTTGGACCCGGCGACCCAGGTGGACCCGACGACCTGAGCGAGGGCCGGTCGGCCGGTCGGCCGGGGGCGCGTCATTCTTCCGCCGCGTCCCCGGCCTCCCACCGCAGCAGATCGCCCGGCTGGCAGTCGAGCACCTCGCACAGCGCGGCGAGGGTGGCGAAGCGCACCGCCTTGGCGCGGCCGTTCTTGAGGACCGCCAGGTTGGCGGGGGTGATCCCCACGCGGTCGGCGAGTTCGCCCACGGACATCTTCCGCCTGGCCAGCATCACGTCGATGTCGACGGCGATCGGCATCAGATCACCTCGTCCAGCTCGGCCCGCATCAGCGTCGCCTCACCGTCGCGGGCGACGGCCTGGGCGAGCAGCATCCGCAGGACGAGCACGATCAGCGCGATGCCCAGGATGCCCACGCCGATCCCGCCCATGATGACGGTGACGCCCGGGTCCTCCCGCTGTCCCGGCGCGTTGACGGCCGTGACCGCGAACCAGACGAGAGCGGCCGACACGATCGCGCCGATCACACCGTCCACGTACCGGAAGGCGGCGTGGGAGAACACGGTCCCGCGGCGCACCATCGTCACCAGTCGCCACACGCAGAACAGGGCGACCTGGACCGACACCATGCCCAGGAGGGTGATCACGCGCAGCGCGGTCAGCGGCAGCGTCCCGTCCTCGGGGTCGGCGCCGCTCACCAGCACCCACAGCATCGACGCCTGCACGAACAAGGTGCCGGCGAACATCACCACGAGCACAGCGCGCAGCGCACGCACGGTCAGCTTTCCCATGGCCCACCCTCCCATCGAGTTGCGATGGGAATCTATCGAGTTTCGATAGGGCGGGCAAGTGTTGGACGCCGGACGGGACCTGGGGCGGTCGGTCAGGCCGCCGTGAGCTGCCCGGCGCCCAGCGCGGCGGTGTAGCGGCGCAGCAGCAGTTCGGCCAGCTCGGGGGCGGGGCCGAGCACCTCGGCGAGGATGTCGGCGCCGGCCTCTTGGGCACCGGCGGCGATACGGTCCGGCAGCCGGCCGGGCGCGATGACGTACGGCGCCACGGCCACCCGACGGCAGCCGAGCGCCCGCAGCTCCCGTACGGCGTCCGCCGTGCGGGGCAGCGACGCGGAGGCGAACGCGGGTCGCACGGCGCACCAACCGGTGTGCCGCCACTCCCGCGCGATTGCTGCGATCACCGCGATCGCCTCCGGGTCCGTGGACCCCGCCGAGGCCAGTACGACCCCGGTCGAGGGCTTGTCGGCGGGGCTCAGGCCCGCCTCGTACAGCCGGCGTTCGAGCCCGGCCGTCAGCAGCGGCGACGGGCCGAGCACCTCCGCCTGGCGGATCCGCAGCCGGGGCGGCGCGTCGCGCAGCACCGCCGGGATGTCCGCCTTGGCGTGGAACGCCCGGGTCAGGAGCAGCGGCAGTGCCACCACGTCCTCGACGCCCTCCGCCGCGAGTGACTCCAGCACCCCCTGCACCGAGGGGACGTTGAAGTCCAGGAAGCCCGTCTCCACGCGCAGCCCGGGACGCGTCGCCCGGACCCGCCGCACGAGGGCGTGCACGGTCGCGGCGTGCCGCGGGTCGCGGCTGCCATGGGCGACGACGAGCAGGACGGGACTGCGCATGGAACGGTGGTCCTCTCAGCTCTTCACGAGCAGACCGCGGCCGCGCAGGACCCGGCGCTCCAGGGGGCTGAAGATCAGCAGGTCGATGGCGATACCGACCAGCAGGATCAGGAAGATGGCGAGGAAGACGGTGGCCATGTCGATGTTGGTGCGGCCGTTCTCCAGCAGCTGGCCGAGTCCCACACCGAGATCGGGGTGGTGAGCGATGATCTCCGCCGCCATCAACGAGCGCCACGAGAACGCCCAGCCCTGCTTCAACCCCGCCAGGTAGCCGGGCAGCGCGGCCGGCATCACGATGTGCCAGGCGCCCTGCAGTCCGGTGGCGCCCATGGTGCGGCCCGCCCGCAGATACAGCGGCGGCACCTGGTCGATGCCGGAGACCAGCCCGTTGGCGATCGACGGGACCGCGCCGAGCAGGATCACCGCGTACATCATCTCGTCGCTCAGGCCCAGCCAGACCACGGCCGGCGGCACCCACGCCACCGACGGCAGGGACTGGAGACCGGAGAGGATCGGGCCGATCGCCGCCCGCACGAAGCGCACCCGGGCCACCAGGATGCCCAGCGGGGTGCCGATCGCCAGCGCGATCAGGAACCCGAACAGACCGCGCGAGACGCTCGTCCAGATGTAGCCGAGCAGCTTGCCCTCCAGCCACGCCTGCTCCGCCGCGTCCCACACGGCGGACGGCGAGGGCAGCGTGGCCGGGTCCGTGACGATCCCGAACGAGATCAGGCCCTGCCACACCGCGAGGACCAGCACGACCGCGACGACCGGCGGCACGATCTTGGTACGGAGGGTCTCGCCGAAGGAGGGCCGGCCGGTGCCGGTCGTCTCCAGCGCGTCGAGACCCGCCTCCACCGCGCCGAGCCGGTCCTTGTCGCCGGCCGGCGCCTCGAGGGTGTCCGTCGTCCTCGTCTCACTGCTGGCCATGACGGCGGATCTCCTCACGCAGAACATCGGTGATCTCCAAGGACAGCTCCGCCACCGGCGCGTCCTCGATACGGCGCGGCTGCGGGATGTCCACGCGCCACTCCCGGGCCACCCGGCCCGGACGCGAGGACAGCAGCACCACCCGCTGGGCGAGGCGCACCGCCTCACGGACGTTGTGCGTGACGAAGAGGACGGAGAGCCGCGTCTCCTCCCAGATCCGGGTCAGCTCGTCGTGCAGCACGTCCCGCGTGATGGCGTCGAGCGCCGCGAACGGCTCGTCCATCAGCAGCAGCTTGCTCTCCTGTCCGAGCGCCCGCGCCAGCGCCACCCGCTGACGCATACCGCCGGACAGCTCGTGCACCCGCTTGCCGTACGCGCCCTTCAGCCGGACGAGTTCGAGCAGGGCCTCGGCGCGCTCGCGCCGCTCGTTCTTCGGAACCCCCCGGAGCTTCAGGGCGAGTTCGATGTTCTTGCCCGCGGTCAGCCACGGGAACAGGGCGTGCTCCTGGAACATCAGGGCGGGACGCCCGTCGGTCGTGATGCTGCCCGCGGTCGGGGCGTCCAGCCCCGCGACCAGGTTGAGCAGCGTGGACTTGCCGCAACCCGAGGCCCCCAGGAGGGTGACGAACTCGCCCGGAGCGACATCGAGAGTGATGTCGTCGAGGACGAGCTGCTGCCCGGCGGGTCCGGCGAAGGACTTCGACACGTGCTCGATACGGGCGGCGTGCTCGACGGTCCCGACACCGTCGGCGGCCTTGGCGAGTGCGGTGGCCATGGTCGTCACCTCCTGGGAACTCAGCGGACTGCGGTTACTTGACGCCGAGGCCGGCGTCGTCGACCTCGGACTCGCCCTCGGCCTTCAGGACCTTGTTGAGGATCGACAGGTCGTAGATGCCGTCGAGCAGCGGGTCCTTCAGCAGACCGGCCTTGACCGCGTGCTCCGCCTCGGTGTTGAGGGTGGAGGCCAGCGGATCGTTGGTGAACTGGATCGACGTCCACGCCGGGTCGAGGACCTTGGCGTCCAGGGCCTTGCCCGAGTCCTCCTTCAGACGGGCGTTGGCGGCCGCCTTCGCCTTCTCCGTGTCGGAGTTGATGAAGGCGTTCGTCTTCACCGCGCCGCGCAGCACCGCCTCGACGACCTTCGGGTGCTCCTTCAGGAAGTCCTGCCGCACGATGATGTTCGTGATCACGAACTTCTTGTCCGGCCACAGGTCGGCCTCGTCCAGCAGCACCTTCGCGCCCTCGGCGACCAGCTTCGACGCGGTCGGCTCCGGCACCCACGCGCCGTCGATGGAGCCCGACTTGTAGGCGTCCGGGGTGATCTTGTTGTCGGTGCGGACGACGGAGACGTCGCCCTTGCCGCTCTCCGCGTCGACCTTCCAGCCCTGCTCGGCGATCCAGTTGAGGAACGCCACGTCCTGGGTGTTGCCGAGCTGCGGGGTCGCGATGTTCTTGCCCTTGACGTCCTTCAGGGACTTGATCTTGTCCGGGTTCACCACGAGCTTCACACCGCCGGAGGCCGAACCGCCGATGATGCGCAGGCCCTTGCCCGCGGACTTGGTGTAGCCGTTGATCGCCGGGGAGGGGCCGATCCAGCCGATGTCGATCGACTTCGAGTTCAGCGCCTCGATCTCGGACGGCCCGGCGTTGAAGGTCGCGTACTCGGCCTTGGTGGCGCCGAGCTCCTTCTGGAAGATGCCTTCCTGACGGCCGACCAGCGCGGTGGCGTGCGTCAGGTTGCCGAAGTAGCCGATCTTGACGGTGTCGAGACCCTCGATCTTCTTGGCCCCGGCGGCGACCTTGGCGGTGTCGTCGTCCTTGGCCTCGGAGCCGTAGCCGCAGGCGGCGAGGGTGAGCAGGGGAAGCGTTGCGATGACCGCGACGGAGCGCCGGAAGGCGGATGAGCGGATGGCAGGCACGGGAGGTGTTCCTCTCGGAGGCCCGGCGGTCACAACCTCTTCGGGTGTGGCCGGGGAATCAGGAAAAGGGTCTTCGTCGCAGCGGGGACGTCCGGTGGGGGGACGGGGCGCGCAAGCGGTGCGCGTACGTCAGCACACACATCGGGCGACCCCGCCCTGCCCGCTGCCGAGGGCGCCGGAGCCGACACGGCCGCCCTCCTTCGCGAACGTCGCGTAGTAGTCCACGGGGCTCATGTCAGAAGTCCCACCCGTCGTCCTCGGACTCGTCCTTGACGGGCTCCGGGGAGGCGAACGACTCGCCGACCATCCCGGCGGTCAGGGTCGTGCCGTCGGACGGGTCGATCAGGATGAACGAACCGGTGCGGCGGGAGTCGGCGTAGGAGTCGACGGGCAGCGCCTCCGCCGTCCGGACCTTCACCCGGCCGATGTCGTTGGCGACGAGCTGTCCCGGGTGCGGGTGCAGGGACAGGTCGTCGAGCGTGAGACGGGACGGGATGTCCTTGACGATCGCCTTCACCGTGCGGGTGCCGTGCTTGAGGAGCACCCGGTGGCCCACCGTCAGCGGCTGGTCGGCGACATGGCACACGGTCGCCTCGATGTCCTGCGTCGTCGCGGGCGCGTCCTTGCTCGGCACGATCAGGTCGCCGCGCGAGATGTCGATGTCGTCCTCCAGCAGGAGCGTCACCGACTGCGGGGTGTAGGCGACGTCGACCGGCTTGCCGAGCACGTCGATCCCCGCGACCTTCGTCGCACGGCCCGACGGCAGCACCGTCACCGGGTCACCGACCCGGAACGTACCGGCGGCGATCTGACCGGCGTAGCCCCGGTAGTCGGGATGCTCGGCGGTCTGCGGGCGGATCACGTACTGCACGGGCAGCCGGGCGTGGCAGTGCGCCAGGTCGTGGCTGACCGGCACGGTCTCCAGGTGCTCCAGCACCGTCGGGCCGCCGTACCAGTCCATGTGGGCGGACGGCTCCACCACGTTGTCGCCCACCAGCGCCGAGATCGGGATCGCGGTGACCTCGGGGACGCCCAGCTCGGTCGCGTACGCCGTGAACTCCTCGGCGATCGCGGCGAAGACCTTCTCCTCGTACGCGACGAGGTCCATCTTGTTGACGGCCAGCACCACGTGCGGGACGCGCAGCAGCGCGGCGATCGCGGCGTGCCGGCGGGTCTGCTCGACGACACCGTTGCGGGCGTCGACCAGGATCACCGTCAGCTCGGCGGTGGAGGCACCCGTCACCATGTTGCGGGTGTACTGCACATGGCCGGGCGTGTCGGCGAGGATGAACCGGCGCTTGGCCGTGGCGAAGTAGCGGTACGCCACGTCGATGGTGATGCCCTGCTCCCGCTCGGCCCGCAGACCGTCGGTGAGCAGCGCGAGGTCCGGGCCCTCCTGGCCGCGGTTCGCCGAGGCGCGCTCCACGGCCTCCAACTGGTCGGTGAGGACCGACTTGGAGTCGTGCAGCAGCCGGCCGACGAGGGTGGACTTGCCGTCGTCGACGGAGCCCGCGGTGGCGAACCTGAGGAGCGTGGTGGCGGAGAGTTCCGCGGTCGTCGTCATGCTTAGAAGTACCCCTCGCGCTTGCGGTCTTCCATCGCGGCCTCGGACAGCTTGTCGTCGGCGCGGGTGGCGCCCCGCTCGGTGAGCCGGGACGCGGCGATCTCGGTGATGACCTGCTCCAGCGTCACGGCGTCGGAGTCGACGGCACCGGTGCAGGACATGTCACCCACGGTCCGGTAGCGGATGAGCCGCTTCTCGACGGTCTCGCCCTCCTTCGGGCCGCCCCACTCGCCGGCGGTGAGCCACATGCCGGCCCGCTGGAACACGTCACGCTCGTGCGCGAAGTAGATCTCCGGCAGTTCGATGCCCTCGCGGGCGATGTACTGCCAGACGTCCAGCTCGGTCCAGTTGGACAGCGGGAAGACCCGGACGTGCTCGCCGGGCGCGTGCCGGCCGTTGTACAGCTGCCACAGCTCGGGGCGCTGACGACGCGGGTCCCACTGGGAGAACTCGTCGCGCAGCGAGAACACCCGCTCCTTGGCGCGGGCCTTCTCCTCGTCGCGCCGGCCGCCGCCGAAGACCGCGTCGAACTTCTCCGACTGGATCTTCTCGGTCAGCGGCACCGTCTGCAGCGGGTTGCGGGTGCCGTCGGGGCGCTCCTTGAGGACCCCGCGGTCGATGTAGTCCTGCACGGAGGCCACGTGCAGCCGCAGGTTGTGCTTCGCCACCGTGCGGTCCCGGTACTCGATGACCTCGGGGAAGTTGTGCCCGGTGTCCACGTGCAGCAGGGAGAAGGGGATCGCCGCCGGGGCGAACGCCTTCAACGCCAGGTGCAGCATGACGATGGAGTCCTTGCCGCCGGAGAAAAGGATCACCGGCCGCTCGAACTCGCCGGCCACCTCACGGAAGATGTGGACGGCCTCGGACTCCAGCGCGTCCAGGTGGGAGAGGGTGTACGGCGTGCCGGTGCCCTCGGACACGGTCGCGACGGTCGTCGTCATGCCAGACCCCTCTCGGTGAGCAGCTTGTGGACCAGCGCCGCGGACTCCTGGACCGTCTGGTCCTGCGACTCGATGCGCAGGTCCGGGTTCACGGGCGCCTCGTACGGGTCGTCGACCCCGGTCAGCCCGGAGATCTCGCCCGCCGCCTGCTTGGCGTACAGCCCCTTCACATCGCGTTCGGAGCACACTTCGACCGGAGTGGCCACATGCACCTCCACGTACGCGGCACCGCTCGCCGCGTGCCGCTCACGCACCGCCGCGCGGCTGTCGGCGTACGGCGCGATGACCGGGACCAGCACCTTGACGCCGTTGCGGGCGAGCAGGTCGGCGAGGAAGCCGATGCGCTGCACGTTGGTGTGCCGGTCGGCGCGGCTGAAGCCGAGTCCGGCGGTGAGGAACTCGCGGATCTCGTCGCCGTCGAGCACCTCGACGAGGTGGCCCTCCTCACGCAGCCGGTTCGCCAGCTCGTACGCGATGGTGGTCTTGCCGGCGCTCGGCAGACCCGTGAGCCAGACGGTGGCTCCGGTCGTCACTTGGTTCTCCTGGTTCGTCACGGGCACGGTCGCGGTCACAGGTGCAGCCCGCACTCGGTCTTGGCGCTGCCGGCCCAGCGGCCGGCGCGCGCGTCCTCGCCGGGGGCTACGCGGCGGGTGCAGGGGGCGCAGCCCACGGAGGCGTAGCCGTCCATGAGCAGCGGGTTGGTGAGCACCCCGTGCTCGGCGACGTAGGCGTCCACGTCGTCCTGCGTCCAGCGGGCGATCGGGGCGATCTTGACCTTGCCCCGCTTCTCGTCCCAGGCGACGACCGGGGTGTTCGCCCGGGTCGGGGACTCGTCGCGGCGCAGGCCCGTCGCCCATGCGTCGAAGCCGGCGAGGCCCTCTTCGAGCGGCTTGACCTTGCGCAGGAAGCAGCACAGGTCCGGGTCGCGGTCGTGGAGCTTCGGACCGTACTCGGCGTCCTGTTCGGCGACCGTCTGGCGCGGGGTGATCGTGAGGACGTTGACATCCATCACGGCCTCCACCGCGTCCCGGGTGCCGATGGTCTCCGGGAAGTGGTAGCCGGTGTCGAGGAACACCACGTCCACGCCGGGCCGGGCCCGGGAGGCGAGGTGCGCGACCACGGCGTCCTCCATGGAGGAGGTCACGCAGAACCGCTCGCCGAAGGTGTCCACGGCCCACTGGAGGATCTCCAGGGCCGAGGCGTCCTCCAGATCACGGCCGGCCTGCTCGGCGAGCGCCTTCAGTTCGGCGCGCCGGGCGTCCTCGGGGCCGGCCGGGCTGTCGTCGTCGCTCAGCGACGCGGATGTGTCGTCATCCGCCTGAACGGTCGTCATATGTGGTCCCCTCCGCTGTCGGCTCGCTGAAGCCCCCGGGCCAGCAGCCCGAGGAACTTCACCTGGAAGGCTCGATTGCAGGCCCCGCATTCCCACGCGCCGTGGCCCTCTTCGTTCGGGCGCAGGTCCTCGTCGCCGCAGTAGGGGCAGTAGAACGGGGCGGCTCGCTCGCTCATGACAGGGACTCCTCGCCGGCGCGGGCCACCCAGGTGGCGAACCGCTCGCCGTCCTCGCGCTCCTCCTCGAAGCGCCTGAGGACCCGCTCGACGTAGTCGGGCAGTTCCTCGGAGGTGACCTTCAGACCGCGCACCTTGCGGCCGAACCCGGCCTCCAGGCCGAGGGCGCCGCCCAGGTGCACCTGGAAGCCCTCGACCTGCTCGCCCCGCTCGTTGAGGACGAGCTGTCCCTTGAGACCGATGTCCGCCACCTGGATACGCGCGCAGGCGTTGGGGCAGCCGTTGATGTTGATGGTGAGCGGCTCGTCGAAGTCCGGGAGGCGGCGCTCCAGTTCGTCGATGAGGGAGGAGCCGCGGGCCTTGGTCTCGACGATCGCGAGCTTGCAGTACTCGATGCCGGTGCAGGCCATCGTGCCGCGCCGGAACGGCGACGGGTTCACCGTGAGGTCCAGCGCCTCCAGCCCCGCGACGAGCGAGTCGACCTGGTCCTCGGTGACGTCGAGCACGATCATCTTCTGCTCGACGGTGGTGCTGACCCGGCCCGAGCCGTGGGCCTCGGCGAGATCGGCGATCTTCGTCAGGGTGGTGCCGTCGACCCGGCCGACGCGCGGGGCGAACCCGACGTAGTAGCGGCCGTCCTTCTGCGGGTGCACACCGACGTGGTCGCGCCAGCGCTCCACGGGCTGGTCGGGGGCGGGCCCGTCGATCAGCTTCCGCTTGAGGTACTCGTCCTCCAGGACCTGGCGGAACTTCTCGGTGCCCCAGTCCGCGAGGAGGAACTTCAGGCGGGCGCGGGTGCGCAGCCGCCGGTAGCCGTAGTCACGGAAGATCGAGATGACGCCCTCGTACACGTCCGCGACCTCGTCCAGCGGCACCCACGCGCCGAGCCGCTGTCCGATCTTGGGGTTGGTGGACAGTCCGCCGCCGACCCACAGGTCGAACCCGGGGCCGTGCTCCGGGTGGCGGACGCCGACGAAGGCGATGTCGTTGATCTCGTGCGCCACGTCCAGCAGCGGCGAACCCGAGATCGCGGACTTGAACTTGCGGGGCAGGTTGGAGAACGCCTTGTTGCCGATGATCCGCCGCTGGATCTCCTCCATGGCCGGGGTGCCGTCGATGATCTCGTCGGCGGCGATACCCGCGACGGGCGAGCCGATGATCACACGCGGGGTGTCACCGCACGCCTCGGTCGTGGACAGCCCCACGGCCTCCAGCCGCTCCCAGATCTCGGGCACGTCCTCGACCCGGATCCAGTGGTACTGCACGTTCTGCCGGTCGGTGATGTCCGCGGTGCCCCGCGCGAACTCCTGCGAGATCTCACCGATCACCCGCAGCTGCCGCGTGGTGAGACGGCCGCCGTCGATGCGCACCCGCAGCATGAAGTACTTGTCGTCCAGCTCCTCCGGCTCCAGGATCGCGGTCTTGCCGCCGTCGATCCCGGGCTTGCGCTGGGTGTAGAGACCCCACCAGCGCATCCGGCCACGCAGGTCGTTCGGGTCGATCGAGTCGAAGCCGCGCTTGGAGTAGATCGTCTCAATGCGTGTCCGCACATTGAGACCGTCGTCGTCCTTCTTGAACTGCTCGTTGCCGTTGAGCGGGGTGAAATGTCCGGCGGCCCACTGTCCTTCGCCACGGTGACGGCTCACCTTACGGCGGGGCGTGGCGGAGTTCTCCGGGGTGGCGGCCATGGTTCTACGTCCTTCGGACAAGTCGGTAAGCGGCTCTGACCTGCGCGTACGCGCACATGCGGGCACACCGGCAGCGGTGTGCGGCGCCTGCGCGTCATTGCGCTGGCCGAAACAGAGGAGGGGGTGCGGCGCTGGTGCCCGGGGTCGTGGCGACCCCTCGCGGTCGGGGCGTCAGCTCACCGGACAGATGGCGCTGGACATGCGGCCGAGGTCGACGTGCCGCCGACTCACCAAGGCAATTCCAGTTCCAGACATGACGGAAGCGTGTCACGGCTCTTTAGACCGAGTCCACCTTCATCCACATGTCGGACAGGGATGTCTCGAATGGCGAGACGATGTGATGTGGGTCATGACGTCGACGGCAGTGCGCCCGGCCACGGCCCCGGCGCGGCCACGTCCGCCTCCTCCGTCACCTTGGTGTCGAACAGCCTGAATCCGCGCCGCTGGTAGTTCGCCATGGCGTGTTCGCCGTCCCGGCTGCACGTGTGCAGCCACACCCGCTTGGTCGGCGGCAGGTCCGGCCACCGCTCGGCGAGGTCCCAGGCCCGGGCCGTGCCGTACGACAGGAGGTGCCCGCCGATGCGCCGGCCGCGGAAGGCGGGGATCAGCCCGAAGTACACGATCTCCACGGCCCCGCCGTCCTGCGGCTCCAGCTCGACGTACCCCGCGGGCGTGCCCCGGTCGTATGCGACCCACGTCTCCACGCCGGGCCGCAGCAGGTGCTCCTGCCACCGGGCGTACGACCATGACAGCCGGTCGATCCACAGGATGTCGCCGCCGACGGACGCGTACAGGAAGCGGCTGAACTCCGGGGAGGGCACCTCGGCGCGGACGATACGGACCTCGTCGCCCTCGGGTGCGGCGGCGGGCAGGAGGTCGCCCGGGGACGTCTGCTCCAGGGACCAGGTGGTGAGGGTGCTGCGGCTGCTCATACGGCCAGGGAATCACGGGGGTCGGCCCGCGACCAAGGCCGGTCCCGCCCACCGGTCGGGAGGGGCCGGCCGCGCGCCTCAGGAGGCCGTCGACGGTGGGGCCGGGTCGGCCGGTGGAGCGGGGTCGGTGGTGGAGGGTGGGGCGGGCTCGGCGTGGGACGGTCCGGTACGGACGACGGCCTGGTCCCCTCGTGGACCGAACAGGTGCAGGATCTCCACAGGGTGCGAGTCCGCGGGGCCGAACCAGTGGGGCTCGGTGGTGTCGAACTCGGCCACCTCGCCGGGCCGCAGCGTGAAGTCCCGCTCCCCGAGGATGACCTGGAGCCGGCCGGCGAGGACGTAGAGCCATTCGTAGCCCTCGTGGGTGACCAGTTCCGGCGGGCGGGGTGCCAGCACCTGCTTGAAGACCTGCACGCGGCCCGGGTACTGCGTCAGCGGCACCAGGACGCTTCCGCGCCCCTTGCGAACGGGCCGGAGGTGCACCCGGGGGTCACCGCTGGCGGGCGCCGCCACCAGCTGGTCGAGGCTGACGCGATGGGCCTGCGCCAGCGGGATGAGCAGGTCCAGGGTCGGACGCCGCCTGCCCGACTCCACCCGGGACAGCGTGCTGACGGAGATTCCGGTCGTGGCCGCGAGTGCCTCCAGGGTGAGACCCCGGTCCCTGCGCAGCCCGCGCAGCCGGGGCCCGATGCCGTCGAGGATCTGCTCCAGCCGCGCGCCGCCGGATCCTGTGATGTCCATGACCCCAGTTTTGCAGTGTTCGCAAAAACCCTGGGCCGTGGCCGCCGCTCGGGCCGAGCCTTGGCGGGCCCTGTTCCCGGACCTGGAGGCGGCCCATGACCACGACGACCCACCCCGCTCCCCCCACCCTCAGCGCACGCGGACGCTGGACGGTCCTGGCCGTCTGCTGTCTGAGCATGTTCCTGGTCGGCCTCGACACCACCATCGTCAACGTCGGTCTGCCGGCCATCGGGCGTGGCCTGGACACCGACACCCGCGGTCTCGAATGGATCGTCGACGCCTACACTCTCGTCCTCGCCAGTCTCCTGATCTCCGCCGGCGCGCTGGCGGACCGCTTCGGACGCCGCCGGGTCTTCCAGAGCGGGCTGGCCGTGTTCGGCGCGGCCTCACTGCTCTGCGCGCTCGCCCCGTCGGCCGGTGTACTCGTCGCGGCCCGCGCCCTCCAGGGCGTCGGCGCCTCGATGCTCAGCCCCGTGGCGCTCGCGATCGTGGTGAACGCGATGCCGGACCCGAGGGAACGGGCGCAGGCGATCGGTGTCTGGGCCTCGGTGTTCGGGCTGAGCATGGCCGCCGGACCCCTGACGGGCGGCGTGCTGCTCGCGCACCTCGACTGGCGGGCCCTGTTCTGGATCAACGCGCCCGTCATCGCCGCCGCCCTGTTGCTCAGCGCCGCGTTCGTGCCGGAGTCCCGGGCCCCGCGGGCCCGCCGGCTCGACCTGCCCGGCCAGGTCCTGCTGACGGTGGTCCTCGCCGTCGTCGTCGGCGTCCTGATCGAAGGGCCGCGCATCGGCTGGACATCGCCCGCAGCGCTGGCGGGCTACGCGTGCGGCGCCGTGGCCGCGGCCGCTCTCGTGCGGGTCGAGTCCCGCCGACGTGAGCCGCTCATGGATCTGCGCCTCTTCGGGCGCCCGGTGTTCAGCGGTGCGGTCGTGGGCGCGGTCGCGGTCTTCGTCGCGCTGAGCACGACGCTGCTGCTGAACACCCTCTACCTGCAGCACACGCGGGAATGGACGGCGCTGGCCGCGGGCGTCGCGACCCTGCCCCTGGCCGTCGGGGCGACCGTCTGCGCCCCGTGGGCGGGCCGCATGGTCGGCCGCACGGGACCGCGGCCGCCGCTGCTGCTGGCCGGCGGGTTCATCACGGTCGGCGGACTCTGCCTGGTGCGGCTCACCCCGCACACGAGCGTGCTCCTGCTGCTGACCGCGTACGCGTTCGTCGGCATCGGGTTCGGCTTCGCCAACGCCCCGCTGACCAACACCGCGGTCAACGGACTGCCGGCCGCCCGTGCCGGTGTGGCGGGGGCGATCACCTCCACGGCACGGCAACTCGGCTCCGCGCTCGGTATCGCTCTCGCCGGCGGCCTGGTCACCGATGCCGGCCCGGCGGAACTCGCGCACGCGTCCCGGCCGGGCTGGATCCTGGTCGCCGCCTGCGGCGTACTGCTCCTCCTCGTGGCGCAGGTGTCACGGCCGAAGAAGGTGACCGAGGGGCCGGCCTCCCGTGCCGCTAGTCCAGGGCGCGTTCGACGTCGGACAGCTTCACCGCGTACAGCACCCGCTCGGGGACGGGAGCGGTGAGCGTCCACAGCTCGCCGGTCTCGGGGGAGTAGGAGAGGGGCCCGCCGTGCAGCCCCCAGCAGGCGTACGACTGGTGCTCCGAGGTGCCGTCCGTGCAGCTGGCGGCACGGGCCCGTTCCTCGTCCTGCCGCCACACCGTGCCGTGCCGCCCATGCTTGGCGGCGGCCTGGCTCACGTACCAGTCGCCGTCGTGGGAGAGGACGCCCCGGACATCGGTGGCCTTCGTCTCGTACGCCTCGTCGGCCTCGACCTCGCCCTGCCGCCCGGTGGTGCCGAGCAGCCCCGCCCGGTCGGAGACGGTGTCGAGGTCGTACCGCCACACACGCGCCGCCGTCCCGCTGCCCGTCGCGAACGACTCGTTCGCGACGACGCTCGGCGGCGTCGACGTCCGGTCGAGCGAGAGGGAGGTGAGACAAGGCACCCCGTCGTTGCCGCGTGCGTCGCAGGTGTCGCCCGAGGCCGGGCTGTAGGAGGCGACCGCGGGCAGCACATACCGGTAGTGGTGGGCGGAGAAGCCCCGGTCGACCTTGCCGATCGCGTCGCTGTCGGTGACGTCGGCGCGGAGGAAGCGGTCGAGGTCGAAGACGAAGAGGGAGTCGTCGCGGTATCCGCTGTTCTGCGGGTTCCGGGCGGTGACGATCAGCTTGTTCTCGTACCAGGCCATGCCGCCGAGCCGGGAACGCACCGCCTTCAGGCCCTTGCCGTCGGCCTGCGGCACGACGAGCAGCACCCAGCGGTACTTCAGGTCCGACGGGTCGCTCGCGTCGACGAAGGCGACCCGGGCGAGCCCCTCCTCGCCGGCGGTGGTGCCGGCGTGGGTCCAGCCGGACACGAGGACCTTGTTGTCGCGGGACGTGGTGACCGACTGGGGCCGCCACCGGTCGTCGACCGCGTCCGGGGCCTCCCAGCAGTAGGCCCGCGCGGCCGTCGGCGCGACCGGCAGGACGCCCTTCTCGGTGACGAAGCAGTCGCCCTCGTCCCGCATCGTGTGGTTGGCGCTGCGCAGCACCTCGTCGACGCCGACCCGGCCGCCCATCCCGGCGGTGAGGGTCTCCAGCGCGGTCCGGTCGGTGAGGTTCTCCGTGAGGCGGAGGTCGCGCAACTCGGCGGCCGAACCGACCGCCGACAGGCCGCCCGGCGTCTTCCCGCCCGCCGCCTGGGACGTGCTGATCAGAGTGGCCGCCGCCGTGAGCGCCAGCGCGGTCCCCGCGAGGGAAGCGCGCAGCGCGCGCCCCCTTCTGCGCCGTCGGTGCCTACCGCGATGCTTCATCACAACCTCCCGGTCGGCCAACTGCCTCCTGCGAGCGGAACCTTGACGGAGGGACAGGTGGGGTGGCCTGGAAGGGATGCTACGGCAGTGGGACACGTGTCACGCCGAGGACGCGGGAAATACAGGGAGATCCCTCACCTGGGGGCCATGATCCGTACATCGGGGGAGGGTTGCGGGAGGTTTGACACGGGCCGGGGTCGGCCGGGGTCAGGGGGCGGCGCGGGGGAAAGCGACATGCGAGGCGGGGCCGTCTTTCAGCACATGGTCCACCACCGCGTCGGCGTGCCGTCGGGCATCCGTGTGCTGTCGGGCATCGGGGAACTCGTCCATGAAACATGTGTCCGGCGGCAGGGCCGGCAGGTTTGTTTCGATCCATCGAGTTCGGGACAGCGCTCGGTCAGCGTGCGCAGAAGCCGGTTCGGCCGATGGGCTGTCAGCCGCCACAGCACGAGATGGTCGGACACTTTCGGCGCACGGGTGTAGCCGGCCACGACTCTAGGACTGTTCCCCGTGCCCCAACGGCCCTTCCGTCCAGGCCTGTCCGACTGACGCCGCCCCCCTGGCCCGCACCACCCCCGGTGCCACCGAATGCGGCAGCAGATCCAGGGGGCTGTCGGGAAGGATCACCTCGACGTCGGCTCGTTCCGTGAAGCGGTACGGGCGGTGGTCGAGGTAGGCGCCCAGGTAGCGGCGTACGCGGGACATCTCGGCGCGGACGGTGACCGTGCGGGCGGGGTCGCCGAACATGTCGTCGGCGAGGGCGGACGCGCTGCGGCCACCGCGGTGGAGGGCGAGGAGGTACAGCAACTCCGCGTGGCGGGGGCTCAGTTCACGGGTCCAGGAGCCAGCGGATCCGCAGACGGTGACGGTCCAGCGGCGCGGATGGGAGACGTCGAGGCCGATACGGGTGGCCGTCGTGGCGGGCGCGGGGTCCGCGGTGGGCCGTATCAGCCAGCCGGCGGAGAGCGGCTCGACCGTGCACAGCCCCAGCGCGGGCAGCCAACAGCGGCCCGGCGAGACGGACTTGGGCAGGGCGAGGCGGCCGGTGTACGGCATGCCCGTCACCGCCGCCGTCCAGCCGTCCCGGTCCACGGCGACCGCCGGGCCGCCGATCCGGGCCAGTACCGGGGCCGCCACCGCCCGCAGTTGTTCCAGCGAGGTGAGGTGCAGGTCGCGCAGCCGGGACTGGGCCAGCTTGGCGACCGCGTCGACCAGCGCCAGCGTCGCGGGGTGCAGGGTCTCCAGGGGGCCGCTGATGTCGACCGACCCGAGGAGCCTGCCGTCGCGCGGGTCGGTGATGGGCGCACCCGTACAGGTCCAGGAGTGCAGGGCCCGCACGAAGTGCTCGGAGGCGAACACCTGGACGGGGCGGCGGACCACCAGGGGCGTGCCCACCCCGTTCGTGCCGACGGTCTCCTCCCGCAGGTCCGCGCCGACCCCGAGGCCCTGCCCGTCGGCCTTGCGGAGCACCCCCGTACTGCCCTCCCGCCACAACACCCGGGCGTCCGCGTCCGCGACCAGCATGATGTGCTGCGCGGTGTCCGCCAGGGACAGCAACCCCTCGCGCAGCACCGGCAGTACATGCCGAAGGGGAGAGGTATGACGGCGGCGCTCCACCTCGTCATGGCTCAGCAGGTCGGCCCGGAAGTCGTGGTCGGGATCCATCCCGCTTTGCAGCATGCGGCTCCAGGACTCCCTGACCACCGGGCGGGGGGAGGGGTTCGGACGCCGTCCGGCGAGGGCGGAGGCACGGACCTCGCCGAGCACCCGTGCCGCCCGGGCGGCGTCCGTGGCGGTGAGCCGCGTGACTTCCATCGGCGAGTGCGGCACTCGTTCCTCCCGGCAGGGCCGCCTCCCCGCCCGGAAGGGCCGAGGGAGTCCGGGCCTGCGTGACCGGCGTTGACTACGGGGTCCATAGTCTGCCGTTCCTCGCCCACGGAGGGACTCACTCCGGCCACAGAGCGCCGACGAGTTGCAACCCCCTGCAACCCTGGCGGACGGCCGGGCACTGCTTGAAACTTGTTCAACGCCGCCCGGTGCGGCGCGTGTGCTCCGCTCGCAGGGGCCCGAACGCGGGGGTGGTGCCGTGTCGGCGCAGCACCACCTCCGCGCCACTCGAAAGGGGCCCCGCCCGGCGGGGCTCAGCCCACCGGCCGGGCCCGCTCCACCACCGAGGCCAGGTCCAGCGTGTGCGGCAGGGTGCCGAAGGCCGAGCCCCAGTCGCCGCCCAGACGGGACGCGCAGAACGCGTCCGCGACCGCCGGCGGCGCGTACTGGACCAACAGGGCGCCCTGGAGGACGAGGGCGAGGCGCTCCACGAGGCGGCGGGCACGCGCCTCCACGCCGTCGAGGTCGGCGAGTTCGGTCAGCAGGTTCTTGATCGCCCCGTCGAGCCGGTGGTCGGCACCACGGGCCCGGCCCACCTCACGCAAGTACGCGTCGAGCGCCCGGGGTTCCCGCTGCAGGGCGCGCAGCACGTCCAGCGCCTGGACGTTCCCGGCGCCCTCCCAGATCGAGTTGAGCGGCGACTCCCGCAGCAGTCGCGGCATGCCCGACTCCTCGACGTAGCCGTTGCCGCCGAGGCACTCCGCGGCCTCCGTCACCGTGGCCGTGCAGCGCTTGGTCACCCAGTACTTGGCGGCCGGCACCGCCAGCCGCAGCAGCGCGCGCTCGCCCTCGTCGCCGTCCGGTCCCTCCGCCGCGTCGTACGCCGCCGCCAGCCGCAGCGCCAGGGTCGTCGCCGCCTCCGACTCCAGCGCCAGGTCGGCGAGAACGTTCCGCATCAGCGGCTTGTCGATCAGCTTCCCGCCGAACGCCTCCCGGTACGCGCAGTGGTGAGCGGCCTGCGCCACCGCCTGCCGCATCAGTGAGGCGGCGCCCAGCGCGCAGTCCAGCCGGGTGACGGACACCATCTCGATGATCGTGCGCACGCCCCGGCCCTCGTCGCCGACCCGGCGCGCCCACGTCCCGTCGAACTCGACCTCGCTGGAGGCGTTCGACCGGTTGCCCAGCTTGTCCTTCAGCCGCTGGATGCGGAACACGTTGCGGGTGCCGTCCGCCAGCACTCGCGGCACCAAAAAACAGGTCAGGCCGCCCGGCGCCTGCGCCAGCACCAGGAAGCCGTCGGACATCGGCGCCGAGCAGAACCACTTGTGGCCCCGCAGTTCGTACGTCCCGTCCTCGGCCAGGGGCCGGGCCTCGGTCGTGTTGGCGCGTACGTCGCTTCCGCCCTGCTTCTCCGTCATGCCCATCCCGAAGAGCACGCCGGCCTTCCGGTCGGCGGGCCGCAGGTCCCAGTCGTAGATCGTGGACGTCAGCCGGGGCTCCCACTCGGCGGCCAGCGCCGGGTCCGTGCGCAGGGCCGGCACCGCCGCGTGCGTCATCGACAGGGGGCAGCCGTTGCCGGCCTCGACCTGGGTCCAGACGACGAAGCCGGCGGCGCGCCGGACGTGCCCGGAGGGGCGCGTCCAGGCGGCCGTCAGCCCCGCGGAGACGCCCTTGCCGAGCAGCCGGTGCCAGGAGGGGTGGAACTCGACCTCGTCGATCCGGTTGCCGTAGCGGTCGTGGGTGCGCAGCTTCGGCGGGTTCTCGTTGGCGAGCCTGCCCCACTCCTGGACCTGCTCCGACCCGGCCGTACGCCCGAGCCCCGACAGGTCACCGCGGGCCTCGTCGAGGACGTCCGGGGCCACATGCCGCTCGACGGCCTCCGTCAGGGCGCGGTCGGCGGCGTAGACGTCATAGCCCACCAGGGGCGGAACCTGATTGGTCACTTCGTGCGTGGCTGCCATGCCACGAAACCTACCCCCCGGTACGGCGACGGTCACCCGCATCCGGGGGAGGCTCCCCGAGGCCGCCCCCAAATCCCGGCTCAGACCGCCGGTGCCGTCAGTTCACCCGTGCCCAGTTCGTCGGTGCCGAGGAAGGACCCTCCGTACTGTTCCAGGGGCCAGCCCGGACGGTAGATCGTGTCGAGGTAGCGTTCGCCCAGGTCGGGGGCGATGGCGACCGCGGTGAGGTCGGGGGAGCCGTCCCGGTTCAGCCAGTCGACGGCGCCGCTGACCACCGTGCCGGTGGAGCCCCCGAAGAGGAAGCCGCGCCGCGCCAGGCGGTGGCAGGCCCGTACGGTGTCGGCCTCCTCCACCCGGACGACGTCGTCCACGCAGGACGCGTCGAGCAGCGGCGGAGCCACGCTCGTACCGAGGCCGGGGATCAGCCGGCGGCCCGGCGTCCCGCCGAACGCGACCGAGCCCACGCTGTCCACGGCCACGATCCGCACCCGGCGCCGCCGCTCCCAGAACCACTGGGCGCACCCCATCAGCGTTCCCGAGGTGCCGACCCCCACGAACAGCACGTCGAGCCGCGGGAACTGCCGGGCGATGGCGGGCGCGGTGGTGCGGTAGTGCGCCCGCCAGTTCGCCTGGTTGGTGTACTGGTCGAGCCACACGTACCGCTCGTCGGCGGCGCACAGCGCGCGGACGTAGGCGATCCGCGCGCCGAGGAAGCCGCCGATCGGGTCCGGCTCGGTGATGACGTCGACCCGGCTGCCGAGCGCCTCCATCAGCCCCTTGGTCGCCGGGTTGCAGCGGGCGTCGGTCACGCACAGGAACCGGTAGCCCCGGCTCGCCGCGATCATGCTGAGCGCCACGCCCAGGTTCCCGGACGAGGACTCGACGAGGGTCGAGCCCGGCCCGAGCCGTCCGTCCCGTTCGGCGGCCCGCACCATCTCGGTCGCGGCCTTGAGCTTGATCGAGCCGGCGAAGTTGAAGCCCTCGCACTTGAGGAAGAGCCTGTGGCCGACGACCGTGCGCAGGTCGACGTACAGCTCCTCCTCGTTGAAGTCCGTGGGAACGGATATGACTGGCACTGCGGCCCCCCTGGTGGTGCTTGTCGTACCGCTGCGTCGGCCGTCAGCCGTGCCGGCGCAGCTCGTGGAAGAAGTCGTCCACGATCCGCAGGCCGCCCGTCCGGGCGACCTCGGCGTGGACACGACCGCCGACCGCGAGGTCGAGGACCCCGAGGCCGAAGGGCGAGAAGATCACCGGACGGTCCGCCGGTACGGACGCGCGGCCGGTGAGCACGTCGTGGAGCGTTCCGTCGAGGAAGTCCCGGCCGCCGGTGAGCTGTTCGGTGAGGTGCGGTGAGGTGTTCGCCTTCAGACAGTGCTCGACGTCGTCGACGAAGTTCGCCGAGCCGAGCAGCACCTCGGGCGCCAGGTCCCGCAGCGACACGTGCAGCACCAGCGGGTGGTGGGCGAACCACTTGGGCTCGTGCACGTGCGGCTCGCCCGCGATCGTCGCGAACACGATCAGGTCGCTGGCCCGGATCACGTCCTCGGCGCTGTCGTACGTGACCACCCGCCCGCTCGCGCCGGACCGTTCCAAGTACCCCCGGAACCCGGCCGCACTGGTCGCGGACAGGTCGTGCACCCCCACCTCCTCGAAGGACCAGCCGGTCGCGGCGAGGAAGGTGTGGATGTAGCGGGCGATCAGGCCGGTGCCGACGAAGCCGACCCGGACCGGGCGGGGCGCCTCACGGGCCGTGCTCAGCCGGTCGGCCGCGAGCGCCGCCGACGCGGCCGTCCGGGTCGCGCTGATGACCGAGGCCTCCAGACAGGCGAACGGATAGCCGGTGGTGTGGTCGTTGAGGATGAGCACGGCGGAGGCGCGGGGCAGCCCGGCCGCCGTGTTCTCCGGGAAACTGGAGATCCACTTCAACCCGTCCACCTGGAACGTTCCCCCCAGCGAGGCGGGCAGCGCGATGATCCGCGAGGACGGGCGGTCCGGGAAGCGCAGGAAGTACGACGGCGGGTTGACCGTGTCGCCCGTGTCCCCGGCGCCGTGCAGCCGGTACACGGTCTCGACCAGGTCGACGATCTCCCGCTCCCGCCCCTGGAGCGCCTCCCGCACCTGGGCGCCGGAGATCACGGCAAAGCCCGGAGTCCCGGTCATACGAACCTCACCTCGTCCTTCGTGTCGTCATCGGAAAGCCGTACGGGGTCCGTGAACCCCACAAGCACCTCGCGTGGCCCCTCGTAGGGCTCGCGGCTGTGGGCGCAGCGGATGTTGTCGACGAGCAGCAGGTCACCGGCCCGCCACGGGGTGCGGACGGTGTGGGCCTCGTAGACCGCGTTGAGCGTCTCGACGACGTCCGCGCCGATCGGTTCGCCGTCGCCGTGGCGGGTGTCGAAGGGCAGGCCGTCGGGGCCGTAGAGGTCCATCAGGTACGCGCGCACCTCGGGGTCCATCGTCCATGCGTTGAGGAACGCGACCTGGTTGAACCAGCAGCGCCGACCGGTGACCGGGTGCCGCACCACGGCGGGGCGCCGCTGCCGCGTGCGCAGGGAGCCGTCGGGCTGCCAGGCCACGTCGACGCCGTTGGCGCGGCAGTACCGCTCGACGGCGGCCCGGTCGGCGGTGCCGAAGGCGTCCTCGACGGACGCGCCGATCTCGTCGTTGTAGGAGCGGGTCAGCAGCCAGCCGTCCCGCTCGAACCGTTCGGCGAGCCCGGCCGGCAGCGCGGCGAGCACGGCCTCCGCGTCGGCGAGGCCCGTCGCCCCGCCCCGGTCGGCGGGCCGGAGGCAGGCCAGGAGCAGCAGGCCCGGGAACTCCCGTGTGTAGCTCGACTCGTGGTGCATGCACATGGGCTGGTTCGGCGGCCAGGGGGTCGAGGAGTACACCCCGTCCGCGTGCGTCCGCCGGGGTGCGAACGTCTCCCGCTCGCCCAGCAGGGTGCCGCCGCCCAGCTGCCGGAACACGGCCTCGGCCTCGGCCGCGTCCCGCAGTCCGAGGCCCCGCACCAGGACCGCGCCGTGCTCGGCGACGACGGCCCGCAGGGCGTTCCGGTGCCCGGCCGCCCAGCGGGGCGCGGGCACGACGGGGGAGACCGGCAGCAGAGCGGGCCTGCCGGGGGAGAGGTCCACCTCCGGGAGCGGCTGCGGAACCGGCGGCGCCTCCGGGGCGGTGCGGCGGCGGTCCCGGGCGCCGCGGCGGCTCAGAAAGCTCATGACGACGCCCTTCCGTCGAGGTCGGCGGCGGCCCGTGCGGCCGTCCGTGTGTCGATCAGGGCGGCGAGGTCCGCGAGGACCGGGTGGTGGGCAACGTCCTTGAGGGACACCGCCCGGTCCAGGGCGACGGCGAGTTTCACCGCCGACAGGGAGGTGCCGCCCAGGTCGAAGAAGTGGTCGTCGCGGCCGATCCGGGCCCTCGGCACACCCAGCGCGCCGGCCCACGCGAGGGCCAGCCGCTCCTCGGTCGCCGTGACCGTCGCCACCGCGGGTCCGCCGTCCGTGGTGTCGACGCACTCGGCCAGTTCGGTGAGCGCCCGCCGGTCGGTCTTGCCGTTGGCGGTCAGCGGCAGGCTCGCCCGCCAGTGGAACGCCGACGGCACCATGTACGCCGGCAGCGAGGCCGCGAGTCGCTCCCGCAGCACCTCGCCCGGCAGCGGCCGGCCGGAGTGGAAGGCGACCAGCCGCGCGCCCCCGGCGACCACGACCGCGCCGTCACGTACCCCGTCGACCCGCAGCAGCGCGTTCTCCACCTCGCCGATCTCGATGCGGAAGCCCCGCACCTTGACCTGGGTGTCCCGGCGGCCGAGGAACTCCAGCTTGCCGTCGGGCCGCCACCGTCCGTGGTCGCCGCTGCGGTAGAGCCGCTCACCCGGCCGGTACGGGTCGGTGGTGAAGGCCCGCCGGGTGCGCTCGGGATCGTTGACATAGCCCCGCCCGACGCAGACCCCGGAGAGGACGATCTCACCCGGGGCGCCCAGCGGTACGAGGGAGAGGTGCTCGTCCACGACGTACACGCGGACGTTGCCGACCGGGCGGCCGAGCGGCACCCGGTCGCCCTCCGGTGCCCGGTGCATCACCTCGTGGTTGGTGTCGTCCGAGGTCTCGGTGAGTCCGTAGGCGTTGACCAGCGGAATCCCGGGCCCGGTGGCGAACCAGCGTTCGGCCAGCTCCTTCTTCAGCGCCTCCCCGGTGACGGACACCCGGCGCAGGTCCGGCAGCGGGCGCGGGCGCTGCTCCAGATGGGCGAGGACGGCTTCGAGGTACGACGGCACGACCTGGAGCACGTTCACCCGGCCGGCCGTGATCCGGTCGACGAACCGTTCGACGTCGAGGATCTCCTCCTGCTCCACCAGCAGGGTCCGCCCGCCGGCCAGAGGCCCGGCCAGTAGCTGCCACAGGGAGATGTCGAAGCACTGGGGCGCGGTCTGCGCGACGACGTCGCCCTCGCCGATCCCCAGGTCGTCGAGCTTGGCGTGGAGGTGGTTCACCAGCCCGGCGTGCTCGCACATCGCGCCCTTGGGCTCGCCCGTGGAGCCGGACGTGAAGTAGATGTACGCGAGCCGGTCCGGGGTGATCTCCATGCCGAGGTCGGAGTCGGGGTGCGCCTCGTCGTAGGCGTCCTCCACGAGCAGTTTCTGTGTGTCGGGAAGCGCGGCCAGGGCCGCGTCCAGGGTCGCGGTGCTGCCCCGCTCGGTGAGCACCAGCTCGCAGCGGGCCCGGGTGAGCGTCCGGGCGATGCGCTCGGCGGGGAAGTGCGGCTCGATGGGGAGGTAGACGCCCCCGGCCTTGAGGACGGCGAGGACGGCGGCCATCCAGTCGAGGTTCCGCTCGGTGACCACCGCGACCACTCCCTCACGGCCGAGTCCGCGCACCAGCAGGGCCCGACTGAGCTGGTTCGAGAGGGAGTTGAGCTCCCGGTACGTCCAACGCCGGTCGCCGTGGACGGCCGCGACGGCGTCGGGGTGCGCCACGACCCGCTGCTCGAACAGCTCGTGCGCCCGGCGGTCGGGCAGCTCGCGGTGCGGCCCGGCGAGGCCGTCGAGCTGGAGGCGGACCTCGTCGTCCGACAGCAGGCTCTGCCGCGCGTGTTCGGCGTACGGTTCCACCGCGAGCCCGGCGAGCGCGGTGACGTGGTAGCCGGCGATCCGGGCGGCGGCGCCCTCGTCCAGGACGTCGGTGCGGTACCGCAGCCGCAGCGCGGGCCCGTGCGCGCCCCGCACCGGCGCCACCCGCAGGACCACGTCCCCGTCGAGGTCGCCGTCCGCCCCGGTGGTGTCGAGCACGGTCTCGAACGGCGCCTCCTCCAGGCCGAGTTCGGCGCGCAGGGCGTCCACGGGGAAGCCGGCGTGGGCCGACAGCTCCGCGAGGACGCGCCGGGTGTGCCCCAGCAGGGACCGCCAGGTGTCACCGGGCGCGGTGCCGATCCGGCAGGGCAGCACCCGGCCGTCCACCGCCCAGCCGGTGGTGACCTCCCGCTCGCCGCAGAGCGCGCCGAGCACCTTCGCATGGGCGGCGAGCAGCGCCGCCGTACCGTCCGGGCCCGCCAGCATGCCCTCGGGCAACGGCACTTCGTACGCGGCGCTGCCCTTCACGGGATCGCCGCTCCACCTCGGGATCGCGGTCCGCCCCCCGGCGGTCAGCATCCCCTGCCAGAACGTCCGGGCGGTGTCGCCCGCCGTGTTCGACCGTTCCATGTGTCTCCCCCCGACTCATTTCACTGTTCGCGCGAGGCGTCCGTCCGGGAGCGCCCCGGGGTGTCCGGTGCCGCGTACCGCGCCGTCTCCGTCGCCGGATTCCCGCCCCACCGCGCGTACGGCGGCACCTCCTCGCCCTTCATCAGGAAGGAGTCGGGGGCGAGCACGGCCCCCTCGCCGAGCACCACGCCGTAGTGCACGAACGCCCCGACCTCGAGCGTGCAGCGCGCGCCGATCGTGACGTGGTCCGACTTGTACGTGCCGTCCTCCTGAGAGTGGGCCTGGATCTTGGTGCTCGCGGCCAGCGTGCAGTCGTCCCCGATGGTGGTCAGGGTCCGCTCCGTGATGTACGCCCCGTCGTCGAAGACCCGCCGGCCGATCCGTACCCCCATCAGCCGCCAGACGACGCTCTTGTACGGGGTGCCGTTGAGGACCTGGAGGTGCTTGTCCGGGAGCTTCCACAGCCGCTCCTGCCGCCAAAACACCGGGTCGTAGATGGAGCACAGCCGTGGCCGCAGCGGCCGGAACCCGGTCAGGCACCGCTCCACCAGCACGTAGTGGGCGACCGTGAACACCAGGCCGGCGAGCGGGGCGGCGGCGAGCGCGAGCAGCCCGGCGGCGCGGTGGTGCCCGTACAGGTCGTAGGCCGCGAAGCCGAGGACGGTGAGCGCGCACAGGTGCAGCCAGCGCAGGAGGACGAACAGGGCCATCGAGCGCAGGTTGCAGCGGTTCTTCGCGGCGAGCCTGCGGCGCAGTTCGTCGCCCTGCCGCAGATGGTCGAAGCGGCTGTCGCGCTCCACGGAGCGGGGGATCTCGAAGGGCGGCGAGCCGAGCAGCCCGACCCCTTCGCGGATCTCGCCGTCGAGCGGGACCAGCACTTTGGTCGCCAGCAGACAGTTCTCGCCGGTCCGGCCGCCGACCGGGTAGGCGATGGCGTTGCCGAGGAAGTTGTGCCCGCCGATCGACGTCCGGGAGACCCGGAACGACGTGGCGGAGTACTCGGCGTTCATCACCGACAGCCCGTCCGCGACCATGGTGCCGCTGCCGACCCGGGTGAGGAACGGCGTCTCGTGCTGGATCTCGGTGCCGAAGTTCGACCCGGTCTGCTCGACCCGCGACAGGTCGTACCCGAGCGCCTTGAGGTACGGGACGATGTAGGAGCTGTCGCCGCACAGCCAGGCGAAGAACTTCACATTGGTGAGGCGCGCGATCGCGCGGTGCACCGAGTAGTGGAAGCCGTACAGCGGGTACGTCCGGTCCGGCCGGACCAGCGGGCGCAGCAGCCGCGGCACCACGAGCACCGCGAAGGCGCCGGTGACGACACTGCCGAGGAACAGCGCGAGGGACAGCGCCACCGCCTCGGCGTAGAAACGGGCCGAGGTGAGGTGCAGCGCCCCAGGGTCGAGCAGGACCTCCAGCGAGGGCACAGCGGCGAGCAGCAGATGGGCGCCGCCGACGGTCAGCGGCACGTACAGCAGGAACATCTGGAGCAGCGTGGCGAGCCCGTATCCGGCGCGTCGCGCGGTGCCGCAGGGAGCGGGGCCGACCCGGATGTGGTCGACGTCCGTCCGGCGGGCGGGGGAGCCGTGGAAACTCTGCCCCGCGGGGACGGTCTCGCCGGCGCGCAGCGCGGAGGAGTGGCCGAGCTGGGAGCCGTCGCCCATGGCGGTGTCGATGTCGAGCACGGTGTGCTCGCCGACGAACACGTCCCGGCCGAGGGTCACCGGGCCGGTGCGGATCAGCCCGGCGCGGGCCCGGTAGCCCAGGAAGTGGCACTCCTTGCGGATCACGGTGCCCGCGCCGATGGTGAGCAGATCGGTGCAGACCGGGACGGTACGGCTGAGGATCGTGACACCGGGGCCGATCCGGGCGCCCAGGGCCCTCAGGTACAGCACGTACAGCGGGTTGCCCACGAGCAGGGACATCGGGCTGGTGTGCAGCAGCGCCTTGACGATCCAGAACCGCAGGTAGGCCGGGCCCCACACAGGGAACTCCACCGGTTTCCACCGCCCGATCAGCAGCCACTTCGCGACCACCGGCAGCAGGCACAGGGCGACGAGGCCGAGCCCGCCGAAGACCGCCGACCGCAGATGGACCTCGACGAGCCCGGAGCCGTCCGCCACCCACGCGTACCCCTGTACGGAGCCGAGGGCGGCCACCAGGCAGTACCCGGCGAAGACGAGCAGCTGGAGCGCCCCGCACAGCACGTACCGGGGTGTGCTGCCCGGCGCGGCTTTCTCGGGCGGCGGCGCGGGAGCGGTGGCGGGCGGCGCGGGGGCCTCGGTCAGCGCGGCCGCGAGGGAGCGGACGGTGGGGTGGCCGTAGACGTCCCGGATGGACACGGAGGGCAGACGCGGATGCTTCCTGACCCGGGCGCAGAAATGAGCCATCGTCAGCGAGTTGGCGCCGAGATCGTCGAAGAAGTGAGCTTCGGCGGGCACATGTTCGATATGGGTGACGTCGGCCAGAACATCGGCCAGAAGTCGCTCGACGGCGGTGTGACTTTCCGCCGCGTCCGGCTCGGCCGTCTCGACCGCATCCGGTTCTTCCACCACGTGTCGTGGTACTGGCAATGTCATTGAATTCTCCGCGACAGGTATTGCGAGGAAGGGCGCCCGGGGGTGAGCGGACGGCGCGCGGAATGACGGTGAGAAAGGGGACGGAATGCGGTGACGGGAGTGGCGGAATGGGAACAGGCGTGGAACAGGCTGGTCGAAGCCTGGAGAATCCCCCGGACTGTGCTGTGCCGCAGCCTGATCCGGGCCGGCCCAGCGGAATGCAATCCGGATTCTTTCGGCACATTACCGAACAGGTCAAGGGAGACCGGGTAATTGACGCTTTCCCGCCCCTTTTCCGATCTCTTCCGGCTTGTCGAACCCCGTCCGGCCGCGAGCTTCAGCGGGGAACTTTCCGAAAAGCGGGTACAAACACGCTCCTGCGTTCCACTTCCGTCGCCTCAATAATTCGGCCAGCACGTCCATGACAGAAAACGAGATACGGAATCACCTTTGGTTTCCGCTGTGTTTCCCTTCGGCATCTGCCTCGTGACGGGGCCGGAGGGAAGCGAGCGGCACACGCGGAACCGGCCGCGGCCCGCGGCGCCGGGAGGTGAGGTCGGCACGCCCAGACGGATACCTTTAGGGCGTGCAGCCAGCAAGTCAGTCACCCCCCCGACCCGAGAGCCCGCACGGGCGTCTCCATCGCGCGCGTGCCCTCTACCGGAACGTCTCCAAGCGCAGGACCGCCTGGCTGCTCCTCAAGGACACCGTCAACTCCTGCATCGAGTACCGCATCCTCGGCCTCGCCGCGGAGGCGGCGTTCTTCACCCTGCTCTCCGTGCCGCCGCTGCTGCTCAGCATGATCGGCCTCCTCGGCTACGTCGACGACTGGACCGGCGCCGACACCATCGCCAGCCTGGAGCTCAACCTGCTGGAGGCCTCCCGCACCGTCCTGTCGGACAGGGGCGTCCGCGAGATCGCCCAGCCCATCCTGGACGACGTGATGAAGGGCGGCCGCCCCGACGTCATCTCCATCGGCTTCCTGATCGCCCTGTGGTCCGGGTCCCGCGCGGTGAACGTCTTCATCGACACCATCACCGTGATGTACGGCCTCGACGGCGTCCGCGGCATCGTCAAGACCCGGCTGATGGCGTTCCTGCTGTTCATCGTGGCCCTGCTCATCGGCTCCGTCGCGCTGCCGCTGATGGTCGCCGGTCCCGACGCGGTGGTCCGGATCGTGCCGTGGTCGACCACCGTCGTCCAGGTCCTCTACTGGCCGGTCGTGATCGTCCTGTCGATCGTCTTCCTCACGACGCTCTACCACGTGTCGGTACCTGTGCGCTCCCCATGGGTGGAGGACGTGCCAGGCTCCCTGGTCGCCCTCGGCATGTGGGTCCTCGGCAGCTTCCTGCTGCGCATCTACCTCGCCGCCACGGTCGAGGGGGCCACGATCTACGGCTCCCTCGCGGCCGCCGTCGCCGTGCTGCTGTGGATCGGTGTGAGCGCCTTCGCGGTCCTGGTCGGCGCGGCCGTCAACGCCGCCATCGACCGGGTCTGGCCGGCCGCCGCCACGGCCGCGGCCCGCGCCGCCAACGAACGCCTGCGCGAGGAGCAGGCCGCCGAGTACGTGGCCCGTGCGGCCGCCGCCCGCTCCCACGACCCCGAGGACCCCGACATGCCCTCCGAGTTCCCGGAGCGCTGGTCCCGCTTCCTGCCCCCGGAGGACGTCACCTCGCGCCTGCGGTCACCCGCGAAGAAGGGCGACGAGCAGGGGGGATGAGCGGGAGGTTCCGGCCGGGCGGGCGCGTCCCGGCTGAGCCGGACAACCGCGCGACCGACCACCCACCCCGCGCGTCCCGCTGCCACCCGTGGGGCCGCCGCCCACCAGTCCGGGCCACCCGGTCGCCCGCTCCAGGTGCCCTCGGCAGCGGTCGTCCGGTCGCCCGCTCCAGGTGCCCTCGGCCGCGGCCTCCTGGGTGCACTCGGTGAACCCGCCCGGCTCCCGGTCCAGCACCTCGCAGACTCTGCCGGGCGTCCTCGCGTCGCGTTCGTCCAGCAGCGCCTCGAACGTCTCCACCAGCGCCCCCACCTCCCGGGCGGGCACGACGAACCCCGGCCAGGAGGTCGTCCTCGACCGGCTCCTCGACCTGCGCCCGCCTCACCGCGTGGCGGCTCGCCCTGGCCGCGGACCGTCTCCGCGACACCGACGACACCCTGGAGGCGATCGCCCGGCGGGTCGGCTAGGGCAGGGTCGACGGGGTGAGCCCGCAGCCCAGGAGCACCGCGGACGGGGGCGGGACCACCACCGGTCACAGACGTAGGCTTTTCCCGTGTACGCGGAACGGGCGTCTCGGCTGGGCGGGGCCGTCGTGTGGACGAACAGCCCCGGCGGCCCGGACGATCCCGGCCCGGGGCGGGTCCTCCCCGACGGCTGCATGGATCTCCTCTGGAACGACGGACGGCTGCTCGTCGCCGGCCCCGACACCCGCGCGCACACCGTCGAAGGCGCCACCGGCGGCTGGGCCGGGGTCCGGTTCCCGCCGGGTGCCGCGCCCGCCTTCCTGGGCGTGCCCGCGCATGAACTGCGCGACCGGCGTGTCGCGTTGGACGACCTGTGGCCGACCCCGCTCGTCCGTGGGCTCACCGCACGGGTGAACGCGGCCCGCGATCCCGCGAACGGCCTCGAAGAGGTGGTCCTGGAGCGGGCGGCCGAGAGCGAGCGGCCCGATCCGCTGCTGCGGCGGGTGGTCGCCGCACTGGAGGCCGGACGGCCGGTGTCGGCCACCGCCGACGAGCTCGGTGTGGGGGCGCGGCAGTTGCACCGCCGCTCCCTCGCCGCGTTCGGCTACGGACCCAAGACGCTGGCCCGCGTACTGCGCTTGCAGCGGGCGCTCGCGCTGGCCCGCGCCGGGGTCCCGTACGCCGAGACCGCGGCCCGCACCGGATACGCCGACCAGGCCCATCTGGCGCGGGACGTCAGGGAGTTGGCGGGACTGCCACTGGGCGAGCTGCTCGGCGGACGGTGACGGTCCCGCGCGGGTGCGCGCCCACGCCGGCCACCGGTCACCAGCCGCAGGCCGGGAACACCGCCGCCGCATCCGCTACCCGGCCGACGGCAGCGGTGCGAAGAGGTCGACGCCGTTGCCGTCCGGGTCCAGGACGACGGCGTACCGCTGGCCCCACACCGCGTTCCACGGCTTGAGCTCGCCCTGGTACCCGGCGGCGACCAGCTCCTCGTACACCGTGTCGACCTCGGCGGGACTGTCGCACAGCAGGGCCAGGCCGGCGCCGCCGCCCCTGCCCCGCCGCCACTCGGGGTGGAAGGACCGCACGGTCTCCTCGGTGTCGAGCATCAGCCGGAGCCCACCGGGCAGCGCGGCCTCCGCGTGCGGCTGCTCCTCGGAGCCCTCGGGGAAGTCGAAGCCGAGACGGCGGTAGAAGGTGACGGAGGCGGCCATGTCCGAAGCCACCATCCCGATCGCGTCGAGTCGTGGAGTCATACGGCCACCGTAGGCGTGCCGCGCACGGCCGGTCTTGAAGGAAACGGACACGGGGCGAGGGCCCGCCGGGAGGCTGTGGCGACCGATTGCCGACGTAGAGGGCAAGCGCTTTCGGACAACGGACTCTTTGCCCTTCCTGTGGAACAACTGTGCGGCAGGATGGGGGACATGTTCCGTACCGCGCGCACTCTGCTGCCCCTGGTGTTGCTGCCGCTGCTGCTCACGGGCTGCGGGAGCGAGAAGGTCGTCGCGGTGCCCCGCGCACTTCTCGCGCCGACCCCCGACCGGGCTCAACTCCACGCCCGCGCCGAGGCACTCGGTCTCGCTCCGGGACTGGTCTACGTCACCGAGTCCCCGGGATTCGAACTGGCCCGGCAGTCGGTCGGCGTGTACGGCGACGACGGCTTCTCCGCCGCCTACTGGTCCCGGCGGAACAGCGCCCAGCTCCTGCTCCTCGTCGACCGCGGCGCGATGACCGCCGAGAACTGTCCCGAGAAGCCTCTCGGTCAGGGCACCGGCACGGCGGTCGACTGCGTGCGCGACGGCGGCGCCTGGTACCGCACGTCTGCGGGACAGCACGAGTACGCCCTCCAGCGCGGTGACCACGTCGTCCGGATCAGCGCGGTCACGACCGCCGTGGACCGCGACGTGCTGCGGGCCGCCGCCCGCGCCGCCCACCGCCCCACCGACGCCGAACTGGCCTGCCTCCTCCCGCCCCCGCGTGACGGGACGCCCGTCGAACGCGGCGACCTGCCCCCGGTCGGCGACGGAGCACCCGGCAACGAGGTCGGCGCGTCAGGCTGATACGAGGACCCGGCCTTCCCCGGCGAGCCTGCGGGAGGCGTCGCCGGGACGACCGGGTTCACGGATCGAACGCGTGCGCTACTGCGGTGTACCGCCCGGCTGCGGGCCGAACGCCGTCATGAACTGGTCGCGGAACTTGTCCATGCGCCAGACCGGGGTGTCGGACGCGGGCTTGAGGCCGTCCGTCCAGCCCCAGTCGTCGATCTTCTCCAGTACCTTCGGGTCCTGCGCGACGACCGACACCGGCACGTCGTGGCTCGGATTGTCGCCGGTGACCGTCTTGTTGGGCTGGTGGTCGCCGAGGAAGATCAGGACCGTGTCCTTCGAGCCGTACTTGGCGACGAAGTCGACGATGCTGCTCACCGAGTACTGGATGGTCTTGCGGTACTCGTCACGGACGTCGAGGGGGTTCTTCCAGACCTCCTTGGGGTCCTTGCCCTCGGCCTTCTGCAGGCCGTGGTAGACCGACCCGTCGCCGATCTCCTCCTCCGGGATCGTCCGCGGGATGGGCGCCCACGGGTTGTGGCTGGAGGTCAGGATGATCTCCGCCATCATCGGCTTGCGGCCCTCCTTGCCGTACTCCAGCTCCCGGAACGCCTTCAGCGTGTACTGGTCCGGCATGGTCGACCAGCTGAACTTCGGCCCCTGGTAACCCAGCTGGTCCGAGTCGTAGATGTGGTCGAGACCGAAGAACTTGCCCTCCGGCCACGCCTTCTGGGTGCCCGGCACGATCCCGACGGTGCGCCAGGCGCCGGTGCGGCGGAACGCCTCGGTGAGGGTGAGCCGGTCGCCCGCGACAAGGTGGTTGTAGCGCGACTGGTTCTTGATCCACAGCCCGGACAGGAACGTGGAGTGGCCGAGCCAGCTGCCGGCGCCCGTGATGGGGGAGCGCAGCCAGCCGCTGCGCGACGCGTACCCGGCGTCCTTCAGTTCCTGCGTCTTCTGCGCGAGCGTCTCACTCAGCGGCTCACCCATCTGCGGGTTGTCGATAGCGGAGCGGCCGTAGCTCTCGATGAACGTGATCAGTACGTCCTTGCCGCGCAGCCCCGTCAGCAACTGGTCCGGCGGCACGTCGGCGAAGGCGTCGACGGCGGCCTGCTTCTCGAACGCCTCGCCCTCCTTCAGCCCGTCGCGCACCGACTCGATGCGGTTCTCCACGAGCGTGGCCGCGCTGTGCGAGGCCAGCGGTACGTCCGCGACCTCCAGGGTCAGCGTGGAGCAGGTGATCCAGACCGTGCCGAGGACGAGGAGCGTACGGCTCGCGGTGTGCCGGTCGCGTTCCATCAGCCGGCTGATCCGCCGGACGGCGAACGTCGCCAGGAACGGCAGGGCGATCACCAGCGCGATCACACCGATCGTCGCCGCCTGCGCCGCCGTGTTGCCGAGCGAGTCCTTCATGAACGACCGGGCGTTGTCCAGCAGGGGCCAGTCCAGCACCAGGTCGAACGGCCGGTCGAGGGTCCAGTACGACCCCATGTCCAGCACCTTGACGATCATCAGCAGGCCGAGCACCGCGCCGATGACCACCACGGCCGTACGCCGCGCCTTCGGCGGCAGCACCAGCAGCAGCGCCGCGCCGAGGATGCCCTCCGCGGGGATCCGCAGCAGCCGGCCCACCTCGAACTTCGTCATGTCGTTCGGCACGAGCAACGCGAACATGACGAACGCGATGGCCAGCCCGGTCCCCACCCGGTCGAGCACCCGCGCCCGCCGAGGGTGCCGCCCGCGCCAGCCCTGGCCGCCGACGGCCCCCTCGGCTCCGGCCGCCACCTCGGCCTTCGACTCCGGTTCGGTCTGCGCATCCGGTTCCGGCTTCGCGTCAGGTCGGGGTTCGGCATCCGGTTCGGGCTTCGCGTCAGGTCCGGGTTCGGCATCCGGTTCGGGCTCGGCCTTCAGTTCCGGCTCTGCCTCGGGTTCCGGCTCGGTCTTCGCCTCGGTCGCGGACTCGGTGGCCGTCTCGCCTTCCGGTTCGGCCTCCGCCTTCGCATCGGCGCCGGCCTCGGGCTCAGCTTCGGCCTCGGCGGTGTTCTCGGGGGCGGTGTCGTCGTCCGGTGCGGGTGCCGGGCCCGGAAGCTGCGAAGAGCGTGTGTGCGACAACCCGAAGGTCCTTCCCTGTGGAACATGCTGGAGCTCTGTGCTGGTGGACGGAGCGAGCCGAGGAGCGGGACCGCCTTCGCGCCCGTACGCCCATCACTATGCGTACGGTGCGACGACGCCCACCGTTCACCCGTGCTCAGGCCGCCGGCAACCCCTCCACGTGAACTCCGACACCTTCCCACCCCGGGGTCAGACCGAGCGCGGCGCCCCCGTGCTCGCCCGTTCCACCAGCAGCGTCGACAACTCCGTGCGGGTGCCCTCGGGTCGGTCGCCCTCCATCATCCCGGCGAGCAGCCGCAGTGCCGTCGAGGCCATCTCGGACAGTGGCTGGCGCACGGTGGTCAGGGCCGGGGTCGCCCAGCGGGCCTCCGGCAGATCGTCGAAACCCACCACGCTGATGTCGTCCGGGATCCGCAACCCCCGCTCGCCCAGCGCCTGGTAGGCCCCGAGCGCCATCCTGTCGGAGCAGACGAACACCGCGGTCGGCGGTTCGGGCAGGTCCAGCAGCTGGAGCATGCGGTGGTGCGCGGTGGTCTCCGTGAAGTTGCCGTAGCGGACGTACTCCGGCCGGTACGGGACGCCCGCGGCCATGAGCGCCGAGCGGTAGCCCGCCACGCGCGCGCTGCTGCACATCTTGCGCCGGTACCCGGCGATGACGGCGACCCGCTCGTGCCCCAGGGCCAGCAGATGCTCGGTGGCGGTCATCCCGCCCTGCCAGTTGGCGGCGCCCACCGACACCACGCCCGGCGGGGGTTCGAGCACCGGGTCGATCAGGACGAACGGAATGCGGTGCTGGGCGAGCCAGGAGTACTGGGCGGGGGACAGCTCGGCCAGGTTGAACAGCACCCCCGCCGAGCCCCGGGCGGTCAGCTTGTCGAACCAGCCGCCCTCCGGGCGCGCGCCCCGGGTCCGGCTGAGACCCGCCGAGACCACCACTTCGAGGCCCGCGTCGTGCGCCGCCTGCTCCACGCCGTGCAGCACCGCCCCCGACCAGGAACTCTCCAGCGAGTGCACCACCAGGTCGACCATGCGCGACGGCTTCGACGCCTCGAACCTGGGTCTGCGGACATAGCCGAGCCTGTCCAGCGCCTCGGTGACCCGGCGCCTGGTCTCGGGGGCCACGTCCTCCCGGCCGTTGACCACTTTCGAGGCCGTCGGCACGGACACCCCGGCTTCGCGCGCCACCACCGCCAGCGTCGGCCCGGCCGTCGCGCTCCCGCCACGCACCATCGCGACTCCACCTCTCAGGCCCCGTCCCGAGGGCCGGTGAAACATTCGATTCGAGTAGCAAGCGCTCTCTACCGTAAGGCCAACTCAACACGGCGGGAAGGAGAGGGAAGCAGAGGGCGGCCCCGTAGGGGCGGGCGCCGCCCAGGGCGGTTACTCCTTGGCTTCCGGCAGGTCCCAACGGGCCAGGTCACGCAGCCACGCCGCGGCCGAACTGTCCGACGGGGCCCGCCAGTCGCCGCGCGGCGACAGGGAGCCGCCCGCCAGGACCTTCGGCCCGTTCGGCATGGCCGAGCGCTTGAACTGGGCGAACGCGAAGAAACGCCGGCAGAAGTACTCCAGCCAGTGCCAGATCTCCGGCAGGTCGTACGCCACCCGCTCGCCCTCCGGGAACCCGGGTGGCCAGGCACCCGCCTCGGCGTCGCGCCAGGCGTGCCATGCCAGGAACCCGATCTTCGACGGCCGGTAGCCGTAGCGCAGCACATGGAACAGCGTGAAGTCGTGCAGCGCGTACGGGCCGATCTTGGACTCCGTGGACTGGAGTTCCTCGCCGGGCACCAGCTCCGGGCTGATCTCCGTGTCCAGGATCGCCGCCAGCGTCTCGTTGGTGTCCTCGTCGAACTGGCCGCTGCTGATGACCCAGCGGATCAGATGCTGGATCAGCGTCTTCGGCACACCGGAGTTGACGTTGTAGTGGCTCATCTGGTCGCCGACGCCGTACGTGCACCAGCCGAGCGCCAGCTCCGACAGGTCGCCGGTGCCGAGGACGATGCCGCCGCGCTGGTTGGCCAGCCGGAACAGATAGTCGGTGCGCAGCCCGGCCTGCACGTTCTCGAACGTGATGTCGTACACGGGCTCGCCCGACGAGAACGGGTGGCCCATCTCCTTCAGCATCAGCCGGGCCGTGGGCGTGATGTCCAGCTCCGCGGCGGTGACCCCGAGGGAACGCATCAGCTTGTGCGCGTTGCCCTTGGTGTGCTCGCCGGTCGCGAAACCGGGCAGCGTGAAGGCCAGGATGTCGCTGCGCGGGCGGCCCGCGCGGTCCATCGCCCGCGCGGCGACGATCAGCGCGTGCGTGGAGTCCAGACCGCCCGACACCCCGATCACGATCTTCGGGCCGCCGATCGACGCCATGCGCTGCTGGAGGCCCGCGACCTGGATGTTGTACGCCTCGTAGCAGTCCTGGGCGAGCCGGGCGGGGTCCGACGGCACGAACGGGAACCGCTCGACCCGGCGCCGCAGCCCGAGGTCGGTGGTCGGCGGGTCGAGCCGGAACACCACCTCGCGGAACGCGCCGGTGCGCCCGGACAGCGCCCGGCGGTTGTCGTCGAACGTGCCCATCCGGTGCCGGGACTGCCGCAGCTGGTCGAGGTCGACGTCGGCCACCGCGTACTGGTCGCCCGCGGGGAACCGGTCGGTCTCGGCCAGCAGGGTGCCGCTCTCGTAGATCATGGTCTGGCCGTCCCAGGACAGGTCGGTGGTCGACTCGCCCTGCCCGGCCGCCGCGTACACGTACGCGGCGAGGCAGCGGGCCGACGCCGAACGGCACAGCAGCCGCCGGTCCTCGGCCCGGCCGACCGTGATGGGGCTGCCCGACAGGTTGACCAGGACGGTCGCGCCGGCCAGCGCGGCCTCCGCGCTCGGCGGCACCGGCACCCACATGTCCTCGCACACCTCGGCGTGCACCACCAGACCGGGGACGTCCTCGGCCGCGAACAGCAGGTCGGGGCCGAACGGCACCTCCGCGCCGGCGACCCGGATCGTCCCGCCGCGCTCGTCGTCACCCGCGGCGATCTGGCGCTTCTCGTAGAACTCGCGGTAGTTCGGCAGGTACGACTTGGGCGCGATGCCGAGGATCCGCCCACGGTGCACGACCACCGCGCAGTTGTAGATCCGGTGCCGGTGCCGCAGCGGGGCGCCGAGGACGAGCACGGGCAGCAGGTCCGCCGACCCGGCGACCACCGTCCGCAGCGCCGCCTCGACGTCGTCGAGCAACGCGTCCTGGAGCAGGAGGTCCTCGATGGAGTAGCCCGACAGGCACAGTTCGGGGAAGACGGCGACGGCGACGCCGTCCTCCGCGCAGCGGCGGGCCTGCCGCAGTACCGCTTCCGCGTTGGCGGGCGGGTCGGCGATCGTCGCGTGACCGGTGCAGGCGGCGACGCGCGCGAAGCCGTGCTGATAGAGCGACCAGAAGTTCACCGGTTTCCTCCGTGGACACCCCGGTGTTCGGCCGGGGAGGACGTGCGCTCCTGCGGAGCAGGGTGGGGAGCCGGAACGCCGTCGAGGCGATCGGGCGTCTTCGCCGCCGGGCCGATGGCGACCTCCAGCAGATGGATGATCTCCGAGTTGAGGGACCGCCGATCGGTCCGGGCTCGCTCCACAAGACGTTCGTGGAGGTCAGCGGGCAGGCGGAGAGAGATCCGCTTCTCAGGATCCATGCTGGAATGATGCCACGGTGGCATCGCGACGGCGTTCCGGGGATGCCGGCGGAGGGCGCACTCGGTGAGTCGGGCTCGGTCGCGTCGAGGACCGCGTTCAGTCGGCCGGAGCCCAGCTCGTCGGTGAGGGCGTCCGGGACGGGAGTCGGAACGGGCGCCGCGGCCACCTCGGCTGCGATGCCCTCCTGTACGCCGAATAGCCGTCAAGGATCCCCCAGGACCGGAATACCGCGGGGGGATGTGGTGCTCTGATGTGAACGGCGGTTCACGGGCGAGCGGGTGTGAGGAGCTGGTGAGCGTATGACGACGGACCGGCCGGACCCCGTGGTCCGCACACCGTACGGAGACGTCCGCGGCAGGTACGCCTACGGGGAGGGGTACGAGGACGGGATCGCGGTCTTCCGCGGCATCCCGTACGCGGCCCCGCCCTTCGGCCCCCGCCGGTTCCGCCCGCCCGTGCCGCCCGAGCCCTGGGACGGTGTCCGCGACGCGGGCGCCTTCGGGCCGACCCCGCCGAAACCGGCCTACTCGGAGGCCTTCGCCCGCTATCTGACCGACCCCGTCGTCGCGGGCGACGACTGCCTCAACCTCAACGTGTGGACGCCGGAGCCGGGCCCCGGGGCCCGGCTCCCCGTCCTGGTCTGGATCCACGGCGGCGCCCTGACCAGGGGCTCGTCGATGATCCCGGTGTACGACGGCAGCGCCTTCGCCCGTGACGGCGTGGTCCTCGTCTCCCTCAACTACCGCCTCGGTGTCGAGGGATACGGTCTCTTCCCGGACGCCCCGCCCAACGCCGGACTGCGCGACCAGCTCGCCGCGCTGGAGTGGGTCCGGGACTCGATCACGGAGTTCGGCGGTGACCCCGACCGGGTGACCGTCTTCGGCCAGTCGGCCGGCGCCATCAGCATCGGCGCCCTGCTCGTGGCCCCCCGCGCGCGGGGCCTCTTCCACCGGGCCGTGCTGCAGAGCGGGCCGCCCGAGGCCTTGGACCGGGACAAGGTGCGCCGCATGGTGCGCCGGATGGCCGCCCGGCTGAAGGTGCCGGCCACGGCCGCGGCCTTCGCCGACGTGGACCGTTCAGCGCTCGCCGAGGCCCAGGCGGAGGTCGGCCGTCTCAGCAGCCCGGTCCTGGGCGGCCCCGCCTTCGGCATCGTCGTCGACGGCGAGCTGGTGCCGCGCGACCCCCTGAAGGCCCTCGTCGAGGACGGTGCCGCCCACGACATCGGCCTCCTCCTGGGGTGGACCCGCGACGAGCACCGCCTCTGGCTGGTCCCCGGCGGTCTCCACGAGCGCCTCGACCGGCTCGGCACGGTTGCCCTGGCCGGTGCCCGCGCCCGCTGCCACTGCGGCCCCGAGGTCCTCCGCCGCTACCGCGAACTCCACCCCGACCTGGGCCCCGCCGACCTGGCCGGCCGGCTCGTCACCGACCACCTCCTCCGCGTCCCCCTGCACCGCGTGGCGGACGCGCGCCCCGTCCACGCGCCGACCCACGTCTACGAGTTCGCCTGGCCGTCGAACCTGCCCGACCTCGGCGCCTGCCACGCCCTGGAGCTCGGCTTCGTCTTCGACACCGGCGACACCGCCGCCTCCGCGAAACTCGCCGGCGAGGACACCCCCCGCGCCCTGGCCACCATCCTGCACGACGCGTGGGTCCGCTTCGCGACGCACGGCGACCCCGGCTGGACGCCCTGGGACGCCACCCACCCCGTGCGGGTCTTCGACGACCCGGACGACCGACGCATCGCCCTCGGCCCCTACGACCGCGAGCTGGCCCTCTGGGCGGAGGACGCGCAACGCCCCCGCAGAACCCAGACCACGGGAACGTTCACGGCCTCCGGCGGAGCCCCGTTCCCGGCGGCCCTCCGCCGCTTCCGCCGGGCGCCTTGAACCGGCCGGGGGAGTCGCCGGGGAGCGACTCTCGGGAGGACGAGCTTCCGAGGGGCGAGCCTCCGGAGAGTGAGTCACCAGTGAGGCGGTGGTGCGGCCAAGGCGCAGTGAGGCGGCGACCTTGCGGCGCCGCCGGGCGCTTGGGCGGCGGGCCTTTGCCTGCGGCGCCCGGCCAATGGTTGTTGACCGGCGCGGCCGCCGGGTCGGCCGGTATATCTTGGGCCCCGCTGAAGAGGGGCCGGGCCGCCCCGGGTGGGCCTGTGCCGACGGGATGAGGGGCACCGGATGTCTGACGGATGGCAGTGGGACAGCAGCCTCTTCCGGGGCAGCGCGGCCCACTACGAGCGGGGGCGGCTGCCCTACGCGCCCGGCTTCGCCGAAGCCCTGGCCGAGGCCCTCGGCCTGGACGGCACCGGCCGTCTCCTCGACGTCGGCTGCGGCCCCGGCGTCGTGCTGCTCCCGATGGCCCGGTACGTCGCCGAGGCGGTCGGCGTCGACCCGGACGCGGACATGCTGGCCGAGGCGGAGCGGCAGGCCGGGCGCCGGGGCGTGACCAACGCCCGCTGGGTGGCCGCCCGCGCCGAGGACCTGCCCGCAGGGCTGGGGGAGTTCCGGGTGGTGGTGTTCGCCCAGTCGTTCCACTGGACGGAGCGCGACCGCGTCGCCGCCACCGTGCGGGAGATGCTGGCGCCTGGCGGCGTGTTCGTCCACCTGAGCGAGCTGAAGGACCCGCCCACGGCACCGCCGCCGCCCCCGTCGGTCCCGCCTCCGTACGACCGGATCGCCGACCTCGTGCGCCGCCGCCTCGGGCCGGTGCGCCGCGCGGGACAGGGGCTCCTCGTCAACGGCACGCCCGGCCGCGAGGACCTTGTCCTGGAGCGGGCCGGCTTCTCCCACGTCCGGCGTCTCGTCGTACCCGCCGGGCAGGTGGTCGACCGTACCGCTGACGACCTCGTGGCCTGGGCGTTCTCCCGCTCGGACTCCGCGCCCCACCTCTTCGGCGACGAGCTGGCCGGATTCGAACGGGAGCTGCGGGCGCTGCTGCGCGAGGCGTCCCCCGACGGCCGTTTCGCGGAGCGACTCCCCGCCACCGAGATCATGATCTGGGGCCCGTCCCGCCGCGACTGAGGGCGGGGCGGACGCGTCCGCTTCGGGCGGGGTCGGTCAGCCGGGCAGGGTGCCGCGTACGACGCTCGTGCCGGAATGGGCCGGGTTTCCGTTGTCCTGCTGCGCCGACACGTCGATCAGGGGGTAGCGGCCGAGGTCGATCCGTGCGGGGAGCGGCAGTGTGGCGGTGCCGTCCGGGCCGAGAACACCCATCGCGACGAGCCGCGTGTGGGTCCGGTCCATGAGCCACACCTCGTAGTAGCCGTCCGTGCGGGGCAGGCCGGTGACGGTCACCGTGACCTCGCGTTCGGCCTCGGGCCCGTGGACCAGGCGTGCCGTCCCGGCCGCGCGGGGGACGGCCAGCGGGGCGAGGCGGCTCGCCGGGCTCGCCTCGGCCGTCGGCGGACCGTCGTCGAGCCGCCAGGCGGTGACGGCACTGCCCAGCAGCGCCCCCACGACGAGGCTCGTGGCGGCGATCAGCAGGGCGGGGCGACGCAGCCACGCACGACCGCGGCCGAGACCGCCAGTGCCACCACGGCCGCGTTCGTCGCGACCGCCGGGTCCGGGACGACCGTCGGGACCGCCGAGTTCGCCGGGTCCGCCCCGGACCGTCGGGCTGTCGTCGTTCTCCGTCGGCCGCTGCGGGGCCGAGTCCCCGTCCAGCTGCGCCGCGATCGAGTGCCACACCGTGTCGGGCGGCGCGGTCAGGAAGTCGTCGGTCGACACGTCTCGGGCGGCCCGGACCACGCGCCGCAGCTGGTCGAGTTCCCCGCGGCACCGCGGACACCGGGCCAGATGGTCCCGTTGGCGTGGGGTGGAGCGGGCGTCGGCCCCGAGGGCGAGGTCGGTCAGCTCGTCCGCGTCCAGGTGCTGCGCCATGCTCCACCTCCCGTCGTACGGGCGGCCGGAGCGGCGAGGGCGGCCGGACGGGGGAGCCGGGACCGCGGGCCGCTCCGCTCGGCGCCGACGGTTGCCCCGCCGACGACCGTCTCCTCGTAGGCGACCGCTCCCCCGCTGTCGGCCGTCTCCCCGGCGTCGACCGTCCCCCCGCTTACGGCCTTCTCCACGCCTACGGCCTTCTCCACGCCTACGGCCTTCTCCACGCCTACGGCCTTCTCGCCGCTGTCGGCCGTCATCCCGACCTCGACCGTCTCCTCGACGTCGGCTGCTTCACCGTCCTCGGCTGCCCCCTCGCCGTCGGCTCTCCTCCCGTCGCTGGCCGGGGCAGCGGCCGGCCGCTGTTCGGTCAGGGTCTCCTCCGCGTCGGACATGGACAGCAGCGTAGGCGTGAGAGGGACGCCCGGCGCTGGACTCATCCGGTGGGGGTGACCGGGATCGCCGTCACCACCAAGTTCCGCTGGTAGCCGCCTCCTTCCGCGTCGAACGGAGGCGCACAGGTGATCATCGTGAGGACCGGTCGGCCCGTCCTGGTGAACGCCGAGGCGGGCAGCCGGTCCTTGTCCACGCGGGCGCGGGTGACGACCCGGTAGGTGACCGGCGGCGCGGCAGCCCGCCGTACGGTCACCTCGTCGCCCGCGCGGACGTCGAAGAGGGCGGCGAAGGCACCGAGGTCGCCCGTGCGGGAATCCACGTGTCCCACCATGACGGCGGAACCGGAGGATTCCCCCGGCGCGGGGCCGAAGCGGTACCAGCCGACCTTCTCCGGGTCCTCGGGGATGTCGGCGCTGCCGTCCGGGGCGACCCCACGGGGTTCGATGGCGGCGCGGAGACCGACGCGCTCGATGTCGAGCCGTCTGGGGACGGCGGCGGAGGAGGAGGGGCTCGTCGACGGCGTCGTCGTCGTCGGCGTGCCGGTGTCCTCCGCCCGGACGGGCGGGGCCGCGGGGGGCGACGCGGCCGTCCGGGCGTCGAAGTCCGCGGTCGGCGGCAGGCTCTCGCGGGACGGCGCCAGTGCCAGCACCGTGGCTCCGGACACCGCCAGCAGCACTGTCACCGCTGTCCGCGGTCGCTGCCGGAGCCACGGGGCCGGCCCGGTGTCAGGCACGGCCGCGGGACACCGCACGGCGGGCGGTGAGCGCGCCGGCGAGGCCGAGGAGGCCGAACCCGGCGGCGTACGCCGGCCACGCGTCGGGGTCGTTGGTGGCGCCGGCGTTCACACCCGAGGGCGCGGAGTGCATGCCGGTCAGGGTCTGCACCTTCAGGGCGAGGTTCTTGTCCTGGGCGCTGCCCCAGGCGTAGACGATGTTGGCGGTGCCCTCCTTGAGGTTGAGGTCGGCGGGACCGATGGCGACGTCGTCCGTGCCGGCGAGCACGACGTCCGCCGAGACCGTGCCGGCGTCCACGGTCGCGGTGTCCTCCTTCGGGTTGACGAGGCCCTTGAAGACCGGTGTGCCGCCCGCCCGGACGTCGACCGCCGGAGCCGCCGCGACATGACGGACCGTCAACCGGGCCTTCCCTGCGGCCACATCGGAGGTGCTGTTCACGTAGGCGTCCAACTGGGGCGCGCCGGCGGCGTTCAGGTGGGCCACGACGGTCGCGTTGGCTCCGGCGGGAACCTCGACCGTCTTCTGGATCGCGGGCTCGCCCTTCGGGTCCGCGCCGGCCTTGAACACCTTCAGGTCGTACGAGCCGGCGGGAAGGGGCTGCGGGTCGGTGAGCGTGCCCGGTTTGAAGTCGGGAATCAGTTCGTCGCCGTTGGCGTACACGTCGACGTCGAGGCCGGGTACGGCGTGGAAGACGGAGACCATGGCCTGGTCGTCGTCGGCGGCGGTCGCGGTGGCGGCGCCGCCCAGGGCGAGCGCGCACAGGCCGAGAGAAGCCGCCGCGGCGACAGGGGTGCGGGAGATCATGACTGGCTGTCCCTTCGAACCGCCCACTCCCTGTGAGTGAGTGCACGAGGTCTTCGGCGCGCGCCTCGACGGAGGATGCAGATCCTTTCGCGGTTTCCATGAGCCCCCGTTTCGATGCGCTATCGCTGCACGTTGCGAGGGCGCATCGTTTCGACGGACGGTCGTCGTGTCGTAGTCCTTCGAACTCGGAGCTCATGATGGCCACTGCCCGGCCCGACACGTACCTGAGCGCCGACGCGGAGCGCACGCGTCCGCGCGACCCCGGCCCCGACCGGGTGCCCGGCCCGCTCCCGCCGTACGAGGAGACCGGCGACGACACCGAACTCGCCCGGCGGTTCCACGCCGGGGACGAGGAGGCGGTCGCCCTCGCGTACCGGCGGTGGGGCTCCCTCGTGTACACCCTCGCGCGGCGCTCCCTGAGCGATCCGCGGGACGCCGAGGACGTCACCCAGCAGGTCTTCCTCGCCGCCTGGCGGGGACGCGCACGGTACCGGCCGGAGCGTGGAGCCCTGGGCGGATGGCTCGTCGGCATCACACGCCACGCGATCGCGGACGCGCACGCGGCGCGAGCCCGCCGTGCCGACATCGAGGGCATGTCCGCGGCGCGGCAGGAGGAGGCCGTACGGCACTGGGGTGTCGACGAGAGCCAGGTCGCCGTCGACCGGGTCCTCGTCCTGCAGAAGCTCCAGCACCTGACGCCCGTGCAACGGCGACTGCTGGGCATGGCCGTCTACGGCGACATGACCCAGACCGAGATCGCCGAGCAGACGGGACTGCCCCTGGGCACGGTGAAGAGTCATATCCGCCGGGCCCTGCACTCACTGCGGCGCGTGATGGAACCGTCGGCCTGATTCCGGCCGGAGGGTTGGGCGGCCCGAGCGGGCGGCCGGGGTGAGGACCGCTGCCGCCCCCAGGGCGTCGGGGCTCGCATCCGTACACCTGTCGGACGGGGAATACCTCTCATGCCCCGAGCCCCCGGGGCATCGGCTACGGCGCTGGAGGCACAGGATGGACGCTCACGAGGAACCCGGCGTGGTCGGGGCCGGCGTGACGACCGGGGTGCTCGCGCGCAGGCTCGGCATCTCTCCCACGACCCTGCGCTCGTGGGACCGCCGCTACGGGTTGGGACCGGCGACCAGGGTCGAGGGCCGGCACCGGCGCTGGACGGCCGAGGACGTCGCGATGGTGCGGGAGATGTGCCGACTGACGGCCGAGGGCCTTCCCCCGGCGGAGGCGGCCCGTACCGCCAAGGCCCAGGCCGCCCGGACCGGCGGCCCCGCGGCCCCCGCCCCCGCCGCCGACACTCCGCCCGCAGGCCCGCCGCCCCGGCCCCTGGCACCGGTCGGGGAGCCGTGGCTCCCGAAGGACGCGACGCCCGTGGCCGCGGCCCCCGAGCACCCGGCGGCCCCCGTGGGGGCGGCTGACACGCCGTCCGTGGAGGACTCGCGCCGACGGGGCCGAGGGCTGGCCCGGGCGTCGGTCCGCATGGACGCCGAGGCCGTGCAGGAACAGATCACGGCGGCGGTGGAGTCGTACGGCCTGATGGCCGCGTGGGAGGAGGTCCTGATCCCGACGCTGCGGTACGTGGGGCGCAGATGGGAGTCGTCCGAGGACCGGTACGTGGAAGTGGAGCACCTCCTGTCCTGGCACATCTCCGTGGCCTTGCGCCACGCCTACGCGCGCGCCGCGGCCCGGAACAGAGCCGCCGACTCGCGCCCCGTCCTGCTGGCGTGCCTGCCGGGTGAACAGCACACGCTCCCGCTGGAGGCGCTCACCGCCGTACTGGCGGAGCGCGGCCGGCGCGTCCTGATGCTGGGCGGCTCGGTGCCGGTCGAGGCACTGGAGGCCACCGTGCGGCGGGTCGCCCCGGCCGCCGTGGCCCTGTGGTCGCAGTCCCGGAGCACCGCGGACCTCCCCCTCGCCCGGCACCTCGCCGCGATCCGCTGGGGCATCCACGGCGCCCGCACCCGCAGCCACGTCCTGCTGTGCGGCCCGGGATGGGGCCTGCGCGCGGACCCCGACCTCGTGCGCCCCTTCGGACTGACCGACGCCGTCCGGATCATGACGTCGGTCGGCCGCCCCGGCGATGACGCGTCGACGGCGGGCCAGCGGCAGGTGCAGGAGTCCGTGTGATCTGCGCCGGAGTCCGGGCGGGCATCGGCACGCACACTCGGCACGCACACTCGGCACGCGCATCCGGAGACGCTCCCGGTGCGGAAGAAAGGGTGCGATACGTCCCCGCATGAGGCCGAAGCCCACCACGAACGACCGGACGGCGGCATCTGGGAGCACCCGCACCTGTGGCCGTTCCTGATCGCGCTCGGCGCTGCTGTTCGCCGCGTTCTTCCTCGTCCGCATGATCACCCCGTGAGCCGACCGTCGAGCGGAACACCGTCCGGCCCGGACGGTTGTCTCAGCGCGGCCTTGTGGAGACTCCCCGCTCTGCCGCCCAGGTGCGCAGCGCGGCTTCGGCTTCCTCGCGGGAGACGGGGCCGTGGTCGCTGGGGACACACGACCACCTCTCCCGTCCGTCGGTGCGGCCCCGTGCGGCCCATCACCCGAATGTTCCGCGCGGGACCGGTCCACGGATGCGTCCGCCCCGCGCACTGGGCCGGACGGGTCGGGTCAGTCCCCCGCGGCCTCGGGCGAGGTGGTCGCGCGGAGTTCGCTGGGCGGCATGCCGTAGGCGGTGCGGAAGGCGCGGGTGAAGTCGGCGGGGCGGGGGAAGCCCCAGCGGGCGGCGATGGAGTGGATGGGCTCGGTGCGCAACGCCGGGTCGGCGAGGTCGCGGTGGGCGCGCTCCAGCCGCTGGTCGCGGACGTACGCGGCGACACCGACACCCTCGGCGCGGAAGAGGGCGTACAGACGGCTGCGGGAGAGATGGTGGGCGGCGGCGATCGCGGCGGGGGTCAGTTCCGGGTCCGCGAGATGTCGGCGGACGAACGCCTTGATCCGCAGCATCAGCGTGCGGTCGTAGGCCTCCGCCGGCATCAGCGGATCGGCGTCCAGCGTGTGGGCGAAGGCGGCGGTGACCAGGTCGGCGACGACGGTGCCCAACCGGGCGGCGTCCTGCGGCTGGTACGGGCCGGTGTCCGCGGTCAGGTTCACCAGGAACTGCGACAGCAGCGCGCCGACCCCCTCACGGCCCGATATCGGCCGCCCCACCGCCTGATCGGCCCGGCTCGCGGGCAGCGCCACCAGCGCCCGGGGGATCTCCACGCCGACGATGGTCACCGGGTCGGAGCCGGTGAAGACGTCCCACGACCGCGACGAACTGTTGACGTGGATGTCGTTGAGCCGGTACGTGACCTCCTGTCTGCCCCAGGTGGCCGTGCCCTCTCCGCCCAGCAGCAGGGACAGGTGGTAGACCTCGGGGTCGGACTGGCGGACGAGCTTCGGCGTCCGGCGGAAGACCAGCGAATCGAACGTCGCCGGCCACACCATCACGTCACCCAGCCCGATCAGCCGCTGGTGCACGCGGTAGTCCGCCGCACGGTCACTGGACAGGTCCAGCGGAGCATGCGTGCGGCCCATGCGTTCCGTCCACGCGTCGAACCGGTCACCCGGAGGCAGATCCAGGGAGCGGAACACCGACTCTGGCAACATCGCCGCAGTCAATCACAGGACCCCGAACCGGCGGAGCGGACCCTCAGCCGCGGGCGTACGCCGAACCGCGCGCGTCGGCGCAGGCGGTGAGGAGCGGCTGGAAGAACCCCGTCTCACCGGGCGTCCGCCAGCGGACGTCCTCGAAGCCGGCGTCGGACACCAGGCCGGCCAGCCGGTCGGACCGCAGCGCCCAGTACGTGGTCCGGCGGACCTCGACGCGCCATTCTTTGTCCGCGGGGAGGAGTTGGAAGTGCTCCAGGTCGTACCGCTCCCCGTCGTCGTGCCAGTGCCACAGCTGGAAGGTGATCGTCCGCTGTCCGCCGCCCTCCGGCAGATGCACCTGCGGAGGCGTCGACGAGGGCCGCTCCCGCAGGAGTTCGTCGTAGGGGCGTGTGCTGAGCAGCAGGCGGCCGCCCGGGCGCAGCACGCGCCGCATCTCCGTCAGGGCGGTACGGACGTCCGGCTCGGTCAGGAGATGGGGCAGGGAGTTGTCCGCGCAGACCACCGCGTCGAACCGGGCGTCGGCGAACGGCAGGCGCCGCATGTCAGCGGTGGCGGTGACCAGCGGCACCGACCGCCGGGCGCCCTCACGGGCGGCGCGGGCGGCGGCGCGGGCACTGAGATCGGTCCCGACGACACGATGCCCGCGCAGCGCCAGCCCGACGGCCTGGGTGCCGATGCCGCACGAGCAGTCCAGCACCACCGCCCGCTCCCGCCCCAACAGGCCGTCCAGCGCCTCCCCCTGGCGGCGGACGCTCGCCTCCCAGTCCGCGTAGATCAGGTGGTAGTCGTCGGCCAGTCCGTCGTAGAAGCGCGCCACCGAGGTCTTGGACATGCACCGAGGTTAGGCCGTGTCACCCGCGGGGTCAGCGTCCGCGACCGCCGCTCAGGTAAGCCGCAGCCGCTCCTCCAGCCAGCGCACGCCCGCCGCGGGGAAGGAGACGGTGAACTCCGCGGAGTTCGGCGTCTGCTGATTGAGGCCGATCTACCGATTCAGGCCGGCGGCGTCAGCTCAGTACCTCGGCGATCGCCGAGATCGCCCCCGGTCCCACCCGGCAGCATCCCCCGATCAGCCGGGCCCCGCCGGTGCGCCAGCCCTCGACCTCCGCCGCGGTGAACCGGGACCGGCCGGTCCACTCCCGTGCGGACGCGTCCCAGGCCTCGCCGCTGTTCGGGTAGACCACCACCGGCTTGCCGGTGACCCGGGCCGCCGTCGCCACCGCCGCGTCGACGTCCTCCGGGGCGCAGCAGTTCACGCCCACCGCGACGACCTCCTCGGCGTCGGCGGCCAGGGCGAACGCCTCCTCCAGCGGCTGCCCGGCCCGCGTCCGCTCCCCGGCCACGGTGTACGACAGCCACGCCGGGACCCCGAGCCCGCGCACCGCCCGCAGCAGCGCCTCGGCCTCGTCGGTGTCGGGCACCGTCTCCAGGGCGAGGACGTCGGGCGCGGCGGCGGCCAGCACCTCCAGCCGAGGCCGGTGGAACCGCTCCAGCTCGGCGACGCTCAGCCCGTACCGCCCCCGGTACTCGGAGCCGTCCGCGAGCATCGCCCCGTACGGGCCGACCGAGGCAGCCACCCACAGGGGGCGCCCGACGCCCTTCGCCCGCGCCAGCCGGGTCGCATCGCGGGCCAACTCCACGCTGAGACCGAGGAGTTCGGTGGCGCGCGCGGAGTCGAGGCCGCGCTTGGCGAAGCCCTCGAAGGTGGCCTGGTAGCTGGAGGTGATCGCCACGTCGGCGCCCGCCTCGAAGTAGGCGAGGTGGGCCTCGGTGATCGCCTCCGGCCGCTCGGCGAGCAGCCGGGCCGACCACAGGTCGTCGCTCAGGTCGTGCCCGGCCGATTCCAGCTGGTTGGACATGCCGCCGTCGAGGACGAGCGCGCCGGCGGCGAGCGCCTCGCCGAGGGCGGGGGCGGGGGCGGGGGAGGGGGAGGGGGCGGAGGAGGGGGAGGGACTCCCCGGGGCGTTGCTGGTCATACGACGACGGTAATCGAGCCGCGACCGTGCTCCCGAACCGAATGTGTCCACCTTATGAACAGATTGACCACCATGTGGAACGCCGGGATACGATCACGGCCCTCCCCGTCCCACCCCTCCCCATCCCCATCCCCATCCCCAGGGAACCGCATGAGCACCACGAGCACCCCCGAGGCCGCAGAGCCCGAACCGTCCGCGACCGCCGGACGTGAAGCGGACGACTCCGCCGCCGCCCGGCCCGCCGACCCCGGTGCCGCCCCGGTCGCCGCCCCGGCGCCCGCCGGCCGTAAGTTCGGTCTCGCCGCTGCCACCGCACTCGTGATGGGCAACATCATCGGCGGCGGCATCTTCACGCTCCCCGCCGCCGTCGCCCCGTACGGCACGGTGAGCCTGGTCGCGTTCGTCGTCCTCTCCGTGGCGGCCGTGCTGCTGGCTCTGCTGTTCGGGAAGCTGGCCAGGCGCAGCCCGGTCACCGGCGGTCTCTACGTCTACCCGCGCGACGCCTTCGGCCCCTTCGCGGGCTTCCTGTCGGCGTGGTCGTACTGGACGATGTGCTGGGTCAGCATCGCGGCCCTCGCCGTCGGTGTCGTCGGCTACGTCGACGTGCTGATACCCCTGGGCGACGGCAAGGCCGTCCTCGCGGTGGTGGCCCTTGCCGCGCTGTGGCTGCCGGCCGCCGCGAACTTCGCGGGCACCCGCTACGTCGGCGCGGTGCAGGTCGTCTCGACCGTCCTGAAGTTCGTGCCGCTGCTGCTGGTCGCCACGATCGGTCTGTTCTTCATCGACGCCGACAACTACGGCCCGTTCAACGCCTCCGGGGAGAGCGTCCCCGGCGCTATCGCCGCCTCCGCCGCGCTGCTCCTCTACAGCTTCCTCGGCGTCGAGTCGGCCGCCGTGAGCGCCGGCGAGGTCCGCGACCCCGAGCGCACCGTGGGACGCGCGAGCGTCCTCGGCACCGTCGCCTCCGCGGTGGTCTACATCCTCGGTACGGTCGCCGTCTTCGGTCTCGTCCCGCACAAGGAACTCGTCGAGTCGGGCGCCCCGTTCGCGGACGCCGTGGACTCGATCGCGGGCGGCGGCTGGGGCGGCACCGTGATCGCGCTGGTCGCCGTCGCCTCGATCGTCGGCTGCCTCAACGGCTGGATCCTGCTGAGCGCGCAGATGCCGTACGCCGCCGCCCGCGACGGTCTCTTCCCGAAGCCGTTCGCCCGGCTCGGCAAGGGCGGGGTGCCCGGCTTCGGCGTCCTCGCCACCGCGGTGCTCGGCACGATCCTCATCGTCGTGAACTACGCGGACGACCCGGACACCGCGTTCCGCGTGCTCGTCCTCATCACCACGTTCACCGGCTGCGTCCCGTACCTGCTGTCGGCCGCCGCCCAGCTGTACTGGCTGGCCCGCGGCACCCGCGAGCGCGTGCGCCCCGCCGGTCTGGTCCGCGACCTGATCGTCGCCGGCCTCTCCTTCGCCTTCTCCTTCTGGCTGATCGCCGGCGCCGGCTACGCGGCCGTCTACCAGGGCGCTCTGTTCCTCTTCGCGGGCATCCCGGTCTACGTGTGGCTGCGAGGACGCCAGGAGACGCCCCAGGACGCGGACACCACCCCCTAGGTTCGGGCGGCCCCGTTCCGCGCACTCCACTCCTCTTGGAGCACGCTGAACACCAGGGAGTCCCGCCAGCCGTCCCGGATCCACGCGGTGTGGCGCAGGTGGCCCTCATAGGTCATGCCGAGCTTGTTCAGCACGCGGGACGAGCCGGTGTTCCGCGGGTCGCAGGTGGCGTGGATCCGGTGCAGGCCCAACTCGGCGAATCCATAGGCGAGAAGTCGGCGACCGATCCGCGTGCCGATGCCCTTGCCCCATACCCGCGGATGCACGACGTAGGAGATCTCGCCCTGGCCGTGCTCGCGGCTGCGGACATGCAACTCGCCCATCCCCACGACGTCGTCACCCAGGCGCGCCACATGGGCGAACCTGAGCTGGGGCGTACTCGACCAGGCCGCGGCCGCCGACGTCACGAAGGCCCGTGTCTCTTCCTCCGTGTTGGGGCCCCAGGACTGGAAACGGCACGCCTCCGGCAGGCGGGCCCACGCGTGGACGGCCTGCCAGTCCTGCGGCGTGATCCTCGTCAGGGTCACCGAATGCTCACTCATGGGCCGATCCTGCCAACTGCGCGCGCGGAGAACACTTCTTCGCTCCCGGACAAGCGTCATCCGTACGGAACGCCAACTTCAGCCGCGAGGGGCCTGTTCGCGGAGTGAGACATGAGTTCTCAGGCGAAGGCATTCGGTTTCGGCATGCCGTGGGGGAGGCGCTGTACGCCTTGCGCGCGTTGAGGACAAGGTCGTGTCCGCACAGTCCCGTCGTCCGCCCGGAGGGTGTGCCAGGCGTTGCGGGGCAAACGGGATTTTGCGGACATGGCCCAGGGTCTGTCCGACGGGTCAGGCCCTGGCGCCTGTCCAACAGGGCTTCGGGCTTGCGCTTTCCGTTGCGGCAACTTCTACGGTCATGTGTGTGGCCGGAGAGACCGGCCCGGCGAGGGAGGCACCGGCAATGGCCTGGTCGATCGCGGAAGTGGCGCGGATGTCCAAGGTGACATCGCGGACGCTACGGCATTACGACGAGATCGGCCTGCTGCCGCCCGCATGGATCGGGAGCAACGGGCACCGCTACTACGAGGAGGCCGATCTGCTGCGGTTGCAGCAGATCCTGCTGATGCGGGAGCTGGACCTGGGGCTGCGCGAGATCCAGGAGGTCCTGGACAGCCGGCTCGACCAGGTGGCCGTGCTCCGTGAGCACCACCAACGGCTGCTCGCGGAGCGGGACCGGCTGGAGACGCTGGCCCGTACGGTCGGCCGCACCATCGCTGAACTGGAAGAAGGTAAGGGCAAGGGTCACATGACGAAGATCAACAAGCCGGAGAACCTGTTCGAGGGGTTCCAGGCCCCCTCCGAGGCCGAGGCCGAGGTACGGGAGCGGTGGCCGCAGGCGTGGGAGCAGTCCCGGCAGGCTGTCGAGGCGATGACTCCCGAGGACACGGAGCGCTGGCAGCGTGAGGTGACGGCGCAGATGATCCGTATGGCGGAGTTCATGGTGGCCGGCACGCCGGTGTCCGACCCTGCGGTACAGGCCGAAGTGGACGCCAACTACCAGGGCATCTGCCGGTTCTGGACCCCGACCGCGGCCGCGTACAAGGGAGTGGGCCAGACCTATGTCGACGACCCGCAGATGCGGGCCAACTTCGACAAGATCGCCGACGGTCTCGCCGTCTACCAGCGCGATGCGATGACCGTGTACGCCGATACCCGGCTGAGCTGACCGCACGCGCCTGAGGGCTGTTCGGGCGGTCGTGATCGCAGCCGGAGGCGAATGGCTGCGACGGTCACGGTGCCGTGGAAGATGTATGCCCTCTGGTCGAATCGGGCGGCGACGGCGCGGAAGCCCTTGAGGGCGTTGATCGCTCCTCATTGAACTTGCCGTACGAAGCCGCCTGTTCGTCGGTCAGGAACTCCACTGGCATGAGCGTGAAGCTATCGGCGCCCGACGTTGATAAGGGATCTTCCGCCGCACATCGCCGCCGGTCCTGCCGTCTGTGCCGGGCGCCATGATCACCGGCTTAGCGTTAACCGCTGTACCGATGTTCCCCGAGGCCGGGGTACAGCCAGGCTCTGCGGGTCTGCTGAAGCGGTTCGTGGCCGAGCGGAGCCAGATCGTGGAGACCACCGTGCTGGTGGGGGACCTGCGGGAGAAGGCACGACGGCGCGGCTGCACGCCGAGTACTTCGGGGGCACCGCCCCACCAGCACGGTCATGGACGTCGCCGACCTGGCGCTGCCGGACCAACTCGTGGAGATCGGCGCGCTCGTAGGACTCGACGTGCAGCCGTAGGCCCTTACCCCGTCGCCGCGTGGCGGCCGCCTCCCCGACGGCGGTTCCTGCCGCGGCGCCTGCTCATCGGTACGGCGAGGGCGCAGAGAAGACCGACGGCCAGGGCGTACGGCCACCAGCCGAGGCCGCCGTCGGCCGAGGCGCTCGTGTTCAGGGTGTCGGGGCCCCGCGGGTCCGTCCCGGCGTCCGCCGCGGACCTGGTCTTCGGCGAGGCGGCCGCCTTCGCCGCCGTCAGGACGACGTCGTTGCCGTCGCCGCCCCGGTAGCTGATCCGGTAGGTGTTGTCGGCCAGCTTCACCTTCGCGCCCTCGCGCAGCCCCTTGAACGTACCGGTGACGCCGCCCTTGCCGGTGTGGTCGATCACGGTGACCTTCTCGCCGGGGCCGCCGACGGCGCCGAGGGCCGCGAAGTCCAGCTCGCCCGCCAGCCGTACCGCCCCGGACACCTTCAACGGCCGCTCGCGCAGCACCAGTCGGCCCCGCCCCGTCTGGGTGTAGCCGCCGGTCACCCGCAGGCCCGCCACTACCGCACCGGCGTTGGTTACGGAGCCCCGCACCGTGCCCTTGCCGGAGAGCGAGCGGTTCACCGTCAGCCCGGCCGTGCCCACGTCGAGCCTCGCGCCCGCCGTGGTGAGCCGGATCCCCTTGCTGCGCGCCAGGGTCGCCCCCGAGCGGAGGGCGAGCGTGCCCTTGGTGACGGTCGTCAGCCCGGTGTACGTCACCCCGCTGCCCGTCAGCGTCGTCGTCGCGGCGCCGGACTGGGTGAACGAGCCGCTGCCGCCGATCCTGGACAGCGACACCGGCTTGGTGACGTTGCGGACGACCAGCGTGCCGTCGTTGACGACCTTGTACAGGTCGCCCTTGGTGTAGAGCCCGCCGTCGCCGCCCCGCTTTCCGCTGCCCAGCCGCAGCACCGCGTTCTTCTGGATCGTCGTCGAGCCGTTGTAGTACTGGACGGCGGCGAAGGTGACGTCGTTGCCCTTGGTGCCCTTGATGACGATGTCCCCGGCGCCGGGCGCGGACAGGGTGTCGTGGAACACCCCGCCGCCGATGGGGGCGCCCAGGGTGACCGGACCGTTGTAGTCGAAGGTCAGCAGCGAACGGGAGCGGGCGGCGAGCAGGTTGATGTAGACCGTCTCGGCGGTGCCCGGCATGAAGATCTTGTTCGTGGTGCCGTCGCCCCACTGGACGTTCGCGCCCTTGATGTTGGTGCCGCGCTTGTTGACGTTCTTCCGCGCGGGCGTCCAGTTCAGGGCCGGGTCGCTGAGCGAGGGGTCGGTGTCCCCGCCTTGGTTCGACCAGCTGTACTGACCCGTGAGGATCACCTTGCTGCCGGGCCGGGACTGGACGTTGATGTCGCTGCCGTACTCGCGCTGGTAGAAGTCCATGCCCTGGGTGACGGTCTGCCCCAGGGGTGTGTCCACGGTCCAGGTGCCCTGGTTGAGGATCTTGCGTACGCCGGGCAGCGAGGTCGCGTACTCCGGCGCGCCCGCGTTGAGTTGTGTCCCGTTGTCGATGACACCGGTGAACGGGTGGGTGCCCGACAGGTCCCAGGTCGCCCACAGGAACCTCGGCTGACTGATCAGCCCCGAGCCGCTGATGGTGCCCAGGTTGTACTGGACGTCCTTCAGCACCAGCCGCAGGGTGCCGTCGACCCTGATGTTGTCCTGGTTGAGCCGGAACGCCGGGGTGTTGTACGGGAAGTGCCCGATCAGCCCGGTCCGGCCGCCGTTCCCGTACTGGAGGGTCGCGCCCCTCGCGACGGTCACGGCCGGCGGGTCCGGGTTCGTCACGGTGACGTACGGGTGGTTGCCGCCGAGCGTCTTGACGACCTGCCGCTGCCGGGACTTCGGCAGGGTGAACTCGCTGTCCCTGGTGAGGATCAGGGTCCCGGTGCCCCGCACGGTCAGCGTCCCGGTGCCGCTGAACGTGCCGTCGTAGGTCGTCTTCCCGGGCGGCACGGTCACGACCGTGTCGCCGTCGAGCCGGACGTCCCGGCCCGCCAGCACGTCGGCGGTCGCGTCACGGGGGGCGGCGTTCGCGGTCGGGGCACCGAGCATCAGGGCGGTGACCGCCAGGGCTCCGGCGGCCGCCGCTGTCTTGTGGATATGGCTGCGCACACCTTCGGAGACGGCCGGGACGCCATCCGATAACAGAAATCCGCGCCCGCCCCGCGAACAGAGCGCCGGCGAACGATGGAAATCGCTTTCCCTCATCTCGTCGGACCCGTTGACCTCCCGAGGGCGCGCCTTTACCTTTTCGCCATTCGGGGTGACTGATCTTGTGCGATGTGCCGAACGATTCTGTTCCTTCTTGTGCCACCTCGCCCGCTCCGACGACCCCCACGCGCCCCCCACAACCCCCACGACCCCCACGGCCCCCCACACAGAACCTTCAGAGAGGCAGACCGCATGAGCCGCGACAACGCCTTGCCCCTAACCCCTGACCGCAGGCTGCTGTTGAAGGGCGCCATGGCCGCGGGCGCCCTCACCGCGCTGCCCGGTGTCGGTGCCGCCCACGCGGCGACCGGCGGGCCGGCCGCTCCCCCGGCGGGACCGGGTGCCGCCGCCCCGTACGTCAACCCGCTGGTCCGCAACCGGGCCGACCCGCACATCCACCGCCACCGCGACGGCTTCTACTACTTCACGGCCACCGCACCCGAGTACGACCGGATCATCCTGCGCAGATCCCGCACGCTGCGCGGCCTGTCGACCGCGTCGGAGTCGGTGATCTGGCGCAAGCACGCCACCGGTGTCATGGGCGCCCACATCTGGGCACCGGAGATCCACCACATCGACGGCAAGTGGTACATCTACTTCGCCTCCGCGCCCGCCGAGGACGTCTGGGCCATCCGGATCTGGGTCCTCGAGAACGCGCACCGCGATCCGTTCAAGGGCACCTGGGTCGAGCGCGGCCAACTGAAGACCGCCTGGGAGACCTTCTCCCTCGACGCCACCACCTTCACCCACCGCGGCACCCGCTATCTGGCCTGGGCGCAGCACGAGCCCGGCATGGACAACAACACCGCGCTGTGGCTGTCGAGGATGGCCGACCCGCTGACCCTGACCGGACCCCAGGTCCGGCTCTCCACCCCGGAGCTGCCCTGGGAGGTCATCGGCTTCAAGGTCAACGAGGGCCCGTCCGTCATCCGGCGCAACGGCCGCCTGTTCATGTCGTACTCGGCGAGCGCCACCGACTTCAACTACTGCATGGGCCTGCTGACGGTAGACGAGGACGCCGACCTGATGAACCCCGCGAACTGGTCGAAGTCGCAGACGCCGGTCTTCACCAGCAACGACACCACCAAGCAGTACGGGCCGGGCCACAACAGCTTCACCGTCGCCGAGGACGGCCGCACCGACGTCCTCGTCTACCACGCCCGCCAGTACAAGGACATCGTCGGCGACCCCCTGAACGACCCCAACCGCCACACCCGTGTGCAGCGCCTGGGCTGGAAGCCCGACGGCACCCCCGACTTCGGCGTCCCCGTCGCCGACACCCCCACCCCGGGTTCCCGGAAGGAGAGCTGAGATGAGACGTGCCCACGCGATCCTCCTCGCGCTCTGTCTCGCGCTGGCCGGCGCCCTGGTCACCGCGGGCCCGGCCCAGGCGGCACCCCAGACCGTCCCCAACGGCGTCCAGTTCACCGACAGCGGCGGCAACCCCGTGCACGCCCACGGCGGCGGGGTCCTCAAGGTCGGCTCGTACTACTACTGGTTCGGTGAGCACCGGAACCCCGACAACACCTTCAAGTACGTGTCGGCGTACCGCTCGACGGACCTGAAGAACTGGGAGTTCCGCAACAACGTCCTCACCCAGGCCACCGACCCGGAACTGGCGACCGCCAACATCGAGCGGCCGAAGGTCGTCTACAACGCGTCCACCGGCACGTTCGTGATGTGGATGCACAAGGAGAACGGCGTCGACTACAGCGAGGCCCGTGCCGCCGTCGCCGTCTCCGACACCGTCGACGGCGACTACAGCTGGCGGGGCAGCTTCCGTCCGCTCGGCCAGCACATGTCCCGTGACATCACCACCTTCGTGGACACCGACGGCACCGGCTACATGATCTCGGCGGCCCGCGAGAACTACGACCTCCAGATCTACCGGCTCACCGCCGACTACACGCGGGTCGCCGCCCTCGTCGCCGACCCCTGGCACGGCGGCCACCGCGAGGCCCCGGCCCTGTTCAAGCGGGGTGGCGTCTACTTCATGCTGACCTCGGGTGCGACCGGCTGGAGCCCCAACCAGCAGCAGTACGCCACCGCCACCAACATCGCCGGACCCTGGACGGCGATGGCGAACATCGGCGACTCGACCACGTTCGGCTCGCAGACCGCGTACGTCCTGCCCGTGCAGGGCACGTCGACCACCTCGTACCTGTACATGGGGGACCGCTGGGGCAACTCCTTCGGCGGCACCGTCAACGACTCCCGCTATGTGTGGCTGCCGCTGACCTTCCCGACCTCGACCACGATGTCCCTGTCCTGGTCGCCGGAGATCACGATCGACACGGCCGCCGGCACCGTCAGCGGCGTCAGTGCCACGTACAACACGCTGGTCGCGCGCCACTCCTCCAGGTGCGCCGATGTCACGAACCAGTCGCTGTGGGCGGGCGCCCAGATCAAGCAGTACGCCTGCAACGGCGGCACCAACCAGAAGTACTGGTTCAAGTCCGTCGGCGGCGGCTACTACCAGCTGGTGACGCGCCACAGCTCCCTGTGCGTGCAGGAGAACGCGAACACCGTCACCCAGGAGAACTGCGGTTCGTCGGCGACCAACCAGCAGTGGTCCCTGACCACCACCGGCTCCCACGTCAACGTCAGGTCCCGCGCGACCGGCGAGTGCCTGGACGTGAGCGGCGGGTCCACCGCCGACTCGGCCGCGATCATCACGTACACGTGCAACGGCGGCACGAACCAGCAGTGGACCCGCGGCACATGACAGGTCGTCAGCTCAGCAGGTCGATCGCGTCGATCGCCGTCCCGGCACTCAGATAGGAGGTCGTCCCCGACCCGCTCACCACGTTGATCCTCAGCACGTTGTACTGACTCGTGTCCGTCAGCCAGGCGGACGCCGGGACGCTGTAGGTGAACGTGTGGTTGTTGCCCCGGTAGGACCCGTTGGTCAGGGACCGCGTGTTCGGCTGGGTGGGCGGGGAGGGGATCGCCGACGTCCATCTGTCGTTGACGACGACCTGCGGCCGGCCGTTGGCGTAGGCCGTCGTCACCCCGATGCGCAGGGTGTGGGCGGCGGCGGCCTGCGCGGCGGTCAGCCTGAAGTACACGAGGATGCCGCTGTTGACGTCCTTCCACAGATAGCAGGGGAAGGCCGACGTCTCGGTGCCGCTGCCGATGACGACGTTGCCCGTCCAGGCGGCGGCCCGGACGTCGGAAGGATGCGCGTACGTCATCAGGTCGGCGTTCTTGAAGCCGCTCGGTGTGCCGTTCCAGTCGTTGATCCGCCAGATGGCGCTCGCGTTGGACGGGTCGTTCGACGACGGGATGGCGATCGTGTTGAGCGTCGTCGTGCCGCCTGCCGTGATCGTCACGGAGGTCGTGTACACCGCCAGCTCGCTCTTGTAGACGGTCAGCGTGTACGTCCCCGGCAGCACACGCGTGATGTTGAAGTAGCCGTCCGACGAGCGTACAGAACCCCAGTACTGCGCGGCCGAGTTGGCGAGCCCGACCGTGTACGGGTACGACGTGTTCCGCCCGGTGATGCCGACGCCCGCCACCCGGCCCCGGCCGCCCGCCCCGACGTACCCGGCGATGCCGAGCGAGTCCGCCCACGGGGTGGTCAGCGTGCCCGAATACAACGACGAGGAGGGCGCCCCGCCGTCGGTGAACGCGATCACGTACGGGCCCTGGAGGCCGAACCGCTGCTCCTCGGTCTGGTTCTGCCCGTAGTAGAGGATCTCGTACAACCCGCCGCCGTCCGCGCTCTGGTGGCGCAGCAGCGAGCGGTAGAACGGGCCGCCGGACGCCTTCTCGTGGTTGGAGCGCACGATCCACAGGCCGACGCCGTTCGCCGACCAGCCGACGTAGTCGTAGTCCATGACCCGCAGCCGGGAGAAGTGCTTCGAGCGGGTCTGGCCGTCGGACTTCCGGAACACGTCCGAGGCCTCGATGGTGGTGGGCGCGTACGTGTACGAGTCGGGCGCGTCGTTGAGGAACAGGCCGGCCCTGACGCGCAGGATGAAGCGGGTCGCCGAGACCGAGGTGTCGGCCTTGTTCGTCCACAGGTAGATGTTGTTCTCGCCGCTGCGGGCCGCGTAGTAGTGCCGCAGTGTGCCGTACGTGACGGAGACCAGGATCGTCGAACCGGACTGGCGGATCGTCACGGTGGAGCTGCCGAGGCCGGACTCGATGTGCGAGTTCTTGCCGCCGTAGCCCTGGTACTCCGTGCCCCGGTAGACGAGCGAGGCCAGGTCGCCGTTGCTCTTCCTGACCTTGAACACGAGGTTCGCGCCGGTGTCGACGACGTAGTGGGTGCCGTCGTCGCTCCAGCCGAACGCGGCGGCGCGGGCGGTGCCGGCGAGCGACCCGGCGAGCGCCGCGCCGGCCGCGGCGGCGGCCGTGCCGAGGACGAAGCCGCGGCGGCCGAGGGCCTGTTGGTCGGTGGCCTGGGACATGGGGGCCTCCTCGGGAGGGTGGGGGGAGTGCGGGTGATTCGGAAGAGTGACAGTTGAATCGATTTCGCGAAAGGGCTTTCGAGACAAGGGAGTTGGCAATCTTGTAAAAGCGGTTCGAGATCTAGAAAGCGCTTGCCAAAAGGGGTACGGTCCAGCCGCCGGGTCTTGTCATCCCCCGAGGAGCCGCAATGAGACGATTCACCGTCGCCGCGCTGACGGCGGCGACCCTGGGCACCGTCCTGGCGGCCGCACCGGCCCAGGCGCACCACGGCCGACCTGTCCTGGGCCCGGAGCATTGCACGGCGAACGCCTGCCACTTCGACGTCCCCGCCGGCACCTACGACGTGACCGTCCGGCTCGGCGGCGACAGCGCCGCGAGCACGCGCGTCACCGGCGAGACACGTCGTGCCCTCCTGCCCGAGACGGCGACCGCCGCCGGTGAACCGGTCTCCCGCAGCTTCACCGTGAACGTCCGCACCCCCGAGGGCGAACCCACCGGCCCCGACGGCACCCCCGGCCTCGACCTCGTCATCGGCGGCTCGGCCCCCGCGCTGGCCGACATCCGCGTGACCCCCGCCTTCCCCCGAGCTCTCGGCTCCGCTCGAGCAGGGGGGACCCCCATGGCCCGGCAGATCTTCCTCGTCGGCGACTCCACGGTCTGCGACCAGCCCGGCGACCCGTATTCCGGCTGGGGCCAGCAGCTCCCGCAGTACCTCCGCAAGGGCCTCTCGGTCGCCAACCACGCCGACTCCGGCGAGAGCACGGTGTCCTACCTGGCCGACACACGGCTGTGGGCCACCGTCCAGCCGCGGATCCGCCGCGGCGACCTGGTGCTGATCCAACTGGCCCACAACGACAAGCAGACCGACGAGACCACCTACCGCGCCAACCTGGAGACCCTGGTCGCGGGCGTCCGCGACCAGGGCGGCCGGCCGGTCCTGGTCACCCCGATCGTGCGCCGCTGGTTCAACGCGGACGGCACTCTCGACAACAACACGGCCCTCCTCGTCAACGGCCTCGGCGTCGACCACCCGGCCGTCGTCCGCTCCGTCGCCGCCGCCCACGACGTGCCCCTGATCGACCTCACCGCGAGGACGAAGGCCCTGGTCGAGTCCCTGGGCACCGAAGCCTCCAAGGCGCTCTACCTCTCCGACGAGAAGCGCGACAACACCCACACCTCCGTCCACGGCGCCACCGTGTACGCCGGCCTCGTCCGCGACGAACTCGTCGCCCTGGGGCTGGTGCCCGCCGGGCGGACCAGGGTGGGATGAGCCCCTGGGGCGCCCCGACCGGAACCGGGGCGCCCCAGGTTCCAACCGACAGCGACGACCCAGGAAGCGTGCGCCCATGCCCTCCCCGCCCGACGAGGACCGCAGCCTCAGCCCGTACACCGGCTACACCCGCGCCCACTGGGAGGTGGCCGCCGACGCGCTGCTGGCCGCCGTGGAGCCGTACGCGACCGCCGACGGCGCCCTGTACGACCTGCCCGGCGACCGCACGAGCTGGTCGGGCCGCCTCTCGGACGGCCTGGAGGGCTACGCCCGTACGCTGCTCCTCGCCGCGTTCCGCAAGGACGAGAAGGCCCTCGCCCGCTACGCCGACGGACTCGCGGCCGGTGTCTCGGGGGTGTGGCCGCGCATCGAGGACCGCGGCCAGCCGCTCGTGGAGGCGGCGTCCATCGCCCTCGCGCTCCGGCTGACGCGGCCGTTGCTGTGGGACCGCCTCGACGACGGGGTGCGCCAGCGCGCGGCGGCCTGGCTCGGCGACGCGCTCACCGCCGAACCCTGGCCCTGCAACTGGGAGCTGTTCCCGGTGACCGTCGGCGGGTTCCTCGCGGAGATCGGCCACGAGCCGGAGAGGTCCCGCCGGGTGATCGAGGAGCGGCTCGACCGCATCGAGCAGTGGTACCTCGGCGACGGCTGGTACACCGACGGCGATGGCCGCAAGTTCGACTACTACAACGGCTGGGCGATGCACCTCTACCCGGTGCTGCACGCCTGGCTCGCCGGCGACGCCCGCCTGCTGGACCTCTACGGCGGCCGCCTGTCCACCCATCTCGCCGACTACGCCCGCCTGTTCGGCGGTGACGGCGCCCCCCTGCACCAGGGTCGCTCCCTGACGTACCGCTTCGCCACCGCGGTCCCGTTCTGGCTCGGCGCGCTGACCGGCCGGACACCGCTCGGGCCGGGCGAGACGCGCCGGCTGGCGTCCGGCGCCCTGAAGTACTTCCTCGACCGGGGGGCCGTCGACGACCGGGGCCTGCTGTCGCTGGGCTGGCACGGCCCCGACCCGGCCGTCCTCCAGGGCTACTCGGGCCCCGCCTCCCCGTACTGGGCGAGCAAGGGCTTCCTCGGTCTGCTGCTGCCGCCGGACCACCCGGTGTGGACGGCGACGGAGGAGGCGGCGCCGGTGGAGCGCGCCGACGAACTGCGGCCGCTCGGCCCGCCCGACTGGCTGCTCCAGTCGACCCGTTCGGACGGTCTGGTCCGCCTCCACAACCACGGCAGCGAGGACGTCCGCTACGACCCGTACTACACCCGCCTCGCGTACTCCACGGTGACGGCGCCCGTGCCCCTGGCGGAACCCCCGGTGTCGTACGACAACAGCGTGATCGTCGACGGCGACGCGAGCCGGACCGGCATCGAACCGCTCGGCGTGGGCGAGGGCTGGGCGGCGTCCCGGCACACGGCGGCCGGGGGAGCGCGGGTGACGAGCCTCGTCCTCGCCCGTGGGGCGGTGGAGGTGAGGGCCCACCTGGTGGTGGGGGCGGCTCCCGGGACGCCGATCCACGTGACCGGCTGGGCGCCGACCGAGGGCGTACGCACCGACCTCCGACCGGCCCTCGGCCTCACGGACGCCGAGGCCGGCGACGGCGCGCCGGCCCTCACCGGCGAGACCACCGACGACACGGCACTCTTCGTCGCCCTGGCCCGCCTGACGGCCGACCCGGCCCCGCCCCCGCTGGAGGACACGGTGTCCGTGCGACTCGCCGCCTCGGGCGAACTGCACGTCCGCTGGACGGACGGCCCGGAGATCCGGCTCCGGCTGACGGACGGCGCGGTCGTCTCCGAGGACCTGGAACCGGTCCCTGTGCCCCGCGCAACGCGAGCTCGGCCCCAGGCTGCGGACACGACCTAGCCGTCCCCCTTTGAGAGCGGTTCCGCCCACGGCAACACAAGGAGGAGACCGAGGTGCGCGACGTGCGACAGGAGAGGACCGGCCGACCCCGACCCTGCCCACGGTCCCACGAGCGACTCGCCCGGCTGTGGGCGGAGCACCTGCGCGCACCGTTCCCGGGCGGCTGGCGCGGCGCGGACGTCGCGGGCGTGGATCTGGTCCTCGTGGATTCCGATGTCGCGGGCCTGGTGCGGACGGAACTGGACGACGGTGGGCTCGACGACGGTGACATCGCCGCCCTCTGGGCGCGCGCCGCCGACCTTGACAAGATCGTGCCGCTGATCGACGAGGAGTACTGCGCCGAGTACTTCGCGAGGCTGCGCGCGATGGCCCGCCTGGCGGCGGCACCTCATGTGCCCCCCGCGACGTGAGCGACCGTCGGGCCGAGGGCGGGACCCGCCGGTCCGGGTGCGGGGCCGGTCAGAGGATGTCGTACGTCAGATGGGTCGCGGTCGAGGTGGGGGTCGCGTCGCGCTGTACGAGGGCGTGGGGTGTCCTGCCGGTGAAGAGGGGTGTGCCGGTGCCCAGGACGACGGGGGCGAGGTGGAGGGTGAGGGCGTCGAGGAGGCCGGCGTCGAGGGCCGAGCCGACGGTGGCGCCGCCGCCCATCACGACCACGTCGAGGTCCCTGCCGCCGGCGGCCGACGCCGCCTCGGCGCGCTCGCGCGCGGCGGCGACGGCGTCGGCCACGCCGGTGGTGACGAAGGTCCAGTCGAGGCCGGTGAGCCGGACCGCGTCCGGCGGTGAGCCGGTCACGACCACGAACGCGGGTTTGCCGACCTCGCCCGCGCCGTAGCCGGTCTCGTCGTCCCAGCCGTACGGTCCGTCGACCACGTCGAAGAGACGCCGGCCGAGGACGACGGCGCCGGAGCGGGCCGTCGCCTCGCGCAGGATCCGGCGGTCCTCCGGGTCGTCGGAGAACGCCCAGGTGTGCAGGGCCTCGCCGCCGGTGCCCAGCCCGTTGTCCGGGCCGGGGTCGGGTCCGGTGACGAACCCGTCGAGGGAGACCGAGATGTCAGCGATGATGCGGGTCATACAGGGCGGACCGTCTCGACGCCCGGAACTCATCGGTCATCCCCGCGGCGATCATCCGTCGCGTGCGGCGCCGCCGGGGTGACCGGCGCGTGGCCGTCCGCCGCCCGGCATCACGACGGCGGCACGGACCCCGGTACGGCCGCCTCCCGGGGCCAGTTCTCCAGGGCCACGTGCAGGGCCTCGACCGCCCGGTCCCAGGACGTCCGCACGTCGCGTGACGCGCCGAAACCGCCGTCCGCCTCCAGGGCGCAGTAGCCGTGGAAGGTGCTGCGCAGCAGACGTACGGCGTCGGTGAGGTCGGGCTCCTCCAGGCCGTAGGCGCGGAGCATGCCGTAGGTGATCTCGGCGGTGCGGCGGAAGGCGGGCGAGGCGGCCACCAGGTCCTGGTCCATGCGGGCCTGGGTGGCCGCGTACCGGCCGGGCCGCTCCAGGGCGTACGCCCGGTAGGCCCCGGCGAACGCGGCCAGCGCGTCCTTGCCGGCCCGTCCGGCCACCGCGTCCGCGATCCGCTCGATCATCTCCTCGCCGGCCAGGAACGCGACCCGGGTCCGCAGGTCCTGGAGGTTCCTGACGTGGGAGTACAGGCTCGCGTCCTTCACCCCGAACCGCCGAGCGAGCGCCGACAGGGTCACGTTCTCGAACCCGACCTCGTCCGCGAGATCGGCCGCCGCCGCGACGACCCGCTCGGTCGTCAGGCCGGTTCTGGGCAAGGGCGACCACCTCGTGTTCCGCGTGCCTGGGATCTGTGGGGACAGCCTAGGTGAGGCGGTCGCCCTCGGATCCCGGCGCTCCTGGCGCGGCCCCGGGTCAGCCGATCGGTGCGTACAGGACGCCCAGCTTGTCGATCTCGGCGCCCGAGCGGCCGGTGAAGCCGACGATCTGCCGGCCGGCGGGGGCGGTGAAGGTGCGGGTGTCGGCGGTGGGCGTGCCGGAGGCGAGGGTGCGGCCCTGGTCGGTGGTGAAGGCGGCGGAGAAGATCCGGGTGCGGCCGTCCTTCTTGCCCTGGGTGAGCTTCACGGACGTGAGGTGCTCGCCGGGCGCCAGGGTCAGCGAGACGGCCGTGCCGCCGGTGCCGCCGTGGGCGAGCGTCGTACCTCCGTCGTGGGTGAGCGACACCGCGTCGAGGCGGGACGCGCCGCGCAGCGTGAGCGTGCGGGGCGTGACGGCCGAGGGGAGGTCGTCGGCGTCGCTGAACGCCGTGCCGTGCGGGCCGCCGAAGAAGTCGCTCGCCCCGAGCCGGGGGTTCACGCTCCAGGAGAAGTCGACGGTGTGCGGGAAGTGGTCGGAGAGGTTCTTCCCGCCCACGTCGAGGAACTTGGCCCACTCGTTGTGGTAGCGCGTGGCGGTGAGGTCCACCAGGGGGCTGCCCCGGTAGAGGACCTTGTCGACGACCTCGCAGTCCTGGGCCGGGGCCGTGGTGGCGCAGACCAGGGCGTCAGCGCCCTGGGCCGGCGGCCTGCCGCCCTTGACGAGGTCCACCCACGGGTCGCGCAGGCCGTTCTCCGACACGAGCGTGCGGATGTTGTCGCCCGCACGCGTGTAGCGGGTGTTGGTGTCGCCCATGACGATCACCGCGTTGCCCGCCGAGTTGGCCTTGATGAAGTCGGAGAGCTGGGTGATGTTCGCCCGGCGGGCGGCCAGGGCCGCGTCGTCGGAGTCGGCGTTGGTGTGCACGTTGTACAGGTCGACGAAGACACCCTCGGCGAGCCGCACCCGGGCCAGGGAGAAGCCCTTCGGGGTCAGGCAGTTGGTGCCGGTGCACTTGTTCCACTTCACCCGCTCGAAGTCCTCGAAGGGCAGGTCCGAGAGGGTGTTGAGGCCGTCCCCGAAGGGCACCCCGCCGCTGGTCGCCGTGCGGTGCGGGTGGTCGTCGCCCGCGTAGAGCGCCGCGTGGTAGTTGAAGTCCTCCTGGACGTTGACGAGGTCGTACGCGCCGAGGCGGGGCGAGATCAGGGGGGTGTTGGTCTTCGGGCTGCCGGAACTCAGCCCCTCGGGGAGGCCCGCGACGTTGTACGTCAGCACGTTGAAGGTGCCGGAGGCGGCGGCCGTCGCGGGCGCCGCGCCGGTGGTGGCGAGGCCCGTGACGGCCAGGGCGGCGGCAGTGAGGGTGCCGAGGAGTCGTCTCATGCGGGTACTCCGGGAGGGGGTGGGAAAGGTGAGCAGTGCTCAGGTTCTGTGTTCAACAGTGTGACGGGCAAGGGCAGTTGAGGAAACAGGGAGAGGCGTTGCGATTTGACGCGTCCATGGCACCTTGTGGTCACCCGGTACTCGTTCAACGTTCATGTTTCGCCTCGATCCTCCACGGGCGGCGCACTCGCGTCGCGGAGGGCAGCCGCGGAAGGCAGCGGCATCCAGGAGGCGTCACATGGGGCACGGGCACACGCACGGTCATCACCACCACGGACACGACCACGATCACGAACACCCGGCGGCGGACGGCCTCCCCGCCGCCTTCGACACCGCCGTGCCCGACGAGGCGCTGACCCCCGAGCAGCAGTCGCGCCGCACCCTGCTGCGCCGCGCCGGTCTGCTGGGCGCGGGCCTGACCGCCGCGAGCGTCCTCGCCCCGGCGGCGGCCACCCCCGCGCACGCCGCCGGCAGCCGCAAGCGCGGCGGTTTCCTGTGGCTGTCCGGCGACCACCACATCCACACCCAGTACAGCAACGACGGCAAGTACCGCGTCGTCGACCAGGTCCGCCAGGGCGCCCGGCACGGCCTGGACTGGCTGGTCATCACCGACCACGGCAACGCCACCCACGCCAAGATCGGCGTCGAGAAGGTCAACCCGGACATCCGTCAGGCCCGCGCCGCGTACGAGGACACCCTCGTCTTCCAGGGCCTGGAGTGGAACATCCCGGCCGCCGAGCACGGCACCGTCTTCGTCCACCCCGGCAAGAACGAGGTCGCCGTCCTCAAGCAGTTCGAGACCGACTACGACGGCGGCGTGAAGGGCGCGACCGACTCGACGCCCGCCAACGAGGCGCTCGCCATCGCCGGGCTGAACTTCCTGGCCGAGCAGGTCCGCCGCCGCAAGGTCAAGGACGTGCTCATGCTCGCCAACCACCCCGCCCGCAAGGGCATCGACTCGCCGCACGAGCTGCGCGCCTGGCGGGACGCCACCAGCCCCCGCCACCGCATCGCCGTCGGCATGGAGGGCGCCCCCGGCCACCAGGCCGGAGGCATCGCCGCGCCGCTCGGCATGGGCCGCGCCCGCGGCATCTACGACAACAGCCCCGGCGCCAACTCCTTCCCCGGCTACCCCCCGGAGTCCTATCGGACCTGGGGCGGCTTCGACTGGATGACCGCCACCGTCGGCGGCCTGTGGGACAGCCTGCTCGCCGAGGGCAAGCCGTGGTGGATCACCGCCAACTCCGACTCCCACAACGTCTACACCGACACCGCCGTACGCGGCGGCCCGGACAGCGACTTCACCGCCAACGGCAGGCACACCGACCCCGTCTACGGCGGGAAGATCGACCTGACGGAGGGCGACTACTGGCCCGGCCAGTACAGCCGCACCCACGTCGGCGCCGCAGGCTTCTCCTACGCCGCCGTCATGGACGGCATCCGCGCGGGCCGCGTCTGGGTGGACCACGGACAGCTCATCAGCGGCCTCGACATCCGGGTGTCCGGCGGCAGCCGCTGGGCCACCCTCGGCGGCGCCCTGCACGTCAGGAAGGGCACCAAGGTCACCCTGACCGTCGACGTGGCGCTCGCCGGCGGCCCCAACTGGGCCGGTTTCGTGCCCAAGCTGGCGCGCGTCGACGTCATCCAGGGCGATGTGACGGGCACACCCGCGGACAAGGACACCTTCACCGCGCCGACCGCGAAGGTCGTCAAGTCCTACGAGGTGAACAAGTCCACCGGCACCGTCCGGTTCACCCACCACCTCGGCCGCGTCGACCGCCCGCTCTACGTCCGGCTGCGCGGCAGCGACGGCAACCGCTCGGCCGTCGGCGCGATGGGCGCGGCGGTCGACCCGGAGGGCCCCGCCCTCGACGTCGTCGGTGACGCCGACCCGTGGCGCGACCTGTGGTTCTACTCCAACCCGGTGTGGGTGCTGCCCTCGTGACGCCGTACGCCCTCACCGTGGACGCCGGGCTCCGGGACCTGCGCACCGCCGACCGTCTGCTCCACGCGCTGGCCGCCGAACTCGCCCTCCCCGAGGACACGTTCGGGTGCACCCACCTGGTCCGAGAGGGCCGGCCGAGGGTCGCCCTGTCCCTCGCGGTGCCGTCCCGGCCGCTCCTGAGCACCGTCCGGGAGCGGCTGGCGGCCCACGACCACGAGGTGACGCCGGGCATCCCGGACGCCATGGGCCGTGCCGTGCTCTACCCCGGCGCCACGGCCCTGACCGGCACCCTGTCCGTCGCGGACGTGCTGGACCGCTCCGCGATCACCCGCGTGACCGTGCTCGGCGGGCCCGGCGAACCGGACCCGGACACCCCGCTGATGACGCGGGACCACGTACGCCCGCACTGGCACGAGGGTGAACTGGTCCTCACCGCGATGCCCGCCGTCGGCGGCACCCTCGTCCCCTTCGAGGTCCCCGAACCGACACCGTGCTGCGCCGACCACTGAGACGGGCCGGCGGACACACATGAGGGCGGCCGGGCCGTGAAGCCCGGCCGCCCTCACCGTCGGCGGACCGCCACCGCTCAGCGGAGCTCGGAGAACACGAACGAGAACTCCGTCGGCTCCGCCCGCAGGTGGTACTGCGGCAGCGCGCCCGGCCCGCACGACTGCGAGCCGATGCCCATCTGGCCGTGGTCCAGGTTGACCCACACCGTGTCACCGGCCCGGAGGTCGGTCAGGTGCTCGGCGGCGTCGAGCTGCTCGCTCGTCCAGCGCCGCGCGGTGAACCAGAACTCCGGGTCGCCGTCGATCCGCAGACCGCCGAGCTCCGCCCAGCGGACGTCGGAGCGGGCCCCGTTCTCCTGGGGGCGGAGGTAGGGGGTCTGGAGCTCGTCGACCGTGGAGTGCCAGCGGTACAGCATGGACGCCGACTTGGTGTCGGGGTAACCCTCGCCCGGGCCGCCGCCGTACCACTGCACGGCGTCCGCCGACGACAGCCCGAAGCGGATGCCGAGGCGGGGGAGCGGCACCGTCCAGTCGCCCTCCGGGTCCACCGACACGGTCAGCTTCAGCCGCGTCCCGTCCGACGTCCAGCGGTACGTCGTGCGCAGCCCGATCTCCCACGCCGCCGGCGCCACCCGGGTCCGTACCGTCAGCGCGTCGTCGCCGACCTCGACGGCGTCCAGCCGGTGGCGCATCCGGTGGAGGCCGAACTTGCGCCAGAGCAGGCCGTACTGCGGGTCCGGCTGCCAGTCCGCCCCGGCGTCGTTGTCGGTCGGCGCCCGCCAGATGTCGAGGCGCAGCCCGGTCACGTCGATGCCGCCGATGGTCTTCAGCGCGCCTGTGCGTACGTCGAAGGAGGCCGGGCCGAGGTAGATCAGCTTCTCACTCGCCGTGGGACCGTCGCCGGGCGTCACGACCGGCGACGGCCGCTCCACGACCGGCAGTTGCGCCCACGCCACCTGGTGGCCCTTGCGGCCCCAGGCGGTGTCCTCGGCCAGCAGCGCCCGTACGGTCCACAGCGCCTCGCCGGCCGGCCCGCCGGACGGCGGCTGCGGCAGCTTCACCTCGGCCGACTCGCCGGGCTTCAGGGAGGGCACGACCAGGGCGCCCGCCTCCAGCGTCTTCCCCTCGACCTGGTACGACCACTCGAAGGCCAGCTCCGACAGGTCCGCGAAGTCGTACGCGTTGCGCACCCGTACGGTCCCGGCGGCGCCGTCGCCGTCGATGCGGACCGGCTCGATCACCTTCTTGAACTCGACCAGGCCGGGGGAGGGCGTCCGGTCCGGGAAGACCAGGCCGTCGCAGACGAAGTTGCCGTCGTGCAGCTCCTCGCCGAAGTCGCCGCCATAGGCGTAGCCCAGCTCGGGGTGGGTGACGCCGTGGTCGATCCACTCCCAGATGAAGCCGCCCTGGACGCGGTCGTGCGCCTCGAAGATCCGCTGGTAGTCGGCGAGGCCCCCGGGGCCGTTGCCCATGGCGTGGCCGTACTCGCACTGGATGAAGGGCAGGCCGCGCCGCTTGTGGGTACCGCCGTCCAGGCCCTTGCCGATGCGCTCGACCTCGGCGTGGTCGGCGTACATCCGGGAGTAGACGTCGGTGTCGCGGCAGTCCCAGTCGCCCTCGTAGTGCACCAGGCGGGAGCCGTCGCGGCCGTGGATCCACTCGGCCATGGCGGTCAGACCGCGTCCGGTGCCGCACTCGTTGCCGAGGGACCACATCACGATCGACGGGTGGTTCTTGTCGCGCTCGACCATCCGGGCCGCCCGGTCCAGCAGGGCCGGGGTCCAGCGGTCGTCGTCGACGGGGTTGTCACGCCAGTTCTGCTCGGTGAAGCCGTGGGTCTCCAGGTCGCACTCGTCGATGACCCACAGCCCGTACTCGTCGCATAGGTCGAGGAAGGCGGGGTGCGGCGGGTAGTGCGAGGTGCGCACCGCGTTGACGTTGTGCCGCTTCATCAGGAGCACGTCCGCGCGCATCGTCTCCAGGTCGAGCGCGCGGCCCCGCTCCGGGTGCCACTCGTGGCGGTTGACGCCCTTGAAGAGGATCGGCCGGCCGTTGACCTTGATCAGGCCGTCCTCCAGCACGACGGTGCGGAAACCGATCCGCAGCGGGACGCGCTCGCCCTCCGTCACCAGCTCACCGTCGTACAGATGAGGGGTCTCGGCGGTCCACGGCTCGACGGGGACGGTCACCGGCTCGCCCGTCGCGACATCGATGTCCAGGGCGGGCACGAGGACCCGGCCGTCGACGTCGGAGTCCACGCGCAGGGTCCCGGTGCCGCCGACGTGGTCGAAGGAGGCGTGCACGAAGAAGTCGAGGACGGCGCCCGCCGGGCGGTGCAGCAGGGTGACGTCCCGGAAGATGCCGGGCAGCCACCACTGGTCCTGGTCCTCCAGGTAGGAGCCCGCCGACCACTGGTGGACCCGCACCGCGAGGACGTTGCCCGTGGGCTTCAGCAGGTGCCCGACGGCGAACTCGTGGGCGAGCCGCGAGCCCTTGAACTCACCGACGTCCGTGCCGTTCAGCCAGACGCGGGCACAGGACTCCACGCCGTCGAAGCGGAGCACGGCCCCGCCGTCCGCCGGCCACCCCTCGGGCAGGTCGAAGTACCGCAGATGGTCGCCGGTCGGGTTCTCCGTCGGCACCCGGGGCGGGTCCACCGGGAAGGGGTACAGGTGGTTGGTGTAGATCGGCGCCCCGAAGGCCCCGTCGCCCTGCAGCACCCAGTGCCCCGGCACGGACACCCGGGCCCAGTCCCCGGCGTCGTACCCCTCCGCGGCGAAGGAGTCGTCCTCGGCGTCGGCGGTCGGCGACAGCCGGAAGTGCCAGTCGCCGCCGAGGGACAGGGAACGGGCGTCGGAGCTCGCGTACCAGGCGCGGGGCGGCAGGGCCCCGCTGCCCGGCGACACGTCCTCGACGTAGTCGACGGACGAGGCGGTGGTGCCGGTGGTGCGGAAAGACATCGGTCTCCTAGCTCAGCCCTTGATGCCGGTCTGCGCGATGCCCTGCACCAGCCAGCGCTGGAGGAAGAGGAACACGAACACCAGGGGCAGGATGGAAATGGCCGTGGCCATGAAGATCAGGTGGTAGGTGATGGTCTGACCGGTCATGTAGTTCGAGAGCGCGACCTGGACGGTCCACGCACTGGGATCCTGACCGATGACCAGGGGCCACAGGAAGGAGTTCCACCCGCTGATGAACGTGATCGTCGCCATGGCGGCGAAGAAGTTCAGCGAGTTGGGTACGACCACCCGCCAGTACGCGCCCATGTAACCGAGCCCGTCCACGCGTGCCGCCTCCTCCAGCTCCTTGGGGAACCCCAGGAAGTACTGCCGGAACAGGAAGCAGGTGAAACCACTGAAGAGGCCCGGGATGATGAGACCGCGGTAGGTGTCGATCCAGCCGAGGGACGAGACCAGGACGAAACTGGGCACGAACGTCACGGCGGTGGGGACCATCAGGGTGCCGAGGACGGCGTAGAAGACCTTGTTGGCGTGCCTGTACGGGATGCGCGCGAGACCGTAGCCGGCCAGGGAGCAGACCAGCAGGGTGCCGAGGGTGTGCAGCACACCCACGACCGCCGAGTTCCACAGCGAGCGCGCGAAGTCGACCGAGGGGTCGTCGAAGGGCTTGCTGATGTTTCCCCACTGGATCTCGGAGGGGAACCACTTCCACTCCTCGCCGGTGATCTCCGGGTCCGTCATCAGCGCGTTGCGGACGATCAGATAGAACGGGATGAGGAAGAGGAGCGCGGCGATGCCGGTGGCGACGTAGAGACCGGTCGAGCCGATCACGCTGCCCCTGCGGGCCTTGCGCGGCCCGGCCGGTGCCTCGGCCCGCTCCGCCGGAGGTGTCGTCGTGGTGGTCACTTGGACTCCTCCCCCCTTCCGAATCCCATGATCTTGCCCTGGAGCAGGGTGACGAGGCAGATCAGCACGGTGAGGATCAGCGCGCCCGCGCTGCCCGCGCCGTAGTCCTGGCTCTCGCCGAGCGCCTTGTAGTACAGCTCCATCAGCGGCGGCCGGCCCCAGGTGGTCTTCGCCAGCAGGTTGAAGAACTCGTCGAACGCCTGGTAGGCGGCCACGAGGAGCAGCAGGATCACGGCGGTGGAGGTGGCCCGCAGCTGGGGCAGGGTGATGTGCCTGAACGTCTGCCAGCCGGGCTTCGCGCCGTCGATCGCGGCGGCCTCGTACATCTCCTGCGGGATGTTCTGCAGGGCCGCGATGAAGAGGATCATGTAGAAGCCGGCCTGGAGCCAGAGCCGTACGGTCACGATGACCAGCCAGTACCACGGCGGGTCGGGGTTGGCGAGCCACGCGGTGTTCTCGATGCCGAACATGCCGAGGAAGGTGTTCATCAGGCCGAAGCGGACACCGTTGAAGATGGACATCTTCCAGATCAGCGAGGCGGCGACGTAACTGACCGCCGTCGGCAGGAAGAACACCGAGCGGAAGAACGCCCGCATGAACCGCAGCCGGTTCACCAGCAGCGCGAGACCGAGCGAGGTCGCCCAGGTCAGCGGCACGATGAGCGCGGCGAAGACGGTGAAGGTGCCGAGTGACCCCACGAAGTCCTCGTCGGTCAGCATCACGACGTAGTTGTCGAGGCCGACGAACTTGTCGGGGGTGACCGTGAAGCGGGCCTCGAAGAACGAGAGCCACAGGCTCCACAGGATCGGCGCGTAGACGAAGACCGCCAGGCCGATCAGGAACGGCCCGGTGAAGAGCCAGAAGTTGAGGGCGGGGGAGCCCCGCAGCCCCCGCCGCGGCTTGGCCGGAGCGGCCTTCGCCGGGGCGGGGCTGGAGACGCCGTCCTTGGTGATGGTCGACATGTCGTGGCTACCTGTCCCCAGGCCTATCCGAACAGCTTCTTCAGCTCACGGTTGACCTTGGCGTCGGCCTTGGTCAGCTCCTTGTCCGGGTCACCGCCCTTGCGGACGCAGTTGGCCATGACGTCCTCCATGGCGGTCCGGCTCGCCTGGGTCCAGCCGATGTTGTCGAAGTTGCCGTACTCGTTGAACAGCTTGACGCCCTCAGCGGGCAGACCCGACTTCAGCTTGTCGGCGGTCTCCGCGATGGAGGTGCGCGGCGGGATGTGGAAGCCGTAGGAGAGCGCCCAGTCCTCCTGGAACTCCTTCTGGTCGATCCACAGCCACTTCACGTATTCCTTGGTCTCGTCGACGTTCTTGCCCTTGGCGTTGACGAACATCGACCAGCCGCCGTTGTACACCGAGAGCTTGCCCGCGTCGCCGACCTTCGGGAACGGGAAGATGCCGAGGTCGTCGCCGAGCGCCTCCTGCATCTGCGGCATCGCCCACATGCCGCACCACTGCATCGCGGCCAGGCCCTGGTTGAGCGCGGACGGGTCCCAGAAGTCGGTGGGGGCGTCGAGCAGCAGGTCACCGCTGGTGAACAGCTTGCGCAGCTGCTTGAAGCCGCCGACGACCGCGTCCGTGTGGTAGGCGATCTGGTTCTTGTCGTCCAGGTGCTGCGCCCCCGCCGACCAGATCAGCGGGTCGATGATCGAGTGCAGGGTGTTGCCGAGGTAGGCGCCCTTGACCTTGCTCGTGGTCAGCTTCGCGGCGGCCTCTATCAGCTCGTCCAGCGTCTGCGGGACCTCGACACCGGCCTTCTCGAACATCGACTTGCGGTAGAAGAAGAACTGCGGGTCGTCGATCATCCGGATGCCGTAGATCTTCCCGTCGACCGTGTGGGACTTGATGTCGGCCGGGTTGAAGTCGTCCTTGACCGGGTCGATCAGGTCGGTCAGGTCCGCCACCTGGCCGCTCTCGATCATCTGCAGCTGCGGGTGGAACTCGAAGCAGTCGGGGGCCTTGTCGGTGAGCAGCGTCGCGAACAGCTTGCTCTCGAAGTTGGAGCCGGTGATCCACTGCGTGGTGACGTTGCCGCCCTTGTAGGCCTTCGCGTAGCGCTTGATGGCCTGCTCGGTGCCGGCCTCGCCGTACGCGTGGAAGTACTGCGTCAGGGCCTTGCCGGACCCGGAACCGCCGCCTCGGCCGTTGTTGCTGCCGCACGCGGCGAGACCGCCGGCGGCGGCCAGACCCAGCGCGGCCCGCAGTGCGGTGCGGCGGTCGAAGTTCCTGTTGCTCATTGCCGACATGCTGACGTCCTTGTCTCGAGTGCGGCTCCCGGCGCTGCGCCGGTGCATGGCTCCGTGGCTCAGTGCCCGTGGCTCAAAGAGGCTTGCGGAGCGGGACGTTAACCTTCGGCTAAGGCTTCGGCAAGGGGTTGAACGAAGTCTGTTCGAAGAGTTGTACTCGGTCCGGGTGTCCGAACGTCCTTGTTCCGGGGCGGAGTTGAGACGGGTACGAGGGCCGCCGGGTCAGGGTCCGGCGGCCCTCTGCTCAGTGCGGTGCCACCGCCGCGACCAGGCCCGATGACCGGCCGGCGCGATGCGCACCCGTTCCCCTCACGACGCCGACGCGGTACGGCTCCTCGCGGGGGCACCGCGCCTGGTGGGCCGCTGACTGAACGACGACAGCGCCCCTTCGAGGGCGAAGGTCGCGGCGCCCAGGCACACCGGGTCGGTCGGGATGGGGGACAAGACGATCTCGGCGGCGTCCAGCGGCCGGCGCAGCGAGTGCCGGGCCACGGCCTCCCGCACCTCCGTAAGGAGCGGCTCGCCGAGCGTGGCCGCGACCCAGCTGCTGAGCACGACCACCTCCGGGTTGAGGAGGTTGACCAGGTCGGCGATGCCGGCACCGAGGTAGCGGGCGGTGTCCCTGACGACCTTGAGCGCGATGGGGTCCCCGGCGGCGACACCCCGGGCGAGGGCGTCGATGGTCGCGGTCTGGTCCTCGGGGTGCAGCAGGGTGCTCCGCGGCGCGAGTTCCCGCAGATGCAGCATGATGCCGGGCGCGCCGACATAGGTCTCCACACAGCCGTGGTTGCCGCAGTGGCACAGCCGCCCGTCGAGCACGAGCGTCGTGTGCCCCCACTCCCCGGCGCTGTTGCTGACCCCCCGGTGCAGCCCGCCGCCCAGCACCAGCCCGGCGCCCACGCCCGTGCCGAGGTTCACCACGACGGCGTCGCCCCGGCCCCGGGCCGCGCCGAACCACAGCTCGGCGACCGCGCAGGCCCGCAGCGGATTGTCCAGGTGGAGCGGGTAGGCGATGTGCTCGGCGAGCAGGTCGAGCAGCGGGACGTCGTGCCAGTCCCAGTTCGGGGCGTACTCCGACACCCCGCCCTCCCGGTCCACCTGGCCCGGCACGCTCACCCCCACGCCGAGCACGCGCGCGCCCTCGACCCCGGCCTGGGTGACCACCGAGCCCACGGCCGCCGCGACATGGCCGACGACCTGCTCCGGCCGGCTCTCCCCGGGGCGCATGTTCTCGTCCGCACGCGCCAGCACGTTGAGCGCCAGGTCGAACAGCTCGACCCGGACGTAGGTCTCCGCGATGTCGACGCCGATCAGCGCGCCACCGGTGGTGTTGACGGCGACGAGCCCCCGGGGGCGCCCGCCCGCGGAGTCCTCGAAGCCGACCTCGGTGATCAGCCGCAGATCGAGCAGTTCCCCGACCAGCGTCGCGACCGTCGCGAGGCTCAGCCCGGTGGCCGCCGCCAGCTCCTGCCGGGACGTGGGAGACTCGGCGATGATCTGGCGCAGCACCTCGTAGCGGTTCGCGGTGCGAATGTCGCGAGACGTGCGCTTCACCGACGCCATGTTCTCCTCGATCCCTCCGGGCCGTGGCCAGGCATGCGGCCCCGGCGCGGCGCAAGGCTATGACTAGGAGAGACTTTCGACAAGGGGTTAGGAAAGGGGGTTTACAAAGTCGCGCGGCAGGCGACGCCGCGTGACCGGAGAGCGGCGGGCCGCCGCAGGCCCAGGTGGGAGAGCCGCCCGCCGGTCCGGCTCAGTCGCCGAGCACCTCCCGGACGAAGGCATTGCGGAACGTACCCGCCGGGTCCAGCGCCTCGGCCAGCGCCCGGAACTCACCCAGTCGGGGGTACAGCTCCCGCAGCGCGGCCGCCGGAGCCGTGAACACCTTCCCCCAGTGCGGCCGGGCCCCCAGCGGCGCCAGCGCCTCCTCAACCCGCCCCACCACCGGCAGCACGGCCGCCGCGTCCGCGATCCACGTGAAATGCAGCGCGACCGTGTCCCGGCCGTGGGAGGGACTGAGCCACTGCTCGTCGGCGGCCACCGTACGGACCTCGCACACCTGGAGCACGGGCGCCACCGCCTCCCGCAGCTCGTCCAGCGCGCGCAGCGCCTGCCCGGCGTCCTCGCGCGGCAGCAGATACTCCGACTGGAGCTCCTCCCCGCTGCTGGGCGTGAACTCCGCCCTGAAGTGCGGCAGCCGCTCGTGCCACGGGCCGGGCACCCCCAACTGCTCGGTGCAGTTCACCGCGGGCATCCCCGGCACCGGGTGCACGGGCCCGGCCGCCGGCTCGGCCCACGGGAACTCCCGGAACGGCTGATCGGTGCGCCGCTTGATCCAGACCTGATCGAAGCCGGAGTGCCGCCACCGGGTGAACAGGCTCACGCTGTACGCCGCCGCCGAGACGGCCGCGAAGTCCAGCCCGGCCAGGGGGAGGGGGCCGTGGACGGTCTGGCTCACCTCGAAGACCGGCTCCAGATCGAGGGTGAGCGCCGTGACCACACCGAGGGCGCCGAGCGAGGTCACCGCCCCGCCGAAACGCTCGTCGCCCCGCCCCAGGACCAGCGTCGAGCCGTCCGCGAGGACCAGCTCGACCTCCCGGACGGCCGCCGCGAGCGGTCCGTTGCCGTCCCCCGAGCCATGGGTGCCGGTGGCCACCGACCCCGCCACGGAGATGTGCGGCAGTGAGGCCATGTTGTGCAGGGCGAGCCCGTGAGCATGCACCGTGCGGGCCAGCTCCGCGTACCGGACACCGCCCCCGACCCGTACCGAACGGGCCGCCCGGTCCACCTCGATCACCGGCGGCAGCGCGGACAGCGACAGCAGCACGCCGTCCGGGCCGGGCTCGGCGATCTCGTTGAACGAGTGCCCGCTGCCCAGCACCCGCACCCGCTCGCTGCCCGCGACCAGGGCCCGCAGCGCGTCGACGGAGTGCGGTCGGTGCAGCTCCTTCGCGTTGTACGTGATGTTCCGCGCCCAGTTGGTCAGGGTCTCGGTCGTCATGCCTGAAGTCCTCCACCGTCCGCGAGCCCGGGGGCCCGATCCCTAGGTGCGCTCATCCTCCCTGGTCCGGGCCGTCCGTTGACCTCCTCTCGCCCGCGCGCCTACGGTGTGAGAGCGCTTACTGCAGTCAATCGCCGCCACCGGAAGGCCACTTCCTTGCCCGAGCGTCCGCGCGCCGTGTTCGCCATGACCGCCGAGAACCTGCCGCGGATCTTCCCGCCTCAGGTGCTGTCGCGGCTGCGGGACGCGGTGGACGTCGATCCCGCGCTGGTCGTCGAGCGCGCCGAGGACTTCACCGACCCCCGCGTGCGGCCGGTGCTCGCCGGGGCCGAGGTGCTGATCACCGGCTGGGGCTGCCCCCGGATCGACGCGGCGGTCCTCGACGCGGCGCCCGCGCTGCGCGCGATCCTGCACGCGGCGGGCTCGGCGAAGGGATTCGTCACACCGGCCGTCTGGGAGCGGGACATCACCGTCTCCACGGCCGCCGACGCCAACGCCCTGCCCGTCGCCGAGTACACCCTCGCGATGATCCTGCTCGCCGGAAAGGACGTCCTCGGCCGGCGCGAGCGCCTGCGCGCCGAACGGAACCACCCCGGCTGGGGCCTCCTCCCCGGCATCGGCAACCACGGTCGCCGCGTCGGCGTCATCGGCGCCTCCCGCATCGGCCGCCGCGTCATCGACCTGCTGCGCCCCTTCGACCTGCGGGTGAGCCTCTACGACCCGTACGTCGACGAAGCGGGCGCCGCCGCCCTCGGCGTCCCCCTGCTGCCGCTCGACGACCTGCTGCGCACCAGCGACATCGTCACCGTCCACGCCCCCGACACCCCCGAGACCCACCGCCTGCTCGGCCGGCGCGAGCTCGCCCTCATGCCCGAGGGGGCCGTCCTCATCAACACCGCCCGCGGCGCCCTCGTCGACCACGACGCCCTCACCGGCGAACTGCGGGCCGGCCGCCTCTCCGCGATCCTCGACGTCACCGACCCCGAGCCGCTCCCCGCCGACTCCCCGCTCCTCGACCTCCCCAACGCCTTCGTCACCCCCCACCTCGCCGGCTCCCAGGGCAACGAGCTCGCCCGCCTCGGCCTCGCGGTCACCGAGGAGGCCGAACGCCTCGCCGCCGGTGTCCCCCTGGCCCACGCACTCGACCGCGCCGTGCTGGAACGCACCGCGTGACGCGGAGGCGAAACGGACAATTCCGGTCGCGGCCGTTCTCGCACGTCGGACAGAACGACGGCCGCCCCCGCCGACCGGGGGCGGCCGGGGCCGGGAGGACAGGTCAGGCGAGCGGGTTCCGCGAGTTGGGGCCCGTGTAGCAATGGTCAACGCCGGTGCGCTTGCTGTACTGGAGCCCGTGTGCTGCCCCGGCTGTCGTACGACCGGGCCCGCGCCCCGCTCACGCCCGGAGACGGCAGACGCCGAGGTCTGGCCAAGGCTGGAGCGTACGACCGGAACTCGTCGACTTCACCTAAGCGGCGGGGTTCGTGGCCAGGAGTCGGGCGAGCCAGTCGGTGCGGGTTCGGCGGGCCGCGGCCGAGATGTGTGCCTGCGGGTACAGAGCGTCGAATCCGTGGAAGCCGCCCGCCCAGACGTGGAGTTCGGCCTGGCCGCCGGCCGCCCAGATGCGGGTGGCGTAGTCGGTGTCCTCGTCGCGGAAGACTTCGGCGGAGCCGGTGTCGATGTAGGTCGTCGGCAGGCCCGCGAGGTCGTCGGCCAGGGCGGGTGAGACGTATGCGGGTATCTCGGCGTCGGTGAGGTCGCCAAGGAGGCAGCGCCATCCGAATCCGTTCAACACCGCCAAGCGCCGCCCGCCAGGCGGTGAACTCACCCTCTCCTGAACATGCTGGCCTACCCCTCGATCCCCGAGATCTGGGCCTCGGCGACCACAGGGAGGCGATCAGCTGCTTCCGGGCCGCCCTGCGGCTGCGGCAACGAGCGCGGCTACCTCGCCGAGGTGGCGGACACCCTCTGCCACATCGCCGGGACGCACTGGTCCGCCGGCGGCCACCGCACGGCCGTCCTCCTGTGGCGGCGGGCCCCGGCCGTCCTGGACCGGCTCGACCACGTCGACGCCCAGCGGATCCGGGGCCGCCGGTCCCGTGGCCGCCCCGAGCTGACCCGACGGGCCCGGCGCGACCCGCTCGGGGGCCCCGCTCCCACCTCCGCCGGGCCGGAGGCATACCGTGAGGAGTCGAACGAGAGGAGAAACGGCATGGGCAGCCGCACCGCGCTGGTGGAGGACCTGATGGAGAGGTTCCCGCACGTGCCACGGGAAGCCGTCTTCAAGGAGGACCTGCTCAGGGGCGGCGTGGCCTTCGACGCCTCCGCCCTCAGCGACAACGAGAACGGCGAGGTCAAGCCGAAGTCGTACTTCATCTTCTCCTTCGACCACGGCACCCTGCCCGAACTGGGCGAGGCAGCCCTGCGCCGCCCGCCCGAGGAGATCATCCTCACCGGCGGCCCCTACGACCTGCGGCGCACCGTCGTGTCCGTACGGGTCAACCCGTCGTCGCCGTACCGCGTCGCGGCCGACGCCGACGGCCTCCTCGGCCTCTACCTCGACGGCCGCCGCATCGCTGACGTCGGCGTGCCGCCGATGCCCGAGTACTACCGGCACACGCTCTCCAACGGGAAGTCCGTGATGGAGGTGGCCCCCACCATCCAGTGGGGCTACCTCATCTACCTGACCGTGTTCCGCGTCTGCCAGTACTTCGGCGCCAAGGAGGAGTGCCAGTACTGCGACATCAACCACAACTGGCGCCAGCACAAGGCGGCCGGGCGGCCGTACACGGGAGTGAAGGACGTCGACGAGGTCCTGGAGGCCCTGGAGATCATCGACCGGTACGACACGGCGAAGACCTCCACCGCGTACACCCTCACCGGCGGCGCGATCACCAAGACGGTCGCCGGGCGCGACGAGGCCGACTTCTACGGCCACTACGCCAAGGCCATCGAGGAGCGCTTCCCCAACCGCTGGATCGGCAAGGTCGTCGCGCAGGCACTGCCGCTCGACGACGTCAAGCGCTTCCACGACTACGGCGTGAAGATCTACCACCCCAACTACGAGGTGTGGGACGAGTACCTCTTCAAGATGTACTGCCCGGGCAAGGAGCGCTACGTCGGCCGCGACGAGTGGCACAAGCGCATCCTCGACTCGGCGGAGGTCTTCGGCGCGCGCAACGTCATCCCCAACTTCGTGGCGGGCGTGGAGATGGCGGAGCCGTTCGGGTTCAAGACGGTCGACGAGGCCATCGCGTCCACCACCGAGGGCCTGCGTTTCTTCATGTCGCACGGCATCACGCCCCGCTTCACCACCTGGTGCCCGGAGCCCACCACCCCGCTCGGCAAGGCCAACCCGCAGGGCGCGCCGCTGGAGTACCACATCAGGCTCCTGGAGGCCTACCGCGCGACGATGGACGACTTCGGTCTGTCCTCGCCCCCCGGTTACGGCCCGCCCGGCCCCGGTCACGCGGTGTTCTCCGTCAGCTCCTTCATGGACAGCCTCCCGGCGGCGCAGGAGACCACCGAAGAGGTTACAGTCAAGTAACTTCCGCGACCCGTGAGTCGAATGGGGCTCCGGTACGTACAACTCCACAGTGAAAACCGACGTTAGGCACATCTGAACACGCGGCTTGTCAGTTGTGCGGGAAGCGTGAAAAGCTCGGGGCCGCCACCCGGTGGTCCCCTCAACACCCTTACTTCAAGGGTCAGTTGACCTTTCTGTTGGACTTCCCCCCTCGCTCTGTGGATGCAGGAGACCCATGCCTGACCTGCCGAAGCCCCAGGACGCCGTCGAAGCCGCGCTGTTCTCGGAGTGCTGGGACGCGGTCCTGTCGTACGCCGATCTGTGCACCTCCGGCTCGACCGCGGCGACCCAACTGGCCACCCAGGCCTTCAGCGGCGGCATGCGGGAGGCCGAGGTCCTGGAGTTCGAAGCGGGCGTCGGCCGCGGTGCGGGACGGCGGGCCCTGCGCCTGCCCCGCATACCCTTCCTCCTGACCTGGGTCAGGACCACCGCCGCCACCTGGGAGTCGGGCGGACAGGGCCACCGGCTCGACCCCGACCTGCGACTGTGGCTCAACTCGGACAAGGCGTTCCGCTACGCCGGTCCGCCGCTGCACCGCCCCCTCGCCCTGCGCGCCCTCAGGGACATGCAGGAGCCCGACGCGGCGCTGCTGTGGCTGGCCGAGGTCGAGGCGCTGCCGCTGACCTCGGTGGCCCGCCGGCTCGGCCTGGACCCGGCCGTCGCCCGCGCCGAACTCGACCAGGTGCGGGGCCTGTTCCGCGACCGGTGCCAGCGCAACCTGGTCGACACCCCCATGGACGCCGACTGCCGCCGCTACGCGCGGCTGCTGGACGCGGTCACCCGCTCGCCCGGCACGGACACCCCCGACGACCTGTCCCGGCACCTCGCCACCTGCGTGGAGTGCGCCGAGGCTGCCGCCTGCCTCGGTCTGCACGGCGGCGGACTGCCCGCCGCCCTCGCCGGCGGCGTCATCGGCTGGGGCGGACTCGCCTATCTGGAGCGCCGCCGCCGCGCCGCCGAGGCGGGCCTCCTGCCCGGCCGTGCCGACTCCACCGGCACCGACCGGGGACTCTCGCCGGGCAAGGAACCCCGCCCGAGGATCGGCCGCACCGGGATGCTGGTCGGCGCCGCCGTCGTCTCCGTGCTCGCGCTCGCCGTCTCCCTGATGCAGTTCGGCGACGACGACACGGCCGTGGCCGAGGGCGGCAGGACGAGCGAGTCACCGGTGGTCCAGCGGGACCCCTCCTTCCCGGACGCCCAGCCCAGCCCGTCCGGCGCCTCGTCCGGACTGCAGAGCACGACCCGCCCGCAGGAGACCGGCACCGACGACGAGGGCGACGGCGGCAACAGCAACGAGGAACCCCAGGGCGACTCCTCGACGCCCGCCAAGGTGTCGCACGAGCCGGTCGAGCCCGGCAAGCCGTCCTCCGTGACCTGCCACGTCCGCTACCAGGTCGACAACGAGTGGCCGGGCGGCTTCCAGGCCACCGTCACCGTCACCACCACCAAGGCCCTCGACGGCTGGCGCGTCGGCTGGTCCTACGAGGACGGCCAGCGCGTCACCCAGATGTGGGACGGCACTTTCGACCAGAACGGCTCCCGTGTCACGGCCACCGCCGCCGACTACAACAAGACGGTCGCCAAGGGCGGCACGTTCGGCGTCGGCTTCCTCGGCGCCCGGGAGAGCGACGCCAACACGGTCCCCGACGACTTCACCCTCAACGGCCGCCCCTGCAAGACGGCCGACTAGCGGGGCGGGACGGATCAAACGGGCGGGGCCCGAGGACGTGGCGACAAGCTGGGCAGGCGGGGAGGCCGGGCACAACGGCGGACTGGGCATGCCGAGCACGGCATACGCCACCACCGGACAGGTGTGGCCGGAGGCCGGAGGCCGGTGCGGTGCGGGTCGGGCGGCATGGGCAGGCGGGCACCCCGAGAAGCCGGGCAGGTCGGCTGCCTGGCGGCTGGCGTGCGGGAAGGCCGGGCCTACCGGCAGAGCGGGAGGTCGGGCCTACCGGCAGAGCGGCAGGTCGGGCCTACCGGCGGACCGGTGAGTCGGCCCTGCCGGCGGACCGGCAGGTCGGGCGGCTCGGCGCCCCCCGAGTCGGCGCCCCGGCTGCGCCGTCTGCCCCGGTCGGCGGGCGGATGCGCGGCTGCCGGTTAATTCGATTGACGGGGCCCCGCCGGCCCCCGCTAGGGTGTGACCACTCCGCACCGCGGCCCCTTCGGCCGCCCGGTGCCGACGACGAGCAGAGAACAGGAGGTGTCGACCGATGGCTGTCACGGTGACGAGCGCTGCCCTCATCCAGGAATCCATCCAGTCCACCTCCGTGGTCTCCGGCTGACACACCCACACCTCACCCCGCGCCGCCCCTGACGGGCTCGCGCGGCCGCCGGGACCACCCTTGTGAAGGGTCTCCCTTGACTTTCTCCGGTTCTCCTTCCGGTTCCGCCTCCTCTCTCTCCGCTCTCACCCCCTACGGCTGGGACGACGCCTGGGCGGACGCCTTCGCCCCGTACGACGCCGAGGGCCTCGTCGCCGGGCGGGTCGTCCGGGTCGACCGGGGGCAGTGCGACGTCATCACGGCCGACGGCCCACTCCGGGCCGACACCGCGTTCGTCACCCCCCACGACCCGCTGCGGGTCGTGTGCACCGGCGACTGGGTCGCCGTCGAACCCGCGGGGGACCCCCGCTACGTCCGCACCTACCTGCCCCGCCGCAGCGCGTTCGTGCGTTCCACCTCCTCCAAGCGCGCCGAGGGCCAGATCCTCGCCGCCAACGTCGACCACGCCGTCGTCGCCGTGTCCCTCGCCGTGGAACTCGACCTCGGCCGCGTCGAACGGTTCCTCGCGCTGGCCTGGGAGTCCGGGGCGCAACCGGTGGTCGTGCTCACCAAGGCCGACCTCGTACCGGACGCGGCGACCCTCGCGTACCTGGTGCAGGACGTCGAGACGACCGCGCCCGGCGTCCCCGTCATCCCCGTCAGCTCCACCTCCCGCGAGGGCCTCGACGTCCTCGGCGCGGTGCTCTCCGGCGGCACCTCCGTGCTGCTCGGGCAGTCCGGCGCGGGCAAGTCGACCCTCGCCAACGCGCTGCTCGGGGAGGACGTCATGGACGTCCAGGCCACCCGCGACGTCGACGGCAAGGGCCGGCACACCACCACCACCCGCAACCTCCTCGCCCTTCCCGGCGGCGGAGTGCTCATCGACACCCCCGGGCTGCGCGGCGTCGGCCTCTGGGACGCCGAGACCGGAGTCAACCAGGTCTTCGCCGAGATCGAGGAGCTCGGGGCGCGCTGCCGCTTCCATGACTGCGCGCACGTCGCCGAGCCGGGCTGCGCGGTGCTCCTGGCCGTGGACACGGGCGCCCTGCCCCCACGCCGCCTGGAGAGCTACCGCAAGCTCCTCCGCGAGAACCAGCGCATCGTCGCCAAGAGCGACGCCCGCCTGCGCGCGGAGATCCGCAAGGAGTGGAAGCGCAAGGGCGCGGAGGGCCGCGCGGCGATGGAGGCGAAGCGCGGCGGCCGCCGCTAGTCCCCACGGTGGGCACCCCCCGAAGGGGCGGGGGGCCTGTCCTGTCGGGGGCGCGGGGAACTGCGCGAGCAACCACGAACCGCCCGCACTCGCCGACCCCCGCATCCCCCGCGCCCCCCTGAGCGACCGGACGCCCGGCGCTGTCGGCACCCGCCGAGAGTCGTGTCCGAATCCCGCCAGCCGAACCGTCCGCCGTCACCGAGACTGGAACCGTGGAGGACATCGAGGACACCAGGTACGAGGCCGTGCGAAGTCGGGACGCCCGCTTCGACGGCACCTTCTTCTTCGCCGTCACGACCACCGGCATCTACTGCCGCCCCAGCTGCCCCGCGGTGACCCCGAAACGGCACAACGTCCGCTTCCACCCCACCGCGGCCGCCGCCCAGCAGGCCGGGTTCCGGGCCTGCCGCCGCTGCCGCCCGGACACCACCCCCGGCTCGGCCGAGTGGAACGTCCGCGCGGACGCCGTGGCCCGCGCCATGCGCCTCATCGCGGACGGTGTCGTCGACCGGGAGGGCGTCGCCGGCCTCGCCGGACGTCTCGGCTACAGCACCCGCCAGATCCAGCGGCAGCTCACCGCCGAGGTCGGCGCGGGCCCCGTCGCGCTGGCCCGCGCCCAACGCGCCCACACCGCCCGCGTCCTCCTGCGGACCACCGGCCTGCCGATCACAGAGGTGGCCTTCGCCTCCGGTTTCGCGAGCGTCCGCCAGTTCAACGACACGATGCGCGCGATCTACGCCGCGACCCCCACGGATCTGCGCGCCGCGCCCCCCGCGGGCCGACGCCGGGCGACCCCCGCCCGCCCGCGCCCCACCGCTCCCGGACGAGGCATCCGCACCCCTTCCGCCGAAGGCACCGGCATCCCGTCCGCGGGCATCCCTCTGCGCCTCGCCCACCGCGGCCTCCACCAGTCCACCGCCCTCTTCGACGTCCTCGACGCCGAGGCGATCCCCGGCGTCGAGGAGCTGAGCGGCCCCCGGGGCCGCCGCACCTACCGCCGCACGCTGCGCCTGCCGTACGGCACCGGAATCGCCGAGGTGGACGAACGCCCGGGCACCGGCGCCCGCGGCCGCACGGCCCCCGCACCCGGCCGACCCGGCGGCCACCCCGGCGGCTGGCTGGACGCCCGCCTCCACCTCACCGATCCCCGCGACCTCACCACCGCCGTCCAGCGGCTGCGCCGCCTCCTCGACCTCGACGCCGACCCGTACGCCGTCGACGAGCGCCTCGGCGCCGACGAGCGGCTCGCCCCGCTGGTCGCCGCCCGGCCGGGCCTGCGCTCGCCGGGGGCGGCGGACCCGGAGGAGTTCGCGATCCGCGCCCTCGCCGGACCCACCGAAGCCGCACGGCTCGTCCCCGCGTACGGCAAGACCCTGGACGCCCCGTACGGGACGCTCACCCACCTGTTCCCCGAGCCGGCCGCGCTGGCCGACGCCGACATCGGCGGGCCCTTGCGCGCACTCGCCACGGCCCTCGACGACGGCGCCGTACGCCTCGACGTGGGCGCCGACCGCGACGAGGCGGAGGCCGCGCTGCTCGCCCTGCCGGGCATGGACCCGCGCACCGTCGCCGAGATCCGCACCCGGGCCCTCGGCGACCCGGACGTGGCCCCGCCGGACACGCCCCTGCCCGACGCCTGGCGGCCCTGGCGCTCGTACGCCCTGCGCCACCTGGGCCCAGCGACCCGGAACACCCGGAGCACCGGATGACAACGCCTCCACCTGAAGCGACGACCAACACAGCGGCACCGAGGAGTTCAACCGTGAGCGCCGGACAGCGGACCTACTGCACCACCGTCGACAGCCCCGTCGGCCCCCTCCTCCTGACCGCCGACGCGTCCGGCGTGCTCACCTCCCTCTCCGTGCCGGAGCAGAAGGGCGGCCGGGTGCCGCTCGCGGGCTGGCGCCACGACCCCGCGCCCTTCCGGGAGGCCGCGGAACAGCTCGCCGCCTACTTCGCCGGGGAGCTGAAGGAGTTCCGGCTGGAGTCGCGTGCCGAGGGCACGGAGTTCCGGCAGCGGGTCTGGGCCGCCCTCGACGACGTCCCGTACGGCGCGACCACCACGTACGGCGCCATCGCCTCCCGTATCGGCGCGCCCAGGGCCGCCGTCCGGGCCGTCGGCGGCGCGATCGGCGCCAACCCGCTGCTGATCCTGCGACCCTGCCACCGGGTGATCGGCGCGGACGGCTCCCTCACGGGATACGCCGGCGGCCTCGACCGCAAGCGTCTGCTGCTCGGCCTGGAGGGAGTGCTCCGGGCCGACGGACGGGACGGCGGCGTGACCCCGTGACGCGGGGCATCAGCACGCCCCCCGAACGTCACCGACCCGGCGGCGCCCTGGCCGTCATGATGGTGGCGGGCGGTCGGGGTGCCGCTCAGCGGCCGAGCACCGCCCCGACCCAGGCCCCCGCGACGAGCAGGCAGGCGAAGAGTTCCGCCAGCACGCTGGAGCCGCCGGACCGCATGGCCGTGCGCACGGCCGCCGCCGCCTCGCGGTGCCGGCCGAGCCGGAGCCGCTCGGAGAGGTAGACGCCGCCGACGAACCCGGGGATCGCGCCGACCACCGGGACGAGGACGAAGCCCAGGAGCGCCCCGACACCGGCGTACACCGCCATGCGGGGGGAGGCGCCGCTCAGCGCCAGGCGCCGGGGAGGCAGCATCCAGCGGGCCGCCCGGGCCAGCAGCAGGACGGTCGTGGAGCCGACCAGCACCCACCAGGCGACCGGGCGGGGCTCCTCCAGCGCCCACCACATGACCCCGGCCCACACCAGCAGGGACCCCGGTACGCCGGGCACCAGCACTCCGCACAGGCCGAACAGTACGACCACGCCGACCAGCAGGAGTTCCCACACTCCCATCTGCCCAGGGTGCAGGACCGCGCGAGAAGACGCAGGTCAGGGAGGCCGCCCCGGCGCCCGTTCCATGAGAACGCACGGCTGCGCGCGGACACGGGGGACGTCCCCCTCCCCCCGTCCCAGGTACGGAACAACACGCATCCCCGGAGGATCCTCCGGCCCCTCGACTCCCTGTTCTCGCACCGGAGTTCGACGTGTAGTCCGACACGCCGTGCGGTCGTCGGCTCTGCGGGCTGATTTTCCGGATGCCCCGTTTTCATACGGCTGTTGAGGTGGACAATTAGGGGCATGAGCCAGCAGGGGGAGAGGCCGACCGGTCATGAGGACGACTGGTGGCGGCAGTTGTACGACGACGCCAGTGGGGACACGGGCCCCTCGGTCGCGGCCGATTCCCTCGACGACCGGTTCGCCTCGGCGGCGAACACGGTCGCGAATCGGCCGACGGCATCGTCGAACGGGACGAGCGTGACCGGCCCGCCGGGCACGCCGGGCGCGCAGGGACCTCGGGGAGCCGAACCGGACGGGCAGGACGGTCCGAGCGGTACGGGTACCAGAAGCACCGGCCTCGGCAACTCCGCCTCCGCGGGCTCGGCGGCCCCGTCGGGCCCCTCGGCCGCCAGGCCCCTTTCGGACAGGGTCCCGCCCCAGGGTTCGCGCGACCACCGGGCACCTGCCCCGGCCCCGGCGCCTGAGCCGCCTCCTGAGCCCCCGTCCGTCGACCCCGCCACCGAGGCCCTGCGCCGCAGTGGTCTGCACCCCCAGCCTGCCCCGTGGGAGCCGACGCCCACCGCGTCAGCACCGCCCGACGCCGCCTCGCCCACCCAGCCGACCCCGACGAACCGGACCCCGCCCGCCGAGCGGCCCCCCGTCGGCCGGCAGCCCCGCGTCGGCGGCCAGCCCCCGACCGGCGATCAGCTCCCGTCCGACGGTCGGCTCCCGTCCGGTGGCCAGCCTCCGTCCGCCCCACCGTCGGCCGCCGCGCGGCCGTCTTCCGCCGACGAGCCGCCGTCCGCCGGGCAGCCCCCGTCCGCCGCCGCACCGGAGCCCGGGGTCTTCCCACCCGGGCCGAGGCCCCCAGGGTTCCGTGCGGCTTCGTCGGGTGGGCGGCCGTCCGGTGAGGCGGCTCCGGGCGGTGGCGCGGGCTCGCCGTCCCGGCCGGATGCCCTGCCCGGCTCCGCCTCACCGTCGTCGAGGCGGTCGCGGCCGTCCGGCTCGCTCTGGCCCCCGGGGCCCTGGGCGCGCCCGGCCGGGCCGACCCGCTCCGGAACCGGGCCGCTGAGCTCCACCCCTTGGTCGCCCCCCGCCACGCCTCCGCGCACGGACGCCGTCCCGCCCGCCCCCGCGGACGCCGTCCCGCCCGCCCCCGCGGACGCCGTCCCGCCCCCGTCGGCCCCTGCCGTGCCGCCCCCGCCCTCCGCACCCGTGCCGCCCGCCCCGGCCCACCCCGCACCGACCGGCCCCGTCCCACCGCCCCCGCCCACCGGCGCCGTCCCCTCCGCCCAGCCTCCCGCCGGCCCTCCGTCGCCCCCCACCCCACCCGACATCCCCTCCCCAGGCCCGGTTCTCGGTGCCTCGGCGGGAGCCGCCGTGCCGTCCGGTCCCGCCGTCCCCGAGCCCTCCGGCGCGCGGCCCGGCGCGGACCTGGACCCGCGGACCCTCCAGGCGCAGGAGGTCAGGCTGGTCACCGGGAGTCAGCCGGTGCACGTGGACCACGTGGGGTCCGGGCCCCCCACGTACGACCCCGAGCCGACCGCGCTGCCACCGGCCGACCCGGACGATCTCGGCGACCTCGTCGCGGACACGGTGCTGGACGGTGCGCGCTACGGGGCCTGTACGTTGCGTGCCGTCTCCCTGCGCGGGGACTCGTCGCGCTACCGCGGCGAACCGCGCCGGGACTCGCTGCTGACCGCCCGGTTCGGCGTGGGCGAGCAGGCGCTGGTGCTGGTGGCGATGGCGACCGGCGTCCGGGCGACCCCGGGCGCGCACCGGGCGGCGGCCGAGGCGTGCCGGTGGATCGGGCAGGCGATCGGGCGCAGCCACGCCCGCCTCGTGGAGGACATCAGGGCCGCCCGGCGCGGCGACCTGAAGTCGGGGCTGCACCGGCTCACCGACCGCAGCCTCGGCAGACTCCGCGCGAGCGCGGCCGAGCAGGGGCTCGACCCGGAGGAGTACACCGCGAGCCTGCGCTGTCTGCTGCTCCCGGCCGACCCCCGGTGCCGTACCCGCGTGTTCTTCGGGGTCGGCCCCGGCGGACTGTTCCGGCTGCGGGGCGGGGAGTGGCAGGACATCGAGCCGCGGGTCGCCGAAGCCGCCGGTGAGCCGGTGGTCGGATTCGGCTCGCTGCCGCACGAGACCCCCGAGGGCGACCGGCTCACCATGGACCTCGGCATCACGACGCCGCCCAGCCCGTACGAACCCGCCCCCGCGCCGCCCCGTGAACCCTTCCGGTTCCGTGCCTCCGTGGCCCGCGAGGGCGACGTCCTGCTGCTGTGCACCCCCGGCCTCGCCGATCCCCTGCGCGGCGAGGAACAGCTCGCCGACCACCTCGCGGCCCGCTGGCGTGCCGACGAGCCGCCCGGTCTCGCCGCCTACCTCGCCGACACCCAGGTCCGGGTCAAGGGCTACGCGGACGACCGCACGGCGGCGGCCGTCTGGGAGGCGTGACCACCTCCCTCAGGGCGCCCGGGCCGTTGGTGTACGAGAGCTGGGCAGGTCAGCCGGGTGAACCGGGCGGACCGGGGTAGACGGAGGGCGACGCGCACGGTCCCCCGCCCGGTGGCCGCTGTCAAGCCGTCGTACCGGCCGCCCGGTTGGCCTGTACCAGCGCTTGAATTCAGCCAATGAACATCATCGTCGTCGAGCGGCCCGCCCCCGCCGCCGGTGCGGGCCTCGTCCGCCCGTCCCGTGCCGTTGCGACACGGCCGGATCCCCAGTCCCACGTGGGGGGTTGGCCGAGACCGCGGGGTCGGGTACCGGCCGCCCCGCCGGTGGCGCGCCGTCGGGTTCGTCGGCGTGTGAGGGGGTTTTCCGGGGCGGGAAGCGCTGTCTTCCGGTACTGATGGCTGGCTTGACCCTGTGCGTTTGAAGGCGTACGGAGGGTCGTTGACGATTCGACATGAGTGCCGCGATCCGGACCGGGCAAGGATCCCCGTGTGCGTGTTCGAGCAGGAGGGGAATCGGTCATCGGCGCGTGGGCGGGGGTCATGAAGAGGCAGGCACGAGGAGGCGGTCCCGTGGCGATCGGGGCGTCCTCGGCGGAAGCGGTGGAGGAAGAGACCGACGATGTGCCGGCGCAGCCCGGTGCCGGTCAGCTCAGGCGCAGACTCGGGCGGGCGGATCTCCGGGCGGTGCCCGAGTCCCGCAAGGCCCTGCGGGATTTGCTGCGGCAGTGGGGGCGGCCGGGGAGATCGGAGATAGCGGAACTGCTCACCAGTGAGCTGGTCACCAACGCACTGATCCACACCGACGACGACGCGGTGCTGACCGCCACGGTCTCACCCCGCGGACTCCATGTGGAGGTGCGGGACTTCGTGGCTCGCAGGCCCAAGCCGAGGATGTCGCAGACCGACGACAGCACCCATGGCCGCGGTCTCCTCCTCGTGCAGTCCCTCGCCGACTCCTGGGGGGTACGGGCGCACGGGGTGGGCAAGTCGGTCTGGTTCGACCTCGACGGTGGCCTCACCTAGACACAGGCAAACGGACCTGGACACAGGCAAACGGACAGGGGCGCGGCTGATGCCGCGCCCCTGTCCGATGGTGTGGTCCGGACTCAGCCGAACTGCTGCTCCAGATCCTTGAGCTTGCGCTCCAGGGAGTCCAGCCGAGGCAGGGCCATCGTGTCGTCCTCCGCGGTGAGATCCACGGTGATCGACTTGTCAGAGCCGTTGCGCACGGGCTGCAGGGAGGGGCGGGTACGCACGGGCAGGGGCTCCGGCGCCGATATGGCAGGCTCCGAGACCGCCTGTGCAGGGACGCGTTCCACGGTGGTGTCCATCTGGCGCTGGCCACCGCCGCCACCACCGCCGCCGCCACGGCCGGGCAGACCCCGGTGGCCCCGGCTGATGGCCTTGAGGTGGGCACGCTCCAGACGCTCGTGCTCCCGCTTGCGCGCGCGGTTCTCCTCCTTGAGGCGCTTGTCCTCGCGCACCTCGTCCACGGCCTCGTCCAGGCTGCGCACACCCTCCAGGAGCATCAGCGACCAGGCCTTGTACGTCTCACGCGGAGCCCTCAGCCAGCGGACCACACGGATCTGCGGCAGCGGACGCGGCACCAGACCCTGCTCGCGCAGCGCCGCACGGCGGGTCTGCTTCAGCGCGCGGTCGAACAGCACCGCGGCGGACAGGGACATGCCGGCGAAGAACTGCGGGGCGCCGTCGTGGCCGAGGCCACGGGGCGCGTGCACCCAGTTGAACCAGGCGGCGGCACCCGCGAACGTCCACACGAGTATGCGGGAGCCGAGAGCCGCGTCACCGTGGCTGGCCTCGCGGACCGCGAGCACCGAGCAGAACATGGCGGCGCCGTCCAGGCCGAACGGAACCAGGTACTGCCACCCATTGGTGAGGCCCAGGTTCTGTTCACCGAACCCGACCAGGCCCCGGAAGGAGAGCGCCGCGGCGACCGCGGCACAGCAGAAGAGAAGGATGTAGGAAGCGGTGCCGTACAAGGCTTCCTTGCGCCGGCGGCGCTCCTCACTGCGTTCCCACGAATCCTCGGTCTTAGCGTGCTCCCCGGAGCGCTTGCCGCGCGCGAGCACCGCCACCGCCGCCAGCATGCCCAGGAGCAGTACGGCGCCCGGAAGCAGCCAGTTCAGCGATATGTCGGTCAATCTCATCAGGGGTCCCTTGCATTGGGATAGGGCGTAACGCCCGCCATAGTGGCCCAATCCTCGCGGCCCTCAGGGGGTTTCGGGGCAAGAGACCGCCAAGGAAGTGCAATGAGTGACGCCAGGCGGCATTCTGCTCGAACTACCGCGCGAGGGACGGGAGTTGAGTGCGAGTGAGATTACCCGTTCGAGTGGTTCCACGGAAAGTTCCCGCGAGGAGTGAGGAATTTGTGAACCACCTGTAACCCAACGAGGGTCCCACCCGGAGTGGATCTTACGGCACAGGCCCCCGGCTCTCCCCGGGGGGTCCTGGTCGCCCCGCGGGAGACGGCCCGTCAGGCGGCCGCGGGTCCCGTGAGCTTGGCGATCCGTTCGGCCTCGCGGCTCCGTGGGCAGGTGGCGCAGGTGTCCTCGGGGGCCAGCGTGTAATACATGCAGCAGCTCGCCCGGTCCCGCGTCGACAGCCGCTCACCGCCGGGCCCGGCCAGTTCACGGAAGCCCGCGGTGCCCACGTACGGCCGGGTCGCGCCCGGCAGCAGCAGCTCCAGCTCGCGCCGGCACCGCTCCCGCTCGTCGGGGCCGAGCAGTTCGGCGATGTACCAGACGCCCTCCACGACCTCGTCGGTCGCCATGCCCCACAGGGCGCGGCCGCGTCGCCGCATCCGCGGGCCGAAGCCGCCGAGGACCGGTTCTATGTGCTCGGCGATGGCGGCGCGCACCTCGGCCCGCAGCGCCTCCGCGTCCGGGACCACGCGGGCGCCGGGCGCGGTGGCGGCCGGATCGCCGGGCAGGCAGCTGAACGTTTCCCCGCGGACCGTCAGCCGGTTCCGCTCCCGCTGGAACGCCACGTGCTCCGCCGGGAAGCGCGGCACCCGGCGCTCCAGGAACCAGGGGACGGTGAAGAGGAGGCACGCGTACCAGGAGTAGCGGTGCAGTCCGAAGGTCGCCACCACGTCCGGGCGCCCCTCCCGTCCGTGGTCCCGGAGGATCTGGTCCTCGTCCCACGCCAGGAACGCGTCCAGCTCCGCGCCGCCCGCCGCCAGCCCGGCGGCGCCGACCCAGCCCTCACCTTCGGGCAATGGATCCGCGAGGGAGAGTTCTGTCACGCTCATCACGGGGAGGATCTCGGTCAACCGCGCGTAGGCGGGTGTCATGGGCGACGTGCGCGGAGAGGAGACCGGTGCCGGTGCGGGGAGGGGCATGCGGGAACCACCGTTTCACCATCGCTGCCAGGTAAGGCTGACCTTACCCGAGGCTTGCTCTGGGTAGTCCGGGTTTGAACTGAGGGCATGTGCGCCTATGGTGCTTAACGACCGGTAACAACCCCAGTAGTGACCAACCGCCCCCCGGTGCCGGTGGCCGTACCGGCGGCCGCACCGCTGGACACACACGACACACACGTGGACCCATGACTCGGCTCGGAGGAGGACCTGTGGACCAGGCCGGACCGCGTTCGCGCCAGGCCCCTGCCGCGAGTGCGCCGGATGCCGCCCGTCCGGCCACGGCCTACCGAGTGCCCGCACAGCCGGGAGTGACGGACGTCGACCGGGTTCGGGGCCTCACCGCGGACGCCGCCGGGAGCGCCGGCCGCCGACAGGCCGGTCGCCGTGACGCCGGCCACGGTGATGGCGCGCCGGCCGGTGGGGAGGGCCGCCGCGACGCCGTGCCGTCGGCCGACGCGGGCCGTCGTGGCACCGTGCCGCCTGCCGACGCCGCCCGTGGTGAGCACACCCACAGTGAGACACCGATCCCCCTCCCCCGCAGTGGCGGGACCGGGGACGAGGCAGGGTTCGACGGGCTCCGCCCGCCGGGGCGCCCCGTCGTGCAGCGGGCCTCCGTGCGCGGTCAGATCCTCGACGCCCTGCGGGCCGCGCTCGCCGCCGGTGAGCTGACACCCGGCGAGGTGTACTCGGCGCCCGCGCTCGGTGAGCAGTTCGGGGTCTCGGCGACCCCGGTCCGCGAGGCGATGCAGCAACTGGCGATCGAGGGCGCCGTCGAGGTCGTCCCCAACCGGGGCTTCCGCGTCGTGCGGCGCGGCGCCCGTGAGCTGGCCGAGCTGGCGGAGGTGCGGGCGCTGCTCCAGGTGCCGGTGATCCTGCGGCTCGCGCGGACCCTGCCGGCCGACAGCTGGGCCGAGCTGAGGCCGCTGGCCGAGGAGACGGCGCGGGCGGCGTCCGCCGGGTGCCGGGCGACGTACGGGGAGGCGGACCGGGCCTTCCACCGGGGGATGCTGTCGCTGGCCGGCAACCAGCAGTTGGTGCAGATCGCGGACGACCTGCACCGCAGGAGTCAGCTGCCGCTGACCGCCGGGTCGGCCGGCTCGCGGTTGGAGCTGATGGCCGACGCGGCGGAGCACATCGCGCTGCTGGACGCGTTGGCCGCGGGGGATCTCGAGGCCGTGGAGTGCCTCATGGGGAACCATTTCGGTGGGGCGGGCTAGCGAGGTAGGGGTGCCGGTGGTTCGCCGGGTGTCCGTGGTCTGTGGCCGGTCGCGCAGTTCACCGCGCCCCCAAAAGCCGCACAGTTCCCGCGCCCCTGGAAGCAGGGCGGCGTCCCGTGTCCTTTCCCCGCCCTCACGCCGTGGCCGCCGGTGGGGCCAGTTGGCGGGAGAGCCAGGTCGGTACGCCGCCCAGGAGGCGGAAGAGGCGGCGGGCCTCCTCGCGGAGGCGGGACGCCTCCGGTTCGGGCTCGGTGTCGGCGAGCGACGCGAGCGCGGGCGCCGTACCCACGAGATAGCCCAACTCCTCGCGGATGCGCAGGGATTCGGCGAAGCCGTGGCGCGCCTCGGCCAACTCGCCGTCACGCAGCGCGAGGCCCGCCAGATGGCGCCAGGTGAACGACTGCAACAGCAGGTTGTCGTGCGCGGTGGCGCCCGCGTGGGCGCGGCGGTAGGCGGCGCGGGCGGCCTGCGGGGCCTGGGCGAGGTTCTCCGCGAGGAGCCCCCGGCGGAAGTCGAGCAGCGCCCGGCCGGGCGCTCCCGGCGCGATCAGCGCGGCGGCCCGGCCCAGCGCGGCCCGCGCCTCGTCCGAGCGGTCGCGGACCCCGAGCAGCGTGGCCGCGTACGCCAACTGGCCGCGCTCACAGGCCGCCGCACCCCGCTCGTCGTCCGTCCGGGCCTGCGCCTCGGCCGTGCGCAGCGCGTCCTCGGCCTCCTCCCAGCCCTGCTCGGTGTAGAGGCAGCGTTCGACGAGGAGCGCGGTGCGCTGCAGCGCGGCCTGTGGGGTGACGGGCTCGATGAGGGCGGCCGCGTCGACCCAGCACGCTCGTGAACGCAGGCGCCATACCGCGGTCTGGAGTGGATCGTCGCCGGCGGTCGTTCCGTTACCAGACATGGCGGTATGCGCCACGTTGCCCTCCCCGAGCACACCGTTGAGCTTTGAGTTGGTGGCGGCATCTCAGCACGAATGGCCGGGCTGGCCAAGAGGGTGGGTGAAAGAATTCACAAAGTCATGGGGTGCGGAGGGGGCACATCGATCTTGGTCCACCACCCCCCGGACTCCGCGCTCCCGGCACCAACTCGCCGCCCGTGGGCGCTACCTCATCCGCAGCGCCAGGAAGAAGTCCAGCTTGTCCTCCAGGCGGGACAGGTCCCGGCTCGTCAACTGCTCGATACGGCCCACCCGGTAGCGCAGTGTGTTGACGTGCAGGTGGAGGCGGGCAGCGCAGCGGGTCCAGGAGCCGTCGCACTCCAGGAACGCCTCCAGGGTGGGGATCAGCTCGGCGCGGTGGCGGCGGTCGTAGTCGCGCAGCGGGTCCAGGAGGCGGGCGGTGAAGGCGCGGCGGACGTCGTCGGGGACGAAGGGCAGCAGCAGGACGTGGGAGGCCAGCTCCTGGTGGCCGGCCGCGCAGACCCGGCCGGGGCGGGCCGCCGCCACCCGGCGGGCGTGCCGGGCCTCCTCCAGGGCGCCCCGCAGCCCCTCCGCCGAGTGCACGGCCGCGCTGACACCGAGGGTGAGCCGCCCGTCGCCGTCGAGGCCGGCCGACAGCGGGCCCCGTACGGCGGCGAGCAGGGTGTCGGCGTGGAGGCCGGCCTCGGAGCCGTCGTGCTCCGTCGAGACGGCGGGCAGCGGGACGAGCGCGATGGCCTCGTCACCCGTGTGGGCGACGGCGATCCGGTCGGAGTGCTCGGGGCCGGTCGCCAGCGGGTCCACGAGGATCTCCTCCAGCAGCGCCTGCGCCACCGGCCCCCCGTCGATCCCCGTCGCCCGTCGCCCGCCGCCGTTGTCGGCCGCGTGGCCCTGCTCCTCCCACTCGACCCGCGCCACGACGACCTGCCAGTGGGGGGCCGCCCCGAGGCCGGGCAGGAGCACCGGCGCGGCGACCCGCAGCCGGGCCGCGATCTCGGCGGGCGCCGAACCCGCCTGCACCAGCTCCAGGACCTCCTGGGCGAGCCGACGCCGTACCGTGCGGGCCGCGTCGCGGCGGTCCCGCTCGACGGCGATCAGCTGGGTGACGCCGTGCAGCAGGTCGAGCCGCTCGGCGGGCCAGTCCCCGGCGTCGGCCTCGACGGCGAGCAGCCAGTCGGACAGCACCGTCTCGCGCACATCACGTGCGGCGGCGTTCCCCGTACGGCCGGCGCCGCTGATCGGGAACAGCGAGTACATGGTCGTGCCGACGCCCACCCGGCAGGGCCCGCGCCGCCCCGTGCGCGCCGCCGCCAGGTGTTCGCCGGCCAGCCGCGCGCACAGCTCGGCGGGCAGGGCAGGGCCCGCGACCTTGGGGCCCGCGATGAGGCGGCCGGTGGGGGAGAGGACCCACGCCCGCAGGTCCAGGTCGGAGCCGAGCAGATCGAGGACCACGTCCGGGCCGCCGCCCGCCGGGCCGGACGTCATCATCCGGCGGTGGCGGTCCACCACGGCCGCCAGGTCCCCGGCGCGCTCACCGGAGACCTGCCGCACGACGTGCTCGGTGATCGTCGCGAAGGCCACCGACTCGTTGACCGCCAGCAGCGGCAGCCGGTGCCGGGCGCAGGCCACGACGAGGTCCTCGGGGACGTCACCCAGCTCGGCCTCACCGGCCGCCAGGGCGGTGACACCGGCGGCGACGAGAATCCGTACGAAGGGTTCGGAGTCGGTGGCGCCACGGCGCCAGGCGAGGCCGGTGAGCACCAGCTCGCCGCCGGAGAGGTAGCGGCTGGGGTCCCGCAGGTCGGTGGTCATCACACCCCGTACGGTGCGGTCCAGCTCGTCCTCGCCGCCGAGCAGCCGCAGACCCAGCGCGTCGGTGTCCAGCAGTGCGCGCAGGCGCATTCTCGTCGCCGCCGTTCCTGTCTCGAAATCTGTGGTCGGTTCGCCCGGCGGGCGCCCCGGTGGCTTCCGGAGGAGGGTGGTTACGGAAGGCCGGGACACGTCCGGGGCGTGGCCTGGGACTTTCGAAAACCGACCCGCCCGGCTCCGGGTGTGTGCTGTGTGTTTCCAGAGCAAAACGAGGAGGTTGCTGATGGCCTCCGTTCATACGAATCTACAAGATGCGCCCCCTGGCCAGGCAACTCCTTCATGGTTTCCGTGACTGACCGGGGCGGAGGAGAGCGCTGTGTACTGGCGTCGACCCCTCATGAACAGCACATGGACGAGCCGGGCCCGCCGCACACGATCTGGCTCAAACGGCACCACTCCGAGACGACTGAGACGAAGAAGAGAGCCGGTCAGATGGACTTCCTTCGCCCCGCCAGCTGGGAGGAGGCGCTCGCCGCGAAGGCCGAGCACCCCACCGCTGTGCCGATCGCCGGCGGCACCGATGTGATGGTCGAGATCAACTTCGACCACCGTCGGCCCGAGTACCTGCTGGACCTGAACCGGATCGGCGACCTCTACGAGTGGGAGGTCGGCGAGGAGACGGTTCGCCTGGGAGCGTCCGTCCCCTACACCCGGATCATGGAGCACCTCCGGCCCGAGCTGCCCGGCCTCGCCCTGGCCTCGCACACGGTGGCCTCCCCGCAGATCCGCAACCGCGGCGGCGTCGGAGGCAACCTCGGCACCGCCTCCCCGGCCGGCGACGCCCACCCGGCCCTCCTCGCGGCGGGCGCCCGGGTGGAGGTCGAGTCCGTACGGGGCTCCCGGCTCATTCCCATCGACGACTTCTACACCGGCGTCAAGCGCAACGCGCTCGCCCCCGACGAGCTGATCCGCGCCGTCCACATCGACAAGGCCGACGGACCCCAGCAGTACTCCAAGGTCGGCACCCGCAACGCCATGGTCATCGCCGTGTGCGCCTTCGGACTGGCCCTGCACCCCGCGACGCGCACCGTCCGCACCGGCATCGGTTCGGCCGCGCCGACCCCCGTCCGGGCCAAGACCGCCGAGGAGTTCCTGAACGCGGCGCTCGACGAGGGCGGCTTCTGGGACAACGGCAGGATCATCACCCCGTCGGTCGCCAAGCAGTTCGCCGAGCTGTGCTCCGCCGCCTGCAACCCGATCGACGACGTCCGCGGCACCGCGAGCTACCGACGGCACGCCGTCGGCGTCATGGCCCGCCGCACGCTCATGTGGACCTGGGAGTCGTACCGCGGCGACGCCGCCCGCACGGAGGGAGCCGCCTGATGCGGGTCAATTTCACGGTCAACGGACGTCCGCAGGAGGCCGACGACGTGTGGGAGGGCGAGTCCCTGCTGTACGTCCTGAGGGAACGCCTGGGGCTCCCCGGCTCCAAGAACGCCTGCGAGCAGGGCGAGTGCGGCTCGTGCACCGTCCGCCTGGACGGCGTGCCGGTGTGCGCGTGCCTGGTCGCCGCCGGACAGGTGGAGGGCCGCGAGGTCGTCACCGTCGAAGGGCTCGCCGACTACGCCAAGCAGCGCGCCGAGCACGGCGGTTGCGCCTCCGGCGCGTGCGGCACCGCGGACACCCCGGCCGGCACCCCGCTCGACGAGGCCCGGCACTGGGCCGTCCGGGGCGCCGACTCCCAGACCGGCGAGGGCACCGAACTCTCCCCGATCCAGCAGGCCTTCATCGACGCCGGCGCCGTCCAGTGCGGCTTCTGCACCCCCGGACTGCTCGTCGCCGCCGACGAGATGCTGGAGCGCCACCCCAACCCGACCGACGCGGACATCCGCGAGGCACTCTCGGGCAACCTGTGCCGCTGCACCGGCTACGAGAAGATCATGGACGCGGTCCGCCTCGCGGCCGCCCGGCAGTCCGAAGGGGTCTGATCATGGGAACCACCGGCCTGCCCACCAACATCACCCAGGGCTCCCGCACCAAGGGCGGCATCGGCGAGTCCACCCTCCGCCCCGACGGCACCCTCAAGGTCACCGGAGAGTTCGCCTACTCCTCCGACATGTGGCACGAGGACATGCTCTGGGGCCAGATCCTGCGCTCCACCGTGGCCCACGCCGAGATCGTCTCCATCGACACCGGCGAGGCACTCGCCACCCCCGGTGTGTACGCCGTGATGACGTACGACGACCTGCCGACCGACGTGAAGAACTACGGCCTGGAGATCCAGGACACCCCGGTCCTCGCCCACGGCAAGGTCCGCCACCACGGCGAGCCCGTCGCGATCGTCGCCGCCGACCACCCGGAGACCGCGCGCCGCGCCGCCGCCAAGATCAAGGTGGAGTACCGCGAACTGCCCGTCATCACCGACGAGGCCTCCGCGACCGCGCCGGACGCGGTCCTGATCCACGAGGGCCGCGACGACCACCACGCCGGCCATGTCCCGCACCCGAACATCGTCCACCGCCAGCCCGTCATCCGCGGTGACGTGGCGGCGGCCCGCGAGCGCGCGGACGTCATCGTCGAGGGCGAGTACGTCTTCGGCATGCAGGACCAGGCCTTCCTCGGCCCCGAGTCCGGCCTCGCCGTGCCCGCCGAGGACGGCGGTGTCGACCTCTACATCGCCACCCAGTGGCTGCACGCCGACCTGCGCCAGATCGCCCCGGTCCTTGGCCTGCCCGAGGACAAGGTCCGTATGACGCTGGCGGGAGTGGGCGGCGCGTTCGGAGGCCGTGAGGATCTCTCGATGCAGATCCACGCATGCCTGCTCGCCCTGCGCACCGGCAAGCCCGTCAAGATCGTCTATAACCGCTTCGAGTCCTTCTTCGGCCACGTCCACCGCCACCCCGCGAAGCTCCACTACGAGCACGGGGCGACGAAGGACGGCAAGCTCACCCACCTCAAGGCCCGCATCGTCCTCGACGGCGGCGCGTACGCCTCCTCCTCCCCGGCCGTCGTCGGCAACGCCGCCTCCCTCGGCGCGGGCCCGTACGTCATCGACGACGTCGACATCGAGGCCATCGCCCTCTACACCAACAACCCGCCCTGCGGCGCGATGCGCGGCTTCGGCGCGGTCCAGGCGTGCTTCGCGTACGAGGCCCAGATGGACAAGCTGGCGGCGAAGCTCGGCATGGACCCGGTGGAGTTCCGCCGGCTCAACGCCATGTCCCAGGGCACCGCCCTGCCGACCGGGCAGGTCGTCGACTCCCCGGCCCCGGTCGCCGAACTCCTGCGCCGCGTCAAGGCGATGCCCATGCCCCCCGAGCAGCAGTGGCTCGCGGCGGGCGAGGCGGCGGACGTACGGGAACTGCCGGGCGGCCTGTCCAACACCACCCACGGCGAGGGCGTCGTCCGGGGCGTCGGCTACGCCGTCGGCATCAAGAACGTCGGTTTCTCCGAGGGCTTCGACGACTACTCCACGGCCCGGGTGCGCATGGAGGTCGTCGGCGGCGAACCGGTCGCGACGGTCCACACGGCCATGGCGGAGGTCGGCCAGGGCGGCATCACCGTCCACGCGCAGATCGCCCGCACCGAGCTGGGCGTCACCCAGGTCACCATCAACCCGGCGGACACGCGGGTCGGTTCGGCCGGTTCGACGTCCGCGTCCCGCCAGACGTACGTCACCGGCGGCGCCGTGAAGAACGCCTGCGAACTGGTCCGGGAGAAGGTCCTGGAGCTGGGCCGCCGCAAGTTCGGCACGTACCACCCCGCGTGGGCGACCGCCGAGCTCCTCCTGGAGGGCGGCAAGGTCGTCACCGACGCCGGTGAGGTCCTCGCCGACCTGGTGGACGTCCTCGGAGACGAGGCCGTCGAGATCGAGGAGGAGTGGCGGCACCGGCCGACCGAACCCTTCGACCTGCGCACCGGGCAGGGCTTCGGCCACGTCCAGTACTCCTTCGCCGCGCACCGCGCCGTCGTCGAGGTCGACACCGAGCTGGGCATGGTCAAGGTCGTCGAACTGGCCTGCGCGCAGGACGTCGGCAAGGCCCTCAACCCGCTGTCCGTGCTCGGCCAGATCCAGGGCGGCACGACACAGGGCCTCGGCATCGCCGTCATGGAGGAGATCATCGTCGACCCGAAGACGGCGAAGGTCCGCAACCCGTCCTTCACGGACTACCTCATCCCCACGATCCTCGACACGCCGACCATCCCCGTCGACGTGCTCGAACTCGCCGACGGCCACGCGCCGTACGGGCTGCGCGGCATCGGCGAGGCCCCCACCCTGTCCTCCACCCCGGCCGTCCTCGCGGCGATCCGGGCGGCGACGGGCTTGGAACTGAACCGCACGCCGGTACGCCCCGAGCACCTGACGGGCACGGCGTAACTCCGTTGAGCCGTTCCCGGCGCGATCCTGCTCGGCATCGTCGGCGGCACTCTCCTCGCCGTCGTCCTCAACGCCCTCGGTGTCGTCGACTCGAAGCAATGGGCGGGCGGGCACCCGCGTTGCACGGCAGCGCGGTGTCCGATGCCGGACTTCTCGCTGTTCGGGCAGGTCGAGTTCGGCGGCTGGGGCGACGTCGGCGCGATGACGGTCGGCATGATCGTCTTCACCCTCGTCCTCGCCGGGTTCTCTCCGAACGACAGGCCCCGGGTCGGTCCCGCCGCCGAGTATCGTCCGCGCAACCGTGAACCGTGAGGAGACCGAGAGATGCTGGACATCGCCGACGAGCTGCACCGGTGGGTCGGGCAGGGGCGCGACTTCGCCGTGGCCACCGTGGTGGCCGTCGGCGGCAGCGCCCCCCGGCAGCCGGGCGCCGCCCTCGCGGTGGACGCCGACGGCACGGCGATCGGCTCGGTCTCCGGCGGTTGCGTGGAGGGCGCCGTCTACGAGCTGTGCCGACAGGCGCTGGAGGACGGCGAACCGGTCCTCGAACGCTTCGGCTACAGCGACGAGGACGCCTTCGCCGTCGGCCTGACCTGCGGCGGGGTCGTCGACATCCTCGTGACACCGGTGCGGGCGGGCGACCCCGTCCGTCCGGCGGTCGCCGCCGCGCTCGCCTCGGCGGCGGGCGGCAAGGCGGCGGCGCTGGCCCGGATCGCCTCCGGCCCGGCTCAGCTGCGCGGCCGGGCCCTGCTGGTCCGCCCGGACGGCTCGTACGACGGCGGCTTCGGCGCCCACCCCGAACTCGACCGCACGGTCGCCGCCGAGGCCCGCGCCCTCCTGGACACCGGCCGCACCGGCACCCTGGAGATCGGAGAGCAGGGCTCACGTTGCGGAGCGCCGCTCACGGTTCTGGTGGAGTCCTCCGTCCCACCACCCCGGATGATCGTCTTCGGTGCGATCGACTTCGCGTCCGCGCTCGTCCGGATCGGCAAGTTCCTCGGCTACCACGTGACCGTCTGCGACGCCCGCCCCGTCTTCGCCACCCGCACCCGCTTCACGGAGGCGGACGAGATCGTCGTCGAGTGGCCGCACCGATACCTGGAGCGCACGGACGTCGACGCCCGGACCGTGCTGTGCGTCCTCACCCACGACGCCAAGTTCGACGTACCGCTGCTGCGCCTCGCCCTGCGCCTCCCCGTCGCCTACGTCGGCGCGATGGGCTCCCGCCGCACCCACCTCGACCGCGAACGACGCCTCCGCGAGGAAGGCGTCACCGACCTGGAGCTGGCCCGCCTCCGCTCACCCATCGGCCTGGACCTCGGCGCCCGCACCCCCGAGGAGACGGCCCTGTCCATCGCCTCCGAGATCGTCGCCCACCGCCGCGGCGGCACCGGGGTCCCCCTGACGGGCGCGCACACGCCGATCCACCACGACGGCCCGTCGTCGAACCCGGCGAACGTGCCGAGCCTGAGGGTTTCCTGACGCCCCTTCAGGCTCCGCCCGACTTGTGACTTGACCGCCCGGGCGGCAGGGTTGACCGTCGGTGACACGACAACAGCACGACGGGGGCGGACAGTTGAGCACGGTGAGCGTGGAGCACGGCGCGGGCGAGGGCATGGACGAGGGCCCCGACGGCGCCACCGGCCTGGACGGCGGCGACGGCGGCACGGGCGCGGGCCCGGTCGACGACGAGGCCGGCGGGGGAGCCGACGGCACCCGCGACGAGCGTCGGCTGTCGACACCAGCGACCACCCTGCTCGGCCTCTTCCTCCTCGTCGACGTTGTCTTCGTCTGCGGCGCCCTGGTGACCCTGTGGCCGGTGGTCCTGGCGACGGTCGAACCGGGGGCGGACCCCGCGGCCACCGCCCGCTGGTCACCGTTCGGCTTCGGCGACTGGGCGCTGACCGCGGACACGGCGATGCTGCTGGCCGTGGTGGTGTGCAGCGCGCTCGGCAGCTTCGTCCACGCGGCCACCTCGTTCGCGACGTACGTCGGCAACCGGCGGCTCTACGCGAGCTGGCTCTGGTGGTACCTGCTGCGCGCCGGCATCGGCGTGGCCCTCGCGCTCCTCGTCTACCTGCTGCTGCGCGGCGGCCTCTTCGCCGGCAGCTCCGGCGCCGGCGCCACCAACCCGTACGGCTTCTCCGGCATAGCCGGTCTCTGCGGCCTGTTCTCCAAGCAGGCCACCGACAAGCTGCGCGAGATCTGCGACACCCTCCTCAGCACCACGGGCGACGGAGACCGCGACCGCCGGGACGGCCTCGCCACCCCCCGCGACAGCACCCCGCACCACTGACCACGATGACGGCACCACGAACGGGGAACCTCTGATGAGCGATGACATGACCTCCAGCGGCTGGGACGTCCTGGACGCCTCCCACGAGGCACTGCGCACGGCGGTCCGCGCGGTCCCCGCCGACGGCTGGCACCTGCCGACGCCCTGCGCGGGCTGGACCGTCACCCACGTCTTCCAGCACGCCGTCGGCGACCAGATCGGCTACGCCGCCGCGCTGACCGGCGAACCCGGCCCCGACTTCAACCCGTTCGCCCCTACGGGCGACCTGGAGGGAGTGGACCCGACGGAGTACCTGAAGGCAGCCCTGGCCCGCGCGGCGAAGGCGTGGGCCGGAGTCGACCGGGACGCCGCCGAGGTGCCCGTGCCGGTACCGCCGCACAAGTTGTCCCCGTGGTCCGGCTCGGCGGCGTGCGGGCTGGACGCGGCGGTCCACGCCTGGGACATCGCCCGGGCGACGGGCCGACCCTCACCGCTCACACCCGAACTGGCCCGTCCCCTCCTCGAAGTCGCCAGGGAGATCGTCGAGCCACTCCGCCCCTACGGCGCGTACGCCGCGGCCCTGACCCCCGACGAGGGCGACGACGACGTGACGGCCCTCCTGCGCTACCTCGGCCGCGACCCCCACTGGAGCGCCTCTTGACCCTGCTCGCGGCGAGGTGGGACACCTCCGGCAGCTGGGCGCACGGTCGAGTACCGACCGATGGAGGTGCTCAGCGCCCGGAGGGCGTCTCCCCCAACAGTCCGTCCATCGCGCGCCCGAACATCCGCCGGGACAGCCATCCGAGGGGCCGGTCGCAGAAGCCCGGCAGCCGGTGGACGCGCAGTTCCTCGCGCCACAGGGCACGCGAAGCGACGGGGGTGCCGGCGTGGTCGCTCTGGTCGCCTTGACCCTCCCCTCGGCCTCCGCCGACGTACGGATGGACCTCGATCTCCGCCCACCCCTGGACGAGGGACCCGTGCTTGACGAGCCGACACCGCCCCACCCCTCCGCTCTCCGGCGGCTGCCACATCACCACCTCCATCGGATCGTCGAAGGAGAAGGGGCCGATACCGCTGCGGGCGACGAAGACCGTGCCCTCGGCGGTCGGGGGAGGCGTGCGGACGGTGACCCGGGTCAGGGGGACGACGTCGGCGTGGCGATGCCAGTCGGTGAGACGCTGCCAGGCCAGGTCGGTGGGGAGGTGGGAGAGGCGTTCGAGGGAGAAGAGGACCACGAAGCCGATCGTAGGTGAACAATCGGGGACACGGCGGGCGCGTCGAGCCGTCCCCGCCCTACGAACGATCCCTGCACGCGCTATCGGGCGCGGCCAGGCCAGTCGCGCGGGATCTACCGTCGCCACCCCGCGTACGGCAGCATGAACCCCGTCCGCACGTCCCGCCCCGGCCGGAAGGTGCACCCCGTGGATCGTGAACTGCACGCCAGGCTCGACGAGTTGCAGCGGGATCCGTATCCGCACTACGCGCGGGCACGGGCGGCGGAGGGGCTCACCCATGTGCCGGAGCTGGACTCGTGGCTGGTGGTCCGGGACGCGGACGTGCGGGAGGTGCTGCGACGGCCGGAGGACTTCTCGTCGGCCAACGCGCTGCGCCCCGACGTGATGCCCGCGCCCGCCGCCCTGGCCGTGCTGGCCGGCGGCTTCGGCGGCCGGCCGGTCGTGGTGACCGCCGACGGGGCCCCGCACCAGGCGCTGCGGGCGCCCATCGTGCGCGGTCTGTCGCCCGCGCGGGTCGGCGCCGTCCTCCCGTACGCGGCCGAGCGGGCCGCCGCGCTCATCGACGGCTTCGAGAAGGACGGCCGGGTCGAGCTGATGGCCGCCTACGCCGGGAAGCTGCCCGGCGACGTCATCGGACGCCTCGTCGGGTTCGACCCGGCGGACGTACCGGCCTTGGTGCACGGCGGTCACCGGCTCGAAGAACTGCTCTTCCGGCCCCTGACGGAGGCAGAGCAGATCGCCGCCGCCGAGGACGTGGTGGCGATGTCCCACCGCGTCGACGCGTTCGTCCGCGCCCGCCGCGCCGACCCCCGCGAGGACCTGGTCACCGACCTCATCACCTCCGTCGCCGGGCCGGGCGACGGCGAACTGACGCTCGATCAACGCCATGAGCTGGTCGCCCATCTGCAGAACCTGCTCATCGCCGGGCACCTGACGACCACCGCCCTCATCGGCACGACCCTCCTGCACCTCCTGCGCCACCCCCACCAGTGGGAGCTGCTCTGCGCCCGCCCCGACCGCATCCCGGCCGCCATCGAGGAGGCCGCCCGGTACGACACGGCCCTGCAGGGCTTCCGCCGGGTCACCACCCGGGCGGTCACCCTCGCGGGCACCGAACTGCCCGCCGGATCACCGGTGTTCCTCGCCTTCGGCGGCGCCAACCGCGACGCCTCCCGCCACCCCGACCCCGACGACTTCGACATCACCCGCACCGCCGCCGCCCGCCACCTCTCCTTCGGCCTCGGCGTCCACGCCTGCCCCGGCTCCACCCTCGCCCGCGAACAACTCCGCATCACCCTGGAGCTCCTGACCCGCCGCATGCCAGGCCTGCGCCTCGCGGACGACCAACGGATCCTCATGCGACCGACCCTGATCCACCGCTCCCCGGAGACCCTCGACCTCGTCTGGTGACCGCTGCGGCGTACGGCGACGGCTTGGGCGAATCGCCCGGCCAGCCGAGAGGCCGGAGGGGCCCGGAAAAGCCATACCCCCGGAAACCCCGCACACCGACCCGGCTCGGTGCGCGCGTGCGGGAAGCCCGTCACGCACGACCTCCGCCACCCCGCAGGTAGGCTCCCGCGCGCGCTGCGGCCACCGCGGCCTCGGCGGCCTGGTCCGCGGCGGCTTCGTCGAGCGGGTCGCCGCTGGTCAGCAGGCGGTAGTAGAGGGGGGCGGAGACCGCGCGGATCACCTCGCAGACGTCGGTACCCTCGGGCAGCTCGCCCCGGTCGATGGCTTGTTGGACGCAGGGTGCCCACTCCTCGACGCGGATGTCGTAGAAGCGATGCAGTGCCTCGGCCGTCTTCGCCTCGCAGGTGGCGGCGGCGATCACCGCCTTGAACAGCGCTCCTTGCCGCGGGTCTGCCAGGGTGCGCTGCACGAGCCGGGCGTTTGCCTTGAGATCACCGAGTAGTGAGCCGGTCTCGGTACGCGCCAGTGACTGCTCGGCCATGTCCAGCAGCAGGTCGGCCACCAGGCCGGTCACCGTTCCCCAGCGGCGGTAGACGGTGGTCTTGCCCACCTCGGCACGGCGTGCGATGTCAGCGAGGTCCAGGTGGGCGAAGCCGTGCTCCGCCAAGGCATCCCCAGCCGCCTGTAGCACCGCCGCCCGCACCCGCGCCGTGCGCCCGCCGGGACGGACGGTCCCCGGATCCGTACCCTCAAACCCCATAACGGGACTCCAGTTTCATTTATCGCTCGCGCCTGCTACGTTGAGAACAGGCTAACGGAACTCGGGAACCATTAGCGAGTCGGGCGATGAGAGAGGAACAGTCATGGAATACAGGCGACTGGGCGCATCCGGTCTCAGGGTCCCCGCGCTGAGCTTCGGCGCCGGCACCTTCGGCGGCAAGGGGCCCCTGTTCGGCGCCTGGGGCAGCACCTGTGCGCGAGAAGCGCGCCGTCTCGTGGACATCTGCCTCGACGCCGGGGTCACGATGTTCGACACCGCCGACGTCTACTCCGGCGGAGCCTCGGAGGAGGTGCTGGGCGAAGCGATCAAAGGCCGCCGGGACCAGGTGATCGTCTCCACCAAGACCGGCCTGCCGATGGGCGACGGCCCGGGTGACGCGGGCTCCTCTCGCTCGCGCCTGATCACCGCGTGTGAGGACGCCCTGCGCCGGCTCGGCACCGACTACATCGACCTGTTCCAGCTGCACGCCTTTGACGCCGGCGCGCCGATCGAGGAAGTCCTGTCCACGCTCGACGGTCTCGTGCGAGCAGGGAAGGTTCGCTACCTCGGCATCTCCAACTTCTCCGGCTGGCAGGCGATGAAGTCCCTCGCGAGCGCGGAGAGATACGGCCACCCCCGCTATGTCGCCCATCAGGTCTACTACTCGCTCATCGGCCGCGACTACGAGTGGGAGCTGATGCCCCTGGGGCTCGATCAGGGGCTGGGAGCCCTTGTCTGGAGCCCGCTCGGCTGGGGGCGGCTCACCGGCAAGGTCCGCCGCGGCCGGCCGCTCCCGGCCAACAGTCGACTGCACCGCACAGCGGAGCTCGGCCCGCCGGTCGAGGACGAACACCTTTACCGCGTGGTCGACGCCCTCGACGAGGTCGCCCGGGAGACCGGCAGGAGCATTCCACAGATCGCCATCAACTGGCTGCTGCAGCGACCGACCGTCTCCTCCGTCATCATCGGTGCCCGCGACGAGAACCAGCTTCGCCAGAACCTCGGTGCCGTCGGTTGGACACTCACGCCCGATCAGATGGCGAAACTCGATGCGGCGAGCGGCAGGACAGCGCCCTACCCGTACTTCCCCTACCAGCGCCAGGAGGGCTTCGCTCGCCTCAATCCGCCGGTCGTCACACCTCCGCCCGCCGCATGACACCGGGGTTCATCCTGCCCGGCACGTCCGGTGACCCTGGGCCACATGAGGGCCCCGGGCCACTCGTGACCGGGGATCCGGAACAGGTGCTCACACGTCCAGCACTTCTCTCGCGGCCACCGAAGCCCCCGTCTCCAACGACCGGTTCGCCGCCAGCCCCGTCACCAGGGACCTCGCCCCGTCCGTCGCGTCCGCGGCGCGGCCCAGCTCGTCGGGGACGCGGTCCCCGAACAGGTCGGCCAGCATCCGTACGTCCCCGCCGCCGTGCCCGCCCTCGCCCGTGGCGACCTCCACCTCACGAGGCCGCTCCCAGAACCGCCGTACGAGCAGTTCGGTCCGCCCGGCCTCGTCGCCGGTCTCCGTGCCGTGCAGGACCGGGCTCGCCCCGGTGACCCGGACATGCGGGCGGGTCCACGTCGACTCCTCCACCAGCAGCTCCAGACGGCCCTCGCTGCCGTTGAAGGCGATGCGGTAGCCCTCCCAGGGCGCGTACGCCGTCAGGTGGTACGTCAGAGTCGCGCCGGACGCGTACCGCACGAGGACCGCCATGTCGTCCTCGATGGTGACGCCGGGGCCGAAGACGTTCCGGTCGCGGTGGTAGCCGTCCTCCCGTTCTGCGTCCAGGTAGAGCGCGCTGAGGACGGGGGAGTCCCTGAGGTGCAGCGCGAAGGGGTCGCCCTCGGCGGCCCGGGAGCCGTGGGCGCGCTCGTAGTCGCGGGCGAGTCCTCGACGCCGGCCCGCCTCGTCGCCGTAGAAGAAGAGGCCGCCCTGGGCGAAGACGGTCTCGGGGCGGGTGCCGAGCCACCAGTTGACCAGGTCGAAGTGGTGGGTCGACTTGTGGACCAGCAGCCCGCCGGAGTTCGCCTTGTCGCGGTGCCAGCGGCGGAAGTAGTCGGCGCCGTGCCGCAGATCGAGCAGCCACTCGAAGTGCACCGACCCGACCTCGCCGATCTCACCGCTCGTGAGCAGCTCCCGTACGGTCGAGTGCACCGGGTTGTAGCGGTAGTTGAAGGCGACCCTCACCTCGCGGCCTGTCCGGCGGCGCGCGTCCAGGATGCGGCGGGCGCGCTCGGCGTCGGTGGTCATCGGCTTCTCCGTGACGACGTCGCAGCCCGCCTCCAGGGCCCGCACGATGTAGTGGTCGTGGGACCGGTCCACACCGCACACCACCACCAGGTCGACGCGCTCGCGCCGCAGCATCTCCTCGAACTCCCCGGCGGCGTACGCGGGCACGGGCGCGCGGCCGGGGTGGTCGGCGGCGATCCAGGCGTTGTGGACGGCCATGCGGTGCGCGTTGGTGTCGCAGAGGCCGACGAGGTCGATCCGGCCCGCGAAGGAGCCCGTCAGCGCCTCGGTGAACATCCGTGCGCGGGCGCCGAGTCCGACGACGGCGGCACGGCGGCGGCCCACCGGGACGGTGCAGGGGTCTTGTTGTGACATCCGGACCTTCCCTAGGGTCTCATGCGGGGGGTGGAAGCGCTTTCTAGTGAAAGAGGTGACCCACTCATGCCCGGAAACAGGACAAGGAAGTCCTCCGCGACGGCCGTGGCCCTCGCTCTGTGCGTGGTGCTCGGCGGCTGCTCGGGCCCCCAGGAGTCGGGCGGCGGCAAGGTCGTCCTGCGCTACACCTGGTGGGGCAACCCCGACCGGGCGGCGAGAACCCAACAGGCCGTCGACCTCTTCGAGAGGAAGCACCCCGGGATCGAGGTGCAGACCTCGTTCTCCGGCTACGACGCCTACAAGCAGAAGCTGGCGACCCAGGCCGCCGGCGGTGACGCGCCCGACGTCATGCAGCTCGACTACCGGATGATCGACCAGTACGCCTCCGGGGGCGTCCTGCTGGACTTCGCCGAGCAGCGGGCCGCCCTCGACACCGACGCGTTCGACACGGGACTCCTCGCCACCGGGAAGGTCGACGGCAGGCAGTACGCGATCCCCCAGGCCCGCGGCACCGAGACCGTCGTGTACGACGCGAAGCAGTGGAAGGCGGCCGGGGTCGCCCCGCCCCGCGAGGGCTGGACCTGGAACGACTGGGCCGACACCATGCGGGAGTTGGCGCGGAGGACCGGGAGGCCGGGCGGTACGGACCCCGGCTGGAGCGAGGACGCCTTCGAGGTCTGGCTGCGCGGCCGCGGCAAGGCCCTCTACACCGAGGACCGTCAACTCGGCTTCACGGCGCACGACTTGACCCGCTACTGGACGTTCACCGACCGGCTCCGCCGGGAGGGCGCCGTCTCGCCCGCCGAGGAGACCACCCAGCTCGACGGCACGGTGGAGAACACCCCGCTCGGCCGCGGCAGAGCCCCCTCCGACAACAACTGGGACGCCCCGGCCAGCGGCTACCTCGGCCTCCTCCCCGACGGCGAGATCACGCTCGCGCCGATGCCCTCGGGCGAGGACGGCACACCGGGCCAGTACTTCAAGCCGTCGATGTTCATGGGCGTGGCCGCCGACACGAGTCATCCCGAGGAGTCCGTCCGCCTCGTCGACTTCATGCTGAACGACCCCGAGGCCGCGAAGATCCTCGGCGCCACCCGCGGCATCCCCGTCAACGAGACCCTCCGCGAGGAGATCGCCCCGGACCTCAAGGACTTCGACCGGACGATCTACGACTACCAGGCGTCCCTGGAAGGCGAGTTGCAGCCGCCGCCCCAGGCGCCCCCCTCCGGCGACAGCGCCCTGCAGACCACTTTCCAGCGCGACTACGACCAGGTGTCGTACGAGCGGATGTCCCCCCGAGAGGCCGCCGAGAACTACATCACCGAGGCGAAGGCGGAGCTGAGGTCATGACCACCACACACATGCCGACGACCGTACGGGGCGAGGGCGCCGCACCCCCCACCAGGCCCGCCCGCAGGCCCCGACGCGAGGGAGCCGCCTGGGTGTTCCTCTCCCCGTGGGTACTGGGCGCCTGTGTCCTGACCCTGCTCCCGATGGCCGTGTCGCTCTACCTCTCCTTCACCGACTACGACCTGTTCGCCGCGCCCAGCTGGGTGGGCCTGCGCAACTACACGCAGATGTTCACCGAGGACCCCCGCTACTGGCGTTCCGTCGGGGCGACCCTGACGTACGTCGTCATCGCCGTGCCCCTGCAACTGGCTCTCGCGCTCGTCGTGGCGCTGGCCCTGAAGACCATGCGGCACGGCAAGGCCTTCTACCGTTCCGCGTTCTACGCCCCGTCCCTCCTCGGCGCCTCCATGTCCATCGCCCTCGTATGGCGGGCGCTCTTCAACGACGGCGGCACGGTCGACCGTCTCCTCGGCACCGGCGGCTGGGTCAACAAGCCCGGCTGGGCGCTGCTCGCGGTGGCCCTGCTGACGGTGTGGCAGTTCGGCGCCCCGATGGTCATCTTCCTCGCCGGACTCCAGCAGATCCCGGGGGAGTTGTACGAGGCGGCCGAGGTCGACGGCGCCGGGCGATGGCGCCAGTTCCTGTCGATCACCGTGCCGATGCTGTCACCGGTGATCTTCTTCAACCTGGTCCTCCAGACCATCCAGGCCTTCCAGGTCTTCACCCCCGCCTTCGCGATCAGCGCGGGCAAGGGCGGCCCCGCCGACTCCACCCTCTTCTACACGCTCTACCTCTACGACCGCGGCTTCGTCGCCTCCCACATGGGTTACGCCTCCGCCATGGCCTGGGTCCTGCTGCTCGCCATAGGCGTGGTCACCGCCGTCCTGTTCCGCACGTCCCGCTCCTGGGTCTTCTACGCCTCCGAGGGGGACCGATGACCACCACGACAACGCCCGCCACCGCACGCAGGCCCTTCGTCTGGCGGCGCCTGGCCCTGCACGCCGCGTGCCTGGCCGCCCTGCTGGTCATGCTCTACCCGCTGGCCTGGCTCCTCGCGACCTCGGTGAAACCGGCGGACGAGGTCATCGCGAGCCTCGACCTGCTGCCCGGCCGCCTGGAATGGTCCAACTACGAGACGGCCCTGGAGGGCGTCAACGACGTCTCGGTCGGCAGACTGCTCGGCAACTCCCTGCTGATCGCGACCGGCGCGGTCCTCGGGAACGTACTGTCCTGCTCCCTCGCGGCGTACGCCTTCGCCCGCCTGCGATTCCGCCTCCGTGGACCGCTGTTCGCCTTCATGATCGCGACGATCATGCTGCCGCACCACGCGGTGCTGATCCCGCAGTACATCATCTTCAACCAGCTCGGCATGGTGAACACCTACTGGCCGCTGATCCTGCCGAAGTTCCTGGCCACGGAGGCGTTCTTCGTCTTCCTCATCGTGCAGTTCATGCGGGGACTGCCGAGGGAACTGGAGGAGGCGGCCCGGATCGACGGCTGTGGACCGTTCCGAAGCTTCTTCCTGGTGATCCTGCCGCTGACGCGCCCGGCCCTGATCACCACCGCCATCTTCACGTTCATCTGGACCTGGAACGACTTCTTCACCCAGCTGATCTACCTGTTCTCCCCGGAGAAGTTCACACTGACTCTGGCGCTCAGGTCGTTCGTGGACGCGTCGAGCACCTCGGCGTTCGGCCCGATGTTCGCCATGTCGGTCATCGCGCTGCTGCCGATCGTGCTGTTCTTCCTCGCCTTCCAGCGGTTCCTGGTGGAGGGCATGGCCAACTCGGGGATCAAGGGGTGAGCGTGAGCGCGATGCGGACCGACCGGGAGCCGGGCGAGGTCTTCGGACCGAGGATGTCGCTGTTCGCCGATGTGCTGAGCGTCGGTGTCGCCGTGGCGGTGGTGAGCCTGCCGCTGGTGACGCTGCCCGCCGCGCTGTCCACCGCGTGCGAGGTGCTGCGGGGCGTACGGGACGGGCGGCCGGTGACCGCCCGGCGGTTCCTCGGCGGGCTGCGGCGACGGCTGCGCTCCGGTGACGTCGCGGCCGGGCTCGTCACCGTCGCCGGTCTCGGTCTCCTCCTCGTCGACCTGGCGCTGGTCTCCGCGGGCCTGCCCGGTGGCCCCGCCCTCGGCCTGGCGGTCGCCGCCGTCGGCGTGTGCGCCGCCGTGGTCGGCCTGCGGGCCTGCGCCCGCCCCGAGTCCGCCGTCGACTGGCCCGGCGCGGTGCGCGGGGCCGCCCACGACGCCGTGCGCGACCCGGGCGGCAGCGCCCTGGTGGTGCTGGCCCTGCTGACGGCCGCCCTGTGCGCGTGGATGCTGCTGCCCCTCGCGTTCCTCGTCCCCGGACTGCTGGCCCTCGCCCTCACCGCGATCGACGTACGCGGGGCGACCAGGGGGACCGGGGTGACGGGAGGGCGCGGAAAAGAGGTCGCCTCCCAGGAGGGCGTGTGATGGGGTGAGGCCCGAAACTCGTCGCGCGGGACTGGGGAGCAGTGAACAGAAGGCGGCAGAAGAAGCTGTCCGTACGTCTCGTCCGGGCCGCGTCCGTCGGTGACACCGCCACGGTCGACGCGCTGCTCCGGGCCGGGGCCTGCCCCGCGACGGCCGACGCCGACGGCACGACGCCGCTGTATGCGGCGTCCGTGCACGGGGCGGCCGACACGGTCCGCCGGCTGCTGGCCGCCGGCGCCCCGCCCGACACCGAGAGCGGGCACGGCACGGAAGGCACGCCGCTGTGCGGGGCCGCCTGCTGGGGCCACACGGACACGGTGCGCGAACTCCTCGCACACGGCGCCGACCCCAACCTCCGCGAGGACCACGGCACTGGCCGCCCCCCGCTCTACTGGGCGGAGCGCGGCCCCCACCCGGAGACGGCGGCACTGCTGCTGGCCGCGGGGGCCCACCCGCTCGACGGGACCGCGTGACGCTCGGGGCCGCGGCTCAGACCGCTATCGCGTACACCTTGCCCGCGTGACTGCCGATGTAGAGCACGCCGTCGGACACCACAGGCGAGGAGGGCGTGAAGAAGCTGTCGCCCGCCGAGAACCGCCACTTCTGTTCGCTTTCCTTGACGTCTACCGCGTACAGGTTGCCGACGACCCCGTCGACCACGGCCGGCGTGGTGTCCACATAGCTGGGCGTGAGCGCCGTCCAGCGCTTCTTGCCCGTGCCCGCGTCCAGCGCGTACACCCATGCCGCCCTCGCGAGCGCGTACGGCGTCGGCTCGTCGGCGGGCCGGTGGGTTCGTCGCGCGGCTCACCGGCCCCGGGGCGCGCGCGTGTCGTGCGGCTCAGCCGCGCGCCGGGGGGCTCGTCGTGCCGCGGATCTCCAAGGTCGGTGTGGTCAGGACGACTTGGGCCGGGCGTGTGGGGTCGGCGATGCGGTCCAGGAGGCACTGGGCGGCGCGGCGGCCGACGTCGTGGCTGGCGTTGTCCACGGTGGTGAGCCACAGATGGCGCAGCCGGGAGACATAGGTGTTGTCGTAGCCGACGAGGGACAGGTCGCGCGGCACGCTCAGGCCCAGTTCCTCGGCGGCGGAGAGGGCGCCGACGCAGGCCATGTCGTTGAACGCCAGTACCGCGGTGGGGCGTTCGGGGGCGCTGAGGAGTCGGACCGTGGCGCGGTAGCCGCCCTCCTCCGTCAGGTCGCCGCGTTCGACGGCCGCCAGGTCGGACAGGCCGTGCTCGCGCATGACCGTCTCGAAGCTGCGGCGGCGCAGTGCGCCGACCACGCCGTCCCCCGCGATGTGCCCGATCCGCCGGTGGCCGAGGGCGATGAGGTGCTCGGTGGCGAGCCGGGCGCCCGACTGGTCGTCGCCCGCGACGACATCGACATGGGGGAGCGTCGGCTCACGGGCCCCGGCGACCACGGTGGGCACCTGCGCGGCCGCCGCGCGCAGGGCCTCCGACGGGGGCAGGGTGCCGACCGCGATCAGACCGTCGACCCGCAGCTCGGTGAAGGTCCGGGTGAGGTCCTCCCCGAGACGCCGGTTGAGGTGGCCGTCGGCCAGCAGCATGCGCAGGCCGTTGTCGTGCAGCCGGGAGTTCAGACCGTCCAGCAGCTCCACGAACCAGGGGTTGCGCATGTCGTTCAGGAGGACGCCGACCGTACGGGTGCGGCGCTCGCTCAGGCTGCGCGCGGCCGCGTTGGGCCGGTAGCCCAGCTCGTCCACGGCCGCCAGCACGGCCTCCCGCTTCTCGGGGCGCACCTGCTCGGAGCCACGCAGCACCAGCGAGACCAGCGACTTCGACACGCCGGCGCGCTCGGCGACATCGCGGATCGTCGGAGGTCTCATGGTGTGGACCGTTCCACAGGGCGGGCGCGGTTGTCAAAGGGCTTGACAGCTGCGGAGGCTCGCTCCAAGGTGAGCGACGTATGTTCTGGAACGGTCCAAAGCCGGTCCGGTGGGTCGGAAGAAGGGCAGTCATGGTGAGTGCGCTCGGTGTCGCCGTCGTGGGGTTCGGCTGGATGGGACGGGTGCACACCCAGGCGTACGCCCGCGTGCCGCACCACTTCCCGCAGCTTCCCGTACGCCCCGAGCTGGTCACCGTCGTCGAGGACGTGCCCGGCCGCGCCGAGGAGGCCGCCGAACGGTTCGGGTTCGCGACCACCGCCCGCGACTGGCGTGAGGTCGCCGCCGACCCGCGCGTCCACGCCGTGAGCATCACCGCGCCGAACTTCCTGCACCGCGAGATCGGCGTCGCCATGGCCGAGGCCGGCAAGCACATCTGGATCGAGAAGCCCGTCGGGCTCACCGCCGCCGACGCCCGCGCCGTCGCCGACGCGGTCGCGAAGGCCGGCGTCCAGGGCACCGTCGGCTTCAACTACCGCAACGCCCCCGCGGTCGCGTACGCCCGCGAACTGATCGTCGCCGGTGAGATCGGCACCGTCACCCATGTCCGCGTCCGCCTCTTCAGCGACTACGCCGCCCACCCCGAGGGGGCCCTGACCTGGCGGTACGAGCGTGAGCGGGGCGGCAGCGGCGTCCTCGGCGACCTCGCCTCGCACGGCGTCGACCTCGCCCGCTTCCTCCTCGGCGACATCACCGCCCTCACCGCCGACACCGCGATCTTCGTCCCCGAACGGGCCCGCCCCACCGGCGCCACCGCCGGCCACACCCGCGCCACCGGCGGGGAACTCGGCCCCGTCGAGAACGAGGACTACGTCAACTGTCTGCTCCGCTTCGCCTCCGGCGCGAGGGGCGTCCTGGAGGCGAGCCGCGTCGCCGTCGGCGAGCAGAACAACTACGGCTTCGAGGTCCACGGCACCAAGGGCGCCGTCCTGTGGGACTTCCGCCGCATGGGCGAGCTGGGCGTCAGCCGGGGTACGGCCTACCAGGACCAGTCCGTCAGCACCGTCTTCGTCGGCCCGGACCACGGCGCGTACGCGGCCTTCCAGCCGGGCTCCGCCAACGCCATGGGCTATGACGACCTCAAGGTCATCGAGGCCCACCACTTCCTGCGCTCGATCGCCGAGGGCACCCCGCACGGCGCCACCCTGACCGACGCCGTGCACAGCGCCACCGCCCTCGACGCGATGAGCCGCTCCGCCGAGTCCGGTGCGTGGGTGAGCCTCTGAGCCGGCCGCCGGCCGAGGCTCCTGAGCCGAGAGGTGGTCGGCGCGGGCGGGCCGTACGCGCTCAGTCCAGGTTGTTGCCCCAGAGGGACTCGTCGTCGCTCCTGAGGCTGGGCACCCCGTCGTAGGTCCCGCCGTCCGCGGTCACCAGGGGTGCGGAGAGCTGGTCCTCCAGCACACCGTCGCGGATCCGCACGATCGTGCTGTCGTGGTCCGTCCCGCCGGGCTTGAACGTCTTGCCCTCGATCGCCGCCTGCAGGTAGTAGAGGGCGTATTTGGCGTAGAGGTCTGCGGGCTGGGAGACCGTGGCGTCGATCTTGCCCTCGGCGATCTCCCTGAGCTCTCGGGGGGTGCCGTCGTTGGCGACCACGAACACATGCCTCTTGTCCTCCGGGCCGACCAGCAGACCCTGCTGCTTGAGCACCTGCAGGCTGCCGGAGAGCGCCAGACTGGACTGCATGTAGATGCCCTTGATGTCGGGGTTGGCCGTGAGATTCGCCTGCAGTTTCTGCGCCGCGATCGTCCCGTCCCAGTTCGTCGTCTCTCCGAAGACCTTGATCCGGGGATAGTGCTCCTTCATGCACGCGTTGAACCCCTCGGTGCGATCGCGGCCGTTGACGGAGGCGAGGTCTCCCTGGAGCATGACGACCTTGCCCTCGCCCCCGAGCTTGGTGCCGAGGAACCGGCAGGCCTTCTCCCCGTACGCGCGGTTGTCGGCACGCACCACCATGTAGACGTCGCCGGTGTCGGGACGGGTGTCCAGGGTGACCACGGGGATCTTCTGCTCGGCCAGCTGCCGCAGGATGGGCGCGGTCGCGGCGGTGTTCTGGGGGGCCATGGCCACGCCTTCCACGCCCTCGATGATGAGGCTCTGTGAGTTGGTGGCGAGTTTCGCGACGTCGTTGCGCGAGTTGGTGGTCTTCAGCTCCAAGCCGAGTTCCTCGGCGAAGCCAGGGGTGTACTGCGTGAACGCGTTCCAGAAGTCGGTGTCCGAGCGGGGGTAGTCGACACCCACCAGCGTGGCGCCACCCGGGTCGGAACCGGAGCCGCCGCAGGCGCCGAGCACGGTGACGACGAGAGCACTGACGGCACCGAGGCTGATGCGGCGGACGCGTCGGGTCTTCACGGCTTGTTCTCCCTTGCGAACGGTTGCGTGCGGGAGATCAGGCGGGGCCGCCCATGCTGCGGCCTCTGTTGTCCAATCTAGTACTCCCGCAGGTCTTCCTGCCTGACCTGCGGTTTTCGGGGAGCTGGGCGCCGTGGTCCGGGCGTCAGCCGCGGACGAGCAGCTGGAAGTCGAAGGAGTAGCGCGAGGCCCGGTAGATGTGGCTGCCGTACTCGACGGCCCGGCCCGTGTCGTCGTACGCGGTGCGCTGCATGGTGAGGAGGGCGGCCCCCTCGGGCTCGCCGAGCCGCTCGGCCTCCTCGGGGGCGGCGATCCGGGCGCCGACCGTCTGGTGGGCGCTGTGCAGGGTGATGCCGGCGTTGCGCATCATCCGGTACAGGCCCGTCGCCTCCAGCCGCTCGGGGTCGAGGTCCAGCAGGCCCGCCGGGACGTAGTTGGACAGGAACGCCACCGGCTGGCCGTGGGTGAGGCGGAGCCGTTCGAAGAGGTGCACGTCCGCGCCCTCGGCGAGGCCCAGGGCCGCCGCGACCCCGGCGGAGGCGGGCCGTATCTCGCTCAGCAGCACCTGGGTCGTGGGCTGCTGGCCCGCCGCCTCCAGGTCGTCGTAGAGACTGCTCAGCTCCAGCGGACGCTTGACCTGGCTGTGCACGACCTGCGTGCCGACGCCCCGGCGGCGGACGAGGAGGCCCTTGTCGACGAGGGACTGGATGGCCTGCCGCACGGTCGGCCGGGACAGGCCGAGGCGGCCCGCGATCTCGATCTCGTTGCCCAGCAGGCTGCCCGGGCCCAGTGCCCCGTGTTCGATGGCGGACTCCAGCTGTCGGGCCAGCTGGTAGTACAGCGGCACCGGGCTGCTCCGGTCGACACGGAGGTCGAGCTTCTCTGTACTCCCTGTGGTCGCGCTGGTCACGGTCCGAGGGTAACCGCCCGTCCGGATGACAGGAAGCCCTGTCATTTCGTTGTCCTGACAAGCCCGGCACCCGTCGCGGGTGCCGGGCGGCTCCCGGGCCGGCCGCTGGCCGTGCCGCTCACACCCCCGGGTGGAGGTGCCGGCGCCGGGCGGCGACCTCCCGGTCGTACGTCGCGCGGGCCTCGACCGCGGCCGGGCGGGCGGCGGTCTCCGCCACCGGAACGTCCCACCACGCCTCCGCCGGGGGAGCGGTGGGCGTCGGGTCGGTCTCCACGTACACGCAGGTCGGCCGGTCCGAGGCGCGGGCCGCGGCCAGGGCGTCGCGCAGCTCCCGCACGGTCTTGGCGCGGATCACGTCCATGCCGAGGCTGGCCGCGTTGGCGGCCAGGTCCACCGGCAGAGGGGCCCCGGTGAAGGTGCCGTCCGCGACGCGGTAGCGGTAGGCGGTGCCGAACCGCTCGGCGCCCACCGACTCCGACAGCCCGCCGATGGAGGCGTAGCCGTGGTTCTGGACGAGGACCAGATTGACGGGCAGCCCCTCCTGGACGGCGGTCACGATCTCCGTCGGCATCATCAGATACGTGCCGTCGCCGACCAGCGCCCACACAGCCGTGCCGGGCGCCGCCTGCTGGACGCCGATCGCGGCGGGGATCTCGTAGCCCATGCAGGAGTAGCCGTACTCCAGGTGGTACTGGCGGGGGCCGCGGGCCCGCCACAGCTTGTGCAGGTCGCCGGGGAGCGAACCGGCCGCGTTGATGACGACGTCGTCGTCCCCGACGACCGCGTCCAGGGCGCCCAGCACCTGCGTCTGCGTCGGCACGGCGTGCTCGTCGGCCGGCGTGTACGCCGCCTGCACCACCTGCTCCCAGCGCGCCTTGCCGCTCCGGTACTCGGCCTCGTATGCCTCGTCGACGCGATGGCCGGCGAGGGCGTCCGTGAGCGCCTCCAGACCGGTCCGCGCGTCGCAGACCACGGTCCGGGCCGCCAGTTTGTGGGCGTCGAACGCGGTGATGTTGAGGTTGACGAAGCGGACGTCGGGGACCTGGAAGAGGGTGTGGGAGGCGGTGGTGAAGTCGGTGTAGCGGGTGCCGACGCCGATGATCAGATCGGCGGTACGGGCGATGTCGTCGCAGACGGCGGTGCCGGTGTGCCCGACGCCGCCGAGATCGGCCGGGTGGTCGTGACGCAGCGAGCCCTTGCCGGCCTGGGTGGACGCGACCGGGATGCCGGTGGCCTCCACCAGCGCCCGCAGCGCCGCCTCCGCCTCGCTGTGGTGGACGCCGCCGCCCGCGACGAGGAGCGGCCGCCGCGCCGCGCGGATCGCCCGCACCGCCTGGGCCAGCTCCACCGGGTCGGGCGCCGGACGCCGCACCCGCCAGACACGCTCGGCGAAGAACTCCTCCGGCCAGTCGTACGCCTCCGCCTGTACGTCCTGCGGCAGGGCGAGGGTGACGGCGCCCGTCTCGACGGGGTCGGCGAGGACCCGCACGGCGTTGAGCGCGGCCGGGATCAGCGCCTCGGGGCGGGTGATCCGGTCGAAGAAGCGGGAGACCGGCCGCAGCGTGTCGTTCACGGACACATCGGCCTCGGTGGGGTGCTCCAACTGCTGGAGCAGCGGGTCGGCGGTGCGGGCGGCGAAGTAGTCGCCGGGCAGCAGCAGCACGGGCAGCCGGTTGATGGTGGCGAGGGCGGCGCCGGTGACGAGGTTGGTGGCGCCGGGCCCGATGGAGGTGGTGACCGCCTGCGCGGAGAGCCGGTTCAGCTGGCGCGCGTACCCGACGGCCGCGTGCACCATGGACTGCTCGTTGCGGCCCTGGTGGAACGGCATGGTCTCCTCGCCGGCCTCCAGCAGCGCCTGGCCGACCCCCGCGACGTTGCCGTGGCCGAAGATGCCCCAGGTCCCGGCGATCAGCCGGTGGCGTACGCCGTCGCGCTCGGTGTACTGCGCGGACAGGAACCGCACCAGCGCCTGGGCGACGGTCAGCCGGCGGGTGGAGGGGGTGCTCATCGGGACCTCACTGGGACGAAGGGGTTGTTTGGGGGCTCGGCGAGGGTCATGTTGCTGGGGCTGGGGCTGGGGCTGGGGCTGGGGCTGGGGCTGGGGCTGGGGCTGGGGCCGGGGCCGGGGCCGGGCGTGGGTTGACTCAGAGCAGCCCGACCGCCGTGTCGACCGCGGTCTCCACGCTGCCCTCGGCGGGGTAGAGCAGGGAACGGCCGACGACCAGGCCCTGGACCGTGGGCAGCCGCAGGGCCTTGCGCCACTTCTCGTAGGCGCCGTCCTGATCCTTCCCCACCTCGCCGCCGAGCAGTACGACGGGCAGGGTGGAGGTCTCCAGGACCTCGGCCATGGCGTCCGCGTCGTCGGTGACGGGCAGCTTCAGCCAGGTGTACGCGGAGGTGCCGCCCAGGCCCGCCGCGATGGCGATGGAGCGGGTGACGGCCTCGGCGCTCAGGTCGTTGCGGACCCGGCCGTCCACGCGGCGCGAAATGAACGGCTCGACGAACAGCGGCAGTCGGCGCGCCGCCATGTCGTCGACCGCGCGGGCGGTGGAGTGCAGGGTCCGCAGGGAGCCGGGGTCGTCGTAGTCGACGCGCAGCAGGAGTTTGCCCGCGTCGAAGCGGAGGCGCTCGATGTCCTGCGGGCGGTGGCCGGTGAAGCGGTCGTCCATCTCGAAGGACGCCCCGGCGAGCCCGCCGCGGTTGAGGGAGCCCATGACGACCTTGTTCTCCAGGACGCCCAGGAGGAGCAGGTCCTCCAGGATGTCGGCGGTGGCGAGCACGCCGTCCACGCCGGGCCGCGACAGCGCGGTGCACAGGCGCCGCAGGAGGTCGGCCCGGTCGGCCATGGCGAGGGGGCGGCCGCCGACGCCGAGGGCGCCGCGGGCGGGGTGGTCGGCGGCGACGATCATCAGACGGCCGCGGTCACCGATCAGCGGGCGGCGGGCGCGGCGTGCCGCCGCCTCGGCGACGGCCTCGGGGTGGCGTGCGCGCACGGCCACCAGGTCGGGGATGGTGAGGGTCAACTCGGGCTCCGATCCAGGGGCGGTGCCCCTTCGACCCCCTCGGGCGCCTCATGGCTCGGGGGTGCGGGTGGTTCTGGCGGGTGCGGGCGGATGGGGGCCGTTCGCGCAGTTCCCCGCGCCCCTGGAAAAGCAGGGGCCTGCGGCCCGTGCTTTTCCGATGAAGGGCGGGCCGCAGGCCCGTTCCCTTCGGGGCGCGGGGAACTGCGCGAGAAACCCCCACCCGCCCGCAGACGACATGCCGGTCACCCGGCCCCCAGCAACTCCTCCACCTCCCCCGCCGTCGGCATCGCCGAGGAGCAGGCGAGGCGGGACGCGACGAGGGCGCCCGCGGCGTTGGCGTACCGCATGATCCGCTCAAGGTCCCAGCCGCGCAGCAGCCCGTGGCAGAGCGATCCGCCGAAGGCGTCGCCCGCGCCGAGCCCGTTGACGACCTCGACCGGTACCGGCGGCACCTCGGCGACCGTGCCGTCGCGGTGGACGGCGAGGACGCCCTTGGGGCCCTGCTTGACGACGGCCAGCTCCACCCCCGCCTCCAGCAGCGCCTCCGCACAGGCCCGGGGTTCCCGGAGCCCGGTGGCGACCTCGCACTCGTCGAGGTTGCCGACGGCGACCGTGGAGTGCCGCAGGGCCTCGGCGTAGTACGGGCGGGCGGTCTCGGGGTCCTGCCAGAACATGGGGCGCCAGTCCAGGTCGAACACGGTGGTGCCGGCCTTGTCGCGGGCCTTGAGCGCGGCGATGGTGGCGGAGCGGCTGGGCTCCTCGCTCAGTCCGGTGCCGGTGATCCAGAAGACGCGGGCGGCGCGGACGGCGAAGAAGTCCAGCTCGTCGGTGTGGATCTCCAGGTCGGGGGCCTTGGGGCGCCGGTAGAAGTAGAGCGGGAAGTCGTCCGGCGGGAAGATCTCGCAGAACGTGATCGGTGTGGGGTGGGCGGCGACGGGCGTGACGAACCGGTCGTCGACGCCGAACTCCTTGAGGGCTTCGTGCAGGAACACGCCGAAGGGGTCGTCTCCCGTCCGCGTGATCACGGCGGAGGTGTTGCCGAGCCGTGCCGCGGCCACCGCGACGTTGGCGGCGGACCCGCCGAGGAACTTGCCGAAGGACTCGACGCGGGCGAGCGGCACACCGGTCTGCAGCGGATACAGATCCACTCCGATGCGACCCATGGTGATGAGATCGAAGGACTCGGCTGACTCGGGCATGCGCGTCGCTCCTCGGGTAGGGGATGCGGGCCGACCGGGAGACCCGGGGCGCGCCTGGGATGCACGCACGGGAGCCGGAGGTATCCCAGGTGTAGGGCCCCGAGTGAGCTGCTGTCAAGACTTTGTACTGACATTCGGACCTGCTCGTGAAATGATGTCTTAACAAAGTCTTGACAGCTGGGTGTGCCAGGGGTTTGATCCCGTCCCAACGAAACAGCGCAGCCGGCCTACCGGCACAATGATCCGGACTTCAGGTCCGGGCCCGCGCGGGCACACCGCCCGACGCTGTCCCGTTCCCTTTCCCCCTGTCGCACAGTGAGGTGCAGGAAAGATGGACCGCACGTTTCAGCCCCGCTCACGCCGAGTGGCTCCCTTTTTCGCCATGGCCGCGGCCTCCGCGATGTTCATAGCCGGATGCTCCAGCAGCTCCGGCGGCAAGGAGGCCGAGGAGGGCGGGGCGAACGCCTCCGCGGGCAAGGCCAACACGCCGCAGATGACGGTGGCGCTGGTGACCCACGCCGGGCAGGGCGACACCTTCTGGGACATCGTCCGCAAGGGCGCCCAGACGGCCGCCGACAAGGACAACGTCAAGCTGGTCTACTCGAACGACCCGAACGCCGCGAACCAGGCCAACCTCGTCCAGAACGCGATCGACCAGAAGGTCGACGGCATCGCCGTCACCCTCGCCAAGCCCGACGCGATGAAGGACGTCATCGCCAAGGCGGAGAAGGCGGGCATCCCCGTCGTCGGCCTGAACTCCGGCATGGACGTGTGGAAGGAGCAGGGTCTGCTCTCCTTCTTCGGCCAGGACGAGACCGTCTCCGGTGAGGCCTTCGGCAAGAAGCTCAACGAGACCGGTGCCAAGCACGCGGTCTGCGTGATCCACGAGCAGGGCAACGTCTCCCTCGAGGCCCGCTGCGCCGGTGTGAAGAAGACCTTCAAGGGCAAGACCGAGAACCTCTACGTCAACGGCACGGACATGCCCTCGGTGAAGTCCACCATCACGGCCAAGCTGAAGCAGGACTCCTCGATCGACGAGGTCGTCACGCTCGGCGCGCCCATCGCCCTGACCTCCGTGCAGTCGGTCGACGACGCGAGCAGCAAGGCCAAGGTCGCCACGTTCGACCTCAACAAGGAGCTGACGGACGCCATCAAGGCGGGCGACATCGAGTTCGCCGTCGACCAGCAGCCCTACCTCCAGGGCTACCTGGCGATCGACTCCCTGTGGCTCTACAAGAACAACGGCAACTACAGCGGCGGCGGTGAGGCGCCGGTCCTGACGGGCCCGGCCTTCGTGGACAAGGACAACGTCGACACGATCGCCAAGTTCGCCGCGAAGGGCACCCGGTGATCTGAATGTCCCAAGCAACGGCACCGGCGGCGAGCTCCCCCTCGCCGCCGGCTCCGCCGGCCGCCCAGAAGGACGGCCGTACCGTCGAACGTTCCCTGGGCCGACGCCTGTTGGCCCGCCCCGAGGTCGGCGCACTGATCGCCGCGATCGGTGTGTACGTCTTCTTCTTCGCCGTGGCCCCCTCCTTCCGTGAGGCCGGCTCGCTGGCGACGGTGCTCTACCAGGCGTCCGTCATGGGCATCATGGCGCTGCCGGTGGCGTTGCTGATGATCGGCGGGGAGTTCGACCTGTCCGCCGGTGTCGCGGTCACCACCTCCGCCCTGACCGCCGCGATCCTCAGCTTCCAGCTGACGGTGAACGTGTGGACGGGTGTGATCGTCGCGCTGGTCGTCTCGCTGGCGGTGGGCGCGTTCAACGGCTGGCTGCTGATCAGGACCGGCCTGCCGAGCTTCCTGGTGACGCTGGGTTCCTTCCTGATCCTCCAGGGCTCCAACCTGGCCGTGACGAAGATCTTCACCGGCAATGTGGCGTCCGACTCGATCGCCGACATGGACGGCTTCGACCAGGCCAAGAGCCTCTTCGCCTCCGAGGTGACCATCGGCGGCGTCGACTTCAAGATCACGATCTTCTACTGGCTGGTGTTCGCGGCGATCGCGACGTGGCTGCTGCTGCGCACCAAGTTCGGCAACTGGATCTTCGCGGTCGGCGGCAGCCAGGACAGCGCGCGGGCCGTCGGCGTGCCCGTGAACTTCACCAAGGTGGCCCTCTTCATGGGCGTGGGCGCCGGGGCCTGGTTCGTGGGCATGCACCTGTTGTTCTCGTTCAACACGGTGCAGTCCAACGAGGGCGTGGGCAACGAGTTCCTGTACATCATCGCGGCGGTGATCGGCGGCTGCCTGCTGACCGGCGGCTACGGCTCGGCGATCGGCCCGGTCATCGGCGCCTTCATCTTCGGCATGGTCAACCAGGGCATCGTCTACGCCAACTGGAACCCCGACTGGTTCAAGGCATTCCTCGGCGTGATGCTCCTGATCGCCGCCCTCGTCAACTTGTGGGTCCGCCGCCAGGCGACCCGGAGGTGAACCACCCCATGACACCCACGAACACGACCGCCGCCTCGTCCGTCGCGACGCCCGCCACCGACACACCGGTGGTGGAACTGCGCGGCGCGGGCAAGGCGTACGGCAACGTCCGTGCCCTGCACGGCGTGGACCTGACCGTGCACCCCGGCAAGGTCACCTGCGTCCTGGGCGACAACGGTGCCGGCAAGTCCACCCTGATCAAGATCATCTCGGGTCTGCACCAGCACACCGAGGGCGAGTTCCTGGTCGACGGCACGCCGGTCCGCTTCACCACCCCGCGCGAGGCGCTGGACGCCGGCATCGCGACGGTCTACCAGGACCTGGCCACGGTCCCCCTGATGCCGGTGTGGCGGAACTTCTTCCTCGGATCGGAGATGACGAAGGGCCCCTGGCCGATCCGCCGCCTCGACATCGAGAAGATGAAGCAGACGGCGGACGCCGAACTGCGCAACATGGGCATCGTCCTGGACGACCTGGAGCAGCCCATCGGCACACTCTCCGGCGGCCAGCGCCAGTGCGTCGCGATCGCCCGCGCCGTCTACTTCGGCGCGCGCGTCCTCATCCTCGACGAACCCACCGCCGCCCTCGGCGTCAAGCAGTCCGGCGTGGTCCTGAAGTACATCGCCGTCGCCCGAGACCGCGGCCTCGGCGTCATCTTCATCACCCACAACCCCCACCACGCCTACATGGTCGGCGACCACTTCAGCGTCCTGCGCCTCGGCACGATGGAACTCTCCGCCGCCCGCGACCAGGTCACCCTGGAGGAACTCACCAACCACATGGCGGGCGGCACGGAACTCGCGGCCCTCAAGCACGAACTGGCCCAGGTCCGCGGAGTGGACGTCGACGAACTCCCGGAGGAGAAGGACCTGACGGTTCCGGGGGCTCCTCCGGCGAAGACGACGAAGGAGGGGACGGCGTAGGCGTACCGCCGACCCGTCCGCGGACCTGCACGACGACAACGGCCGTGTCGTCAGGACGACTCTCCTGGCCCGCCGGCTCCTCCGCATCGAGGTGCCGCCAGGAGGGACCTCCTGACGATCACGGCCGTCCTCCTTGCCGCGAGGAACTTGGCCTCCTCCGGGCACCGCGTCCTGGTGGTCGACTGGGACCTGGAGGCACCGGGCCTCGACCGCTTCCTCCATCCGTTTCTCTCCGAGAGCAAGCTCCGCAGCGGCCTGCCCGGCAGTTGCGGCGGCGCGCGTGAACAGCCGTCACGAGACGAGAGTGCCGTGCAGATGCTCGAAATTAACGGTAAGGCAACCGAGTGGTCGAACAGGAGACGCGTACGGCGTTGCCGAGGGTGACGGTGCCGCGGACCGCGGTGAAGGGGGACGAGGCGTCGCCGAGGCGGAGGTGGTCGGGGTGGACCGCCGCCGACTCGGCCACGCGGCACCGTTCGCCGGCCTCGCTGGCGCCGCCCGAGGACTGTTGCCGCTCGCGTTGCGCGGTGCGCTGTTCCTCCGACGCCTCTTTTCTCGAACCAGGCAGAGCGCCCAGGAGGACGGAGGAGGGCGAGGCGGCCGTACGGGGGACGGGCGCGTGAAGCCGTCGGGTGCGGGCGGGTGACGGCGCCTGGGGCAGCCGGGTGATGGTCTCCGTCGCTCGGTGCGGCGTGCCCGGATGGTCCCGGACGGTGACTGATCCTTTCGTCGGTCAAGAGGATCTTCGGCTCTCTGTTGTCTCGTGCCACCGGGATGGGTCATGCGCATCAGCTCCAACGCCCCGCCGCTCCTCGCACCCGTCACCGCGCCGTCCGCCGCATCGCCGGTCCTCGCTCCGCTGGCCGCCGTGGCCGCCGCGTTCACGCTCGCCCAACTCGTCCTTGTCCCACCGGGGATGGGGCTGGGCTGGGACGAGTCGGTGTACGTCAGTCAGGTCAGCCCGCACGCCCCGGCCGCCTTCTTCAGCGCGCCCCGCGCCCGCGGCGTCCCGCTGCTCGTCGCACCGGTCGCCGCGTGGTCGTCGTCCACCGAGTTGCTGCGGGTCTATCTGGCGGTGCTGTCCGGGACGGGGCTCTACCTCGGACTGCGGGTGTGGCACGGGCTGTTCCCCCTGCGGGTGCTGGCGCTCGCGGGGGCCCTGTTCGCCACCCTGTGGGTGACCCTCTTCTACGGGCCCCAGGCCATGCCCAACTACTGGGTCGCCATCGGCGCCCTCGTCACCGCCGGATGCTTCCTCCAGGTCAAGGCCATGACCAAGACCAGGGCCAAGGTCAAGGCCCAGGTCCTCTGGGGCGCCGCCGCCGGTACCGGGCTGATGGCCTGGATGCGGCCCACGGACGCCGTGTGGGTCTGCCTGCCGTTGCTGATCCTGCTGGTCGCGGCGCGTGGGTGGCGGCAGCCCCGACTCGCGGCGGCGATGGCGGCCGGAGTCGGTACCGGCGCGGGGGCCTGGGTGATCGAGGCGTACGTCCAGTACGGGGGGCTCGTCCGGCGGCTGGACGACGCGTCACGCGTCCAGGGCGGCCTGGGCTGGAACATCGCCGTCGACGATCAGCTGCGCAGCCTGGTCGGGCGCACGCTGTGCCGGCCCTGCACCGGGGAACTGCCGCACGTGGCGATCTACGCCTGGTGGTTCGCCCTGCCGGTGCTCGCCGCGCTCGGGGCGGCCGTGGCCGTCCGGGCCCGGCGCCGGACACCCACACTGGTCCTGCTGGCCTGCGCCACGACCGCCGCCCTGCCCTACCTCTTCTTCATCGGATACGCCGCGCCCCGGTTCCTGCTCCCCGCGTACGCCCTGCTCGCGATTCCCCTCGCCGACGGCCTCCTGAGCCTGGTCACCGGGCCGGGCGGGGCGTGGCGGCCGGTGGCGGGGACGCTCGTGGCACTGGCGCTGGTCGCGCATCTCGGGGTGCAGTACGCGGTGCTCAAACGGACCGTCGACCGCACCACCGCCTGGCACCGGGACTGGGACCGGGTCGCCGCCGACCTGCGACGGCTGGGGGTACGGCCGCCGTGCCTGCTCACCGGCGACTACGCCATCCCCATCGCGTTCTACGCCGGCTGTGCCTCCGCCGCCATCCGCGGCAACAACGCCAACATCACCCGCGACGGCATCCTGCGCACCGCCGAGCGCATCCCGGTCGCCGCCCTCGTGGCACCGGACGGCACCACGCCCGCGTACGCCCGCTCCTGGCCCGCCCACGAGGTCGCCGGATTCCGGCTGCACGTGGCGCCGAGGGGGCGCTAGGTCACCGGGGCCCCGTCCGGCGGTGGGATCCGCCCCGGAACTCCCGCGGGCGGCGGAGCGCCCCGGCGGTGTTGCCCGCCTTGACCACCAGCGCGCCGAGCACCACGAACAGCACCGCCAGCAGCAGACAGGCCACGGTGACCCGGCCGTAGCCGCCGACGCCCCGGTCCGGGTCCAGGAACGGGTACGCGTACCACTCGGTCACCGCCCCCCGGACCAGGCTGTAGCCGACGTAGAGGAGGGGGAGGAGCAGCCAGGACGCGGCGCTCGGGTAGCGGACGCGGCGGCGCGGCGGGTCCACCAGCCAGTCGGCGATCATGACCAGGGGCAGTGCCTGGTGCAGCACATGGTCCGCCCACGACGGCATCAGCGTGTCGTGGAACTCGGTGTCGACCATCCCGTACACGAACCCGCTGACTGCCATGTACAGCACCACCGCACCCCGCGCCATGTCCGGCACCCCGCGCCCGCCCCGCGTTTCGCGCAGGCCCGCGGCGCCGGAGACCAGCAGGACGACGCACGCCGCCATGGCGCTGAGGATCGTGAAGTGGCTGAAGAAGTCCGCGAGGCCGGTCGCCGACGTCGCGGCGTCGTGGCCCGCGAAGCCCAGGGCCACGGCCGACAGGACGGCCAGGGCGATACGTGACAGGGAGAGAGCGAGCGTCATGCGCCCAGAGGTACGGGCGGACGGGGCTCCCGGCCCGCATTGGTCCGTACGAGGGCGCCGCCCCCGGACGTCCCCAGCCGCCCCCAGCCGCCCTGGGTCGCTCCCGGCCGCCGGCGCGGTGGGCGGCCGGTCTCAGGACGCGGAGGTGAGGAAGCCGTCCCTCACCCTGTCGAAGACGGGACGGTACGTGTCCCACTCCAGGTCCGGCGCGGAGAGGTAGATGTCGTACTCCCGCTCGCCCTCGCGCCCGAAGCCGAGGTCGATGGCGCGGAAGGCCCGTGCACGGCCCTGGAAGGTGAACTCCCAGACCGCGGCCGGCTGCCCCCGCAGCGTCGTCTTCTGCATGCGCAGCCTGCGGTACGAACCGGGGTAGTTGAGCTTGGTGTTCGCCTCGATGTCCTTGAAGTGGGCCATGGGGTGCGAACCGGCGGGGTCGACCACCCCGATGTCGAGGCGGACGAGGCCCCTCCCGTCGATGTAGACGACGCTTTCCGAGGTCCGCTGAGCGACCTTCCAGCCGTCCGGGACGGGGAAGGACACGTCGAGGCTCTTGTCCTTGACCAAGTGGTAGCCGGCGGGCACGGGCGGGGCCGAGTAGGACGGGGTGGGGGAGCCGTCCGCGTCGTCAGGAGTGGTTTTCGCAGCCGGCTTCGACGCCGCGTAGAGGGTGGCCCCGATCACCGTCGCGGCAACGGTCACGGCGACGGCGAGCGTGACGAGGACGCGACGCCGCGTTCGACGGCCACGGCGCGCGGGGGCCTCCGGGTCCCGGTGCGGCCCCTGCCCCGGCCCTGATCCCGGCACCGGCTCCGGTGCCGGTTCGGGTCCCGGTCGCGTCAGGGTGCGGCCTCCCGCCGTGGTGGTCTGCCCGCCCGTGTCACCGTGCGGCCCGTGGGGTCCCGAGGCGCCCGTGGCGGACGGCCTGGGCAGTGTGGTCGTCGTCGTGCCGGACAGCACGGCTCGCAGCGCCTGCTCCGTCTGCTCCGCGGTGGGCCGTTCCTCGGGGTCCTTGACCAGCAGGGCCTCGATGAGGGGTTCCAGGGCGCCGCCCTGCTTCAGGGGCTCCAGCGGGTCGACGGCGATGGCGTACGCGGCCTCCATCGCCGTCAGACGGCGGAACGGCGGGCGGCCCTCCACCGCCTGGTACAGCGTCGCGCCCAGCGCCCACAGGTCCGAGGCGGGGCCGGGCTTCTGGCCGCGAATGCGTTCCGGGGCCATGTAGTGGATGGAGCCGACCATCTCGCCGGTCTTGGTGAGCGTCGAGGCGTCGGCCGTCATGGCGATGCCGAAGTCGGTGAGGACGACACGGCCGTCCGCGCCGAGCAGGACGTTCCCGGGTTTGACGTCCCGGTGCAGTACGCCGGCGGCGTGCGCGGCGCGCAGCGCGGCGATCATGCCGAGGCCGATCCGGGCCGCCTCCTCGGGCGGCACGGTCCGGCCGTCGGTGAGGAGGTCGGCGAGGGTGGGTGCCGGGACGTACTCCATGACGATGCAGGGCCGGCCGTCGCCGTCCACCTCGTCGTCGACGACGTCATGGACGACGATCACATTGGGGTGCGCGACGCGGGCGGCGCTGCGGGCCTCGCGGCGCGTGCGCTCGTACAGCCTGGCCAGCTCGTCGGGGGCCAGGTGCGGCTGGACGTGGAGTTGCTTGAGGGCGACCTGACGGCCGAGGACCTCGTCCTCGCCCCGCCACACCGTGCCCATGCCGCCGCGGCCGATCTGCTCCGTGAGCCGATAGCGCCCGGCGACGAGCCTCCCTACGTCCGACACCACGTGCCTCCGCCAGCCCTGCGTACGTTCGATTCGCGCGTCACCCTATCCGGCCGAATGTGGGGGCCCGGTGGCCGGTTCCGGTACGGGCACGTCACCCCGGTGAGCCAGGGAGCGCCAAGCGGGCCGGGGGGCTCCGCCGGTGCGGCGTTCCGGGGGCGCTGGGGCCCCGGGAGCGCCAGGACGCGCACCCCCTCGGCGTTCCGGCGTAACGTCGAGAAGGTGGACCCCACGGCTGACGGTCTTGTGTCCCGTGTCGCGCGCGAGCTCGGTTCGAAGGCGGACGAGCTGATCGCCGAGGTGGAGCGGTGCCTGCGCAGTGAGCTGCCCGACCTCTGGGAGCACTCGGACGCCATGACGTCGGAGAACGTCGCGCAGCACGTGGTCGTCGTCCTCTCCGCCCTCGAACACGGTGTCGATCCCCGTGCCCTGGAGCAACCGATCGCGGAACTGACCCGCGTACGCCGGCTCGCCCGGCACGGGGTACCCGTCAGCGTGGTGCTGCGGGCCTTCCGGCTCGGGCAGGGCGTCATGCTCGACCGGTTGCTCGAAGGGATGGCCCGGCTCACGGACGACGCCACGCTGATCAGCGAGGCCGCCCGGCGACTGATCGTCACGGCCACCGGTTACGTGGACCGCTCGTCGGCGCAGGGAGTGGTGGCGTACGAGGAGGAACGGGAGCGGCGGCTGCGGGGGCGGCTGTCCTTGGTGAACGAGGCGAGCGTGCGCATCGGTACGACCCTGGACATCGCCCGCACCACCCAGGAACTCGCGGACTTCGCCACGCAGCCGCTGGCCGGCCTGGCCGACCGTTCCTTCGCCGACCTGGTCACCGTCGACCTCATCGACTCCGCGCTGCACGGCCACGACGCCCCGCCGGAGGACCCGTTCGTCCTGCGCCGCCTCGCTCGGAGGACGTCGGCCGGGCTGGACGAGCAGTCCGAGTCCGGAGCCTCTGGGACCTCTGGGACCTCTGGGACCCCTACGGCCGGGGCCGGGGCCGGGGCCGGGGCCGAGTCCGTCGGGTCCGAGGTCGGGCGGGGGGCCGCCTTCGAGAAGGGAGCCGCCGTCGACTCGGCGACGAAGGTCGCGCTCCCGAAGCCGCACACCTTCCCCGCCGGTTCGCTCCCGGCCCGCGCCCTCGCCACGGGGCACCCCTTCCGGCACCGCCTCGACGGCGAGCCCCCCGGCCTGGTCCATCCGGCCCGACCGGTCCCCCGGGGGACGTCGGACCCTCCCGTCCCGTCGCCCCCGTCGGCGCACTCCATGCTGGTCGTGCCGCTGCGCGCCCGGGGCGCCACGTTGGGGGTGGCGCAGTTCTTCCGCGGCCCCGCGTCCGACCCGTTCGACGACGAGGATTTGCTCCTCGCCCAGGAGATCGCGGCGAGGGCGGCGATCGCCGTCGACAACGCCCGCCGGTACACGCACGCCCGCGCCACCGCGATCAGCCTCCAGCGCAGCCTTCTCCCCTCCCGTACGCCACCGCAGTCCGCCGTCGAGGTGGCCTGCCGCTACCGGCCCGCCGGTGACAGGGCCGGCGTCGGCGGCGACTGGTACGACGTCATCCCGCTCTCCGGGGCCCGCGTCGCCCTCGTCGTCGGCGATGTCGTCGGCCACGGGATCCACGCCGCCGCCACCATGGGCCGCCTCCGCACCGCCGTACGCACCCTCGCCGACATCGACCTGCCCCCCGACGAACTCCTCACCCACCTCGACGACGTCGTCATCCGTCTTTCCGCCGAGGCGGAGGGGGAGGAGGGGGAGGAGGGCGAAGAGGGGCCGGAGCAGAAGCGGCGAGGGGCGCGGCAGGGGGAGGCGGGCGACGTCGACGCCGACGGCGACGCCGAGGCAGGGGCCGGGGACACGGGCGACGCGCCGTCGCCCGCAAGGGGCGGCCGGTCGGAGGGGGCTGGGGCAGGCGCGCGGGGGGCGGGTCGTGGGTTGCCGGGCCGTGGGTTGCCCGCGGAGGGAAACCACGCCGCGGGCCTCGGGAGCGGGTCCGCCGCCTCCGGTGGCGGCAGGGCCGGCGAATCAGCGCTGCCGGTGACCTCGGGAGCCCTGCCCTCCGGGCCCGCCGCGGCTTTCCCGTCTGCCTCAGGATCCCCGTCCCTCTCCCCGTCCCCAGCCACCTCCCTGGCCCCCGTCGGCGCCGAGTCCGTCGGGGTCATCGGGGCCACGTGCGTCTACGCCGTCTACGACCCGGTGTCGCGGTCGTGCACGCTCGCGCGGGCGGGGCACGTGCTGCCCGTCGTGGTCACCCCGGACGGCGTCGTGGACGTTCTCGATCTGCCGCCGGGGCCGCCGCTGGGGCTGGGAGGGCTGCCGTTCGAGGCGGTGGAGTTCGAGTGGCCGGAGGGCACGGTGCTCGCCCTGTACACCGACGGCCTGCTGGAGGCGCGGGGCCACGGCATCGACGAGGGGCTCGCCCGGCTGCGCGATGCCCTCGTACGGCCGGCCGCCTCCCTGGAGGCCACCTGCGACGCCGTACTGGGATCACTGCTCCCCGCGCGTCCACCGGACGACGTAGCCCTGTTGCTGGCCCGTACCCGTGCTCTCGGGGCCGCGCAGGTCGCCGACTGGGACCTGGAGCCGGATCCGGCCGCCGTGGGCCCGGCCCGGGCGAACGTCGCGCGTCAACTCGCCGTGTGGGGTCTGGAGGATCTGGACTTCCTGGCGGAGCTGGTCGTGAGCGAGCTGGTCACCAACGCCATCCGCTACGGCAGGCCCCCGATCAGACTGAGGCTGATCCACGACCGCACGCTCCTGTGCGAGGTCTCCGACGCCGGCAGCACCACTCCCCATCTGCGCCGGGCCAGGGTCTTCGACGAGGGGGGACGCGGTCTCCTCCTCGTCGCCCAGCTCACGGAGCGCTGGGGCACCCGCCACGCCCGTCACGGCAAGACGGTCTGGGCCGAGCTGAACGCGTCCGCCGCTCTCCCGGACATGGCCTTCCTTTGAAGCCTTGGGCTCAGTGGTGGGGGCCGTGGCGGCCGAGCGTGTCCACCGGGGTCGCTCCCGGGCGGGACCACTGGGGGACGGGGGGCTGGTCGGGCCCCAGGTGGGGTTGCCGTCCGCGTCCGACCGCCAGGACCAGCAGGGGCTGCCGCCCTCGGGCCACCCCGCCGGCTTGTCCTCCCAGGCCTCGCCGCGGCCGTACGGCGTCATGTCGAGCAGGCCCAGGGACCCGTTGACCCGCTCGTTGCCGCGGCCCGTCGTGGAGTACGTGAGGAACGCGCGGTCGCCGTCGCGCAGGAAGCAGGCCAGGTAGCCCATCTCACCGCCGACCGGCTCACCCAGGCCCCGCACCGAGTACCAGGGCTGGGTGTAGCCCATGAACGCGACGTACGCGGCCACCTCGTCCCAGGGGCCCGTGGTCAGGACGGCGAACGAGACGCCGCGGGCGTTGAGGTAGACGGCGTCCTTCAGATGCCAGGCCGTGGTGGTGCAGCCCTCGCACTGCCCCTGGTGGGGCGCGCCGTCGTACCACATGTGCTTGTAGACCACGAGTTCCTCACGGCCCTGGAACAGCTCCAGGAACGGGACCGGGCCGTCGGGACCGACGACCTCGACCGTCCCGTCGAACTCCACCATCGGCAGCCGGCGGCGGGCGGCGGCGAGCGCGTCGCCCTCGCGGGTGTGGGCCTTCTCGCGGACCAGCAGCGCGTCGCGGGCGGCCTGCCAGGTGGCCGGATCGGTGACCGGCGGGCGGCCCGGCTGCACGGTGGTCGAGTCGTCCGGCGTGCTGGTCATGGTGTCCTCCTGGTCTCGCGTGCCGGGCCCGCCGGGGCGAGGCCCGACGACGGTCACCAGAACAGACTCCCCGCCCGCGCGGAACTCATCGCACCACGACCGGCTCACGCGGCGGCGGACATCCCGGAGGACGAGCAGGACATGCCGGAGGACCCGGCGGACTTCCCGACGGATGTCGAATGCGGTGGCTCCCGATCGACGTGAGAGTGAACCAGTACTCCCACGACCCCAGGAGCACCCACCGTGACCGTGACCGCGGATATGGCCATCTCCCTCGACGGCTACGTCGCCGGCACCGACGTCCGTCTCGACAACCCGGCCGGCGACGGCGCCGAGCCCCTGTTCGAGTGGATCCACGACCTGGCGAGCTGGCGGGAGCGCCAGGGCATGACCGGCGGCCGGGAGAACCGTGACTCCGAGCTGATGCGGGAGTGGTTCGACGCCACCGGGGCGGTCGTGATGGGCCGGATGATGTACGACACGGGCGAGGAGTTCTGGGGCGACAACCCGCCGTTCCGAACGCCGGTGTTCGTGCTCACCCACCGCCCCCGGCCGACCCTGGTGAAGGAGGGCGGCACCACCTTCACTTTCGTCACCGACGGCCTCCACAGCGCCCTCGACCGGGCCAGGGCCGCGGCCGGGGACCGCAACGTCGACATCGCGGGCGGCGCGGACACCGTACGGCAGTGCCTCAGGGAGGGGCTCATCGACGAACTCCAGCTCCACGTGGTGCCCGTCCTCCTCGGCGACGGCCTGCGCCTCTTCGGGGACCTGGGCGCCGTACGACGGGACCTCCGCCCCCTCCGCGTCGTCGACACCCCGCTCGCCACGCACCTTAAGTACCGCGTCCTGAGGTGACCAGGTCGCCCCGGTCGTCACCCGACCGTGCTACCGGTCGTCGCCCGACCGTGCTCCCCGCTCGTCAGGCGACCGTGCTGCGGCCCACCACCGTGCCCGCCCGGTCGACGCAGATGACGTCGACGGCGACCGGTGCCCCGCGCAGGACCGCCAGGGCCTCGTCGCGGGCCGCCGTCGCCACCAGGTCGCCCAGCGGTACGCCGACCGCCGCGCACAGCTGGAGCGCGGCGAGCCCGGTGTTGGCGGCGGCCACCTCCGCGGCCAGCGTCTCGTCGGCGCCGCCCCGCCGGGCCAGCTCGGCGAGGAGGCCCTGGTCGACCTGGGAGCGGCCGGAGTGCAGGTCGAGGTGGCCGGCGGCGAGCTTCGAGAGCTTGGCGAAGCCGCCGCAGATCGTCAGGCGGTCGACCGGGTGGCGGCGGATGTACTTGAGGACCGCGCCCGCGAAGTCGCCCATGTCCAGCAGCGCGTCCTCAGGAAGCCCGTACTCGGCGACGACCGTCCGCTCCGACGTGGACCCCGTGCACCCGGCGACATGCGTACGGCCCGCCGCCCGCGCCACGTCCACGCCCCGGCGGATGGAGTCGATCCACGCGGAGCAGGAGTACGGGACCACGATCCCGGTGGTGCCGAGGATGGACAGACCGCCGAGGATGCCGAGCCGGGGGTTCCAGGTGGAGCGGGCGATCTCCTCGCCGTGGTCGACGGAGACGGTGATCTCGACGTCGCCGCTGCCGCCGTACCGCTGCGCGACCTCGGCGACGTGCTCGCGCATCATCCGGCGGGGGACGGGGTTCACGGCCGGTTCGCCGACGGGCAGGGGCAGACCGGGGCGGGTGACCGTGCCGACGCCGGGGCCGGCTCTGAAGACGACCCCGGCCCCGGCGGGCAGCCGCCGGACCGTGGCCCGGACCAGCGCCCCGTGGGTGACGTCCGGGTCGTCGCCCGCGTCCTTCACGACGCCCGCCATGGCGTACGCGTCCGTCAGCTCCTCGGCGGCGAGCGCGAACGACGGGGTCTGCCCCTTCGGCAGGGTGATCGTCACCGGGTCGGGGAACTCCCCGGTCAGCAGTGCGGTGTACGCGGCCGTCGTCGCCGCCGTCGCGCAGGCACCGGTGGTCCAGCCGGGCCGCAGCCCGGTGTGCTTGAGTTGGGCCGCGCGACCGCCCTTCGCCGTACCGGCCGGCCCATCGCCGCGCTGCTCGTCACTGCTGTTCATGAACGGACCGGACCCCCATGCACGTACTGATACTCGGCGGAACCACGGAGGCCCGCCGCCTCGCCGAACTCCTCCACGGCACGCCCGGCCTGACCCTGACCAGCTCCCTCGCCGGACGGGTCGCCGGCCCACGGCTGCCCCCGGGCGAGGTCCGCGTCGGCGGCTTCGGCGGAGCCGAGGGCCTCACCGCGTGGCTGCGGGAGCACCGGGTGGACGCGCTCATCGACGCCACCCACCCTTTCGCCGGGACCATGAGTTTCCACGCGGCGACGGCCGCCGCCGACACCCATGTTCCCCTGCTCGCCCTGCGCCGCCCCGGCTGGGTACCGGCGGACGGCGACGACTGGCACGAGGCCGCGTCCCTGGCGGACGCCGCGACCCTGCTGCCCGCACTCGGCCGGCGGGTGTTCCTCACCACCGGGCGCCTGGGCCTGGGCGCCTTCGCCGGCCTCGACCAGCTGTGGTTCCTCGTACGGTCCGTGGAACCGCCCGAGGCTCCGCACCCGGCCCGTATGGAGGTCCTCCTCGACCGGGGGCCCTTCACCCTCGACGGGGAGCGCGCGCTGCTGCGCCGCCACCGCGTCGACGTGCTCGTGACGAAGGACAGCGGGGGAGCGGTCACCGCACCGAAGCTCACCGCCGCGCGCGAGGCCGGCCTGCCCGTGGTCGTGGTCCGCAGGCCCCCGGTGCCCGAGGGCGTCCCCGTGGCGACGGACCCCGAGACCGCGGTCCGCTGGGTCGAGGAACACCTGACGGGCCGCTGACCGGGGGGCGGCACGGCCGAGGCCACCACGGCCCCCACGCAGCCCGTGCCCTCCACGCAGCCCGTGCCCTCGGCGCCGGCGGTGCCCTCCGTCACGTTCGCGGCGGGGCCACCCCGGGCCCCCTCACTCCTCCTCGCTCGCGAGCGCGTTGAGCGCGGCGGCGGCGATGGCGCTGCCGCCCCGCCGGCCGCGTACGACGAGGTACTCCAGCCCCGAGGCGTTCGCGGCCAGCGCGTCCTTGGACTCGGCGGCGCCGACGAAGCCGACCGGGACGCCGATGACGGCGGCGGGCCGGGGCGCGCCCTCCTCGATCATTTCCAGGAGGCGGAACAGGGCGGTCGGCGCGTTGCCGACGGCGACGACCGAGCCCTCCAGCCGGTCCCGCCACAGTTCGAGCGCGGCGGCACTGCGCGTGGTGCCGAGTTTCGCCGCCAGCTCGGGGACGGCGGGGTCGGCGAGCGTGCACACCACGTCATTGCCGGCGGGCAGCCGCTCGCGGGTCACTCCGCTGGCCACCATCCGGACGTCGGTGAACACGGGCGCCCCGGCGCGCAGCGCTTCGCGGGCGCGGGCCACCACGCCCGGCGAGTACGCCAGGTCCCGCACGAGGTCGACCATGCCGCAGGCGTGGATCATCCGGACGGCGACCTGGCTCACGTCGGCGGGCAGGGCCGCGAGGTCGGCCTCCGCGCGGATGGTGGCGAAGGACTGGCGGTAGATCTCCGCCCCGTCCTTCTCGTAGTCGTACGTGGTCACGGTGTGGTTCTCGCTGCCTTCGGTCGTCCTGCGGGCGACGGCGCCGGGGTCCGGGCCGCGGGCACTTCCGGCCGGGCCGGGGCGCCGGACGGCGAGCATATCCACGGCCGCCGCGACGTCCCGCACTCGGGCGGTGACCCTCAGGCGTGCCCCTTTCTCGCGCCTCACCCGCGCATCGCACGTGGCTCTGCCACGCTGACGGACATGACGGTGCAGAGATCCCCCCGGTTCGCGCAGTTCACCCGGCCCGACGACGTCACCCCGAGCCTGCGGAAGGAACTCACCGACTGCTGGGAGGTCGTGGCCAACGCGGGCGGCGCGGTGCTCGCCACGGAGTTCCCGCCGCTGCCGGTGAGCACGCACGACGTCGCGCCCGTCGTCGACGGCCTCGTCGGCACCCTGCATCCGGGGCGCGGCAGGCTCCTCGTCGCCACCCTCGGCGGCTCGCTCGCCGGCTGGCTGGTCCTCCGCCGCGAACCGCACCCGCTCGGCGCGCACTGCGGCACGGTCAACCACGTCCAGACCCATCCCCGCTTCCGGGGCCTCGGCATCGGCGCCGGGCTGATGCGCCGCGTCCATGACATCGCACGGGACGAGATGGGCCTGGAGCGCCTGCAACTCTCCACCCGCGGCGGGGTGGGGCTGGAGGACTTCTACCGCAAGGTGGGCTGGGAGGAGGTCGGCCGCTGGCCCGGCGCGCTGCGCATCGCGCCCGGCGACGACAGGGACGCGATCCTGATGAGCCTCGTCCTGTGAACCTCGTCCTGTGAACCCCTCGCCCTTCTGACGGGTCCCCGCCGATCGCCTCCTCAGCGGCACCGGACACCCCGGCCGCCCGGTGCGCGACATGGCGTTCCGGGGACTGACGTTCGCCCACGCGACCTGGCTGGCGCCCAACGAGCCGGCCGACTTCGTCGCCGCGTGGAGCATGTACATGAGGCCCGGCCGCGGGGCGGGCGGGGGCACCGGCCGGCGTCCCGCCTGCCGGTGGGCGTCCCACATCGGCGGCCACCGGGCCCACTTGCCACCTTGGCCGCCCCGGGTCGGCCGCCACCGGTTGCCGCTCCGCGTCGGCCGCCACCGGTCGGTGTGCCGCCTCGGCTGCGCGAGGCCGGTCAGGCCAGTGGGTCGTGGCCCCAGTTCATGAGCGAGTACCTCCATCGGGTGTCCCTCGGGTCACCCGAGGGCCGTTGGGCGAGGTGGCGCCGGATGTAGCCGACGACCTTTCGCATGTGCCGGTAGTCGTCGTCCGAGAGGTCGCCCTTCGCCGTGCGCAGGATGCCCACGATCCGGCGCCCCGAGGCGTGGCCCGTGGACTCGCCGCCGTCCTTGTGCTGTCCGGCGCCGCGCGACTCCTCCGAAGCCAGCCACTCCTCCAGCTCGGCCGGCCTCATGTTGACCAGCTCGCGGAACTCGTCCCAGGTCTCCTTGCGCTCGGTGCCCTCCACGCGGCGTCACTTCTTCCTCAGCGCGGACGGCTTGTGCACCGCGGAGCGGCCGGACTTCTCGCTGCGGACCTGGTACTGCGGGTCCTCGGGCGAGGCGTCCACCGTCCTGCCCGCCGCTTCCGTCCGCTCGGTGATCTCCTTCTCCACCTCGCCCTCGACCTGGCCGCCGTGACTGCTCCAGGCGACCTTGTCGCCCTCCTCCAGCCTCCTGCCCTTGCCCCGGTCATTCGCCATGGTCGGCCTCCTTCCCCCGCCCCGTGGACAGTGGCCCCCCGATCTCCAGCGTGCGGGCATCTCGTCCACGTCGCAGCTCCGACAGCCACCCCGCCCCGGAAGGGTCCCCTCAGAACGCCGCCCGGATGATCCCCACCGTGCGTTCCAGGTGCGGCTCCGCGCGGTCGGCGCGGTGGGCGACGGCCAGCTCCACACGCGCGTCCGCCCCGGTCAGCGGCAGGTACGCGACACCGTCGAGCGCCAGCGCGGTCACCGGTTCGGGCACCACCGCCACCCCGAGGCCCCCGGCCACCAGCGTGACCAGTGTCGACGTCTCGCCGACCTCGTGCCGGACGTGCGGCTCCACCCCGGCGCCGCGCAGGAGGGTCATCACGACGTCGTACATCACCGACCGGCGGTCGGCGGAGTGCACGATCAGGTCGGTCCCGGCCAGGTCCGCCACGCGTAGCCGCTTCCGGCGGGCGAGTGGATGGTCGACCGGCACGGCGACGACGAGCCGGTCCCGGCGCAGGGCGTGCACGGTGAGCGAGGGATCGGCCGACGGAGGGCGCAGCAGCGCGACATCGATCGCGCCGGTGCGCAGCGCCTCCACCTGGTCGGGTGCGAGCATCTCGCCGCGGAAGGAGAAGTCGACACCGGGCAGCGCCTCCGACAGCCGTCGCGAGAGCGCGGGCAGGAGGCTGTACGTCGCCGAGCCCACGCACCCGATCGCGAGGTGCCCCACCGTGCCGGCGGCGACGCGCCGGGCGTGATGGCCGGCCTCGTCGACGTCGGCGAGGATCGCCCGGGCCCGCGCGAGATAGGCGCGTCCCGCCTCGGTGAGGTCCACCCGGCGCGTGGTGCGGCGGAGCAGCTCGACGCCCAGTTCGGCCTCCAGCTGCCGGATCTGCTGGGAGAGCGGCGGCTGGGCCATGTGCAGCCGCTCGGCGGCCCGCCCGAAGTGACGCTCCTCGGCCACCGCCACGAAGTACCTCAGGTGCCGCAGATCCATACGCCATCCATATGTCGTCCATATCAATCGGGTCGAATATGAGTACTTCAGAATATCGCGGGCCTGGATTAGCGTCGCTCCCATGAGTGCTTTCATCTACGCCGCGACGCGGACGCCGTTCGGCCGCTTCAACGGCGCGCTGGCCGGTGTCCGCCCCGACGACCTCGCCGCCGCCGCGATCACCTCGACGCTCGCGACGGTGCCCGGGCTCGACCCGGCCGCGATCGACGACGTGGTGTGGGGCAACGCCAACGGCGCCGGCGAGGAGAACCGCAACGTCGGCCGGATGGCCGCGCTGCTCGCCGGGCTCCCGGTGAGCGTGCCCGGCAGCACGGTCAACCGGCTGTGCGGATCCAGCCTCGACGCGGCGATGACGGCCAGCCGGCTGATCGAGTCCGGCGACGCCGAGGTGGTGCTGACCGGCGGCGTGGAGTCGATGACGCGGGCCCCGTGGGTGCTGCCCAAGCCGGCGAAGGGGTTCCCGGCCGGCGACGTCACCGCGGTCTCCACGACGCTCGGCTGGCGGCTGGTCAACCCGCGCATGCCGAAGGAGTGGACGGTCAGCCTCGGCGAGGCCAACGAGCGGCTCCGGGAGCGCTTCGGCATCACCCGTGAACGGCAGGACGAGTTCGCCGCCCGCTCCCACCGACTCGCTCACGCCGCGTGGGAGTCGGGCTTCTACGACGACCTGGTGGCGCCGGTCGAGGGCGTCGACCTCACCCGTGACGAGGGCATCCGCGCCGGATCCACGCCGGAGGTGCTCGCCGGGCTGAAGCCGGTGTTCCGCGCCCCGGAGCAGGGCGGCACCATCACCGCGGGCAACGCGAGCCCCCTCAACGACGGCGCCTCCGCGGTGCTGCTGGGCAGCGAGGGGGCCGCGGCGGCGATCGGGGCCGACCCGGTCGCCCGGATCGCCGGGCGCGGGGTGATGGCGCTGGAGCCGCAGGACTTCGGCTACGCGCCGGTCGAGGCGGCGAACCGCGCGCTGGCCCGGGCCGGGATCGGCTGGGACCAGGTGGGCGCGGTCGAGATCAACGAGGCGTTCGCCGTGCAGTCCCTCGCCTGTCTCGACGCGTGGAAGGTCGACCCCGCCCTCGTCAACCAGAAGGGCGGAGCCATCGCGATCGGCCACCCCCTGGGCGCCTCGGGCGGCCGGGTCCTCGGCACGCTGGCCAAGGTGCTGCGGGAGACGAGGCAGCGCTACGGCGTCGCCGCGATCTGCATCGGGGTCGGCCAGGGCCTGGCCGTCGTCCTGGAGAACTGCGATGTGACAGGGGTGGACGCATGAGCAGGGCGGAGATCCTGGGGAGCGCCGACGAGGCGGTCGCCGGCATCGAGGACGGGTCCACCGTGCTCGTGGGGGGCTTCGGCCTGGCGGGCATGCCGTTCGACCTGATCGACGCGCTCATCCGGCAGGGGGCGAAGGACCTCACCATCGTGTCCAACAACGCCGGCAACGGCGATGTCGGGCTCGCCGCGCTCCTCGCCGCCGGCCGGGTGCGCAAGGTGCTCTGCTCCTTCCCGCGCCAGGTCGACTCCTGGGTCTTCGACGACCTCTACCGTGCCGGGAAGGTCGAACTGGAGGTCGTGCCGCAGGGCAATCTCGCCGAGCGGATGCGCGCGGCCGGGGCCGGCATCGGCGCGTTCTACTGCCCCACCGCGGTCGGCACGCCGCTCGCCGAGGGCAAGGAGGAGCGGGAGATCGACGGCCGGAAGTATCTGCTGGAGTACCCGATCAAGGGCGACTACGCGCTGATCAGCGCCCACCGCGCGGACACGATGGGCAACCTCGTCTACCGGAAGACGGCCCGCAACTTCGGACCGGTCATGGCCACGGCAGCGACGACGACCATCGTCCAGGTCGACCAGGTCGTCGAGGCCGGGCAGCTCGACCCCGAGGCCGTGGCCACCCCGTCCATCTACGTCGACCGGATCGTCCAGGTCGAGGCCCGTCACTACACCGTGCAGGGGGCGCGATGACCACCACACCGACGACCGGGTACGCGACCGCGGCGGGGAGCCCGGCGGGTGGCCGGGCGGACGCCGTGCCGCCGATGACCGCCGACCACCGGCTCTCGATGGACGAGTTGGCCGCCGTCATCGCACGCGACATCCCGGCGGGTGCCTTCGTCAACCTCGGGATCGGCCAGCCCACCAAGATCGCCGACCATCTGCCGGCCGACTCCGGGGTGGTGCTGCACACCGAGAACGGCATGCTCAACATGGGGCCGAAGGCCGAGGGCGACGCGGTCGACCCCGACCTGACCAACGCCGGGAAGGTCCCGGTGACCGAGCTGCCGGGCGCGGCGTACTTCCACCACGCCGACTCCTTCGCGATGATGCGCGGCGGCCACCTCGACGTGTGCGTCCTCGGGGCGTACCAGGTGGCGTTCGACGGCGACCTCGCCAACTGGCACACCGGTGAGCCCGACGCCATCCCCGCCGTCGGCGGCGCCATGGACCTCGCCATCGGCGCCAAGGACGTCTACGTGATGATGACGCTGTTCACGCGCTCCGGTGAGCCGAAGCTCGTGCCCCGCTGCACCTATCCGCTCACCGGCGTCGGCTGCGTCAGCCGCGTCTACACGGACTGCGGTGTCTTCGACGTCGGCCCCGACGGCGTACGGATCCGGCAGACGTACGGCGTCGGGGCCGACGAACTGGCGGAGCGCCTCGGCATCACGCTCCCTTAGCGAGAGATCACGCCCGCTCCTCCGTGCCGCGGGCCGCGACGGCGGTACGGAGGGGGAGCGCGACGAGCAGCGCGACCGCGACGAGAACTCCGCTCGCCCACAGCGGCCCGAGGGCCCCGGCCCGGGTGCCGAGGGTGGTCGCGGCGACGACGGGACCGGCGGCGGCGCCGATGTTGAGCGCCGCCGTCGCGTACGAGCCGGCCATGGTGGGTGCTCCCGCCGCCTCGTGGAGGACCCGTGCGATCAGCGTGCCGCCCAGCGCGAACGACAGGGCGCCCTGCACGCACACGAGGACCAGCAGCGCGACCGGCTCGTCCGCGAGCAGCGCCAGGGCCGGCCAGCCGAGGAGCAGCAACGGTCCGCCGACCGCGAGGACTTCGACCGGGCGCCGGTCGGACAGCCGGCCGGCGACGCCCACGCCCATGAAGCCGCCGCTCGACATGCCCCGCACGCTACGCGACCCGAGCGGAGCCCGGCAGCCGCATTTCTGTCCGCCCCGGCCCGTGTGCGACCTGGTGATGACCTCCTTCCGCCACTCGGCGGGGGTCGACCCGACGGGTGCCGGATGGGCGTGCGGAGGCAGGTCTTCCAGGCTGGAGGCATGACACACCGTGCGCGGCACGAGGAGCCCGACACCCCCCTCGCGTCAGCGGCCGACGTACCCGGCCGTGATGTCGTCCCCCGCCGGGGCGACTTCCTGGAGTTCCTCGGACTGATGCTGGCGGTGGGCGCCCTCGTCCTGGTCGTTCTCCACCCCGAGGTCCCCGATGCGCTGGTACGCGCCCTCGCCACGGGAACGGCCGGACTCGTCCGCTGAGCCGGCACATGAGCACCCCCGGTCCGCAACGGACCGCCGAGGAAAGGAACCCGGTGAACACGGCATCCGCTCCGACGACGGAGGAGTCCACCGAGACGTCCCTGTCCGCCCGGGAGACGGTCAGGGCGCTGTACGCGTATGTCCGGCCCCACCGGTGGGCCGTCGTCCTCGGCCTGCTGTGCGCCCTGGTCGGGGCCGCCGGGGCGCTGTCGCAGCCGTTGGCCACGAAGGCGCTGGTGGACCGGATGTCCTCCGGTGGGACGATCACCGGGATACTGATCGGGCTCACCGTGCTGGTGGTGGTGGGCACGGCGGTCGAGGCGTTCGGCGCGTACACGCTGGAACGGGCGGCGGAGTCGGTGGTCCTGGCCGCTCGACGCACCGTGGTGGGGCGGCTGTTGCGGCTGCGGATCGCGGAGTTCGAGCGGATCCCGCCGGGTGATCTGATGTCCCGCGTCACCTCGGACACGACGCTGCTGCGGGCGGTCAGCACGCAGGCGGTCGTCTCCGCGGCCACGGGCGCGGTCGCGTTCGTCGCGGCGATCGTGATGATGGCGTTCCTCGACGTCGTGCTGCTGGGTGTGACGCTCGGCGTGGTCGTGCTGGTCGGCGGGGCCGTCGCGCTGGTGATGCCGCGGATCGCGCGGGCCACCGAACGGTCGCAGCGGGCGGTCGGGGACATCTCCGTCGCGTTGGAGCGGGCCTTCGGGGCGTTCCGTACGGTGAAGGCGTCCGGCGCCGAGGGCCGGGAGACCGCCCGCGTGGAGGCGGCGGCGCGGCGGGCCTGGCGGCACGGCGTGAAGGGCGCGAAGTGGGAGGCCGCGGCGGGCTCGGCCGACGAACTCGCCGTCCAGCTGGCCTTCCTCACGGTACTCGCGGTCGGTGGGGCGCGCGTGGCGTCCGGGCAGATCCCGGTCTCCACCCTCATCGCCTTCCTGCTGTACCTCTTCTATCTGATGGAGCCGGTGTCCCGGCTGGTCGACGCCGCGTCCTCCTACCAGGAGGGAGCGGCGGCCATCTCCCGGATCGCGGCCGTGGAACGTCTGGCGACGGAGCCGGTCATCGGGCGGCAGGACACCCCGCCCCGGCGGGAGGCGGCGGTGCCGGGCCCGGCGTCGGTCCGCTTCGAGGAGGTGTCCTTCCGTTTCCGGCCCGGTCTGCCCTACGTCCACCACCAGGTCAGCTTCGAGGTGCCGGCCGCCGGGACGACGGCCTTCGTCGGTCCCTCCGGTGCGGGCAAGTCGACGGTGTTCGCGCTCATCGAGCGGTTCCACGAGGTCACCGGCGGCCGGGTCCTCGTCGACGGCGAGGACGTACGGCACTGGTCGCTGCCCCGGCTGCGGGCCGCGATCGGCTATGTCGAGCAGGACGCCCCGGTGCTGGCCGGCACGCTCCGCGAGAACCTGGTCTTCGCGGCGCCCGGCGCGAGCGACGACGACATCCGCGACGTCCTGGCCCGCACGAAGCTCGACACCCTCGTCGAGCGCCTGCCCTACGGCCTGGACACCCCGGTCGGACACCGCGGCTCCAAGCTGTCCGGCGGTGAGCGGCAGCGCGTCGCCGTCGCCCGCGCCCTGCTGCGCAGGCCCCGCCTGCTGCTCCTGGACGAGGCGACCTCACAGCTCGACGCCGTCAACGAGCTGGCGCTGCGGGACGTCCTCACGGAAGTGGCCCGCGAAACCACCGTGCTGGTGGTGGCCCACCGCCTGTCGACGGTGACGGAGGCCGAGCGGATCGTCGTGATGGAGGCCGGACGGGTCCGCGCCGTCGGCACCCACGAGGAACTGGTGACCGAGGACGAGCTGTACGCGCGGCTGGCCGCCACGCAGCTCCTGGCCCCCACCGGAGCGGCCGACGCGTGAGCTGAGGTACGCCGGCCGCCGCACGGCCGAGTGACGCGAGGCCGGTGACGCCGTGAGCGCCGTAGCCCCCGGCGACCTGGTCGTCGTGCCGCCGTCGGTCAGGCCTGGGAGGGCTCCGCTTGCGTGGGCCGGGGCAGTCGGCCGAGGCCCCGGTCGAAGCGACGCAGAAGGAGTACGGCGGTGGTGGCGAGGCCGGTGAGGAGGCCGAGCCAGATCCCGAGGGTGTCCAGCCCCACGGCGAAACCGAGCAGGGCAGCGGCGGGCAGGCCCACGAGCCAGTAGCCGACGAGGGTGACGCGGAAACCGCCCTTGGTGTCGTCGAGGCCGCGCAGCAGGCCCACGCCGATGTTCTGCGCGCAGTCGAAGAACTGCAGCACCGCCGCGACCAGCAGCAGTTGGGTGGCGATGTCGACCGCCCTGGTGTCACCGGTGTCGAAGAACGGCGCGAGCACCAGGCCGGGCGCGGTCACGTACACCAGTCCGACCACGGCCATCACCGCCGCCGCGCAGGCCAGGGCGGTGGCCTTCAGCCGCTGGGCGGCGGCCAGGTTGTGCAGCGCCAGCTCCCGGCTGACGCCGATGGACGCGGCGTGGGAGAGGCCGACGGCGATCTGGAAGACGATGTAGACGAGCTGGTTGACGGCGGTGTGCGCGGCCAGCGCCGCCGTGCCGAAGCTGCCCGCGAACAGGGCGACGACGAAGAAGAAGCCCGCCTCGGAGCCGTAGGTGGCGGCGATCGGCGTACCGAGTCCGGTCAGCCGGCGCAGTGTGGCGGGGCGGGTCTTCCAGACGCTGAGGGACAGGACGGGAGCCAGCCGGGGGTCGCGCCGGGCGGACAGGTACAGGGCCAGGCAGGACAGCGCGTACACCAGGCTGGTGGCCAGGCCGATGCCGGGCAGGCCCAGCTCCGGGAGGATCCAGGTGCCGTGGATGAAGGCCCAGTTGAGGCCGGCGTTGACGGCGATCGAGACGAGGGTGATGCGCAGCAGGGCCTGCGGGCGGCGCATGCCGACGGTGAACTGGCGTATCGCCTGGAACCACAGGCAGGGGATCAGGCCGGGCGCCATCGTGTAGAGGACGGGCTTCGCGGCGTCGACCACCTCGGGGTCCTGGCCCAGCCAGATCACGGCGTGCCCGATGAGCACCATCAGCACGGCGCCGACGACCCCCACGAGGGTCGAGAGGAGCAGGCTCGCCCGGACCAGGTCCCGGACCTCGTCCTGGGCGACCTCCGGCGCGTCGGCCGACTCCGCCCGCGCGTCGGCCGCCGCGACCTGGTTGCCGACGGCGGTGACCATGCCGACGCCCATGGTGCGCAACTGGTTGAAGATCACCATGGCGAGGCCGCCCGCCGCGAGGGCCTCGGTGCCGATCAGGCCCATCATGATGGTGTCGGTGGTGGTGAGGGCGACCTGCGCGAGCTGGGTGAGCGCCAGCGGCACGGCCAGCGTGGCGAGGGCGCGGCTGTCGCCGAGGAGGCGGGCGAGGGCGGGCGGCATCGACTTCCGTTCCTGAGGTGGGGGGACGCTGACGACGGGACGAACTACCCCTGGACGTCCGGCGCGACGCGGCGGAGCTTGGCGAGCAGCTCGTCCACCTCGCGTTCGGTGTCGGGGGAGAGCAGGTCCCGGGCGCCCATCCAGTCGTCGTCGAAGACCGTGTCCAGGTACTTCTCCCCGCCGTCGTTGATCAGGGCGACCATAGTCGTCCCCGGCGCGAGGGACGTCATCCGGGTCAGGGCCTCGTACACCACTCCGCCGGCCGAGCCGCCGAGCATGAGCCCGGTGCGGCGGGCCACCGCGCGGGCCGTGGCGAACGCCTCGACGTCACCGACCTTCGCGCCCTCGTCCAGCAGGCTGTAGTCCACCATGGCGCCGATCGTCGCGCCCTCCGGTGTGCCGGTGCCCGACTGGTGGTAGTCGTGCGCGGGCGGCCCGAAGGCGATGGACCCCTTGGGCTCGACCCCCACGATCCGCACGTCCGGCACGGTCGCGCGCAGCGCGCCCCCGGTCCCGAACAGCCCGCCTCCGGTGCCGACGGCGCCGATCAGGATGTCGATACGGCCGTCCAGCGCGGCGTCCAGCTCCCGGGCCACCGGGTGGTAACCGACGCCGTTGGCCATGTTGTTGTGCTGCTCGGTGAAGTACGCGTTGTCCGACTCGGCGGCCATCCGCTCCGCCAGCTCCTCGCGCGCGGCCGTGGCGAGGTCCTCGTCGCCCTCGGCGGCCACGTAGACCAGTTCGGCGCCCATGGCCTTCATGGCGCGCAGCTTGTCCTTGGACGCGTGGTGGTCGACGACCGCGGTGAACGTGTAGCCGCGCTCGGCGGCGACCACGGCGAGCCCGAGCCCGGTGTTGCCGGAGGTGGACTCGATGATCCGCCCGCCGGGGCGCAGCAGCCCGCGCTCCTCGGCGTCGACGACCATCTGCCGGGCCATGCGTATCTTCGCCGTCCCGGTCGGGTTGAACTGCTCCAGCTTCAGCAGCAGCCGGGCGTCGCTCTCCGTGCGGCACAGCTCGAACAGCGGTGTTGCGCCGATGAGTTCGGAGACCTGGCGGACGACGGGCGGACGGTGCAGGGGGTGGGGGTGGCTCATGGCGGGGAACTCCCTACGGGTGGCGGTCGAGACGCCAGTGGGGGCGGACTGAGGGGGAGTCGGGGGCCGGCGGTTCGACGACGACCTTGGGCGGCAGCGGCAGCTCGTGGAACGGGGACTCGTTGGAGTCCATCTGGTAGCCCGCCGTGTTCAGGTACACCAGCAGGTCGCCGGTGGCCGGGCGGACGGGGAAGGGGATCTTGCGCCAGGTCAGCAGGTCCGACTCCAGGCAGGTGGCGGCGCCCACACAGGCCGGGTACGGGCCCGCGTCGGCGAGGTCCGCCCGGTCGGCGGGGACGACGACCGGGTCGGGCAGGAACTCGCTCTCGAACCACTGCTCGGACAGGCTGAGGCTGCTGCCGTCCACGGTGAGGATGTCGTAGCCGTCGCGTTCCTTGACGCCCTGGACCCGGAAGACGCTGCATCCCGCCTGGTCCAGCAGTGCCCTGCCCGGCTCGACGAGCAGCGTCACCCCGGCCTGACGCACCAGGTCGGCCAGGCTCGACGTCTCGTCCGCCGGGGTCGAGGCGAGCAGGGCGGTGAGGGCGTCCGCGCCGGCGACGGGGGAGTGGTACGGGTAGTAGCCGGAGAAGGTCTTGTGCCGGTGGAAGTGCTCGGGCCGGGTGCTCTCGTGGAAGCGGCGCCAGTCGTCCGCGCCCACGTAGTCCACGGCGAAGCCGCCGCCCACGCTGACCCTGTCGGCGCGCAGCCCGAGGGTGCGGGCGTGCGCGCACAGTCGTACCGCCCGGGCGGCCAGGTCGGCCCGTTCCTGGATGTCGTAGCCGGAGAGGTGGAAGCTGAACCCCGCCATGTCCACGTGCTCGGTGCGGCAGCGGCCGAGGGCCGTGGCCGTCTCGGTGTCGTCCAGGCCGAAGCGGCTGTGCGGTTGCCCCGGCGGAAGGAGGCGCAGCAACACCCGGGCGGTGCGGTCCAGTTCGCGTGCCAGGGCGAGGACGCGGCCGAGTTCGTCGAGGGCGTCCACGGCGATCAGTGCCCCGTGCAGCACGGAGACCCGCAGCAGATGGTCGTCCTTGGCCGGGCCGGTGATCACCAGGTCGGTGCCGCGCACCCCGGCCGCGAGCGCCTCGCGCAGCTCCCCGTGGCTCGCCACGTCCACGCCCAGGCCCGCCACGGCGGCCCGTTCCACGAACACGGACGCCTTGTTGGCCTTCTTGGCGTAGTACACGCGCCCGTCCACGCCCGCCGCGGCGAACGCCGCCCGGAACGCTGCGGCGTTGGCGTCGAACCGCCGCGGGAACAGCACGTGGTAGGGGCCGCCGAGGCCGTGGCCCAGCTCGTGCAGGAGTGAGCTGCCGGGCTGTTCGAGGAGCGCGCGCACCTCCTCGGTGGTGTGGGAGGGGAGGGCGGTCGTCACGTCCACAGCGGCACCGCCGTGCCCAGGCCCTGGGCGAGCGCGAGCTGGGCGAACCGGTGGCCGAGGGCGATGTCGGTGACGACCAGCCCGCTGTTGTAAGCGAAGATCCGCTGCCCCGGCTCCGTGCGGCCCTCGGCGCGGCCCGCGAGCACCTCCGGGAACTCGGCGTGCACGGCCCGGATTTCGCCGTCGGCGTCGGCCATGTCCGTGCCGGTGACCCGCATCTGGGCCTCGCTGGTGGCGATCACGCGGTCGGCGGTGTGCAGGGTGGAGGGCGCGATGCCGTAGCCGATCAGCACCGACAGGGCGGACGGCCTCAGCCACTCGGCCTCCACGGACGCGGGGGTGCCCGGTCCGGCGGTGGCGAGGACGATGTCCGCGTCCGCGGCGGCGGCCCTGAGGTCCGTGACGATCTCCAGCTCCCGGTCGGGGAAGTACGCGTGGAGCTGCTCGCGCACGGCCCGGATGCCGTCCGGGTGGGTGCCGAAGAGCATCAGGCGCTCCAGGTCCGGCAGGGTGGTCAGCAGGAACGGCAGCGCGAGCCGGCCCTGGGTGCCCGTGCCGATGACGAGGGCGCTGCGGCTGTCCGGGGCGGCGAGCTCCCGGGCCAGCAGGGCGGAGACCGCCGGGGTGCGCAGGGCGCCGATGCGGCCGCAGTCGAGCATGGCGACCGGCAGGCCGGTCTCGTCGTCGTAGAGGGTGAGCGTCGTGTAGTAGTGCTGCTTGTCGCGGTCCTCGTGGAGGCCGTACTTGTAGGAGGTCTTGATCGCGACGACCCCGCGCACCCCGTCCCGGCCGAGCATCGCGTACGCGACGGAGTGGCCGTCCTCGGGCTTGACGGTGAGCTTGCGCGGGTTGTCGGAGCGGCCGTCCGCCAGGGTGCGGTACGCCTGCTCCACCACGGAGACGACATCGGTCAGCGTGATGTCGATGCCGGCCACGTCGCTGGTGCTGAGAATCCGCAGTGTCTTGTCGTCGGGCGCCACGGCCGTTCCTTCCGGGGTGTCGATGCGGGTCATGCGTACGCCTCCACGGCGGTCTGGCCGTAGCCGTGCTCCGACTTCTCGGCGGGCGGCCTGGTGGCGCGGCCCCCGACCCGCACGGAAGAACGTTTCAGCCAGCGGTCCGTGCCGTCGTAGCGGGCCTGGAAGGGGACCCGGCCGTGGACGACGAGGTCGTTGTCGACGACCAGGACCTCGCCGGGGTTCAGGCTCACCGCGACGCTCACGCGGGCGAGTTCCTCCTCCAGCCGGGCGTAGGCCGCGCGGTGGTCCTCGGGTGCCTGGTCCAGCGGGGTGTAGGCGGGGTCGAAGCGCAGGGTCAGCCCCTCCTCGGACGCCCAGAGCGTGGGCACGGCCGGTGGCTCGCCGGCGTAGCCCTGAGCCTCCTCGTAGGCGTCGTCGGGCAGGATCGGCAGCACCGGACGGCTGAGCAACTCCACCTCGCGGTCTTCGAGTTCGACCTGGCGGATGCTGGCGGCGGTGGTGGCGACGGAGTCGTGGTTGCGCATGCAGCCGAGGACCAGCAGATGGGCCCGGCCGGGGTGGAAGGCGTCCTCGGTGTGCGGGCTGAGCAGCACACTGCTGCTGGCGCCGGTCTGCTCCTCCTCGTGGCCGGGGGACGGCACGATGTTGTGGACGAAACGGCCCTCCTGCTGGCCCTCCCAGGCGATGGGAGTGCCCATCACCGTCGAGAGGAGCAGCAGGACCACGTCGTATACGGCGCCGGCGTCGCCGGCCGTCGACCAGTGGCCCGGTGTGGGGCCGATCTCGGTGTCGTCGACGGGCAGGCCGCGCAGCACGAACAGGCCCTCGGCGGTGTCGACGGGGCGGCAGGCGTGGCGTATCGCGTCGCTCAACGAGGCGGTGGCGGTGGGGATTTCGGCCAGCAGGTCGGGGTGGGTCGACGACCCGTCGTACCTGGCCAGGAGGGTGCGGGCGGCGGCGGTCAGTTCCGCCACCGAGTCGGAATCGAGCAGGCGTACGGGTGCGGTTCCCGTGGGCATGGTGACTGTCCGTTCCAGTGCGGGGGGTGCGGGGCGGCGCGTTGCTGGTCTACGGGCATGGAGAAGAAGGCCCTCCGGAGCGGGCCGCGTGGTCGGTGCGGCGCCGGGAAGCCCTGGTGAAACATAGCCAGGCTCCAGATGACAGGCAAGGCTTACCTAAGTAAGATCTGGATCACGCGAAGTCGGTCTTGTCACACGGGAGTTGTGCAAGGTAGGTAAGGCTAAGCAAATCTCGGTCAACTGCGGGAAAATGAGGAACACGTGGAGCTGACGCGACGTCACATGCTCTGGCTCGGCGGCGCCATCGGCGCGGGCGCCCTGCTCACCGCTTGCGGTGGGGGCGGCGACGAGGAGCCGAACGCGGCCGCCGGCGGCGGCTCTGCCGAACCCGTCAAGGGCGGCACCCTGCGGGTCGGCGCCCTCGGCAGGGCCGGCGCCATCACCCGGGACCCCCACGGCAGCCAGGCCAACGAGAGCGACTACCTCATTCTCAGCCTGATCTACGACACCCTGACCGTCCCCGGCACCAAGCCCAACACCGAGCCCCGCCTCGCCGCGAGCTGGAAGGCCTCGGACGACCTGAAGACCTGGCGGTTCACGATCGCCAAGGGCGCGAAGTTCCACGACGGGTCCCCCGTCACCGCCGACGACGTCGTCTTCTCGCTCAAGCGGCTGCGCGCCACCCCCGCCGGTGCCTCCCGGCTGCCCGGCATCCAGGAGAAGAACATCTCCGCCGACGGCACCGACACGGTCGTGATCGTCTCCGACTACGCCAACGCCGAACTGCCCCTGCTGGTCCGCCTCACCACCTTCGTCGTCCCCAAGGGCACCACCGACAAGAACATCGCCAAGGCCCCCGGCACCGGCCCCTTCAAGCTCGACTGGTTCCGCGGCGGCAACGCCCGCCTCGTCCGCAACGACGACTGGTACGGCGGCGACGTCCACCTCGACGCCATCGAGGTCAAGATCTTCGAGAGCCCCCAGGCGATGGCGAGCGCCCTGCTCGCCGGCCAGATCGACCTCGCCTCCAACGTCGGCGCCGTCGCGGCCCGCACGGCAGAGAGCCGCAAGGACATCAAGACCGTCCGCCGCCCCAACGACATGGCGATGCCCATCGTCCTGCGCACCGCCGACGGCCCGTTCGCCGACGCGAAGGTCCGCGAGGCGCTGCGCCTGGCCGTCGACCGCGAGGCCATGGTCAAGCAGGTCCTGTCCGGCTACGGCACCGTCGCCAACGACATCCTCGGCACCGGCGACCCGGCCTACGACAAGAGCATCCCGCAGCGCACCCGCGACCTCGCCAAGGCCAAGGAACTCCTGAAGGAGGCCAAGTTCGACACGTCGAAGACGTACGAGCTGTACACCACCGAGGACATCGCCGGCCTCGCCGAGTCGGCCACCCTCTTCGCCACCCAGGTCCGCGAGGCCGGCGTGAAAGTGAAGGTCGTCAAGCAGGAGTCCGGCACCTTCTGGGACAAGACCTGGCTCAAGGGCGACCTCTACACCACCTACTGGGGCACCAACGACTCGGTGGTCTTCTTCGCCAGCAAGACCATGGTCTCCGACAGCGGCCAGAACGAGGCCGGCTGGAAGGACGAGGAGTTCGACACGGCCTACCAGAAGGCCATCGGCACCGCCGACGCGAGCGAGCGCACCGCCCTGCTGAAGCGGCTCCAGCGGATCGAGCACGACAGCTCCGGCTACCTCCTGTGGGGCATGGCCGACGGCATCGACCTCGCCGGATCCAAGGTCAACGGGCTGCCCACACTGCCCGGTTACGGCCGCGTCCAGCTCGAGCGGGCATGGCTGGCCCGTTGACCGCTGACACGGCCGCACCCGCCGGGCCCTCTCCCCACGGGGAGAAGGCCCGGCGATCGCGTGCTCCCCTCGCCCCGCTCGCCGCCCGGGTCGGCCTCGTCGTCCTGAAACGGGCGACGCTTCTCGCGGTGCTCCTCGCGCTGGTCTTCGTCACCGTCGAACTGCTGCCGGGCGACGCCGCCGACGCCACCTCCGAGCGCGGGGAGAGCGCCGCCGACACCGAGGCCCGACGCAGACTCCTCGGCCTCAACCGGCCCGTCCTCGAACGCTTCTGGGACTGGATGAGCGGCCTGCCCACCGGCGACCTCGGGGTGTCGGCGCGCGGCGAGAAGGTGAGCGACCTGCTGTCCTCGGCGTTCCCCAACACCCTCCTCCTCGGCGGCCTCGCCCTGCTGCTGACCGCCGTCATCTCCCTCGCTCTCGGTTGCTGGGCAGCGCTGCGGCCCGGCGGACGCGTCGACCGCGCCGTCTCCGGCGCCGCCACCGCGGTCCTCGCCCTGCCCGAGTTCGTGGTCGCCGTCGCCCTCGTCCTGCTGCTCTCGCTGTGGACGGGCTGGCTGCCCGCGGTCACCCTCACCGACGCCGACGGAACCCCCGCCGACTGGACCATGCTGATCCTGCCCGTGCTCGCCCTGACCGTCCCGCAGGCCGGCTGGAACGTACGCATCGTGCGCGCCGCCCTCGCCGACGAGGCCCGCGCCCCCCATGTGGAGACCGCCGTCCTCGACGGCCTGCCCCCGCACCGCGTCCTCACCCACCACGTCCTGCCCGGCGCCCTGCCCACCATCACCGCCGGCCTCGCCACCTCCACCGGCATGCTCCTCGGCGGCGCGGTCGTGGTCGAAACCATCTTCAACCACCCCGGCATCGGGTCGGTCCTGGCCTCCGCCGTGACCGACCGCGACAGCCCCGTCATCGCCGGCGTGACGGCCCTGTCGGGCGCGGTCATCACCGGCGTCCTGCTGCTCGCCGACCTCGTCCGGGACATGACGGCGGGAGGACGCCGATGAGCCCCCGCACCCGCGCCGTCGCCCTCCGCGTGCTGCCCGCCCTGCTGCTGCTCGCCCTCGCCCTCGCCGGGCCCTGGCTAGCCCCCCATCCCATCGACGCCCCTGTCGCCGCCCCGTACGCCGAACCCGGCGGCGACGCTCTGCTCGGCGGTGACCAACTGGGCCGGGACGTGCTGAGCCGGCTGCTCGCCGGCGGCCGCGACCTGGTGCTCTCCTCGCTGCTCGTCGCCGCGCTGGTCACCGGCGGTGCCGCGGTCCTCGGCGCGGTCGGCGCGCTGCGCCCGCGCGTCGGACGCCTGGTGGAACGGATCGCCGACGTGCTGATGCTGTTGCCGGCGGTGCTCGGCATCCTCCTCGTCACCCTGTCCTGGCCGGACGGCGGACGGTTCGCCGTGATCGCCGCCGCCGTCGTCCTCGGCGTGCCGTACGCGGTACGGCTCACCGCCGGAGCCGCCGCCCCGGTGGCCGCCTCCGGCTACGTCGAGGCCGCCGCGGCGGGCGGCGAACGGCTGTGGCACCTCGTACTGCGGGAGGTCCTGCCCAACCTGCGCGCCACCCTGCTCGCCCTCTTCGGCCTGCGTTTCGTCGCCGCCGTCTACCTCGTCGCCACCGCCGGGTTCCTCCAGGTGGGGCCCCAACCCCCCGCCGCGGACTGGGCGTTGATGATCCGTGAGAACTCTTCCGGCATCCTCCTCAACCCCTGGCCCGTGGTCGCCCCCAGCCTCGCCATCGGCCTGCTCGCCCTCTGCGTCAACCTCGCGGCGGCGGCCCTCGCACCCCAGTCCGGCCGGAAGGCGGTGACCGTCCTGTGAGCCACACACCCGACAGGTACCGGGAGGACGGCCCTCCCGCGCCCGCCGCGACCCCCGCGGCCCGGATCACCGACCTCACCGTCACCGCCCACGACGGGCGGATCCTCCTCCAGGACGCCCGGCTCACCCTCCGCCCGGGCCGGCTGACGGCCCTGACCGGCCCCTCCGGCTCGGGCAAGACCACGCTCCTGCGCGCCCTCACCGGACTCCTGCCCCCCGGCACCGAGCGCGCCTTCGGACACGTCGAGGTCCTCGGCCACGACGTGTTCGCCCTCTCCGAACGGGACCTGCGCACCCTGCGCCGCGAGCGGCTCGCCTTCGTCGGCCAGGACCCCGGCTCGGGCCTCAACCCCCGGATGCGGGTCCGCTCGCTCCTGCGCGAACTCAGCGACGACCGGACCCCGCAGGCGGTGCGGGCCCTCCTCGAAGAGGTACGGCTCCCCGACGACGGCACCCTCGTCACCCGGCGCCCGGCAGCCCTGTCCGGCGGACAGCAACGCCGGGTGGCCCTCGCCCGCGCCCTGGCTCGCCGACCCCGGCTCCTCCTCCTCGACGAGCCGACGGCCGGCCTCCACCCCGAACTCCGCGACGACATCGGCGACCTGCTGCGCCACCTGGCCCGCGAGCACGATCTGGCGGTGGCGCTCTCCTGCCACGACCCCGAACTCGTGGAACGCGTCGCGGACGAGGTGGTGGAACTCCGGTCGGGGACGCCCGCACCCGGTCCGTCCCAGCGGGGTGGTGTGTCGGGGTGTCCGCCTGAGGGGCGGGCCGAGGACCGGGCGGGGAACCGCGCGGGGGACCCGGCGGAGGGTCGAGTGGCGCGCCGGGCGGGGGGCCCGGTGGGGTCCTCGACCGGGCGTTCGCGGGGGGACCTGGCGAAGGACCGGGCCGGGGACGCGGAGCAGGGCCCGATCGAGGGCCGGACGCGGCACCGGGGGGCCGGGACCGGATCGGCGGACGTCCCCGTACTGGACGTGCGCGGTCTCTGCGTGGTGTTCGGCCGGCGTTCGGACGTTCCCGCGCTGGACGGTGTCTCGCTGACCGTCGGTCCCGGGGCGGCGACCGGCATCGTCGGCGCCTCGGGCTCCGGCAAGACCACGCTCGTCCGCGCCGTGGTCGGGCTGCAGCCGATCACCGCCGGCACGATCCGTCTCGACGGGGCGCCGCTGAGCACCGGCCTGCGCGGGCGCAGCCGCGAACAGCGCCGCCGCGTCCAGTTGGTCACCCAGAACCCGCTCGGCGCGCTGAACCCCAGCCGCACGGTCGCCGCCGCGCTCGGCAGACCGCTGCGCCTGCACCGGCGGTGCGCGTCCGGCGCGGTGCCGGCCCGGGTGGCGGAACTGCTCGAACAGGTCGGTCTGCCCGCCGAGTTCACCTCGCGCTACCCGCACGAACTCTCCGGCGGACAGCGTCAGCGCGTGGCCATCGCGCGGGCCCTGGCGGCCGACCCGGACGTGCTGATCTGCGACGAGGTGACCTCGGCACTGGACACCGGCACCGCGGAGTCGATCATGGACCTGTTGGTCAGGCTGCGGGAGGAGCGCGGCACGGCCCTCGTCCTCATCAGCCACGATCTCCCGCTGATCGCCGACCGCACCGACACGGTCACCGTCCTCGAAGCGGGCCGCAGCGTGGAGTCCGGCCCCACGGCGACGGTCTTCACCGCCCCCGCCCACGAGGCGACCCGCGCGCTTCTGCGAACACCGGCGGGGGTGGCCTGAGGTCGGCGCCGACAGGACCCGGGGGAACAGAGGGCGGCGCTGCCCCCTCGCAGCTCAGTACGGCTGCAGCGTCCAGTGCTGGAGGGGGCTGCCCGTCTCGTTCCAGATGCCGACCGGGTTGCCGTTGAGGCCGCCGCTGCTGGCGTAGGCGTCCATCGGCGCGGTCCCGTTGCGATGCACGTAGATCTTGTAAAAGTTGCCGTAGAGCACCAGCTTGAGGTTCTGCGACGCCGAACGGTTGCAGTCCCACAGCTTGAACTGCCGGCCGACGGCGCCCCCCGACTCGGCGGGATAGTCCAGGCAGCGCCCCTTGGGCGCGTTCACGAGGGCGTAAGGGTAGCCGGGGTTGCCCGAGGAGACGAGCCGCCACTGCTCGCTGATGCCGCCATTGCAGTCCCACAGCCCGACGGCCTTACCGTTCTCACCGCCGCCGGAGTAGAAGGCGTCGAGACAGCGCCCGGTTCCGCGGTTGACGAGATGGTGGATATCGGCGAGCAACGCCGCATCGGTCGTGACGGACCGAGCCGGTGCCGGCCGCAAGAGCCGGCACCGTCGCCGCGGCGCGGTGGCTGACGGGTCAGTCCACGTTGACCACCTTCCACAGCTGGCTGTCGGCGTTCGTGTCCGTCGTCTGCGCGAGCTGCGTGCCCGCCGTCGAGTTGGGCACCGAGAGCAACTTGCCGCTGTTCACGTTCCTGATCTTGTAGTAGCCGTTTCCGTCGGCGACCAGAGTCCAGCGCTGGTTCGCGGCGTTGGTGTCGGACGACTGGATGACGGTCGCGCCGTCCGCGGTGGAAGCACCGCTGACGTCCATGAGCAGGCCGCTGTTCCGGCTGACGATCTCGTAACTGCCGTCACCCACCGGGGCGAAGCGCCAGTTCTGGTTCCCGGCTCCGGTGTCGTTCCACTGGATGACGTTGGCTCCGGCGGTCAACGATCCGCCTGACACGTCGATGGCCTTGTTGCTGCTCTTGTTGACCAGCTTGTAGTTGGCGTTCTTCGCGGGGAACTGGATCGAGGCGAACGCGTCCAGGGCGCAGACGGTGTTGGACGAGGAAGCGTTCTTGGTGCCGGTGCACACGACCTTGATCGTGTGCGGGCCCGCGGCCAGGTTCGTCTTCTCGAACAGCGGCACCTGCTTCGTCACCGTCGAGGCGTACGCGTCGATGCCCGCCTGGGCCAGGGTGCCGTCGATGTAGACGTCCACCTTGCCCATGTTCGGCTGCGTCATGCTGAGGTACCGCACGCCCGTGCCGGTGAACGAGAACTCGGCGGAGTTGCCCGCGGTGCCCGTGAACTTCTCGGACCCGTTCATGTCCTTCGTGTCGTTCCAGTTCGACCAGGTCCCGGAGTAGGTCACGCCCGCGGCCTTGTCGTCGACGTGGTTCCAGCGCTGCCGCACGAGGGCGTTCGACGCGGGAGACGCGTTCCCCTGGGCGTTCACGACGTAGAGCCGGTAGTCACCCGCCGTCTGCGGGACGCGGATGCTCGTCGCGGTGCCGCTCGCGCTGGTCATGGTGGGACCGGCGGCGAACGTCGTCGTACCGGCGGGAGCCAGCCACAGCGTCTTGGTCGCGTCCTTGGGGCTGCGCACCGGAACGGTCATCACGCCCGTGCCGGCGAACGTGCTCGCGGGCAGCGCGTAGTCCTGCGCAGCCGTGGCCGCGGCGGGCAGGAGGTCCTTGTAGGCCTCCTCCACACCCGCGTTCAGGGCGATGCCGTACGCCTGCGACGGCCACACGTTGTCCCCGTAGCCCTTCACGTCCGTGATCGTGCTGTTCGGGACGTTCCTGCCCGCGATCTTGTTGAGGGTGCCGTAGTTGTTGGTGATGCTCAGGTCGTGCTGCCGGCCCCAGGTGCCGGAGTTGACGGTGTACGCCAGGCCCGGGTCGACGTCGAACACGTTGTCGTGGTAGTTGATGAAGGCGGAGCCTTCATCGGGGTGCAGGCCGTACTTGTGGCCGGCCGGGACGCCCTTGATGTAGTTGCCGCTGATCTCCGTTCCCGGCTGGCTGCCCAGCGTGTAGATGGGAGCGGAGTCGCCGAGCACCTGCATCGTGTCGAAGATCTCGTTGTACTTGATGGTGTTGTTCTTCGCCGTGGTGGTCGGGTTCCCGGGATTGATGGAGTTCGTCGAACCGTCGAAGTTCCACCATCCCCAGCCGAGGGTGATGCCCGCCCACGGGGACTTCTCGATCCGGTTGTGCTCCACGGACAGGGAGTCCACGAAGTACGCCGAGACGGGGCTGGAGGCCTCGAACAACACCGCGCTGTCGTGGAGGTAGTTGTTCGTGATCGAGATGTTCTTGCAGATCCCCTCGACGTTCACCGGGTACTTCTCGTTGTTGGTCGAGGTGTAGTCCCCGATGTACACGTGCTGGGGGTGCCCCACGGTGATCGCGGAGCCGCCTATGTCATTCGTGACGTTGCCGGTCAGCTGCGAGTCCGTCACGTCGTTGGCCAGGGTGATCCCGTCGGCGCCGGTGTGCTGCACCGTGTTGCGCCGTAGGGTGATGCCGTCGGCGTTCTCGATCTGGACGGCGGCCGGCGGCAGGTCGACGTTGCGGTAGGTGTACGCGTGGAAGTTCTTCTTCGCGTACACGGTCGAGATGGTGTTGCCCTGCGTTGACTGCCGGAAGACTGAGCCCGCGACATCGACCAGGTTCCAGTCGGAGTGCTCGACCGTGAGCCCGGAGAACGTGATGTTCCGCGCGTGGTCGGTCCTCGACGTGCCGGCGATCTTGAGCAGGGTGGACACGTTGTTCGGCGCGAAGACCTTCGCCGTGGTCATGTCCTCGGAGCCGGACTTGTAGTAGTACAGCGTGTGGGTGGTCTTGTTGAAGTAGAACTCGCCCGGCTTGTCCAGGAACTCGTACGCGTTCATGAACGTATGACTGCCGCCGGCTTTGAACGGGCCGTACGGCGGTGCCTGGGCGATGGCCGCACCCGGCTGCTGGAACAGGGCCACGCGGTTGGCGCCGTCCGAGCCCGTGGTGATCTGACGGACGCCCACGATGGCCGTGGTCCACGTCGTGGCCGACTTGATCTCGACGTCGTCCTGGTTGGCCGCGACGGCGGGCAGGTCGGAGAGGCTGTACTTGGCCCCGTCGCAGTGCGAACCCGACTCCCAGGCCCAGGGGGCCTGGCCGGCCGTGACGGAGTAGGACCCTTGGCATCCGGCCGAGTCGATCGTCTTCGAGGCCATCTGGGCACGCTTGCCGTCGACGTAGAGGGCGCGGAGCTTGTCGTCGCGGTTCAGCGACGCCTTCCAGATGTTCCCGCTGTGCTGGGTCCAGCCGGCCACCGGGACGCCACCGTTCAGCACCGGCTTCTCGTTCTGGTAGGCGGCGTACACGACACGGTGGCCGTTCGTCCCGGAGTCGGCCGACGTGAAGTCGACGGTGCTGCTCACGGGGTAGTTGCCGCCGCGCAGGAAGACGTTGATGTCGCCGGTCATGTCGTCGTTGACCGTGCGTACGACGTCCCGTGCGTGCCGCAGGGTCTTGAACGGCGCGGAGATCGTCCCGGCGTTGGTGTCGCTGCCGTCGGGGGCGACGTAGTAGGTGGCCTGGACCGCTGCCGCGGCCGGGGTCGACAGGGTGAGGGAGGCCAGCGGCGTCGCGCAGAGGGCCGTGGCAAGTACGGCCGAGAGCCTGCGGACGGTGGAGGGGAAGGGATTCATCGTCTGCCCCTCCTGCTGGATCGGTCGGTCGGGAGAGCGTTCATGCGGCGGCTCCAGGGGTGCGGTCGGTGCGATTTCGCGAACGGGTCGACTTCCTCAGTGCTTCTCCAGTGGCAGCGGATGTGGTGCGCCCTCGCACCTCAGCGGCATCAAGGGACACCGCCGACGGTGATGGGGACGTCCTGCCTGATCAGCCCTCGTTCACGGAGGTCGTCCCAGAGCGCCCGGGGTACGGCGCTCCGCTGGAGTGCCACGTTCTGCGTCACCTGTGCGCGGTCACGCATGCCCAGCGTGACGTTGACGGTGTTGGGATGGGTTGTGGGGAAGGCGATGGCGGCGGCGGGAAGGCTGGTGCCGTGTTCCTCGCAGATCTCCGCGATCGCCCGTGCGCGGGCGACCAGTTCCCGGGGAGCGTCCCGGTAGTCGTACTTCATGCCTTCGGCGGGCCGTGGACGCGAGAGCAGCCCGGAGTTGAAGACACCGGCCGCGACGACGCTCTTGCCCGCTTCCCGCGCGGCGGGCAGCACGTCGTCCAGCGCCGACTGGTCGAGGAGGGTGTAGCGCCCGGCGAGCATGACCACGTCGGCGGCGGTCTCCCGCAGGAAACGGGCGAGCATGGCCGACTGGTTCATGCCGGCGCCGATGGCCCCGACGACCCCTTGGTCGCGCAGCTCCGCCAGAGCGGGCAGGGCCTCGTCGGCGGCCTGCCGCCAGTGGTCGTCGGGGTCGTGCACGTAGACGATGTCGAGCCGGTCGAGGCCGGTGCGGCGCAGGGAGTCCTCGATGGAGCGGAGCACGCCGTCGCGGCTGAAGTCCCACTGCCGGCGCAGGTCGTCCGGGACGACGAAGCCCTCACTGTCGACGCCCTGGGGACGCTCGTTGGGGACGAGGAGCCGGCCCACCTTGGAGGAGACGACGTACTCGTCCCGAGGGCGCTGCCGCAGGGCCGCCCCGAGGCGCTGTTCGGAGAGTCCGAGGCCGTAGTGCGGCGCGGTGTCGAAGTACCGGATGCCCGCGTCCCAGGCCGCGTCGACCGCGGCCGACGCGTCGGCCTCCGAGGTGGTGCGGTACAGGTTGCCGATCACCGCCGCGCCGAACCCGAGGGCGGTGAGTTCGACGGACGTGCGGGCGACCCTCCGGCGTCGCATGACGTCCTCCTCGTGGACGCGGACGTCGACGCGGACCGGTACGGAGTCGGGGCCGCCGGTCATCGGCCGAGCCATCCGCCGTCGACGGGCAGGGTGGTGCCGTGGATGTAGGCGGCGGCGTCGGAGGCGAGGAAGACGGTGGCGCCGGCGAGGTCGTCGGGGCTGCCCCAGCGTCCGGCGGGGATGCGGTCCACGATCGCTTTGCTGCGGACGGGGTCGTCCTGGAGGGCTTGGGTGTTGTCGGTGGCGATGTAGCCGGGGGCGATGGCGTTGACGTTGACGCCGTGCGGTGCCCATTCGTTGGCGAGGGCTTTGGTGAGTCCGGCGATGCCGTGTTTGGCGGCGGTGTAGCCGGGGACGGTGATGCCGCCCTGGTAGCTGAGCAGGGAGGCGGTGAAGATGACCTTGCCGTGGCCGCGGGCGACCATGGTGGCGCCGACGGCGCGGGTGAGGACGAACTGGGCGTTGAGGTTGACCTGGAGCACCAACTCCCAGTCGGCGTCGCTGTGCTGGGCGGCCGGGGAGCGGCGGATGGTGCCGGCGTTGTTGACCAGGATGTCCACGGGGCGTTCGCGTCCGGCGAGGGCGGCGCCGAGGGCGTGGACGGCGTCGGGGTCGGCGAAGTCGGTGCGGATGGCTTCGAAGGTGCGGCCTGTGGCGGTGACGTCCTTCTCGATGTCGCTGCCGGATTCCTCCAGGCCGGCGCTCACTGCGATGATGTCGGCTCCGGCGGCGGCGAGGGCGCGGGCCATGGCCCGGCCGATGCCGCGGCGGGCTCCGGTGACGACGGCGAGTTTCCCGGTGAGGTCGAAGGCGCTCATACGGCCGCTCCCTGGGTGTCGTCGGAGTGGTCGGCGGTGTCGTCGGAGTGGTCGGCGGTGTTGTCGGTGCAGTCGACGAGGATCTTCATCACGTCGCCGCCGCCCTCCAGCGCCTCGAACGCGGCGGGTGCCTGGGTGAGGGGGACGACCTTGCTGATCAGCCGGTCGGCGGGGATGGTGCCGTCGGCGACCAGGGCGACGGCGTTCTCGAAGTCGCAGCGGTCGTACAGGCGGGCGCCGACGAGGGTGAGTTCGCGCCAGAAGAAGCGGTGCAGGTTCACCTCGCGCGGGCGGGGGTGGATGGCGACCAGGCACAACCGCCCCCGCACACCGAGCACCTCGACGGCGGTGTCCACGCCGCCGGCCGCACCGGACACCTCGAACGCCACGTCCGCGCCCGCGTCGGCGGTCCATGCGCGGACCAGGGCGCCGATGTCGTAGGCGGCCGGATCCCAGACGGTCAGGCCCAGTCCTTGGGCCAGCGCACGGCGGTGGGCGCTGAGCTCAACCACTCGCACCTGGGCTCCGGCGGCCCGGGCGACCAGGGCGATGAGTACGCCGACCGGTCCGCCGCCGACGACCACGGCCTTCTCGCCCTTGGTGACCTGTGCCCGGCCGAC